>NZ_CP041635.1:0-693769 GCF_014522285.1 Mycetocola sp. JXN-3
AAGGAGGGCCTGAAGAAGGCTCAGGACGCGGGAAACGTGGCCGTCAACGGCTAGTTCATCCGTATTCACGACACCCCGTTCCCCTCTGGGAGGCGGGGTGTCGTGCTTTCCACAGGCCGGATAACGCGGTGGAGTTGTCCACAGGGGCGACACGCGCGGTCAAAATCAAGTAGACTGAGCAAGTTGTCCATTTAAGCCCCCTTCTGGGGCGAGGATCGGCAACGATGCAGAACCCTCCTGTCACAGAAATCCTGTGGCCGTTCGAGTCCGAAGGAGGTGGGTTAGTGACGCATCAGTATGAACTCATGGTTATTCTCGACCCGGAGATTGACGAGCGCACGGTTGCACCGAGCCTCGACAAGTTCCTGAACGTCATCCGCAACGATGGTGGAACCATCGAAAAGGTTGACATCTGGGGCCGTCGTCGTCTGGCGTACGAGATCAACAAGAAGGCCGAAGGCATCTACGCTGTCGTCGACTTCACCGCTACCGCTGCCGCGACCACTGAGCTGGACCGTCAGCTCAAGCTGTCCGAGGCCGTCATGCGCACCAAGGTGCTGCGTGCCGAGGAAGCAATCGCTCAGGTTGCCGTGGAAGCCGAGCGCGCAAGCGCCAAGGCCGCCCGTGCTGCCGCTAAGGCCCAGTCGGCCGAGGCGAAGGCCGAGTAGTTTCGATGGCCGGCGAAACGATCATTACCGTGGTGGGAAACCTCACCTCGGACCCGGAGCTGCGCTACACGCAGTCCGGGCTGGCGGTCGCCAACTTTACGATCGCATCGACCCCGCGTAACTTCGATCGTCAGTCGAACGAGTGGAAGGACGGCGAAGCGCTGTTCCTCCGCGCTTCGGTCTGGCGCGAATTTGCCGAGCACGTCGCCGGATCGCTGAGCAAGGGAAGCCGTGTCATCGCGACCGGTCGCCTGAAGCAGCGTTCCTATGAGACGAAGGAAGGCGAAAAGCGCACCGCGATCGAGCTTGAAGTTGACGAGATCGGTCCGTCGCTGCGGTACGCAACCGCTCAGGTCAGCCGTGCACAGTCCTCCGGCGGTGGAGCTCGCTCCCCGCAGCAGGGTGCCGTATCGGATGAGCCCTGGGCCAGTGCCGCGCCGTCGTACAACAACGCGCCGTCGAACAACGCGTCCTCCGGAGCAGATGCCTGGAACACTCCCGGCACCTTCGGGGACGACACTCCCTTCTAAGAAATTTTCTTCGAGCCTTCGGCTCGAGGTAGCACACTAAGGAAATCATTATGGCTGGAAAGTCTGGCGGCCCTGGCCGCAAGCCTGCCCGCGGTAAGGGCGCAAAGGTCGTCGCTCCCGCGAAGGCTATCCGCGTCGGCGTCATCGACTACAAGGATGTCGCAACCCTGCGCAAGTTCATCTCCGAGCGTGGAAAGATCCGCGCCCGTCGCATCACCGGTGTTTCCGTCCAGGAGCAGCGCCTCATCGCACGTGCCGTCAAGAACGCACGTGAGATGGCTCTTCTCCCCTACGCCGGCTCCGGCCGCTAAGGAGTAAGCAAATGTCGAAGGTAATTCTGACCCACGAGGTCACCGGTCTCGGTGCCCCCGGGGACGTTATCGAGGTGAAGAACGGCTTTGCCCGTAACTACCTCGTGCCCAAGGGCTTTGCTGTTGTCTGGACTCGCGGTGGCGAGAAGCAGGTTGAGCAGATCAAGGCGGCTCGCGCCGCTCGTGCACTGCACAACCTCGAGGACGCTCAGGCGCTCAAGGCAAACCTGGAGCAGGGCAAGGTCAAGCTGACCGTCAAGGCCGGTCGCGAAGGCCGCCTGTTCGGTTCGGTGAAGACCGCTGACATCGCCGCCGCCGTTTCGGCTGCGGGCGCTGGCGAGATCGACAAGCGTAAGGTCGAGATCCCCAACGCGATCAAGGCAACCGGTGACCACAAGGTCCTGGTTCGTCTGCACGACGAGGTTAGCGCGACCATCACCCTTCAGGTGGTAGCCGCTAAGTAGTTGATTCACCCCTCGGGGTGCATCGCCAAAACGGCCCCGGATCTTGGATCCGGGGCCGTTTTGCATTGTTCGGGGCTAGCCGCAGGTTGAGGGCGCGGGATGGTGCTCGACCAGCTTGTGGAGGAACCACAGGGCGTCGGGGACCAGCATGGCCGCGGCGACCACATGCCCTACCGCCGGGGCCTGCACGCTGGTGATCGGGGCACCGCGGGAGCACCACTGCGCGACCAGGTCGGCGGACTGTCCGGCGGGAATGATGTCATCGGCGGGGCTCTGCCCGATCAGCATCGGGAAGTTGGGTGTGCCCCGACCGATGGTCTGCTCGTCGATCACCCGGGAGTATTCGGGGATACGGTCGATCAGCTCGGTCACCGACTCGCCGCTCGTGGTGAGCGATCGCAGCGGGGTGGTGCCGTAGCGATCGCTGGTGGGACTCACGCAGTTATCGGCCGCCCAGGCGCGAGCCTCGCGTCCGGCCGCGTTGAGATAGTTATCGGCACCGATCCCGGCGAGATCTCCGATCGAGGTCAGGGCGAAGAGCAGGATGGATCCCGCGGGCCGTTCCTGAACGTAGCCGGCCACCGCGTGCAGGTTGGCGGGCACGCCGCCCGCATATCCGCCGAGGATCGGCAGTTCCGGCGCATAGGCGGCCGCGCGCTCGGCGGCGGCCGCGCTCGCGCCCCCGCCCTGCGAGTAGCCGTAGAGCATCACCGGAGACGTGGCGCTGATCGAGGGAAGCCCGGTCTGCGGGGCGGCCCGCGCGGCATCCAGGACCGCGTTGGCCTGGCTCACGCGCGCGAGATAGGTCGCATCCAGGGTGGTGCCCATGCCCTCATAGTCGGTGACCACCACCGAATACCCGGCCAGGAGCAGCGCGGTGACCTGGAACGCCTCATACTCGGTGCCCGCCACAAACTGACGCGAGGGGGCACAGTCGGCACCGAGGCCCTGGGTGCCCGGGGCGAGGGTGACGAGGGGGCGCTCTCCGGTGCCCGAATAGGCGTTCCAGGGGGTAAACACGGTGCCGGTCACCACGGTGGGGGTGCCATCCGTGGAGGTGCTGGAGTACATGATCACCTCGGCCTGGGCCGGAACGCGAAGGTTCTCGGTATAGAGCTTGGCGTCGATGGCTTGCTGCCGGATCAGTCGGCCCGGGGTCGCGGGGATGGGGGTGGGCACCTCGTAGAAGGAGCGATCCACCTCGCGGGCGAGGCTCCGGGCATCCGGCGCCGCCTCCCCGGGCTTCGGAGCGACCGCCGCGGGCGGACCCGAGGGCGGATCCGGGGGCGGTGCGGTGCCCGGCGCGGCGTGGGCACCGGCGGCGGGGACAAACAGGGTTCCGGCGAGGAGCAGGGCGAGGGAACCGGCGTACAGGGTGGTGCGTGAAGCGGTGATCCTCATCGATCCTCCGAGGCTAGGGGTGTGATGTGGGAGGAGTGAATCAGACCGGCGTGTGAGGAAAACGAGCGTCCGGCAAATGGAACGCCGTAATCTACGGCACCAATCGGCCGCGGTCAAGTAGTTGTGCACACGAGGGCTGTGTATGACGGCAACATTCATCCATCGGTGGAGAGAGTTTTTCCCACATCCATGTGGAGAGATAAAACCCCTGGTTATCCACATATATATGGCTAAACTTTTTTCTTATCCACAGGATCCCCCACAGGTTGTGCACAATGGTTGCGGAGTTTCCCGCAGATTCTCCACAGAGTTATCCACAGGTGTATTTGTGATTCGTGGGGGTGCTCCCGTAGCGTGGTCGAGGATCCCTCTCGCGGCCCGAATTCTCCGGCCGGTGCAGGGGTCCGGTGTCGGTGGTCCGTGGTGTGCTTATACCGCGCGACGATGGTCGACACGGCGGTTATCGCGCCTGGCGTGAAGGAGTAAATCGGTGTCTATTGCGGATCTTGGCCTGTCGGACCCGGGCCTGGGCGAAGGCTCGCGTGCCGAGCGTACCCCGCCCCACGATCTGCTTGCCGAGCAGTCGGCCCTGGGCGGCATGCTGCTGTCCAAGGACGCCGTCGCCGATGTGGTCGAGACTGTCCGCGGAACCGACTTCTACGTGCCCAAGCACGAGATCATCTACGACGCGATTCTCTCGCTCTACTCGCACGGTGAACCCACCGATGTGATCGCCGTCACCGACGAGCTGATCAAGCAGGGTGAGCTCTCACGTGCCGGCGGCGCCGACTACCTGCACTCGCTCACCAGCCTGGTCCCCACCGCGGCCAACGCCGGGTACTACGCGAGCATCGTCGCCGAGCGTGCGCTGCTGCGCCGCCTGGTGGAGGCCGGGACCCGCATCGTGCAGATGGGTTACCAGGGTGAGGGCGAGGCGCTCGACCTGGTCAACAACGCCCAGGCCGAGATCTACGCGGTCAACGGCAACGTCGACACCGAAGACTATGTCCCCCTGACCGATGCCCTCGGTGCCGCGATCGACGAGATCGAGGCCGCCGCCGGCAAGGACGGCCAGATGACCGGTGTGCCCACCGGCTTTGTCGAGATGGACGAGCTCACCAACGGGTTCCACCCCGGTCAGCTGATCCTGGTGGCCGCACGACCGGCCCTGGGTAAGTCCACGCTGGCGCTCGACTTCGCCCGCGCCGCCTCGATCGGCAACAACATGCCCTCGATCTTCTTCTCCCTGGAAATGGGTCGCGCCGAGATCGCGATGCGTCTGATGGCCGCCGAGGCTTCGGTTCCGCTGCAGAACATGCGTAAGGGAACCGTGGACCAGCGCGACTGGACCAAGATCGCCGCGACCCGCGGCAAGATCAACGATGCCCCGCTCTACATCGACGACAGCCCCAACATGACCCTGGTGGAGATCCGCGCCAAGTGCCGCCGGCTCAAGCAGAAGGTGGGTCTCAAGCTCGTCGTGATCGACTACCTGCAGCTGATGACCTCGGGTAAGCGCGTGGAAAGCCGCCAGCAGGAGGTGTCGGAGTTCTCGCGATCGCTCAAGCTGATGGCCAAGGAGCTTCAGGTGCCGGTGATCGCGCTGTCGCAGCTGAACCGTGGACCCGAGCAGCGCGCGGACAAGAAACCCGCAATCTCGGACCTGCGTGAGTCGGGCTCGCTTGAGCAGGACGCCGACATGGTCATCCTGCTGCACCGCGAAAGCGCGTATGACCGCGACAACCCGCGCGCGGGCGAGGCCGACCTGATCGTGGCCAAGCACCGTAACGGTCCCACCCGGGATGTGACCGTGGCGTTCCACGGGCACTTCTCCCGCTTCGCGGACCTCGCCCCCGGTTCCTAGGCTTGCCCCCGGCCCCTAGCCTCGGAACGGCGGCGGTTTCGGGGCGCCGGTTTCGCGGGCGGAAGTGTACGTGCTCGCGGGCGGCGTTGCGCGCTGGCTGGCGTAGACTGGGTGGGATCGTATAAATCCTGGGAAAGAGGATAAGTCGTGGCCACGTCCGAAGCCGTTCACACCGGCGATACCCCGCCCGCGCTGCCCTCCGGGAGCTGGCTGCTGCCGCTCTCGCGTGCGGTGATTGCGGCCGTGGTGGCGCTGGTCATCACCTTCTCCAGCGACCACTCCCCGCAGCTGGGTCTCACGGCATTCGCCGCGTATGCGCTGATCGAGGGACTCATCCAGCTGATCTGGGGCGCCCGCAACGTGCCCGTTCGTTTCGGCCGCGGTGCGACCCGCGCGCAGGGCGCGGTCGGCGTGGTTGCCGGCATCGCCGCCCTGGTGATCCTGCTGACCTCCCCCGCCGCGCATCTGATCGGCCTGCTCGGCCTGGTCGCCGGATGGGCGCTGATCAGCGGTGTGCTCGAGCTTGTCGGCGGGCTGCGTGCCCGCGGACGCCTGGGCATTGCCCGCGACTGGATCGCCGTGGGGGCGTTCACCCTGCTGCTGGCCGTCGCCGTGCTGCTGGTGCGTCCGGACTATGTTCACAACTTCGGTGGTGACGGCAAGACCCCTCCGGGTGTGCTGAACGCCTCGATCATGACCGTCGGCCTGTTTGGAGCGTATGCGGCCATCGTCGCTGCCTACCAGGCGATCGCCGCACTCTCCCTGAAATGGGCCCCGGCTGCCAAGGTGGTCCCCGCAGTTTCCGTCTCGAAAGGCGACTAGTACATGACCTCCCCCGCAGCCGACCAGGAGCCCGAAACCACCCCGGCGGCACCCGCCGCCCCGGAATCGGTGCCCGGCACCGCAGCCCAGCCCGGCTCGGACGCACGGCCCGCCACGAATGCCGAGCCCGCCTCGGATTCCCAGCCCGCTGCGGACGCTCAACCCGCCGGCGAGGCCCCGGCCGCGGAGACCGCCAACGCGTTTGACGCGGCCGCCCAGGTCGCTCCGGTGCCGCCGCGCAAGCCCACCCGTCGCGAGATTCTGCGTCCGGTGGAGCTGCTGGTGATCGCCCTGATCTTCGGTGGATTCACCGGTCTGATCGCCGCCTACGCCTCCCGGGAGCCGATGCTCGGTCTCATTCTCGGCGGCGTCGCCTTCATCGTGGGCCTGATCGGAATCGCGATGTTCTCGCTGGCCATCAAGCCCGACGATTTTGAAGCCCGTGACATTCACGCGCAGGACACCGAGGGCGACCAGCGCCCCCGCGCCCACTAGGCATCACCCGCGCACCCACCCTCGCCCGCGACCCGAACGCCGATTCGGATCGCGGGCTTCGTGGTTTCGGGCCGGTGGCGCGTGAACGTGGGCATAGGCGCGCAGCTCTGCCCGCGCTACGCTTGCACCGATGAGCGAGAACGCAGCACCACAATCCGCCGAGAACGCGACCCTGCACGCCCGCCTGGCCGGCCTGGAGGCCGAAAACGCGCGCCTGCGGGGATCTCGATCCGCCGGGCGACGCCTGCGCTGGATCGGGGCCGGTGTGCTGCTGGCGCTCGGGGCCCTGCTTGCCCCGGTCGCCATCGTGGCCAACTGGGCGGCCACCCAGACCGCCCAGACCGAGGTGTTTGTGGATACCTTCGAGCCGCTGCTGGCCGAACCCGAGGTGCGATCCTTGATCGCGAGCGAGGTCAGCCAGGCGATCATCGACGCCGCGGACCTCCCCTCCCTCACGGCCAGCGCCTTTGAGGGGCTGGGGAATCTTGATGTCCCCGAGCGCGCTCGCACCGCCCTGAACGCGTTGCAGGGCGTCGCGGTGGCCGGAATGAACGGGCTGATCGAGCGCACGGTGGACGAGCTGATCGCCTCCCCCGCCTTCACCCAGCTCACCACGGGTCTGCTCACCCACACGCATCGCGAGGTGGTGGCGGCGCTCTCGGGCACCGAAAACTCCCTGCTCACCCTCGGTAGCGACGGCAGTCTCGGCGTCCAGCTCGGCCCGATCATCGATGCGGTGAAATCCCGGCTGCAGAGCGAGGGGGTCGGGATTGCCGCGGCGATCCCCACGGTGGATCGCACGCTGGTTCTGGTGCAGGGCGATGAGCTGGCCCGCCTGCGTCCCGGCTACGCCCTCCTGCAGGCCGCGGGAGCCTGGCTGGCACCCCTGGGGCTGCTTGCGCTTCTCGGCGGCGTCCTGCTGGCACCCAGGCGTCGGTCCGCGGTGCTGTGGGGTGCCGGACTGCTCGCCGGGGTGCTGCTCCTGGTGGTGCTGGCCCTGAACATCGGTGTGAGCGTGCTGACCCCGAGCCTCGGCGCCAGCCTGGGCTCGGTTCCGGTGGCCCGGCTGGTGCTGGAAACCGGAATCGGGTTTACCCGGGATCTGTCGATCACCGTCGCGATCATCGCGCTGCTGGTGGGGATCATCGCCTGGTGGGCCGGTCCCTGGCGCACGCCCCGGACCCTGCGCGGTGCGAGCACCGCCCTGTTCACCCGGGCTCGGTCCTTCGGCGATCGGCACGGCATCGGAACCGGCCGGTTTGGCCGTCGCCTGAGCCTGCTCGCGCCGACGATCCGGATTGTGCTGGCCCTGGGGGCCGCGGCGATCCTGGTCTGGGGGCGTCCGCTCACCGTGGGCCTGGTGATCTGGACCCTCGTGGGTGGCCTGGCGGTGATCATCCTGCTGGAGCTGCTGCGCCGCCCGGCGGAGGTTGTGCCCGCCGCCGAGCCCGACCGGGCACCGCTGCCCGCATAGCCGGCCGCCCCACAACACAAACGCGGCCCCGGGAATCCCCGAGGCCGCGTGCGTGGTTGCCGATTACGGCAGGAAGTCCACCAGCTCGGCCGACAGTCCCACGTAGGTCGCGGGGGTCAGCGCGAGCAGGCGAGCCTTGGCCTCGTCGCCGATTTCCAGCTTCTCCACAAACGCGATCAGGTCGGCCTGACCGATGCGCTTGCCGCGGGTGAGTTCCTTGAGCAGCGCGTACGGGTCCTCGATCGAGGAGCGTCCGGCGGCCACCTCGGCGCGGATCACGGTCTGAATCGCCTCGCCCAGGATCTCCCAGTTGGCGTCGAGGTCGGCCAGCAGGGCCGCACGGTTCAGCGAGATTTCGCGCAGGCCGCGGGCCAGGTTGTCCAGGGCCAGCAGCGAGTGGCCGAAGCCCACGCCGATGTTGCGCTGGGCGCTCGAGTCGGTCAGGTCGCGCTGCATGCGCGAGGTCACCAGGGTCGCGGCGAGCGAGTCGAGGATCGCGCTGGAGAGCTCGAGGTTGGCCTCGGCGTTCTCGAAGCGGATCGGGTTGATCTTATGCGGCATGGTCGAGGAGCCGGTGGCACCCGCCTGCGGGATCTGGGTGAAGTAGCCCATCGAGATGTAGGTCCAGATGTCGGTCGCCAGGTTGTGCAGCACGCGGTTGGCGTGGGACACCTTGCCGTACAGCTCGGCCTGCCAGTCGTGGGACTCGATCTGGGTGGTCAGCGGGTTCCAGGTGAGCCCCAGACCCTCGACGAACTCCTTCGACAGCGCGGGCCAGTTAGCCTCGGGCTCGGCCACCACGTGGGCGGAGAAGGTGCCGGTGGCACCGGAGAACTTGCCCAGGTACTCGGTCTGCTGGATCTGGGTGACGATCCGCTCCAGACGCCAGGCGGTCACCGCGAGCTCGCGGCCCATGGTGCTCGGGGTTGCCGGCTGACCGTGGGTGTGCGAGAGCATCGCCGCATCGCGGTGCTCGTGGGCCAGCTCACGCAGGATGTCGATCACGCGACGCAGGCCGGGCAGCCAGACCTCCTGCACGGCGGCGGAGACGGTCAGCGCATAGGAGAGGTTGTTGATGTCCTCGCTGGTGCAGGCGAAGTGGGTCAGCTCGGCAATGCTGTCGAGGCCCAGCTCGCTCAGGCGGTGACGCACCAGGTACTCCACGGCCTTCACATCGTGCCGGGTCACGGCCTCCTTCTCGGCCAGCCACTCGATGTCGGCCTGCGAGAACTCGGTGTACAGGGCGCGCAGCGCATCGATCTGCTCATCGCTCAGCGGCGAGGTCCCGAAGGCACCGCGACCGGTCAGCGCGATCAGCCATTCCACCTCAACCTGAACGCGGGCGCGGTTCAGGCCGGCCTCGCTGAGGTACTCGCCCAGGCCGCTGACGGCGGCCTGATAGCGGCCATCGAGGGGGCTGAGGGGCTGGATGGGAAGTGAGGTCATCGAGAGGCTCCTGCTCGGATCGCGGGTTGTATTTGGCGAAAAAGTTGTTCGCACGCCTTCCTAATCATGACAAAAACCGCGTCAAACACCGCATCGTCCGCATAATAGGGGTCGGGAACATCGCGCAGATGGGCCTGCGCGCTATCAAAACTCAGCAGGAGCGCCACCTTATCGGCGTCCTCGGGGGTGGGGGCACCGGCGCGCAGCACGCGTTCGTGGCTGCGATCCAGGGCCACCAGCAGGTCGAACTCGTCGTAGTGTTCGGGCTGAAACTTTTGGGCACGATGGGCGCTGCCGTCGTAGCCGTGCCGGGCGAGGGAGGCGATCGTGCGGTGATCGGCCTGCTCCCCCACGTGCCAGTCGCCGGTGCCGGTGGAGATGATGCGTAACGAGGAGGCCAGCCCCGCCTCCTCGGCGAGCCCTCGCAGGATGACCTCGGCCATCGGCGACCGGCAGATATTGCCGGAGCAGACGAAGTTAATCGCAAAGGGCTGCGCGGGCACGGACACGGCCTAGCGTCGTCTTTGCTGGGGGCGCAGGATGGCGCCGATGATCGCGTTGATGATCGAGATCACGATGGCACCGAGGATCGCCCAGCCCAGATTCTCCACCCGCAGGCCGAATCCGAACCACTCGGTGACGGATGCGACGATCAGCAGCAGCACCCCGTTGATCACAAAGGAGATGAGCCCCAGCGTGATCACGTAGAGCGGAATCGCCACGATCTTCACGATGGTGCCCAGGATGCCGTTGACCACCGCAAAGATGAAGGCGACGATGAGGTAGCTGAGCCCAATCTGCCACCACTGGTCATCCGAAAACGGGCGCACGGTGACGCCGCTCAGCAGCAGCGTGGTGAGCCAAATCGCAATCGCGTTGGTGATTAATCGCAGGAGAAAATTTCCCATATGCTCCACTATCGCAGTTCTTGCGGCGAGTCGCACTACATTCCAGCGCCGGTATCGGCGGATGAATAGACTTTGGTGGTGGATAACGTACAACGAACATCTGTGAAGCTGAGGCCCGAGATCCTGGCCTCACCGGGTTATCAGCAGGGCCGCCCCGCGGCGGCTGATGCCTTCAAGCTCTCGAGCAACGAGAATCCGTTCCCGCCGCTGCCCTCGGTGCTGGCGGCGGCGACGTCTGCGCTGACGCTGAACCGCTATCCCAACGCGAGTGCTCCGGCGCTGCGTTCGGCCCTCGCGGAGCGACTGGGAACCACCGCCGATGAGGTCCTGATCGGGACCGGGGCGATCGCCCTGCTGCAGCAGCTCTTCCTGGCGGCCGCGGGCCCCGGCGACGAGATCCTGTTCTCCTGGCGCTCGTTTGAGGCGTATGTGACGATGACCACCGTGACCGGCGCCACCGCCGTGATGGTCCCCAACCGCGCCGACGGTGGACACGACCTGGACGCCATGGCCGCGGCGATCACCCCGGAAACCCGGGTCGTCGTTGTGTGCTCCCCGAATAACCCCACCGGCGTGATCGTGACCGCCGAGGAGTTTGCTTCGTTCATGGAGAAGGTTCCGAGCGACCTCCTGGTCCTGCTGGATGAGGCCTACGCGGAGTTTGTCACCGATCCCGCCACCGTGGATGGTCGCACGCTGATTGGCCGCTACCCGAACCTGGTGATCCTGCGCACCTTCTCCAAGGCCTACGGCCTGGCCGCCCTGCGCGTGGGCTGGGCGACCGGACCGGCCGAGATCCTGCAGGCCGCCCGCCTGACCGAGGTGCTGCTGTCGGTTACCGGCGTGGCCGAGGCGGCGGCGCTCGCGTCGCTCGAAGCCGAGGCCGAGCTGCTTGAGCGCGTCTCGACCATCACCGAGCGGCGCACCCGCCTGGTTGATGCGCTGCGCGCGCAGGGATGGAACATCCCCCACAGCGAATCCAACTTCATCTGGCTCGCGCTGGGTGAGCACACGCTGGCCGGTGCCGAGCGTCTGCTGGATGCGGGCCTGGTCACCCGACCGTTTGCCGGAGACGGCATCCGCCTGAGCATCGGCGAGGAAGAATCCCTCGCCCCCCTCCTCGCCACGGCGGCGGAGATCCTATCCGAGCTGCCCGCCGGCCACCCGGCCCGAGCAGCCTAACCGGAGAACATCATGACTCTTCACACCGAACAAGCCCCGGAGCCGGTACGGTTCCTGAGCGCCGACGGCACCTTCGCGCCGACCCCGGCCGCCGAGCCGTTCCTGGCACGCCTGGACAGCCTGACCGATGCCCACCATGAGCGCTTCTACCGCGACATGGTCTCGGTGCGGGCGTTTGACCGCGAGGCTACCAACCTGCAGCGTCAGGGCGAGATGGCCCTGTTCCCGCCGAGCGAGGGCCAGGAGGGTGCGCAGGTGGGGTCGGCCCACGCCGCCCGCCCGCAGGACCACATCTTCCCCTCCTACCGCGAGCACGTCGTGGGGATGATCCGCGGGGTCGACCCGGTGAACATCCTCAGCCTGATGCGCGGGGTGACCCTGGGTGGATGGGATCCCACCGATCCCAAAAATGGCAACTTCCACCTCTACACGCTGGTCCTCGGCTCGCAGACCCTGCACGCCACCGGCTACGCGATGGGGCAGCTCTTCGACGGTGCCAGCGGCACCGGCAATGTCGAGACCGACGAGGCCACGATCGTCTACTTCGGCGACGGATCGACCTCCGAGGGAGATGTGAGCGAGGCCCTGGTCTTCGCCGCGAGCCACCAGACCCCGCAGGTCTTCTTCCTGCAGAACAACCAGTGGGCCATCTCGGTCCCGGTTTCGGTGCAGTCGCGCACCCCGCTATACCTGCGCGGCGCGGGCTTCGGCCTGCCCAGCGTGCAGATCGATGGCAACGACGTGCTGGCCAGCTATGCGGTCACCTCGCAGTTCCTGGACGAGGCCCGCGTGGGCCAGGGTCCGCGCTTCATCGAGGCGATGACCTACCGGATGGGTGCGCACACCACGAGCGATGACCCCACCAAGTACCGCACCAACGAGGAGCGCGCCGAGTGGGGTCAGCGTGACCCCATTGTCCGCTTCGAGGCGTACCTGCGGGCCCGGGGTGCATCCGAGTCGCTGTTCACCAGCGCCGCCGAGGATGCCAAGGATCTGTGCGCCGACGTGCGTGCTCGCACCCTGGCCCTGGAAGCCCCCGACTTCCCCACCATGTTTGAACACGTGTACTCCGAGGAGCACCCCCGCATGCGGGAGCAGTCGGACTGGCTGACCCGGTATGAGGCATCGATGACGGAGGACAACCGATGAGCGAAATCGTGAACATGCCGATGGCCAAGGCGCTTAATGCCGGGCTGCGCGCCGCGCTCGCCGCGGACGAGAAGGTCCTGTTGATGGGTGAGGACATCGGCCCGCTGGGTGGCGTCTTCCGCATCACCGAGGGCCTGCAGGCCGAGTTTGGACCGCGCCGGGTGCAGGACACTCCGCTGGCCGAATCCGGGATCGTGGGCACCGCGATCGGCCTGGCCATGCGCGGGTACCGTCCGGTGTGCGAGATTCAGTTCGACGGCTTCATCTACCCGGCCTTCGACCAGATCGTGTCCCAGCTGGCCAAGCAGACCAACCGTCACGGTGGCACCCTGTCTATGCCCGTGGTGATCCGGGTCCCCTACGGCGGGCACATCGGCGCCGTCGAACACCACCAGGAGAGCCCCGAGGCCTACTTCGCGCACACCGCGGGCCTGCGCGTGGTCAGCCCCTCGACCCCGAACGATGCCTACTGGATGATCCAGGAGGCCATTCAGAGCAATGACCCGGTGCTGTTCTTCGAGCCCAAGAGCCGCTACTGGCCCAAGGGCGAGGTCAACCTCTCCGAGTCGCAGCTGGGCCTGCACCAGAGCCGCGTGGCCCGCGAGGGCACCGACGTGACCCTGATCGGGCACGGCGCGATGGTCTCGACCCTGCTGCAGGCCGCCGAGGTGGCCGCGGGCGAGGGCATCAGCGCCGAGGTGGTGGATCTGCGCTCGATCTCCCCGATCGACTACGGCCCGCTGCTGGATAGCGCCCGCAAGACCGGCCGCGTAGTGGTGGCCCAGGAGGCCCCCGAGAACGCCTCGGTGGGTTCGGAGATCGCCGCGACCCTGGCCGAGAAGGCGTTCTACTCGCTGGAGGCCCCCGTGCTGCGGGTGTCGGGGTTTGACACCCCGTTCCCGGCTGCGAAACTTGAAGGACTGTACCTGCCCGACGCCGACCGCGTACTGGACGCGGTGGACCGGGCCCTGGCGTACTAGAAGGAGACGAGATGAGCGAGCAGAGTTTTCCCCTGCCGGACGTAGGCGAGGGCCTCACCGAGGCCGAAATCGTCTCCTGGAAGGTGGCCCCGGGCGACCGGGTGGAGATCAACGACACCCTGGTGGAGATCGAGACGGCCAAGTCCCTGGTGGAGCTGCCGTCCCCGTTTGCGGGTACCGTCAGCGAGATCCTGGTGGCCGAGGGCACCACGGTGGACGTGGGCACCCCGATCGTCACCGTCAACGACGGTGCCGCCGCCGCTCCGGTGGCGGCCACCCCGGTCCCGGATGCCGCGGTGGTCGAGGCCGCCGCCGACACCCAGTCCACGATCGCCGCCGAGCCCGAGGGTTCCGGTTCGGTGCTGGTGGGGTACGGATCGGCCGGATCGGTGACCTCGCGTCGCCGCGGCCGCCCGACCCCCGCGGCCGCCCCGGTGCCGCCGCCCAGCGTGCCCGCAGCCTCGGCCAACCCGATCATCGCCAAGCCGCCGATCCGCAAGCTGGCCAAGGACCTGGGCGTGGACCTGTCCGCGGTTCAGGGCACCGGCCTGGTGGGCGAGATCACCCGTGATGACGTGGTGCGTTCGGCCGGTCAGGCCAGCGTGTTCCGCAACATCGAGACCCCCGCCTGGGCGCCCGAGCGCGAGGAGCGGATCCCGGTCAAGGGCATGCGGAAGGCCATCGCCCAGGCGATGGTGCAGAGCGCGTTCACCGCGCCGCATGTGAGCGTGTTTGTGGACGTGGATGCGACCCGCACGATGGAGTTTGTGAAGCGCCTCAAGGCCTCCCCCGACTTCGCCGGCGTCAAGGTGTCCCCGCTGCTGATCATGGCCCGCGCGATCATCTGGGCCGTGCGTCGGAACCCCACGGTCAACGCGACCTGGACCGAGAACGAGATCATCGTGCGTCACTACGTGAACCTCGGCATCGCCGCGGCCACCCCGCGCGGCCTGATCGTGCCCAACGTCAAGGAGGCTCAGGGCATGTCACTGCTCGAGCTGGCCAAGTCGCTTGAGCAGCTCACCCTGACCGCCCGGGACGGCAAGACCACCCCGGCGGATATGCAGGATGGCACGATCACGATCACCAACATCGGTGTGTTCGGGATGGACACCGGTACCCCGATCCTGAACCCCGGCGAGGTCGGAATCGTGGCACTCGGCACGATCAAGCAGAAGCCCTGGGTCGTGGACGGCGAGGTGCGTCCGCGCTTCGTGACCACGATCGGTGGATCCTTCGATCACCGCGTCGTGGACGGCGATGTGGTCTCCCGCTTCATCGCCGATGTGGCATCCATTATTGAGGAGCCCGCACTGCTGCTCGACTAGCGATTTTCGCCCCACTCACCCCCGGGTTGCCTCAGAGACAACATGCCCGGGGGTGAGTGCGTTTGTCCGAGTTTGCATGCACGTGATGTAACGTTCCGGTAACGCCTCGATATTTAGCGTTTGACCAGCTTTTTACCGCGACTCAGGTCGCGGTATTTTTGTGCCCTGAGCGCGATCTCAAGGTTCTCGATTGGCAACTCACCCCCGAACCTTGTTAGCGTGGTTGACGGACAAAGGTCCGCAACGAGCCCGCGGCCGGAAGTCATTTTCAGTGGAAATGACACCCGGGCGTATGGTCAGTCACGCCGGCGGCGATCCCATGATCGCCCCGGGCATGCCACCCTTCGCCACCCGATTACCACCGATGTTCGGGAAGGCTTGAGCACGGGGGTATGCCGGGCGCGGAAGACCCGGACGTAAGAGCGAGTGTCACCCGGCCGCTGGCGGAAACGTCGCCCGGATGACCGGAAAAAATCTGTGTCACATAACTTTGCGGTAGAGGCTTCGGGCCTCTACAAAATTTTCGGAAAAAAGCCGCGAGAAGCCCTGAATAAACTGCGTGCCGGCGCATCCCGCGAGGAGATCGCGGGCCTCGGTACCGCCGCCGTCATCGACGCGTCCTTCGACGTGAAGCCCGGCGAAATCTTTGTGGTCATGGGCCTGAGTGGTTCGGGAAAATCCACCCTGATCCGGATGCTCAACGGACTGTGGGAGCCCACCGCGGGTTCCGTACGGGTCATGGGCAAGGAAATCGCCGGAATCCCGGCGAGCAAGCTGCGCGAGATTCGCCGCGAATCCATCTCGATGGTGTTCCAGCACTTCGCGCTGCTGCCTCACCGCACGGTGCTGGATAACGCAGCCTACGCACTGGAAATCCAGGGGGTGCCCGCGGCCGAGCGCCGTGCCCGCGCCATGGACATCCTGGCCCGGGTGGGCCTGGAGGGCTGGGAGCAGAAGATGCCCGGTCAGCTCTCCGGTGGCATGCAGCAGCGGGTGGGCCTGGCCCGCGCGCTGGCCTCGGACACCGATGTGCTGCTGATGGATGAGGCCTTCTCGGCCCTGGATCCGCTGATCCGCCGCGAGATGCAGGAGCAGCTGGTCGACCTCCAGCGCGACCTCGGCAAAACCATCATCTTCATCACCCACGACCTCAACGAGGCCATGTTCCTCGGCGATCGGATCGCCGTGATGCGCGATGGCCGCATTGTCCAGGTGGGCACGCCGGATGAGATCCTCACCGATCCCGCCAACGACTACGTCGCCCAGTTTGTGCACGACGTGGACCGCGCCCGCGTGCTGACCGCCGAGGGCGTGATGGAGGCCCCGCATGCGGTGGTCCAGCTCTCCGCCGGCCCCCGCGCCGCCCTCCGGGTGATGCGGGATCGCCAGACCTCCACCGTGTTTGTGCTCGGCCCCGGCCGGACCCTGCTCGGGGTGGTGCGTGACCGCGAGGTCCTCGACCTGGTGCGTGCGGGGGCACGGGATCTCTCCCCCGCCCTGCGCGAGACCGCCGCGACCGTGACCCGCGACTCCCTGTTGGTGGACCTGTTTGAGCCCGCCGCCGAGAGCCCGATGCCGGTCGCCGTTGTCGATGATCAAAACCGCCTGGTGGGCACCGTTCCGCGGGTGACCCTGCTGGCGGCGCTGGCCAACGTGCAGCCCGTCATCACCGCCGAAAACGCCATCATCGCCCCGGCCACCGTGCCGGTGGACGTGATCACCGCCACGCTGCGTGCGACCGGTGACACGCCCGAATCGGCAACCACGAGCACGGGAGGTCACGCATGATCGCGCCGATGACGGGCGGCTGGGACCGCTTCTGGGAGACCGGCCGGGTGCCGCTGGGCGAGTGGGTCGAGTCGATCGAGAAGTTTGTGACCACAAACCTCTCGGGCTTCTTCGATGTCATCCGCGCCATTTTTAAGGGCATGTACGACGCGGTGGACACCGTGTTTGCCGGACCTCCGTTCTGGATCATCATCCTGGTGCTGGTCCTCGCGGGCCTCTGGGTCCGCGGCTGGAAGTTTGCGCTGGGGATGCTCGCCGGGCTGCTGCTCGTGGTGGGTGTCTCGCAGTGGGAAAACGCGATGCACACGCTCGCGCTGGTCATCGTGGCCAGCGTGATCGCGCTGATTATCGCGGTACCGCTGGGTATTCTGACCGCGCGATCGGATACCGCCTCGGCCATCGTGCGCCCAATCCTGGACTTCCTGCAGACCATGCCCGCGTTCGTCTACCTGATCCCCGCCCTGGTGCTGTTCCGGGTGGGTGTGGTGCCGGGTATCGTCGCCACGATCATCTTCGCGCTGGCCCCCGGCGTGCGCTTCACCGAGCTGGGTATTCGCGGCGTGGACCGCGAGGTGGTCGAGGCCGGACAGGCCTTCGGTGCCTCCCCCGGTCGCATCCTGCGCCAGATTCAGCTGCCGCTGGCGATGCCCACGATCATGGCCGGTGTGAACCAGGTCATCATGCTCTCGCTCTCGATGGTGGTTATCGCCGGCATGGTGGGTGCCGAGGGCCTGGGAACCGACGTGGTTGCGGGTCTGACCCAGCTCAACACCGGACTGGGTGTCGAGGCGGGTATCGGTGTGGTGATCCTCGCCGTCTACCTCGACCGGATGACCGCCGCCCTGGCCAAGCCTCGTCAGCGCCGCTTCCCGCGCAAGCGTGCCGCCGCCGCTCAGGAAACCCCGGCGCCCGCCGCCGCATAACCAGGCAATACACACATTTTCGATTGATCAGTGGCGACCGCGTTGTCGCCACCGAAGGGAATTTATTATGACCAAGATTCGAAACACCAAGACCCGCCGCCTGCTGACCGCGGGAGGCATCATCGCCGCCGGAGCCCTGGCCCTGACCGGCTGCTCGTCCTCGGGACCCGCCGCCACCCTGGACAACGGGGACGAGAAGGCGCTGAACATCGCGGTCTTCAACGGCTGGGATGAGGGGATCGCCGCGAGTGAGCTGTGGAAGGCCGTGCTGGACGACGAGGGCTACGACGTCAAGCTGACCTATGCCGACGTGGTCCCGGTGTACACCGGAATCTCCGAGGGTGACTACGACCTGCTGCTGGACAGCTGGCTGCCGACCACCCATAAGGACCAGTTCGAGCGCTTCGGCGACAAGCTGGTGGACCTCGGTTCCTGGTACGACAACGCCAAGCTCACCATCGCCGTGAACGAGGACGCCCCGATCAAGACCATCGATGAGCTGGTCGAGAACGCCGATAAGTTCGGCGACCGGATCGTGGGGATCGAGGCCGGTGCCGGCCTGACCAAGCAGGTGCAGAACAACGTGTTCCCCGACTATAAGATCGGCGACAAGCTCAAGCTGGTGACCTCCTCGACCCCGGCCATGCTGGGTGAGCTCAAGGCCGCCACCGCCAAGGGCGAGAACATCGCGGTGACCCTGTGGCAGCCGCACTGGGCCTACGATGCCTTCCCGATCCGCGACCTGGAGGACCCGAAGAACTCGCTCGGCACCGCCGAGAGTGTGCACTCGGTGGGCAGCACGAGCTTCGAGAAGAAGTTCCCGGATGTCGCCAAGCGGATCAAGAACTTCACCATGGACGACGAGACCCTGGCCTCGCTGGAGAACGCCCTGTTTAACAGTGGCGACGGCAAGCCGCAGGATCTGGTCCGCAAGTGGATGGCCGACAACAAGGAGTACGTGGACTCGCTGAAGTCCTAGTCTCCCCCGCGCGTTCGCCCGCCCCCGGAACGTCGGGGGCGGGCGAACGCGTTAACCGAGATGGACCTGGCGGAATTCGCCCGTGTTGAGAATGGTTATCATTACTGATAATGTTTCTCATATGAAGAAACGATTCCTCGCGCCCCTGATCGCGCTGCCCGCCCTCGCACTGGTGTTGAGCGGCTGCTCCACCTCCCCGGGAAGCGCAGATTCCAGTGGTGATTCCACCGCCCCGATCTCGATCGTGGCCAGCACGAGCGTCTACGGCTCGATCGCCTCGGAGATTGTCGGCGATCACGGCACTGTCACCAGCCTGATCAGCTCGGTCGCGCAGGATCCGCACAGCTATGAGGCCACCGCGCAGGACACCCTGGCGGTTTCCAAGGCCGACGTGGTCATCAAAAACGGTGGCGGATACGACGACTTTATGAACACCATTCTCGATGCCAATAAGGGCACCGCCCCCAAGGTGGTCGACGCCGCCGAGGCCTCGGGTCTGCTGCCCGGCCACGCCGCGCACAACCACGATCACGACGATGAGACCGCCAAGGTCGACGACTCCTCCAAGGAGGCCGGCAAGGATCACGACGTGCACAACCACGTCGAGGGCTTCAACGAGCACGTCTGGTACAGCTTCGAGGGTGTCAAGAACGTCGCCCACGACCTCGCCCACGTGCTGGGTGACGCCCGTCCGGCCGAGGCCGACGCCTTCCACAAGAACTACGAGAAGTTCGTGGGCCAGCTTGATGAGTTGACCAAGAGCGCCGAGGCTCTGAAGCCCGAGCTCGAGGGCAAGAACGCGGCGATCACCGAGCCGGTACCGATGTACCTGCTGGATTCCGTGGGCCTGAACAACGTGACCCCGTCCGAGTACAGCGAGGCCGTCGAGGAGGGGACCGACGTCTCCCCCGCGGTCATGCAGGCCACCCTCAAGGCCGTCGGTGCAGGCGATGTCCTCCTCCTCGCCTACAATGATCAGACCAGTGGCCCCGAGACCGAGCAGGTCCGCAAGGCCGCCGAGGCAGCGGGCGTCAAGGTGGTCGACTTCACCGAGACCCTGCCGGATAAGAAGGATTACGTGAGCTGGATGCAGGACAACATCAACAACCTCGCAAAGGTCGTCGGTAAGTGACGGCCGCACCGGGCGCACCCGCGGCCGAGCATGAACACGGCCACCCGGGTGCCCCGGTGCTCAGTCTGCGGGGTGCGCGCCTCGGCTTCGGCGGGCGCACCCTGTGGGACGACCTCTCCCTGGACGTGTGCCGGGGGGAGTTTCTCGCGGTTCTGGGGCCCAACGGCTCCGGTAAGTCCAGCCTGCTGCGTACGATCCTCGGTCAGCAGGAGCTGACCGCCGGCGAGATCAACTTCGGCGGTGAGCCCGTGCGTCGCGGCGATCGCCGCATCGGCTACATCCCGCAGCAGAAGATGATTCCCGCCGGGACCCCGATGCGCGCCCGCGACCTGGTGGCCCTGGGCGTGAACGGGCACCGTTTTGGACTGCCCCTCCCTCGTCGCGGCGAGCGTGAGCGCGTGGATGGGCTGCTGGAATCGGTGGGCGCGACCCACTTCGCGAACGCCCCGGTCGGCACCCTGTCCGGTGGCGAGCAGCAGCGACTGCGGGTCGGCCAGGCCCTCGCCGGCGATCCCGACCTGCTGCTGTGTGATGAGCCGCTGCTGAGCCTCGACCTCAACCATCAGCGTGAGGTGTCCGAGCTGATCGACCGCCGCCGGCGCAGCCACGGTACCCCGGTCGTGTTTGTGACCCACGACGTGAACCCGGTCCTGGGCATGGTCGACCGCATTCTCTACCTCGCCGGCGGCCGCTTCCGCGAGGGCACCCCGGACGAGGTCCTGCGCAGCGACGTGCTGAGCGACCTGTACCAGACCCCGGTGGAGGTGTTCCGCTCGCACGGCCGCATCGTGGTGATGGGCCTGCCGGACACCCACGATCACCACCCCCACAACGAAACCCCCGAGGCATCCTGATGACCACCGCGCTCGCTCCCCTGATCCTGACCGCCGCTGCCGGCGGCGGGGATGACCTCTGGTCGCGGATGTTCTCGTTTGCCAACTACGGCGAACTCCTCCAGCTAGTGCAGAACTCGGTGATCGCCGGTGCCGTGCTCGGCATCGTGGGCGGCCTGATCGGCGTCTTTGTGATGCAGCGCGACATGGCATTCGCCGTGCACGGAATCAGTGAGCTCTCCTTTGCCGGGGCTGCCGCCGCGCTGCTGCTCGGCGTGAATGTGGTCGCCGGATCGCTGGTGGGTTCGCTGATTGCCGCGGTGATCATCGGCGTGCTGGGATCAAGGGCTCGGGATCGCAACTCGATTATCGGCGTGCTGATGCCGTTTGGTCTGGGCCTAGGAATTCTGTTCCTCGCCCTCTACCAGGGGCGCACGGCCAATAAGTTTGGCCTGCTGACCGGGCAGATCGTCTCGGTGGATGACCCGCAGCTGATCTGGCTGATTGTGATCAGCATTGTGGTCCTGCTGGGCCTGGGCATCATGTGGCGCCCGCTGAGCTTTGACTCGCTGGATGCCGACGTGGCCTCGGCTCGTGGCGTCCCCACCCGCGCGGTGTCACTGACCTTCATGCTGCTGTTGGGCCTGATGGTTGCGGTCTCGGTGCAGATCATCGGTGCGCTGCTGGTGCTGGCGCTGCTGGTCACCCCGGCCGCGGCGGCCATGCGGGTGTCCGCATCGCCCATTCTGGTGCCCATTTTGAGCATGCTGTTTGGCTTTGTCTCGGCCGTAGGGGGTATCCTGCTGGCACTGGGTGGTTCGCTTCCCATCAGCCCGTACATCACCACGATCTCGTTTGCGATCTACCTGGTGTGCCGTCTGATCGAGGCGCGCCGCACCAAGACGCGGTCGTTTCGCCCATCCGGCGAGACCGTCGCAGTGGCGGCCTAACGCGGCCGCCCACGAGCGCCCAACCGGGCGGAAAGAGTAGGGTGCATCATGGCAGTTCGGCGTAATACCTGGCAGCGTGAGGCCGTTCGTGAGGCGCTGGAGCGCTCCGAGGGCTTCATCAGCGCGCAGGCGCTGCACACCGAGCTGCACCGCACCGGCTCCCCCATCGGCCTGGCCACCGTCTACCGCGCCCTGGCGGATCTCTCGACCGAGGGCGAGGCCGACTCGCTGCAGTCCCCCGAGGGTGAGGCCATCTACCGCTCCTGCGCGACGATGGATCACCACCACCACCTGATCTGCCGTCAGTGCGGCACCACCGCCGAGATCGAGGCCACCGAGGTCGAGGCCTGGGCCTCCCGGGTTGCCGCCGAGCACGGCTTCACCGAGGCCCGCCACGTGGTCGACATCTTTGGGCTGTGCGCCGACTGCACCGCGGCGGCCGCCCGCGCCTAGTCGCACACCAACTGCCTAGTCTCACAACAACTCAGGGGCACCCGGCCATGTGGCCGGGTGCCCCTGAATTGTTTGATGAAGATCGGGTCGAAGTTGTCTCTGAGGAAACACGCTCCGGAGCGGGCTGTCGCATCGACACCGGGAAAATCGGATTATTGCCCCAAATTCGCCCCCCGGATGAGGGACAAACTCACGGCGTTTTCCCGGGCGCGGCGGGCCGGTTTTGGCCCGTTTATGGCTAGTTGGTGACGGCCGGGATGCCCGCGCGGACGGCGTCGATCTGTCCGACGGTGGTGGCCAGGGCAATGTCGAAGACGTCGATGGTTGCCGCGCGGTCGCCGCTAATCAGGTAGCCGAACTGCGTGCCAAAGAGACAGTTGGTGATGTGCAGGGCGAGGCGGGCCACCTCGGTCTCGGGCACGTCCTGGCGACGCAGCCAGGCCGCGAAGAGTTCGTTCCACACCGCATAGGAATCGGTGATGCGGGTGCCGATGTCCGGATCGATGCTCTCGAGGGATCCGGCCTCGAACTGCAGGCGAATCCCGGGGAGGTGGCGCGGCTCGAGGGAGGTGATAAACGCCTCGCGCATCCAGGCCAGCATCTCCTCGCGGTTCAGGGACTCCACGTCCACGCCCTCGAGTGCTTCGCGGCGCATGCGCACGCTCTCATCGAGGATGGCGTCAATCAGATCCCGGCGTGAACCAAAGTGGTACACCAGGACATACGTGCTTACCCCCAGTGCGCCAGCGAGGCTGCGAAAGGTGACACGAGACAGCGACGAGGTCGCAACGTGCTCCAGAATCTGACTGAGCAGTTCCGGGCGACGATTGGGATTTGCTGGACGGCCCACGCGGTCCCCTTCCTAGATAACAATCGGAAGAATAACACCTAGTGTGCGACACATCAGCGTTCGTTCTCCTGAACTCACAGCCGGTTTTCAGAACAAGTGTTCTTACAATGAGGCGCCGCGGAATCAGCCGCGACCGAGAACGCACCGCAGCGGACTCGGAATGTTGTTTGGGGGAAAACATGGCTAGGACCGGAAATCCGGAAAGAAAAACAGAATTATTGGATCAGATCCTCGAGTTCCTCGTGGATGTGCCGCTCGCGCAGGCCTCATTCCGTGCGCTCGCGGATGCACTCGGGGTGAGCACCTTCGCGCTGGTGTACCACTTCGGAAATCGTGAGCAGCTCGACCAGGAGATTCTGGGCGTGGTGCGTGACCGCCAGGTACTGATGCTGGGGGGCATCAAACCCGGCAATCTCAGCGCCGAGGATCTCGTGGAAGCCGGGGTGCTCGCCTGGCAGGAGTCCCTGTCGCGTCGGGGCCTACTCGCCGGAAGGCTCTCGTTTGAGGCGGGGGTGACCGAACGCCTGCGCTATCCCGCGGGTGATGGCATTCTTGCCGCCGCGCACAGTGACTGGGTGCGAGCACTCTTTGACTGGGCGATCGAGCACGGTGCCACCGAGGAGTCCGCGGAGTCCGAGGCCGAGTTGCTGGTCGCGGTGCTCTCCGGGCTGCGCTACCGACTCCACCTCTACGGGCCCGATGCGGTTCCGATCACCCGGGTGGAGACCGCGTTTCGACGGTTTGTGGAGCTCGTGACCCATCCCGAACCGGCGATCGCGCACTAGGGTCGTTCCCCTCTATAGGGAGGGTTGTCCTCTATCTATAGGCGAACGATCCGCTCGCGCTCATCTCGGATCGTGGGAACCCACGGTGTTCCTGCGATCCGAGATGGTTTGCCGGGAGTGTCGTTATGAGATAAGCTTGACCCTTGGCCGGACGGACTCCCCCGTCTGGATCGTACGAAAACCTCGCTCTCTCGGGTGCGAGTCACTTCGTGCCGACAAGAGATCTTGGGCGAAACCATCGGTTTCGCGGTATTCAAGGAGAATCACAATGGCATCAGTGTGCCAGGTGACCGGCGCCGTTCCCGGCTTCGGACACAACATTTCACACTCGCACCGTCGCACCAAGCGTCGGTTTGACCCCAACGTTCAGAAGAAGACGTACTACGTACCCTCGCTTCGCCGTAACGTTACCCTGACCCTGAGCGCCAAGGGCATCAAGGTTATCGACGCTCGTGGCATCGAGTCCGTCGTCAAGGACATCCTGGCTCGTGGAGGCAAGATTTAATCATGGCTAAGCACCAGGACGTACGTCCCATCATCAAGCTCCGTTCCACCGCGGGCACCGGTTACACCTACGTAACCCGCAAGAACCGCCGGAACAACCCCGACCGTATCGTGCTGAAGAAGTACGACCCCGTAGTGCGTAAGCACGTTGAATTCCGAGAGGAGCGCTAAACATGGCTAAGAAGAGCATGATCGCCAAGAACGAACAGCGCAAGGTCATCGTCGAGCGCTACGCCGAGAAGCGTCTCGAGCTGAAGAAGGCTCTGGTTAACCCCGAGTCGACCCCCGCCGAGCGCGAAGCCGCTCGTCTGGGCCTGCAGAAGCTGCCCCGCAACGCTTCGCCGGTGCGCGTGCGCAACCGCGACGCCGTTGACGGACGCCCCCGGGGTATCCTCACCAAGTTCGGTGTCTCCCGTGTGCGCTTCCGCGACATGGCTCACCGCGGTGAGCTGCCGGGTATCACCAAGTCGAGCTGGTAGGTCTTCCTCCCACTCACCACACGGTGAAACACTTGCTCTCAGGGCGTCCGCTTCGGCGGGCGCCCTGAGGCGTTTAACCCCACAAAACCGGCCGCAGACTGTGAACAAAATCAAAGAATCCGGCGACACGCGGACAATTTCGGCCGGAACCGCGGAAATATCCGCGAAAACATGCGGATTTCTGGTACATTCAAGGCGGTCCTCGTGGACCAACTACGAACTCAGGCGAGCTCGTGGAACGTACCAGTTACAGACTGCAAGAAAGTCCGAGGAGGACACTCATGGCTGATAAGACTCTTAACAAGACCGAGCTCGTTGCGAAGATCGCTTCCGAGTCCGGCCAGAGCCAGGCTGCTGTCGGCGGCGTGCTCGATGCCCTGTTCAACGTTCTGGCCGAGTCGGTTGCAAACGACGTTAAGGTCACCATCCCGGGTTGGCTCGCTGTAGAGCGCACCGCACGTGCAGCTCGCACCGGCCGCAACCCGCAGACCGGTGCCGAGATCCAGATTCCGGCCGGTCACTCGGTCAAGGTTTCGGCTGGTTCGAAGCTGAAGGCTGCCGCCAAGTAGTCTCAGCCAAACGGCTTCAAAAGGGACGGTTCTTCGGAATCGTCCCTTTTGCGTTGCTCGGGTTCGGCTGGTTCGAAGACGGTGTTGGTGGGCTAGCCGCTACGCTGTCTTGACCGCTATGGCTTCAAGAGGGACAGACCCGCAAGGGCCTGTCCCTTTTGCGTTGCCGGCCGCCCGCCCGCCGCGTGAGTTTTAAGGGGGCGTGTACTCGCGTAGGCTGGGACGGTGTCACGAGTAACCCGAATAGTCGCCCCCTCAGTACTTTTGCTGATCGCCCTGATCGCCCTGTTTGGCGCGCTCGCGATCGGTGGGGGTGCCCAGGCGCAGCAGCTCAGCGACCCCGGTGCGACCGTGCGCTACGGCCTGCCGATCGCCAAGATGATCGTGAACATCACCGCCGCCGGCATGATCGGTGCGCTCACCCTGGTGCTTTTTGCCCTGACCCCGCAGCGCCGCGAGTACGGCGCGGCCCTCGACGTGGCCTCGGCCAGCGCGGCCCTGTTCACCGTCGCCTCGGGGGCCACCGGTGTGCTCACCTTCCTCAACGTCACCGGTACCAAGTTTGAACTCACCCAGGAATTCGGATCCAAGATCGGTGTCTTCTTCACCGATGTGGATGCCGGCCGTGCCTGGCTGATCACCACGCTGATCGCCGCCGCCGTGACCGTGCTGTGCTTCTCGGTCCGCGGGCAAACCCTCGTGTTCTTTGTCGGGGTCCTGGCCGCGTTCTCCCTGCTCCCGATGGCGCAGCAGGGCCACGCCGCCGGAACCTCCGGCCACGGCCAGGCGGTCACGGCCCTCGGCCTGCACCTCCTGTTTGCCGGCATCTGGTTGGGTGGGCTGCTCACCCTGGTGTTCATCCGGTCGCATCTGGAACGTGGGCGGCTCCCCGTGGTCCTCGCCCGGTACTCCACCCTGGCGCTGGTGTGCTTCGTGGTGGTCGCCATTTCCGGCTATGCCAGCGCGGCCCTGCGGGTCGGGTCCCTCGAGCAGCTTCTCACGCCCTACGGCCTTCTGGTGGTCCTCAAGGGACTCTCGCTGGTGGTCCTGGGCCTGTTCGGGGCAACGTATCGCCTGCGGATGATCGACCGGCTGGAAAAGCGCGGCAAGAACTCGACGTTCTGGTGGATCGTGGTGGCCGAACTGGCGTTCATGGGCATCGCGTCTGGTGTCGCCGCGGCCCTCGGCCGCACCGCCACCCCGGTCCTGGAGGACACCTCCCCGACCCGCACCCCGGCCGAGCTGCTCACCGGCGATAAGCTCCCGCCCGAGCTGACCCCCTGGCGCCTGTTCACGCTGTGGGAGATCGACCTGATCTGGCTGCTGGTGGGCGCGTTTGGCATCTTCTTCTACCTCGCCGGAATGTATCGCCTGCACAAGCGCGGCGATAAGTGGCCCTGGCTGCGCGCGGTGTCCTGGATTGCCGGGTTGCTGCTGCTGATGTGGATCACCAGCGGCGGCATCAACGTCTACCAGCGCTTCCTCTTCTCAACCCACATGATGGGCCATATGGCGCTCACCATGGCCGTCCCGGTACTCCTGGTGCCCGGGGCACCGGTGACTTTGGCGATGCGCGCCATTCGTAAGCGGCAGGACGGTTCTCGCGGTGCCCGCGAGTGGATCCTCACCGCCGTACACTCGCGCTTTGCCACGATCATCACCAACCCGGTGGTGACCGCCGTGCTCTTCGCCGGATCGCTCTGGGTGTTCTACTACACCGAGATCTTCCGCTGGTCGATGGTGGATCACATCGGGCACGAGTGGATGATCATCCACTTCGTCATCACCGGGTACCTGTTTGTGCAGTCACTGATCGGGATCGACCCGGTTCCGCACCGCCTGGCCTACCCGATGCGCCTGATCCTGCTGATCGCCACCATGGCGTTCCACGCGTTCTTCGGGCTGGCGATCATGTCCAATACCGGACTGTTTGTGGCCGACTGGTTTGGGGCCACCGGGCGCACCTGGGGCGATCCGCCGATGGATGATCAGCGGGTCGGTGGCGGCATCACCTGGAGTATCGGCGAGATTCCCACGGTGGCCCTGGCAATCGCCGTGGCCATCCAGTGGAGCCGCAACGATGTGAAGGAGCAGCGGCGCTCAGACCGCCGGGCCGACCGCTCCGGGGACGCCGAGCTCAAGGCCTACAACGCGCGCCTGGCCAAGATGGCCGAACGCGAGGACGCCGGGAAATAGCCCCCAGCGCAGAACGCCCGGCCCCACTGGGGGCCGGGCGTTTTGGCGTTAGACGGTCGGGGGTGTGTCCGGATGGTGTGCCTCGGCCGCACGCTCCAGCCAGGGGGCGATGTCCACCGGGATCGAGTACAGCGCGGGGCGCGGCTCCGGGCGGGCCTGCGGGTCCGTGTCGGCGACGGGGCGGGTCAGACGTTCGTTCATGATGCCTCCGATGTGATCTGTGTGGATGGTTAGGGGGTGGGCTCGGCGGGGGTTTCGTCCGCGGGAGCGTCCGCGGCGGGGGCCGGGGTGTCGGGGGTGATGGCGCAGCCCGGCAGCGGGCGGGCGCGTTCAAACGGGCGCACGGCGGTACCCTGCTGGGCCTCGCCGGGGGTGCCTGCGCTGGGGATCGGGGTCGGAGTCGAGACCGCTCCGGTGTCGGGGTCGATCGTTGTGGTCACCGTGGAGAGCGGGAACGCGTTAAAGATCGGTCCCTGTTCGGTGTCGGTGCGCGCCTTCAGATAGGTCTGCGTGCCCTGCGCACTATCGCGGGTGAGGAGGCCGTTCTCATCGGCATCCTCGAGGACAAGCGGCTTCCCATTCGCGTCGAAGAGCTGGACCCGCTCGATCGCGGCACCCGAGCAGTCGAACGCGAAGATGTTCTGCACGTTCTCACCGTTCATCCGCAGCCCCTCGGGGACCGGCGCCTCATAGCTGTCGCCGGATGAGGATGCGGACGAGTACGGGTCATAGGAGAGCCGGTTGAGAGCGGTGGGGATCGTGATCAGAAGGACCAGGATCGCCACGACACTCACCGCGGCCTTGAGGATGCGGAGGAAACGCGAGCCCAGCCAGACGCCTCGGCCCCACTGCACGCTGAGGACAACGGCGGCGGCGAGGGCGATCCAGCCCAGAACATCCGCCGGAAGAAGCCAATTCAGGTGTACCCCAACGGCCCCAGGCACAGGAACAGCGCGAATCCGCGAGCGAACCACCACACCGGCCGCAGCGCCACCAGAAAGCGTGTGATCGGGGCGATTCCGCGACGCTGGGAGAACGCGAGTGCCTGCGCCCGGCGCTCGGCCCACCACTCGCGGGAGGTTTGTGTGGGCGGGACGTGCGGACCCTGAGCCGGGAGTCCGGCGGATTCGCGGAGCTCTCGCGCGTAGGCGGTGGCGTCGCCGAGGTCCCCGGTGTCGGCCAGGCGCTCGGCGAGGTCAGCCTCCAGGCCCTCGGTCAGTTCGGTGACCTCCTCGGGGCCCAGGTCACCCAGATGGGAGCGGACCTCGGCGGCGAAGGCATCAACCCGCGGGTCAATCGAGATACTGGTCATTTGATTCCCCCTGAAGTGGGTGCGGAGTCGGCGGGCGACTCGGGATTGATCAGCGCACCGAGGCGCTGGGCGAAGTGGTTCCATGTTTGACGGTCGGCTTCGAGCGTCGCGCGGCCCTGGTCGTTGATGCCGTAGTACTTGCGGTGCGGTCCCCCCTCGGAGGGCACCACGTAGGTCGAGACCAGACCGGCGGCGTACAGGCGACGCAGGGTTCCGTAGACCGAGGCATCCCCCACGTCTTCGAGCCCGGCGGCGCGCAGACGACGCACGATGTCGTATCCGTATCCATCCTCGTCGCGGATGACCGCGAGCACGGCGATATCTAATACGCCCTTGAGTAGCTGCGTTGTATCCACACAACCTCCTATCAACACACTGCACACTACTACGGAATGCGTAATAGTGAAACCATCGTGTCCAAAATGTCGTGATCGGCGGGGTATCCTGGGATCTGCCGAACTGGAATCGAGGCTCCCGCGTGTCATCATCCTCACCCGCGCTCAGTAGCGAACAGCAGGCGGTGTTTGACCTTATCGAGGGCACCCGCGAGCACCTGTTTGTGACCGGTCGGGCGGGCACCGGAAAGTCCACGCTGCTCAACCACCTCTCGTGGAACACCTCTAAGACCATCGTCATCTGTGCGCCCACCGGGGTCGCCGCGCTCAACGTGGGTGGGCAGACCATCCACTCGCTCTTTCGGCTGCCGATCGGGCTGATCGCCGATCAGGAAATCGAGCAGAACGACCAGACCAAAAAGCTGCTCAACACCATCGATACGCTGGTTATCGACGAGATCTCGATGGTCAATGCGGACCTCATGGACGCGATGGATCGCAGCCTGCGTCAGGCTCGCCAGCGCCGCCACGAGCCCTTCGGCGGTGTCCAGGTTGTCCTCTTCGGTGACCCGTATCAGCTCGCCCCGGTGCCCGGCCACGGCGAGGAGCGCGACTACATCGCCGACACCTACCGCTCATTCTGGTTCTTCGACGCCAAGGTCTGGCAGGAGGCCCCGCTGCGGGTGATCGAGCTCGTGCAGATCCACCGCCAGGCAGACAATGATTTCCGCCGGATGCTCACCGCCGTTCGCCACGGCACCGTGGACGCCGAAATTGGTGGTCGTCTGAACGCCGCGGGGGAGCGTCCGCTGCCCGAGGATGGCGACACGATCATCACCCTGGCCGCGCGCAACGACGCGGTGACCCGGATCAACGCGGCCGCGCTCAAGAAGCTGCCCGGACGCCTGCTCACCGCGCGGGCGGAGGTCACCGGGGAGTTTGGCAAGTCCGCATTCCCCGCCGACGACAAGCTGGAGCTCAAGGTCGGGGCACAGGTCATGTTCCTGCGCAACGACGCCGCCGGTCCCGACGGGCAGCGCTGGGTCAACGGCACCATCGGCACGGTGACCCGGATCGACACCAACGTGTTTGTCGAGGTGGACGGCGAAATCCACGAGGTGGAGCCGGCGATCTGGGAGAAGTATAAGTACTCCTATTCGGCCCTGACCAAGCAGCTCAAGCGCGATATCGTGGCCGAGTTTACCCAGTTCCCGCTGCGGCTGGCCTGGGCCGTGACGATCCACAAGTCCCAGGGGCAGACCTACGATCGCGCGATCGTGGACCTCGGACCGCGCGCGTTCAGTCCCGGACAAACCTATGTGGCACTCAGCCGGTTGACCAGCCTGGACGGGCTCTACCTGGCGCGTCCGCTGCGTCCGAGTGACGTGATCGTGGACCCCGATGTGGTGCGCTTCATGAGCGGCCGCGAATCCGTGGGCCCCGACGCCGAGCCGGCCGCAAACTAGCGCCCGGAGCGGCCGGCGCCCCACGCACAAACGCGGGCCCCTCCGAGGAGGAACCCGCGTTTGAGAAAGCCGTGGTTACGCGGCAGCGGTGGCCTTGGCGGCGCCGAGATCCACAAACAGGTTGGTGTTGTAGGCGTAGGCGCGCACGATCTCCTCGATCACACGCTCACGCTCGGCCTCGTCCCAGTCCAGGGCGTCCAGCAGCTCGCGGTAGGCGTCCTTGAAGACGGCCGGGTCCTCGATCTCGGGGAACGCGTAGAACTCCACGCCAGCCTCATCCAGCTCAAACTGACGCTTCATCAGGCGGGCGATGTACTGGCCGCCAGAGAGGTCGCCGAGGTAGCGGGTGTAGTGGTGGGCGATCAGGCCGCCGGCCCAGGTCGAGCCGATCTCGTTGATCCGAGCCACATAGTTGACGGTGGTGGGCAGCGGGGCAATCTGCTCGCGCCAGTTGTCACCGAGCAGGAAGGCCAGGTCGCGCTCAAGCGCGGGGAGGCGGCGCAGCGACTCGAACACAAACTTGCCGGCAACCTCGTCCTCGGCCTGGGCATCGGCCGCGGCCTCAAGCGCCTCGTAGATGAAGAAGTGCTGGGCGGTGAGGGCCGCGTAGTCCTCGCGGGTGCCGCGTCCACGCATCAGGTCGGCCATGAAATCGGCCCCCTCACTCGAGGAGTGATCCTGGCGGGTGCGCTCGCGAACCTGGGTAGAGAAGGGGGTGACATCGGTCATGAGACGCTCCGGATTTACATGAAGAGTGGGGAAGGGGAGCCGAAGGCGGCTCGTTTACTTAGGTTACCCATACCGGCACTGTGTCGGCAAGATGTCCAGGGTGATTTCTCGGCCGTTTTTCGGCCGGGGTTCGGACTAGGCGTGGGCGCGCGGTTCGAGGCCCAGCTCGGCGCAGGCCAGATCGTAGAGGACCACGATCTCGCGGCGGATCTCCGGACGCTCGGTGATCGAGGTGCTCCACTTCACGGTGAGGTCGCGGGGTGCGCCCTCCACGGTGATGCTCCAGGTGCCGCCGTCGCCATCCAGCGCGGTCATGATCGAACCGGTAGCGCCGCGGTCGCCGAAGGCGCGCGCGATCAGGAGGTTATCGTCATTGTGGTCGTCGTTCATGTGGTGCAGGACGCCCGCGACGATCTCCGGGGCAAAAACAAAGGCGCTCATGGCGGATCCTCCGAAAGAGTAAGGGTTGCCTAAGTAGCCTAATGGATATTCGTGCGACCCGCGTACATCCTTAGAATCCCGGACTGATCCGCATCGGCAGGTGTGGATTCGATCCGGCAAAAACGCCCGGCTGGGTGGCCCGAGCGAGCGCATCGAGGGCGCGCTCGTGGGGCTCCGGGGCTAGCCGGGGGAGCATATCGCGCAACTGGACAATGGTCTCACCGGACAGGCGGGAGCCCGAGATGCACGCGGCCAGCAGGTCCACGGCGACGATCTGGGTGGCGGGATCGCCCGCGCTCAGCAGGTTTGCGAGGGCCAGGGCGTGTTCGGTGTGGTGCAGGAGTGTCCGGCTCGCGGCGGAGTCGACCAGCTCGGCGGCGATCGATGCGCGTCCGGCCAGGGTTTCGGCCAGGGCCGCGGCGACCCGATCGGGTTCCAGCGTGGCCGCGGCCGTCAGCGCCCACACCGTGTGGGAGGCGATCCGCGCGTGTTCGCCCGTGGCCGAGAGGGACCGGGCGATGCTCAGAAGCGTGGTGACGGCCGAATCGGGGATCGGCGCACCCGACACCAGGGCGTCGGGATCCAGGATCCGCAGGAGCGCAAGGCGTGATCCGCGGTTTCGGGCGAGCGTCAGCAGCGCGTCGGCCGCACCCTCGGTGTGCCCGGCGGCCAGGAGCGTGGCCGTGACCGCGGCGGCCGCCACCGGGACGTCCTCGGGAGCGCGGGCAACCGCGTGCCAGAAGGTGTCGGCGAGGTCCCGCTGGTGCGGTGCCCACACTCGGATCAGCGTGAGGGACGCGGGTGCCCAGACGCCCGTGCTTTTCACCACGTCGATTGCCGCGCGCAGCGCCTCTGCTCGGGCAGCGGGCGAGAGGGTGGCGGAGGAAATGGCGGCGAGACGAGCGCCCGCACGCTCGGAATCCTCGGGGGAGTGCGGCCGCGATAGTTCGGCACGAACGAACGCGCGCTCGGTGCGCGCCTCGGGGTGGGCCAGGGCCAGATCGATGGCTCGCCAGCGTAGATCCGGGTGCGGCTGTGGCCCCAGGATGCTCAGGCGGCGGGCCGTGTGATCGGCGGTACCGGCCCGGTCAAGCGCCGCCAGGGCGAATCGGCGGGTGGAGACGCCGGTGGCGGCGGCATCGATGCGGGTGAGGAGTTCGGCGGTATGGGCGGCGGTCAGCGTCCCGGCGCGGCGAATAAGCGCGGAACCGGCCACACGACGGAGGGCGCCGGACGCGGGCGCGGGCGTGCCGGCCCCGTTTGCGTGAGCCGCGTTTGCATCGACCCCGTTTGCATCGGCCCCGTTTGCATTGGCCCCGTTTGCGCCGGACCCGGTCGCCCCGGGATTGGCGGTCTCGGGGTCGGCGGTCTCGACGGCATCACCCGAGAGGAGCGCGCACAGCACATCGTCGGCCCCAGTGTCCTCGGTGCGGGCCCCCAGCAGGGCGACCGCTCGGCCGCGGAGGCGCTCGGCGGCAATCACCTCGTCCTCCTCGCCCGATTCGATGAGTGTTTCGGGGGTCAGCGCGGCCTGGCGCAGGGTTGCCAGTCCGTGCCCCGGAATACGGGACAGTGAGCCCAGAGCCGCCAGGCGCACAAACTCGTTCTCCGCGGCTTCGCGCAGGGTCGCCTCATAGGCCGAGGCCACCAGCGTGCGGGCGGAGGATCCCCAGCGGCCCGAACGCCCGGTGTCGGGTTCGCCGGCCGCGGCACCGGGGATCCGGGCCAGCAGATCGCTTCCGGCGTGGGAGAGGACCGCCCGCACGCCGGCCTCACCGAGGAGCGAGTCTGGGTCTAGGCGTGGATCATCCAGCAGCGCCCGAACCCGGGCCACTCGCGTCCTCCGATCCCGCAACCAGGCCCCGATCAGCGGGGAAAACTCGAAGATAACGTCGGGGTCGGTGGCCCGGATGGCGGCCAGCAGAGCCGCATCGAGGCCCGGATGCGTGGGGGCTTCCCACGCGAGTTGAACGAGCGTTTCGGTGGAGGATACCCGGTGGAGAATCCGGTCCAGGAGGAGACTACAAAGGGGATTGGCGATCCGGTCCAGGGGGAAGACCAGGGGGTTCACCTTGGCGATTGCATCCACCATTCGCCACCCGAGCGAGGATGTATTGTCGGTGCCGGTCAGAATCCTGATTGCGAGCCTGGCCAGGACCGAGAGGGTGCCCGGATCTCGGTCGGGAGCGATCAGGGCCGCGTGAACCAGCGGATACAGGGACTCCTCGGTGATACGCGCAAGCCGTGATGCGGGGGCCGCGCAGAGCGCATCGAGTGCGGCCAGCCGGACGGTGCCGCGCTCGCTGCCGAGCCTGTCGAGTCTGTGCAGCAGCGCAGAGAGGTCGGCCCCGGGGTCCAGGACGGCCGCCCCGAGGAGCTCCCGATAGGCCTGGGCTCGGACCTCGGCGATGGAGCTACGGAGCCGCGCATCGAGACGTTCCTCGGCCGCGGCAAGCGGCAGCCAGGGGATGTCCGACTCGGGGTTGCCGGCCCGGGCCGCGCTTATCCGAGCGGCCGCGGGCAGGAGGTGCTCGCCCGTCCAGCCGCGCGCGGGGAGCGCCACACCGCGTTCGATCAGCGTGCGCAGGATCGCGCGCGCGTCCTCGGGGGCGGCCGAGGTGAGCAGCCGCGTGGCCAGCGCGGTGGGTCGAGGCTCACCCAGCTGGGCGGCAAGGAGATCGTGCAGGGGGTCTGAGGCTCCTGCGATCAGCTCCCGTGCGATGCCCCGCGCGGGAAGCGCCGGACGGTACGGGTGGAGGAGGGCCCGGGCAAGCAGGGGCAGCGTTTGGTTGGGATCGGCGCGCAGCAGCGCGTTCCAGAGCGGGGAGTGGGTCCCGGTCCAGCCCTCCAGGGGAGCATGGCTCGATACCGCCGCCAGGATCGCGGACAGCAGGTCCGGCGTCGACGTGGGGGCGTCCACTCGGTGGGTGATCTCGGCCAGCGCGGCCACCAGTGCCGGGGTGAGTCGATCCCAGGCGGCATCTCGGGCTTCGTGGGGTGTCCAATCCAGGCTCTCCAGCAGGATCGGAACCGAAGCTACCGGATGTGCTCGGGCGATCCGCTCGGGCCGCGCGCTGCCCGGCAGCAGGGTGCCCAGGTGCTGCTCGGCACGGGTGGGGGAGGCCGCCGGAAGCACCATGCGGGCATCTTCGATTCGCTCGGAGTCCAGGGCCGCCTGCAGCAGGGCGTCGGCGAGGTCGGTGCGGTGGAGGGTGCGGACAGCACGCAGGAGGGCGCGGCGTTCTCGTGCACTGGCCCGTGCATAGGCGTCGAGGACGGTCTCGGCGGTCGCGTCGGCGCAGCGCGGCAGCGCGGAGATCGCCCGGATGCGTACGCGTGCATCCGGGAACCCGAGGGCCGCGATCAGCGGCGCGACCGCCCGGGCCTCGCGGGCCAGATCCACCGCGACCTCGCCGCCCCGGAGCCCACGTTCGGTGAGTTCGGCACACAGCGTGCCGAGGGGCACCGCATCCAGCTCGCGTGCCAGGCGCGCGATTTGCCGCCGCGCATCCGCGGGGGAGAGGGGGTCGATCAGGTCCAGCAGCTCGTCTGCGATCATGCGGTCAGCCTAACGGGCGAGGCGGCGCGGGTCCACGTACTAGCCTGGATTCATGACCACGTTTGTGCCTCCCGGATATCGGACCATTGCCGCGCCGGTCGAGACCGAACAGGAGATCAAGCGCTCCCGGTTTATCTGCTTTTTGACCCCGGTGGCCGATGAGGAGGAGGCCCGCGCCGAAATTGCCCGCGTCCGTGCCCTGCATCCCAAGGCCCGCCACCACTGCACCGCGTTTGTGGTCGGTGAGCGGGGTCAGCTCAAGCGCAGCAACGACGATGGGGAGCCCTCGGGAACCGCCGGTGCGCCGATGCTGGACGCGATCGACGGGTCCGAGCTGACCTTTGTGGTGGCGATCGTGGTGCGCTACTTCGGCGGCATCCTGCTCGGGGCCGGCGGGCTCACCCGCGCGTACCGGGCAGCGGTGGCCGAGGCGGTCACGCACGCCAAGATCCTGCGCTTCGAGCCGCGCGAGCGAATCGCCGTGCGCCTGGACTATGGCACCGCGGCGATCGTCGAGGCCGAGGCGCAGCGCCGCGGGTGGAGCCTGGGCGAGGCCGAATACGGGGCGGATGTGACCCTGCGCCTGGGTATCCCGCCCGAGGACCGTGACATCGCCGCCGAACGAATCGCCGCGCATACCGCCGGTGCCGCGACGATTATCGACGAGGGCTTCGGGTTCGTGTCGGTGGGCGCGGCGGACTAGGACTCGGGTACACCGGCATCTGGCAGGCTAGCGCTCGCCGGCCAGGGCCGCCAGCCGGATCCTGTCGGCGCGGGTGAGGCCCGCGGCCGCGCGCTCATGCGCCTCCTCGATCAGGTCCTCGATCAGGTCGGGCGGGACGCTCTCATCCAGTACCACGGTGATCCAGTGCCGCTTATTCATGTGATAGCCGGGCGTGATTGACGGGAAGTCGCGGCACAGCAGGTCGCCGCGCACCGGATCCACCTTGAGGGTGAGCCAGAGCGGGGAGCGCGCCTCGGAGATCATCCCGAACATCTTGCCGAGCACCCGGAACACCCGGGCATCCGGCCCGAATGGATAGGTCGCATCGGCACCGGGGAGGGCGCATGCCACCGCATCCCAGTGCGCGTACTGCGCGTGATCGAGGGCGCTCATGCGGTCAACGCGTCGATATTTGCCGGGGCCAGGACGTATCCCAGCACCATCTGGGCGGCCCCGAGTGTGCCGCCGCGATCCCCCGAGCGCGAGGGGATGATGTGCAGGTCCTGGCTGGAGAGCGCGATGCTGCGCGACTCGACAATCTCCCGGATGCCCGCCAGCAGATCGGGGGAGGCGGCACCCACGCTGCCTCCCACCACCACGTGTGAGGGGTTGAGCAGGCTGATGACCGTGGCCAGCGCCGCCCCCACGTCGCGTCCGGCCTGATGCAGCACGGCGGGAACCGGATCGGCCCCCGCCTGGATCAGGGCCAGTACGGCCGAGCGGGTGCGCGGAGCCGACGGTTCCGGGGTCAGCAGCTCGGCCAGCGCCGCGGCACCCACGAGCGCCTCCAGATCGCGCTCATCCTCGGGGGCCCGGCCGGATTCGGGATCAAACGGGATGCGCACATGGCCCAGATCCCCGGCGGCCCCCTGCGCCCCGCGTCGCAGCGCGCCGCCGCTGATGATGCCCGCGCCCACGCCGGTGGACACCTTCACGTAGACCAGATCCTGCACCTCGGGCCACTCCTGAGCGCGCTCGCCGAGGGCCAGCAGGTTCACGTCGTTGTCCACATATACGGGCCCGGCCAGGCGTGCCCCCACGTAACCGGTGATGTCGAAGCGGTCCCACCCGGGCATGATCGGCGGGGCCACCGGAAGCCCGGCGGCATGCTCGACCGGTCCCGGTACGCCGATCCCGATGCCCAGGATGTCCGCGACCTCGTGGCCCGCGGCGGCCAGCTGGCGGTGCGCGGCGGCGATGACCCAGTCGAGGACCGGGACCGGTCCGTCGGCGATCACCAGGTCGCTGCGTTCCTCGCAGAGGATGGTGCCAAACAGGTCGGCCACGGCGACCTGCCCGTGGGTGACGCCGAGCTCAATCGCGATCACGATCCGGGCGCGCTCGTTGAGGCGCAGGCGGGCGGGCGGGCGTCCGCCGGAGGATTCGGCCTCACCCGCGTCGATTAGCAGGCCCGAGGCGATCAGGGTGTCCACCCGTGCCGAGACGGTCGAGCGGGCCAGCCCGGTGAGGGTGCCGATCTCCGCCTTGGTGCGGGCGCTGCCGTCCCTGAAAATCTGGAGAACCTGGCCCACGCCGCCGCTGATCGGTGGGGCCTGCGGGCCCGGATCCCCGGGGATATAGGGGCGGGTTTCCGCCACGTCCGCGCCCTCGTTTTCGCGGGTATCCGCGGGGTGAGGAGGGGTGGAGGGGGCAGCGGTCATGCCGTGAGTCTATCCGTTTTGTCCACATTGTCGGGTCGGCGAGGCGGAGCGGGCGAGGGTCGGCAAAATCCAATTCCGAGACTTTTGGGACTTTTGTTTGTTTGTGGGCAAAAGTCCGGTACGCTCGTTTTCACGGACCCATCCATCCACCCCGCAAAAGGATCATCATGACTTCCAACCACCTCACCGCCCAGCTGTACTCGGTGCGTCACGCGCTCGCCGAAGACCGCGCCGCCACCCTGACCCGCCTCGCCGAGATCGGCTTCACCCAGATCGAAACCTTCGGCTTCAACGCCGAGAGCGTCGCCGACATCCGTGAGTTCGCCGAGTACGGCCTCTCGGTCCCGAGCGCGCACTCCAACTTCCTGGGCAAGGGCCTGGACGTTTCGGCCACCTTCGCCGCCGCCGCCGAGGCCGGCGTGGGCACCGTAATCGAGCCCTTCCTGCCCGCCGAGCACTTCGGTGACGCCGACGCGATCAAGAAGGTCGCCGACCAGCTCAACGCCGCCGCCGACCTGGCCGACCAGCACGGCGTCGTCACCGGTTACCACAACCACGCCTGGGAGGCCGAGGGCCTGGTCGAGGGTGTGTCCCCGATCGAATACCTGGCAAGCCTGCTCGACCCGCGTGTGACCCTCGAGATCGACACCTACTGGGCCCAGGTCGGCGGCCAGAACCCGATCGACCTGCTCGGTCGACTGGGTGAGCGCGTCTCCCTGCTGCACATCAAGGATGGCGACGCCAGCCGCGACGTCAAGAACCAGCTGCCCGCCGGTTCCGGTGTCCTGGACGTCCTCGGCATCATCGCCGCCGCCCCGCACGCTACCCCGGTGGTCGAGTTCGATGACTACGCCGGCGACATCTTCGAGGGCCTGCAGACCGCCTTCACCTTCCTCACCAAGAACGGTGTCCAGGCATGAGCGGCGTCGTCGGAATCGGCCTGATCGGTGCCGGTGTCATCAGCGACCAGTACCTGGCAAACCTGACCACCTTCCCCGACGTTGAGGTGCGCTTCATCGCCGACCTCGACGTCGAGCGTGCCCGCACCCAGGCCGAGAAGTACGGCGTTGCCGGCTTCGGAACCGTGGCCGAGCTGCTGGCGGATGACTCGATCGAGATCGTCATCAACCTCACCATCCCCAAGGTGCACGTCGAGATCGCCCTGCAGATCCTGAACGCCGGCAAGCACGTGTGGAGCGAGAAGCCCTTCGCGCTGGACCGCGAGAGCGGCCGCGAGCTGCTGGCCGTCGCCAACGCCAAGAACCTGCGCGTGGCCACCGCCCCCGACACCTTCCTCGGCGCCGGAATCCAGCACGCCCGCCGCCTGGTGGAATCCGGCCGGATCGGCGCCCCGCTGACCGCGCTGACCCTGTTCCAGGTGCCCGGCCCCGAGAGCTGGCACCCCAACCCCGACTTCCTGTTCCAGGAGGGCGCGGGCCCGCTGTTCGACATGGGCCCCTACTACTTCACCGCCCTGGTGCAGCTGTTCGGTCCGGTTAAGCGCGTCTCGGCGCTGTCCTCGAAGTCGCGCGACACCCGCGTGATCGGTTCGGGACCGCGCGCGGGCGAGTCCTTCGACGTGACCGTGCCCACCCACGTGAGCGTCAACATCGAGTTCGAGGGCGGCCAGAGCGCCCAGTCGATCCTGAGCTTCGATTCGCCGCTCGCGCGCATCCAGTTCGAGGTCACCGGCGAGACCGGTGCGCTGACCATCCCCGACCCCAACCGTTTCGAGGGTGAGCTGATCGTGCACGGTTACGGTGTCGAGCCCGAGACCATCGAGGCCCAGGGCACCAGCGCCGGCCGCGGCATCGGCGTGGTTGAGCTGGCCCGGGCGATCCGCGCCGGTGTGCCCGAGCGCGCCTCGGGGGAGCTCGCATTCCACGTGCTCGATGTCATGGTCTCCACCGCCGAGTCGGCCGCCTCGGGTGAGCCGGTCACCGTGGAGAGCACCGTAGTGCTGTCCGCTCCGCTGGCCGAGGACTGGGATCCCGCGGCCCGGGTGATCGCATGAGTGTAAACCCCAATCGCATCGGTGCGGGCGTCGGCGTGGGCATCGTGGGCGGTGGCTTCATGGCCACCGTGCACGCCCGCGCGGCCCGCACCGCCGGGGCCACCCTCGTGGGAGTGGTGGCCTCGACCCCCGCCCGCTCGGCCCAGGTGGCCGAGGAGCTGGGTGCGCTGCAGGCGTTTGACTCGCTCGAGGCCCTGCTTGCCGATGAGCGCATCACCGTGGTGCACGTGTGCACCCCGAACGCGCTGCACGCCGAGCAGGCCGCCGCGGTGATCGCCGCCGGCAAGCACGTGGTGTGCGAGAAGCCGCTCGCGACGACCCCTGCCGAGGCGCGCAGCATCACCGAGGCCGCCGAGGCTGCCGGTGTCATCGCCACCGTGCCCTTCGTCTACCGCTTCCACCCGATGGCGCGCGAGGCGCGTGCGCAGATCGCCGCCGGGGGCAGGGTGCTGACGATCGGGGGCGAGTACCTGCAGGACTGGCTCGCCGCCGCCGACTCGGACAACTGGCGCGTGGACTCCGCCCAGGGCGGGAAATCCCGCGCGTTTGCGGACATCGGATCGCACCTGGTTGACCTGATCGAGTTCATCGGTGGCGACCGCATCCACTCGCTGTTTGCGCGCACCCGCACCTTCCTGGCCGAGCGCTCGGGCACCGGAACCGTGACCACCGAGGACGCCGTGTCGGTGAGCTTTGAAACCGTGGGCGGCGCCATCGGCACGCTCCTGGTTTCGCAGGTCGCCCCGGGCTTCAAGAACGGCCTCGTCCTGAAGATCTCGGCCACCGACTCGAGCATCGTGTTCGAGCAGGAGCAGCCGGATTCCCTGTGGCTCGGCAAGATCGCCGAGAACCGCGTGCTGCCGCGTGAGGCCGAGCGTCTCGACGCCGATGCCGCGCGCCTCTGCGTGGTGCCCTCGGGTCATGCCCAGGGCTATCAGGACGCCTTCAACGGCTTTGTAGCCGACACCTACGCCGCCATCGCCGGTGAGACCCCCGTGGGCCTGCCGACCTTCGCCGACGGCCTGCGCGCGGGCATCATCACCCAGGCGGTGCTCGACTCGGCAGCGTCCGGTCAGACCGTGGTTCTGGACTAGAGGAGATTGAAATGACTGAAGCACGACTTCCCGTCACCCTGTTCACCGGACAGTGGGCCGACCTGCCCTTCGAAGAGGTTGCACGTCTGGCCTCCGAGTGGGGCTATGACGGCCTGGAGATCGCCGCCTCCGGCGACCACCTCGACCTCAAGCTCGCCGACGAGGACGACTCGTACCTGGCCTCGCGCCTGGAGATCCTCAAGCGCTACAACCTGCAGGTGTTTGCGATCTCGAACCACCTCACCGGCCAGGCCGTGTGTGATGACCCGATCGACTTCCGGCACCAGTCCATCGTCCGCCCCTACACCTGGGGCGACGGCGATGGCGAGGGTGTGCGCCAGCGCGCCGCCGAGGACATGAAGCGTTCGGCCCGCGTCGCCCGCAAGCTCGGCGTGGACACCGTGGTGGGCTTCACCGGATCGAAGATCTGGCAGTACTCGGCGATGTTCCCGCCGGTACCCGCCTCGGTCATCGACGCCGGCTATGAGGACTTCGCAACCCGCTGGAACCCGATCCTCGACGTCTTTGACGCCGAGGGCGTGCGCTTTGCCCACGAGGTTCACCCGGGCGAGATCGCATATGACTACTGGACCAGCGTGCGCACCCTCGAGGTGCTGAACCGTCGCGAGGCGTTCGGCTTCAACTGGGACCCGTCGCACATGATGTGGCAGAACATCGACCCGGTCGGTTTCATCGTCGACTTCGCCGACCGCATCTACCACGTGGACTGCAAGGACACCCGCCTGCGCCCGCACAACGGCCGCGCCGGCGTGGTCGGTTCGCACCTGCCCTGGGGCGACCCGCGCCGCGGCTGGGACTTCGTGTCCACCGGACACGGCGACGTGCCCTGGGAGGACTCCTTCCGCGCCCTGAGCTCGATCGGCTACAACGGCCCGATCTCGGTCGAGTGGGAAGATGCCGGTATGGACCGCCTCGTTGGTGCCGCCGACGCGGTGAACTTCGTGCGCTCCCTGCTCTGGAAGCTCCCGGAGGGCTCCTTCGACGACGCCTTCTCCAACCAGTAAACAGCGTCCTCACAAACGTCCCGCCCGTGATCCTCGGATCGCGGGCGGTATGTTTGCATATGAGACCGGGGGAGGACGAGTGGCGTTATTCCCGCCGATAAATCTGTGATGCCCAAGAGGGTTTCCGGATCGATCGGGGGATCCCGTCCACGGTGTCCGGGATTTCCGCATCGGGCCCCTGCGGCGCAGGAGTTTCGAATGCGCTTCGCTGCCAAAATCCGCCCCACACATGGGAACGCCCCGGGTCAGCTCTGAGACTGAATACCGGGGCGACCACGTAGGTGTTCACGTAACGTAGTGGATCGAGTCCGCTAGAGGCGAGCCTGAACGAGCTATTTCAGGCTAGCTCAGTTCCTCCACCGGGACGAAGGCTTCGGCCAGCCCGAAGGCCGGTGGCCCGAAGGTGTCCAAGGCCTCGGGGGTGCGCATGAGCGCCGGGGTGGAGACCCCGAGCACCCGTACCCGCTGACCGTAGCGCAGGGCTTCGGTGGTGATCGGCTCGGCCGTTTCCTGGTCCACCACGCAGATCAGGTCCGGGACGATCGCGACCAGCCGCCCATCGCGTCGGGCCACCAGGTTTTCGTTCTGGAAGTCGATCTCGAACGCGCTGGTGTCCGAGGCGTCCGCCGAGACGAGTTTGGCGCGGCCGCGGGCGAACCCGCCCTCGGTGCGGCGCTCGACATCGACGATCTTGCCCACAAACAGCTCCCGCACATGCGAGTACAGGGTGGGGGCCAGCGCATCGGTGATGGCCTCAAACGGGGAGCGGTGTTCGGCGCGTGCCTCGCGGATTGCTCGCCCGATCGACAGGGCCATCGAGATGGTGCGGGGAACGCCGGTGCGGCGCACATCCGCCCCGGTCATCGCGTACTCGGCGATCGCGGCCGAGCCGCCCAGCTCGACCGTCAACGCCCGAGCAAGCTGCTCGATTCGGCGGTTATCCGCGCCGGTATCCAGGATGATGTGCTCGCCGCGTTCGGCGGTCAACGCGATCGGTGACGCATTCACGCCGTACACCGCGAAGGTCTCCATCGAGAGCTCGGGGAACGCGCGCCCCATCCCGTCGGCGTCCACAACCGGCAGCCCGGTTTGCGCGGCCACCAACAGCGGGATCAGCGAGTTCACCCCGCCGCACTCGATCGGCATGGTCGCGTCGGCCGGGCGGCCGTAGTGTGCCTCCAGGTGGCGCAGCGCGGTCAGCGGTTCGTGGCCGGCGAGGAGCTTCTCGATCATCACCGTGGGGGCACCCATCAGCGCGACCGGGATCACAAACAGGTCATCGGCAATCTCGTCGGGATCGAGGATCGTGATCGATCCCTCCCCGAGGGCCAACTCAACCAGCTTGTGACCGATGTACGGGTCGCCTCCGCCACCGGTACCGAGGAACGCGGCACCGCGGGCGAGGTCGGGCAGGTCGGCCCGGGTCAGTTCCCAGCTCATGCGGAGACTCCTTCGAGGTCACCCACGGCCTTGATGCGCACACGCGTCGCACCGCCGGGGAGGTAGGGGATCGGGATTTCATCCACGTCGAGGATGGTGACCGTTGCCGGGTCGGCTCCGGCCGCAATCGCCTCGGCGATGGCCCGCTCCTTAAGCGCAGCGAGCACGGTGTCGCGGCTCCCGGGGACGATGGATTCCACCGTGTCAATTTCGGCACCCACCTGCGAGATCGAGGCGCCGATCGCGTTGGCCACGCCGGCGTTTTCGGGCCTGACAATCTCGCCCAGCCCGGGCAGGACCGGCGCAAGCAGCACGGCGCCGCCACCCACTGCGACCACGGGGATCGGCTCCGGGGAGGTGCGCATGCGGTCGATGGCCTCGGCGATGCGCTGATCGATCCGGTTCAACACGCGCTCCACCAGCGCCGGGTCCAGGTGGGCCACTCGGGCGGGATCACCCAGGGCGACCCGGCCCCCGGCGACCGCGATGTCCGTGGCGGTCAGCACGTCGCCGCCGAAGACCAGGGCCTTCTCGGTGAGCCGGAAGCCGACCGATTCGGGACCCACCTCGGCGGTGTCGACGTCGACGATCGAGCCGCCGCCGATGCCGATCGAGATCACATCGGGCATCCGGAAGTTGGTGCGCACCCCGGCGACCGCGACACTCGCCGCGGCTTCGCGCGGGAACCCACCCTCGATCAGGCCGATATCGGCGGTGGTTCCGCCCACATCCACGACCGCGCAGGTTGCCAGGCCCGTGGTCTCGGCGGCTCCGCGCATCGAATTGGTCGGGCCCGAGGCGAAGGTTGCGACGGGATAGCGGCGTACGAAGTCCTCATCCATCAGGGTCCCGTCGTTCTGGCTGAGGTAGATCGGGGCGGTGATCCCGAGTCCGCGCACGGTGGTCGCTAGGCCCTCGATCACCTCGGCCCCCAGCTCGCGCAGGGCCGCGTTGATCACCGTGGCGTTTTCGCGTTCGAGGATCCCCAGCCGGCCGATCTCGTGGGACAGCGAGAAGGTGACAAACTCGGGCAGCTCGGCACGCAGAATCTCGGCGGCGGCGGATTCCAGCTCGGCGTTCAGGGGGCTAAACACCGAGGCGATCGCGACCGAGCGCACCCCGGCGGCACGCATCTCGGCGGCCTGGGCGCGCAGCTCGGCGGGGTCCAGCGGCGAAATCGGACGACCGTCGAACTCGTGACCGCCGTGTGCCAGGTATACCCGGGCGGAAATTGCGGACACCAGGGCCTCGGGCCAATCGGTGAGCGGCGGCAGCGCGGCGCTCGCCGGAAGGCCCAGCCGCACCACCGCGGTGGGGGCCAGGTCCCGGGCCTGGACGAGGGCGTTGACAAAGTGCGTGGTGCCGATCATGACCGCGCGCACATCCGCGTTTTCAAACGGTGACTGCTCGCGCAGGGCTTGGATCGCGTCGCCGATACCCGAGGTCACATCCGCGGTGGTGGAGCGCTTGACCCCGGCCAGCACTTTGCGCCCATCCATCAGGACGGCATCGGTGTTGGTGCCACCCACGTCGATCCCAATGCGCAGGGCGCGCGCGGCCGGGGCGGGGACGGTGGCGGGAATCTGAACCTCGCTCATGCGATCACCGGACCCTCGGTAGGTGTCGAATCACGCACTATGCGCTCACCTCGATCTTGCTGGTGTGGGCGACGCCGACCCCGCGCACCAGGCCCAGCTTGCCGGCGACCACGTAGAGCACAATCGAGAGCAGCAGGCTGGTGACGGCCGGGATTCCCCAGGTGACAAAGTGTCCTACCAGGGCCGAGACTGCCCAGATGATCAGCGTGGCCGGAACCCAGCGGGGCGCGGTTTCGGGCAGCGCGGTCTCGTCGTCACCGCGCTTATCCAGCACATCGCGGAACGCCTTAACGATGAAGTACTCGGCGACCATGATGCCGGCGATCGGCGGGAAGACCACCCCCAGCAGCACCAGGAAGTCGGTGAACTTACCGAGGATTCCGGCGGCGGCGAGGATCGATCCCACCACACCGAAGATCACGGTGGTCCACAGGCGGTTGAGGCGCACCCCGAACAGGGTGTGCACAAAGGTGATCACGCCGAGGGTTGAGGAGTACAGGTTCCAGTCGTTGACCTTGAGCGTGCCCGAAACCACGATGATCAGGCCGATCAGGCCCACCGAGGAGGTGATGATCGCCACAATGTCGCCGCTGCGGGCACCGTGGGCGACCAGGACGCCGGCCAGACCGATCACAAACTCACCGAGCGAGACGCCGACGACGGTCTGCTTGACCACGTCGGATCCCGAGCGGTTGAAGCGGGTCATATCGGGGGTGATGATCGCGCCCACGATCACGCCACCGGCGACGATTCCTGCGCCCGCGATCAGGCTCAGCGAGGGGCCGGGGGCAGGTCCCGTGAGCAGGTCGGCGAAGTTGTGGCGGGAGAGTTCGGAGGTGACCGACCAGGCCACCAGGATCAGGAACAGCGGGACCGTGATGTTTGCCAGCCACTGCATGCCGAGGAAGCCGAAGGCTACGATCGCGGTCACGATCAGACCGAAGATCAGGCTCCACGCCCAGGACGGCATGACCCCGGGCAGCAGGGCGTTGAGCGAGTCGGCGGAAATGGCGGACTGGATGCCGAACCAGCCGATCAGGCTGATGCCGATCGCCAGGCCCACCAGGGCCGCACCGATGTCGCCGAAGCCGGTCCAACGGGCCAGCAGCGAGGTGTTCAGGCCCTCGCGCTGTCCGATGATGCCGACGGCGAGCATGATCAGTTCCACCAGCAGCGAACCGAGCAGGATTGCCAGGAACGCGGTGGCGAAGTTCATGCCGTAGCCGAGGGTGGCGCCGATCAGGAACTGGGCGAGAGCGCCGACCATGCCGAAGCGCTGCACGGCGATGCCAAACCAGTGGCGGCGGGCCGAGGAGGGAACGCGGGCCAGCGCAAAGTCGTCGGAGGATGACTGGGACATTGTGGGGTCCTTTGAAAATGTGGGGATCGGGGAGGGTGTCGGGCCGGATTCGGGGAGACCGGGTGACGGGGAGGGGAGCCGGCGGGGACCGGTCTGGCCGCATTCCGGGGGAGGATGCGGCAGGCGGGGAAGGCTAGGGGGTGCGCCGGGCGCGGTTCTCGCCCGCGGTCACCGCGGCCGAGATTCGGTTGGGGGCCGGGGGGATCGGACAGCTGAAGAAGTCGCTGAAACCGCAGGGCGGGACAAACGCGCGGTTGAAGTCGAGGACGATCGGGTCGCCGTCGGGCACCGGATCCAGGCGAAGGAAGCGGCCGGGGGCGTAGCTGATCGATCCGGTGGTGGCATCGGCGAACACCAGGACCAGCGCGGGGCCGTCGGCGAATACCAGCAGCGAGTAGTCGGCCTCGCCCACCCGGACGGCGATGGTCCCGGGGACCGCCTTGGTGTGGCCGTTGTCGGATTCGCGCGTGAAGCTCCAGGGCACCCGGGCGTCGGGCTCGCCGGCGTGGAACGTGCCGGTCAAGACCCAGGCGGGGTCATACGGGTTCGTCTCGATCCCGGTCAGGGTGCGCAGGTTGTCGGCCTCGGCGTCGTAGACGCGCAGCTCAACGTCGGTGCCGTCGAGGCTAAAGGCGTCGATCGTGAAGCGACCGAACTCGATCAGCGGGAGGCTGTCGGCCCCCAGGCGGTCCACAAACGTCTCGACGCCCGGGGTCAGCTCGGTGATTCCCGCGGCGGTTCGCAGCGTGATGCCAACGGTGTGGGCGCGTACCCGCACCCCCGGTTCATCTGCGATCCGCCGGGCGCTCAGCGGAAACTCGGAGATTTCCTGCTCGGTGGCATCCAGCGGGACATAGTTGATCAGCGCCGCGGCACCGGTGCGTCCGGAGACCTGGCTCAGTCGCTCGGATCGCCAGGCAGCGTGAGCGGCGGCCGGGTCGGGAGTCGCGGCCGAATCGAGGTGTGTGGCGGGGGAGGGAGTCATGGCACTCTCATCATTGCCCCACTAACGGGGGTCATGATGATTCGTGACAAATTATGACACCGGGCGGGGCCGAGGGGCGCCGGTGCCTGTTTCTGAAACCGAGTCCGTGCCTGATTGCGGCAGCCGGAGAGGGCCGCGACCTCGGCTAACCGAGCGGGAGCGGTCGGATCGCGTCCAGCCCAAACGTGGTGCGTGCCATCAGCCCCGCGGCCTCGATCATCTCGTCGCGGTCGATCGGGACAAATCCGGTGATCGCATCGGTGGCCGCCGCGCAGAACCCGTGATAGAGCGCGCGCGCCATCATTTCGGGCAGCGGGCAGTCGATCTGGCCGGTGTCCACGCCCCAGCGGGCAGCCGATCCGATCAGTGAGATCAGGCGCTCGTTGGCGTCGTACTTGGCCTTTTCGGCACCGGCACCGTCATAGAGCGCCTTGTGAACATCGGCATGGTCCAGCGCGAATCGGCACAGGGCTTGCAGGGCCGACACCATGCGGACATCCAGCGGCACCGTGGGATCGTTGAGGATCGCCTCGCCGGTCTCGGCAAACGTGTTCATGTGCCGTTCCCAGGCGGCGGCGGCGAGCTCGTCCTTGGTTTTGAAATACAGGTAGAAGGTGCCCTTGGATACCTCGGCGGTGGCGGTGATGTCCTCAATCTTGGCGTCGGTGACCCCCGAGCGCACGAACTCGATCACGCCGGCGTCGATCAGATCCTGGCGGCGTTCCTCGGCGGGTTTGGTCACGCGCTTGCGCTTGGTGGGGGTGGTCATGGGGTGCCTTTCGCGAGCCCGGCCACGTCGGGCGAGCGCTCGACTGACCGATAGTCATCACAAGCATACCTCGTTTTTGTCCGGAAAATATTGATTGACTTAAAGTCAGTCAGAGCTATGCTGAATGAGTTCGTCATCACGAACCGATTGAAATGCCGCCCGCAAGACGGCCCAACACGAAGGTCACCATGTCATTCTCAATCCCCCCGGCACCGCCCATCGACGCCGAGCTGAAGCCCGTCCAGGACGTGCTGATGGAATCGTTTAGCCCCGCCCTGCATGCCGAAGACATCCCCATGCTGCGCGCCGCCAAGCTTGCCCCCGACGCCGATGAGCTGGTGGCCGGTCGAGCGATTACCCACACCGAGCATCGGATTGCCGGCCCTGCCGGTGAGCTGGTGCTGACCTCCTTCCGCCGCACCGATCACAGCATCGCCGGACCCGCGTTCTACTTCACCCACGTGGGTGGCCTGATCTTCGGTGATGCCTTCAACGGCATCGCTCCGATCGTGGAGTACGTCGACCAGTTCGACGCGGTGGTGGTCACGGTGGAGTATCGTCTGGCCCCCGAGAACCCCGCCCCCGCCGCCTTTGATGACGCCTATGCGGGGCTGCTGTGGACGGCGGAGCACGCCGCCGAGCTCGGCTTTGACCCCGCTCGGCTGGTGGTGGCGGGGGCCAGCGCCGGGGGTGGACTGGCCGCTGCTCTCGCCCTCAAGGTGCGGGATACCCGGGGTCCGGAACTCGCCGGTCAGCTGCTCATGTACCCGGTTCTTGACGACCGCAACAACACCGTGTCGGCGCGGCAGATCGACGGAAACGCGCTCTGGGATCGCACCAGCAACGAGACGTCCTGGACCGCGATCCTCGGCGAACGATTCGGCACCGACCGGGTCACCGCCTACGAGGCACCCGCCCGGGCCGAGGACCTCTCGGATCTGCCGCCGGCCTTTATCGAGGTGGGGAGCGCCGAGGTGTTCCGCGACGAGGCCGTGACCTACGCCTCGCGAATCTGGGCGGTCGGCGGCGGCGCCGACCTGCACGTGTGGGCCGGTGGATTCCACCTGTTTGACACGTTCGTCCCCGACACGATCATCAGCCGGGCCGCGGTCGCGGCGCGCACCAGCTGGGTGCGCCGCACGCTGGGGCTCTAACCCGAAATCACGGGGTGGTCATTTCGCCGAGGAGTCGGAGGGGGTGGCCACCCCGTGCCTGACATGAACGAAGTCTGACCGTGCGGCCACTCCCGAGACGGCACACGCCTGGCGTCCACGGGGTCTGCCGGGCCGCCCATGGTTGTGCGCGGTCTTGGGTTAGACCACGCCCTTGGTGATCAGGAAGCAGCCGTAGGGGCGGTCCTCGGTCGTCGCGATCACCGCGAAGGCGCGGCGGGCACGCTCGTAGAACTCGAAGCGCTCGATCGGTTCGATGCCGATTTCGCGCCCCTCGGCCGCCTCGGCGGCGGCGACCAGCTCGCGCTGTACCTCGGGTATGGTGTCCGGTTCACCCACGACCTGCATTCGGCCGATCGGTTCGGGTATGAACGTGTCCACCGGGAACACCGTAAACAGCGCCTCGGCCAGCCGGGTCACGTCGATCCCGGGTAGCGTGATGACCTCGGCTCCGGCCGCGTGGGCCGGGTAGTTGCGGTCCACCACGGCGAGCACGTCGCCGTGTCCCATCCGGGCGATCGCATAGAGCAGGTCCGCCGAGAGCAGCGGATCGATTCCCTTAAGCATGGAGTGAGCCTTCCGTCGGGGGAGCAAGAAACAGTTCGGTAGGCATTGTGTCAGCCATCCGCTCGGGGAGTGAGGAACAGTTCGGGGGCGGCCAGGAGCCCGTTGAGCTCGGGTGCGGGCCGCAGCCCGGTGCCCGCATAGAACTCGTTGGCGGCGGATCCGAACACGGTGATCGCGACCTCGTTGGTGCCCTTTCGCAGCAGCTCCACGGGGATCGCGAAACGGTAGGGACGCCAGCCGCGCTCGCCGACGGTGGTGCCGTTGATCGACAGGCGTGCCGAGCCGGACACCGAGGGCAACTCGAGGATCGCACCCGAGACCTCGGCCAGCTCGAACGTGGTGCGGTAGGTGGCCGCCCCCGAGTATTCGGGGAGCACGGTTTGCCAGCCGGCGGTCACGTCCACCGGGACAGGGGACCCATCCGGCAGCGGGGTGAGGTCCCAGTCGCCGGCCAGGACACGGACGTTCGTGGCGTTTGATCGGAGGGTGGCAAAATCGGCCGATGCAGCCGATGCAGCCGATGCAGCCGATGCAGCCGATGCAGCCGATGCAGCCGATGCAGCCGATGCAGCCGATGCAGAGGCGAACGCCGAACCTGATGCGGTGTCGGAGCCCGCGGCCGAATCCGCGACAGAGCCCGTCCCGGTGGTCGACTCGTCCCCAACAAACAGCCGAAGTTCACCCGGTGCCAGCGTGAGGCGCGCGTCATGGAGCGCAGTGGCAAGCCCGGTCGCGGCCGCCCACTCCACGAAGTTTTCGCCCAACAGTGATCCTTCGACGGATTCCGTTCCATCATTAAAGAGCGCCACGCGGGTGCGTCCCGAGGCGTCGATCCCGGAGCGAATCCGCAGCCCGGCCGAGGGACCGGCGGGCGCAAAACCCGAGTCTCCGGATCGAGAAACCTCGAGCCGGGAGGCCAGGATCTCGGCATCGGGGACCGCGTCCAGAGGGGTGGCGGGGAGCGCCCGCACATCGGCGCCGTCCTGCAGGGTTTCCAGACCGAACCCGGTGGAGAGCACGCGGATTCCGGCGGCGTCGATCGCCTCCAGCGCCTCGATGCTCGCCGCGCTCGCGAGGGTCCGCACGCCCGGCAGTATCAGGACCCTGGCGGTCGGGACCGTGCCGGCCGCGATGTCGGACAGCGAGCGCTCATCCACCACCCGCCAGGGGATTCCGGCGGTGTCCAAAGCCTTCGCCCACGCACCAAACTGGTCGAAGTGGTCGCCCGACTGCCCGTGCGTCCAGATCGTGCGCAGCGGCCAGAACAGCAGCACGGAGGCCTCATCGGAGAGCGGTTCGAGGAACTCGCTCAGCCGGGCAGATTCGGTCGCATATGCCGCGTGGAAGTCCGCAAACCAGGGCTCGAAATTGATGCCCGGCGGGAAGTCGAAGCGCGGGTTGGCCATCGACTCATGATCGTTGCCGTGCCCGTGCGTCTGGTAAAACCCGTGGAAGACCATCTGCCGCATGCCCGCCAGGTGGTGCCGGATCGTGGTGGAACGCAGCTCGTCCAGGGTCAGTCCCCAGTGGCCCGACCAGGGGGTGCCGCCTTCGGGCGGGGTCAGGAAATACTGCTCGACGATCGTGCCGGTGCGCCCGGTCGCGCGGGCGATCGAGTCGCCCAGGCGCGGGCTCAGCTGGGCCACGCCGTCCTGCGCGTCCACGGCGGTGAGGTCGCGGTAGGCATCCACGCCGAAGTGGTCGAGGCCGAAGTTTGCCCGCAGATCCCAGTCGCCAAACTCGGTGCCGGGGGTGAACGTGCCGATGTGGGTCAGGACCTCGTGCCCCGACTGCAGTAGGCCGTAGCGGTGACTCCAATCGCGCAGCTTCCCCAGGAAACCCTCCATCGAGAGCTCGGCGTAGAACTGCCAGAATCGGGCGCGCAGGGCGAGGGCCGCGGGGTCCTCGGTTTCGGAGAAGACCGCCCAGATCGTTGCCGCATGGGTGTCTTCGCCCAGCGCGCGGGCCAGGTCCAGCGTGGTGGTGTGGATCGGGACCGAGGAACCGACCCCGCCCGAGCGCTGCGCCCAGTCGTAGTACACCGCGTGCGGCTGATCGAAGAAGACGTAGCGCACCGTGGAACCGAAGTGGTCGCCGACGGCCTCGCGGAAGGGCTCATAGCCCGCCTCGATGAAGCGATCCACCGCCTCGGGATCCAGCGGATTGACCAGGTGCGAGGTGGAGGACCGGGCGGACACCAGTACCAGCGCCGACCTCAGCGCGGGGTTCGCCCCGGTGATGCTCAGCGCGGCCTCGGTATCGGTGGCCTCGATGCGGGTGGCGGCGGCAACGTCTACGACGCCCGCCGAGTTGGCGGAGGCAGCGGTCTCGGTGCCTTCGACGGCCAGCGCCCGCTCGATCCGCCAGTCGGTCCAGAGCGGCACGCCACCGTCGTAGTGCCAGGCCATCGCGGCGGGCCCGAGGCCCTCGGTACCCGAGACGATGCCGGAGATTTCCCCGGTTCCCGCGCCTTCCGAAAGCTCGATCCGGGTCCAGAACAGGTGGCGCTCGCGCAGGTGGTCGTGCCCGACAACCGCGCGGCCACCGGCCTGACCGGTCTGCCAGTTGTAGTCGTCGTAGAAGCCCACGATCATGTCGAGCGCCGCGGCCTCCTCCACGGCCCAGCGGCACGCGGCGAGGTAGGCGGGTTCCAGATACTCATGCATCGGGAACGATAGGCGCGCCTGAACCTGGAAGCTCTTGATTCCGGCCGCGTGCATCTGCCGCACCTGGGTGCGCACCTGCTCCTCGTCGGGGAGGTGGTGCCAGAACCAGTAGGTCGCCGGGGAGTGCCAGGCGTCGGGGGTCACAAAGGATGCGTCATCGGCAATCATCGGGCGGCCTCGGGGTCGAGCTCGGCCTCGGGTTCCGCAACGGTTCCGGGGGCCGTGGAGGCTGCGGGCGCCTCGGGAACGGCAGCGGAGGCGGCCACGGCCACCCCGACCGCCAGGATCTCGGCATCCGCGGGCAGGTCACCCTGCTCGGCGGCCGGGAGCTTCGAACGGTCCGGCGGCAGGTCCACCTTGAGGGCGAAGGTCAGCAGCGCGTAGAGCGCGGCACCGAGCACCATCGCGCCGATCACGCCGATGTTGCTGGCCCCGATCACACCCTCGCGGGCCTCCTGGGTGAGGAAGAATCCGGTGATGTGCGCGAAGTTGGGGTCGGCGCTGGTCACGGTGCCGAGGCCCACGATGGTGCCGATGATCAGGCTCACAAACGCGGTCCAGCGCCAGTCGCGGCCGCCGAATCCCGACCCGTTGATCATCCGAATGTCCCAGTTCAGGCGACGCTGACGGATGAAGTCCACCAGCTGGATGCCACCCATCGTGCCCATCAGCACGGCGATCAGCGAGAGGAAGGACTGGAACGTGGCCAGGAACGAGGTCGAGATGAAGAGCAGGTAGAAGGCCCCGGCGGCGATCAGCAGCGCGTTGATCGCGGTGGTGACCGAGCGACGCAGCGGGAAGCCCACGGCCATCAGGGCGAGGCCCGAGCTGTAGATACCGGTGGTCGCGGCGGACACCAGGGACAGCACGATCACGATCGAGAACGGGATGAAGAACCACATCGGCAGCAGCGAGGTCAGCGCACCGATCGGGTCGTTGGCGGCGGCCTCACCGAGCTTGGCATCGCTGCCGACCAGCAGCGCTCCCACGACGAGCATCGCGATCACCGGGACGGCGATACCGAAGGTCGTGGCACCGATCACGCCGCGGGCGTGGGTCTTGCGGGGCAGGTAGCGGGAGAAGTCGCCGCCGGAGTTGATAAAGCCGATGCCCACGATGGTCATGGCCATGATGATGCCGCCCACAAACACAAACGGGTCGCCCGCCTGGGCGGTGCCCAGCTGGCCCCACTTGACCTCGGGGAGCACAAAGAACAGGAACGCGATGGTCATCACACCGGTGATCCAGGCGATCCACACCTCGATGGCCAGGATGAACCCGTGGCCAAACACCGCGGCGGTCATGGTGACCGCGAGCACCACGATGAACCAGCCCACGGTGGTCGGCACGGTGGGGGCACCACCGTCTCCGGCGAAGAGCGCGGGCCACACCTTGGCAAACAGGTTCGCCCCGGTGGTCGAGGCCAGCGTGATGCTGGTCACCTGCCAGCCGGTGTTGGAGAGGTAGCCGAAGAAGGCGGGCAGGAAGTTGCCCTTGGAGCCGAACGCGAAGCGGGTCTGCACGAGCGTGGGCAGGCCGGTGCGCGGACCGCCCACGGCGATCAGACCCACCAGCGCGGCCGAGATCAGGTAGCCGAGGGTTCCGGCGATGATCGTCTGCCAGACATTCAGCCCCAGGGTGAAGATGAAGATGCCGTAGCTCACCCCCAGAATCGAGACGTTCCAAGAGAACCAGACCGGGAACAACCCGCTGGGCTTACCTCGACGCTCGGCGTCCGGAACCGGATTGATACCGTTCGCCTCGACCCCCATCGTGCTGCCGGTGGGGGTGCCGATGGCGCCCGCTGCGTTGTCGCTCATGTTGCTCCCTTGAGGAAACCGCCGGGGCGCGGCGGGTGCCGCGCCCCGGGGATGTTATTTGGTGATCGACGGATCGATCTTGGAGAAATCGGGCTTCGGATCAAGCTTGAAACCGAAGGTGAGCAGAGCGTAGCTTGCCGCACCGAGAACCAGGGCGATGATCACTCCGATGTTGCTGGAGCCGATCACCCCGGCGCGTGCCTCCGGGGTCAGCAGGAACCCGGTGACGTGAGCGAAGTTGGGGTCGGCGCTGGTCACGGTACCCAGGCCCACGATGGTGCCCAGGGCCAGGCTGGCCAGGGCGGTCCAGCGCACCGTGCGTCCACCGTAACCGGCGGGCAGCGCGAGACGCGTGTCCCAGTTCAGGCGACGCTGACGGATGAAGTCCACCAGCTGAATGCCACCCATGGTGCCCATCATGACCGCGATCAGCGAGAGGAAGGACTGGAAGGTCGCCAGGAACGAGTCGGAGATGAAGAGCAGGTAGAACGCTCCGGCGGCGATGATCAGCGCGTTGATCGCGGTGGTCATCGAGCGGCGCAGCGGGAAACCCACGGCCATCAGGGCCAGGCCCGAGCTATACACGCCGGTGATGGCGGCCGAGATCAGCGAGATCACGATCACGATCGAGAACGGGATGAAGAACCACATCGGCAGCAGCGCGGTGAGCGCACCGATCGGGTCGGAGGCGGCGGCCGCACCGAGCTTGGGATCGCTGCCCACCAGCAGGGCACCCACGATCAGCAGGGCCACAACCGGCAGCGACAGGCCCAGGGTGGTCCAGCCGATGACCGACTTGGCCGGGGTCTTGCGGGGCAGGTAGCGGGCGAAGTCGCCGCCGTAGTTGAGGAAGCCGATGCCCACCATGGTCATGGCCATGATCACGCCGCCGATGAAGACCAGCGGGCCGCCGGCCGGGGTCTGACCCAGCTGGTCCCACTTGACCTCGGGCAGCACAAAGCCCAGGAAGGCGATCGTCATGATGCCGGTGACCCAGGAGATCCACACCTCGATCTTCATGATGAACTCGTGCCCCAGCACGGCCACGGCCATGGTCACCGCGAGGACAACCACAAACCAGATGACCACGATGAAGGTCGCGGGCTTGCCCGAACCGTTACCGAAGACGCTCGGCCACAGGGTCGAGAACAGGTTGGCACCGGTGGTGGAGGCCAGGGTGATGATGGTCACCTTCCAGCCCATGTTCGACAGGTAGGCGAAGAAGGCAGGCACCACGTTGCCGCGCAGGCCGAACGCGAACCGAGTCTGCACCAGGGTGGGCAGGCCGGTGCGCGGACCGCCGACGGCCAGCACACCCACCAGGGAGGCGGAGATGATGTAGCCGATGGTGCCGGCCAGGATCGTCTGCCAGACATCCAATCCCAGGGTGAAAACGAAGATGCCGTAGCTGATGCCCAGAATCGAAATGTTCCAGGCGAACCACACGGCGAACAGGCCCCGGGGGGAACCTCGACGTTCGCTGTCGGGGACGGGGTTTACACCGTTGGTTTCAACGGTGAGGGCTGAGCCTGCGGTGTCGCGAGCCTGAGCCTCGTTGCTCATGATGTGCCTTTCAAATGGCGGTTGTGGGGAGTGGTGGTGCCCGGAAACCGGGGTGACTGAGCACCGGGATCGTGATCGCGTTGTCGGGTTCACGAAGATGGGGGACGTGGACGGGAGTCCACGATGCGGGGCGCTGCTGGGAGGGAGCCGAATGCCGTCGGGGCCAGGCCGGTGCCTGGGACCCCGAATCGGGCGGGTCTGGGGTCGGGCTAGGGCATCGGAGTCGTGTCCCGAGCGCCGTGAATGGTGACCACGACCGCGGCCGCGGTGGCTCCGGCGGTGGCCGCCGAAACCAGGTCTTCGCCGCGGGCGAGGGCCGCGGTCAGGGTTCCCAGGAACGCATCCCCGGCACCGACGGTGTCGACCGGGGTGGTGCGGATCGCGGGCACGTGGGTGACCTCGCCGTCCTGGCGCACGAGGGCGCCGTCGCCGCCGAGGGTGACCACGACGTCGCCGCCGGGCAGGTCACCGATCAGGCGGTGGGCGATGGCCAGGGGCTCCTCATCGGTGACCGGTTCCAGGCCCAGGGCCTGCTCCAGCTCGACCTCGTTGAGGACCACCACGTGGGCTCGGCGCACGGCTTCGGCCGCGCCGTCGCGCCACGGGGAGGGGTTCAGGACGATGCGGGCGCGCTCGCCGAAGGCATCGAGGGCGGCATCGATCACGGGGGCCTCGACCTCGTGCTGCAGGGCCACGACGCTCGGTGCGGCGTGGGCCGCCGCCCAGTCGCTCACGTGCCGTGCGGTGAGGTGGGCGTTGGCACCGGCGTTGACCACGATGGTGTTTTCGCCTCCGGCCAGTAGCAGGACCGCGCGTCCGGTGGGCACGTCGGGGACGCTCACCAGGTCTTCCAGGGCCACGTTTACCGTGCGCAGGTCAGCGAGGGCGGGATCGGCGTCGTGCCCGACGGCCGCCAGCAGCGTTGTCGACGCGCCCGCGCGGGCGGCGGCATAGGCCTGGTTTGCGCCCTTTCCGCCGCCGCGTTCCACCATGTCGAGCGCGGCGATCGTCTCGCCCACCCGCGGGGCGCGGGGCAGCGTAAATCCGGTATCGAGGTTTACCGAGCCGATCACCAAAACGTCAACATCATTGTGTGGGAAATGCATTTCCCAAATGTCGCATGAGGTTCTAAATCTGTCAAGCCGAAGGCCGTGTTGTTGGTACTCTAAAAAGATTGACGTGCAGGAGGACCGATGGCCAGACGCGTGAGTCTCAAGGATGTGGCAACCGCCGCGGGTGTCTCCCCGACGACCGCCAGCCGGGTGCTCTCCGGCGTGGATCGGAACGTGGCCCCGGAGCTGGCCGAGCGCGTCCAGGCCGCCACCGTGGAGCTCGGCTACCGCGTGAATGCCGCGGCCCGCGCCCTGCGCCTGCAAACCACCGGCTCGATCGCGCTCGTGGTGCCCTCGGTGGCCAACCCCTATTACGCCGAGCTGGTGGCCTCCTATTCGCGGCATCTGGACGCCGAGGGCCGCCGCGTGGTGACCTTCGACACCAACGACTCGGTCGAGAGCGAACGCCGCCAACTCGCGGAAATGGACCGGGTGATGGTGGATGCGGTCCTGATCGCCCCGGTGGATCACGAGGGCAGCGCCCCGGCAATTTCGGCCCTGGCGACCACCCACGCGGTGGTCCAGGTGGACCGTATCGCCGCCGGGGTGGATGCCCCCGCGGTCAGGCTGGACAACGCCGCCGGGATCCGCCTGCTGGTTGAGCACCTGCGCTCCAGCGGACGCGAGCGCATTGTCCTGGTGGATGCGGAGCCGCGATCCTCGGCCAGCCGCGAGCGTGCCGAAGCGTTCCGCGAGGTTGCCGGACTCGGCTGCACGGTCCTGCAGATGCCCACGTTCTCGATGCACAGCGGAACCGAGGCCGCCCGCGTCCTGCGCGACTCGGCGGACATGCCGGACGCCGTGATCTGCACGGCCGACGTGGTCTCGCTGGGCCTGCTCACCGCATTCCAGCACGCGGGACTGCGCATCCCCCAGGACATCGCCCTGGCCACCTTCGATGGCACCGCGCTCTCGGGCGTGACGAGCCCCGGTCTCACCACGCTGGACTCGGTGGTGGATGAGATCGTCCGCGCCTCGCTGGAAATCGTCGACGGGACAAGAACCACGGGCCTGCTGGTGACCCCGCGGGTGCTGGTGCGCGAGTCCACCGGGCACTAGCGCTAGAGCCGAGTGCGCGCATCGGTCAGGGTCCGCGGATATCGCTTCAAGAACTGGAGCGAATGACGGGAATCGAACCCGCGCTACCAGCTTGGGAAGCTGGAGTTCTACCATTGAACTACATTCGCGTATCAAAACTGGCCCGAAATCTTGCCGTTTGAATGGGTCAACCGTATCACGAGAGGTCAAATGAAAAACGCAAATCCTCCATTTACTCTCCAAAAATACTTGCGGTTCAGATGAAAGTCACTAATAAGTAGCCAGCGTGGCTAGTGTCCGACGTGGAAGCTACGCTCGCTTCATGAATTCGAACGCAGCCTGCCTGGCGTGCCGCGCGCTCGCCCCAACTCTGCGAAGCGATATGACTGATCTCAAATTGCGGCATTATTGCACCCCTGCGTGAAATCCATGCATGGGTGCGTCTGCATCTAAGTCATTGTTTCGCCGAATGTGGGACTTTAGCGAATGTGAGCTACTGATATCAAATAAACCTAGTCTCGAAGGTTCGCAGATAGGGGCCGTAAAATGCAACGCTTAAGTTGCTATAAATGACCCCTTCATGAAATAATTACTTTATGACCAAGCGCACTCTCGATCCAGCGGTAAAGCCCGACGAGGCTACCGACCTCTATGACGTGAAGCGTCTTGCAGCACTCCTGCGCGTGAGGCCGGCGACCGTGCGAAGCATGCGCACCCGCGACCAGCTACCTGAGCCCACTTCCACCGATATTAATGGTGGGGCGGTCTGGGCTCGCGAGATCGTCGATTCCTTCTTCGCCAGCGATGACGATGCGGGCACGAAAGTTTCGGTAAATGTAAACCCAACCCTCCCGAAAGTTATTGACCTTTTCTCTGGGTGCGGTGGCATGTCTCTTGGTTTCCAGCTCGCGGGGTTTGACGTGCTTGAAGGCTTCGATAACTGGCAGTGTGCTGTGGACACTTACAGCAAAAATCTCGGTCACTCGGCCACTATGCTCGATCTTGGGGACTTGGATGCCACCATCGGAGCGCTTGAGAAGTACGAAGGCGTGGGTGAGTTTCCTGCGATCATCGGTGGGCCTCCTTGTCAAGACTTTTCATCCGCTGGATCCCGTATTGAGGGGGCCCGGGCTGATCTCACCGAGAAGTTCGCCAGTGTAATTGTGCGCTTTACGCCACCATTCTTCGTTATGGAGAATGTGGCCCGCGCCGAGCGCGCTGCAGCTTTCAAACGTGCCGTCGCTGTTATGGAGGAGGCAGGATACACCGTTAAGAAGGTGGTTCTCGACGCGTCGCTCTGTGGCGTTCCACAGAAGCGCAAGCGCCTCATCACCATTGGTAGCAAGAACCCTGCCGTGACCGCCGCAATCTTCGAGTGGTTAGCGGCTAACCAGAGCGAGAAACCGATGACCGTGCGTGAGTGGTTCGGAAATCGGCTCAACACCGACACTTACTACCGCCATCCGCGTAGTTACGCTCGCCGAGGCGTGTTTTCGATCGATGAACCCTCGCCCACGGTGCGGGGCGTGAACCGCCCTGTCCCGGCGGGCTACCCGGGCCACCCAGGCGACGTGGTAGCGGTCGACAAGACCCGTCCTCTCACAGCTGCCGAGCGCGCGGAGATCCAGACTTTCCCTCCTGGTTACAAATGGGTCGCCTCACGAACGAACACCGAACAAATGATCGGCAACGCAGTCCCAGTGCGCCTGGCGAAGTTTGTCGCACAAGGGATCTCCGCGAGCCTAGCGTCTGAAGGTGGCCCCCATGGAAGTTAGTCCTGGATGTCTGCCTCGCGGCTCAGCTCCTCAGCAAGGTGCTGGATTGCGATGGCGGCATCGAGTCTGCGCTCCGGCATTAGAAACTGAGCACTTGAGGGGCTGAGTACCTCTCCAAGCTCTGAGCGAGTCACCCGTGGTGTTAGAAACTCAGGTGAGCGCAAGTGCTTGAGTGATGCTTCTCCCGAGAAGGAGCCTGCTTTGTCCGACTGGACACCAAAAGTGATTTCCGAGTGGATGCTTCCGAAGTTCAGAGTGTTCTGGATCGCATAGTCCAGAAGTGACCTTACGAGCCAGACCAGCGCTCGACTCGGCCGTGAAATGCTCGTCGGCGCTTTTTGCTTTTTGATGCCGTTGGCACTGAAATGTTCCCGACGTACTTGGTCGATGAAGAGTTGGGTGAAAGCCATATCGGTCCACGCGAACACATCGAAAGCGTGCTCCTCTAGGACAGGCTTCTGGCCCTCCGATCGCCAAATCGCCGTTAGTACGAGTGGGGTCTGCACGTCCAGGCCGCCGCGAATTACATTCTCAGCGGCCTTGAGAACGCGCGGCATGGCTTCTATCATGAACTTCTCGTCAGACCACTTATAGTCGCTCGGCTGCCCGAGCTCGTCGACGAGGAGTTTCTGCAGGTGAGAGCGCTTGCTCGCGCCGTACGAGTGCGCGATTGAAAACGCTAGCTGCTCGACTGTCGATGGCCGCACGACGATTTCGCAGGACTGATCTTTGCGGTCTCGGCGGGCTGTCGATGAGGTCGGCACCACTACGAGCTTGATTTCGAGGGGCCTCAGGTGTCTTCCGGAGGCCCGCTCGATCACGACGACATCGCTTTTGTTTGCACTGGTGTGGGTGTAATCGTTGTAGCCGCTGTACACGCCCTCGAACTCGAAGTGCACCTGATCGAGCGATGTACCAAGGATTTCGCTCCACTCGGTCATCTCGTGTTTCGTGGTTAGGCGGCTGTCTGCGTCCGTTGTAGCCCTGATGATTGGGATGGGGAGTCCTCGCACGTTGGCTAGGTACTGCGCGAGTGAGAGAGGGAACGCGTTGGTGAAGATGTTCTTTCCGAGTGAACTTGACTCCCGGAAGTCGTGACTCGCGTGATCGAGTCCGTAAAGGAATGGCTTCATTTTGTCAGCTTATCTGTTACTGCCCGGAAGATTGCATCCCTCGTAGTGGGCGCGCGTTCTAACAGCGATGCGTGTCAGCTTGGAATGCAATCACCCCCCCCCGGTCGTGTCTGCCCCTCATCCTCCTGTATAAGGGGTCCTTTCGATTTAACTGGAAAAGTGGGGCGACTCTCGAAAGAGTCGCCCCATTTCTAATCCGCGGCGTGTTTTCCCGCGGTCGGTGTGTTTGCCAGTGCCAGGCCGTTACCCAGGATTGAGCCAGCGAGCCCCAGCCAGCCTGCGATTTGTGTCTCCGTGGCCACGCCATAGATCAGAGCCACCCCGCCGGCGGCTACCAAGATGCCATAGATGTACGCTCGGGCCTTTGGATTTCGGATGATGTTGTTCATGATCTACTTCCCTTCTACTGATTGGATAGTTCAGCGATACGAGCCAGGGTCCCCACCAGCGCGATCAAAGCGCCGGCACCCGTGAGTATCCCGACCACGGCACCGGTCACGACGTACCAGGGAGCGCGTGGCCGCTGGGCTGCTTCGATCCGGGTGAGGCGACCTTCGATGTTCCCGAGACGGTCCCCGTGATTCTCTAGGCGCTTTTCGTATTCGCCCTGTTTTTCTTTGGTGAGGATGACGTGGGGGCCAAGCTGCGCGACGAGGGCAGCAACCTCCGACTTCAGTCCGCCAACCTCGGCGTAGATCGCCGAGAGTGTGACGCGCACGGCGGGCTCCTCAGTCTCCGCGGTCACAGCGTGCCGGCGTTAGCGCGGCGCTGGAGGTCGATAATCTGCGCCGGCGTCGCCTGAGAAAGCGTGATGCCGTACTTGGCGAGCGCGAGACGCTTGGTTACCGGCCCTTCGATACCGTCGCGGAGATCGGGGCGGATGCCGAGCGCGGCCTGGACGGTGCGAATGATCTGCGGCCCGCGGATACCGTCTTCGACGATGCGCAGCTTCGGCCATGTCTGGATGGGGCCGGCCACGCCGTCCGGGGTGAGCCCGAGGGCTCGCTGGTACTGGGTGACGAAGCCTCGCGTCTGCGGGCCGTCCTTGCCGTCTACAACCACCGCGTAGTCGCGGCCGGCGAGCGCGAGCTGGATGGCGCGCACGTTGGGCGCTCCGCCAGAAGGGGCGGTTACCGGAGCGCCATCGAGGCGGGTGATGTTTGCGATTGGGTCGATCGCGGTGCCGTAGATTGCGTCGTTGCGGGTTTTGTCTCGTAGCTCGAAGTGGAGGTGTTCGCCGGTGCTCACTCCGTGCTTGGGCCCGACGCGGCCGATGGTCTCGCCGGCGGACACGCGAGCGCCGCGGGCCACGGTGACGCTGCCGAGCATGTGGTATCGGGTGACGAGGCTGTTGCCGTGGTCGATCTCGACCCACTGATTGATGGATGCCAGGTAGCCGGTACCGGTGACGGTGCCGGCGGCGGCGGCCGGTACTGGCGTGCCGGCTGGCATGGGGAAGTCGATGCCCTTGTGGTATGGGTCAGCGGCGAAATTGCGCTTTCCGAATCGGGCACCAACGTTGTTGAGCGGGAAGGGGAGAGGCATGGGTTGCTCCTTAAAATGAGAACGACCTCGATTCAGACGAGGCCATTGGTTGTGTTGGGGGGCGATGATGCTCACGCGAGGCGGAAAAGCACCCGGTAGAGCGCAGTCCTAAACGTCGCGCAGAGGGCCTAAATAGCGGACCTGAATCCATGCGTTCTGGACGTTCAAGGGCGAACCAGTATCCTGAAACACATTCCAGGTGACGAAGTTTTGTGATCCGTCCATGTCGGCCTCCAGCGTCAATTGCGCTGCGCCATTCCCTAATGGATATGCAGGCGCTGCGGACTTTGCGAAATCGATCTGTGGGTCGCTTCCGGGACCGTTCTTCGAAATGCTCCACTGCCGAAGACCGCTACCGTTGTTATTCAGCTGGCCGTAGAACTGGAAGATGTATTTCCCTGGGATTCGTGGAATGCATCGGAAATTTGCCAGGTCCCAGTCGATTAGTGGGTGCGTTTCGACATAGCGGGCCCCGCCGAGAGTGACCACTCCCGTATTGCTTTGTGATGTGGCGTTTGTCCATAGACATTTAGCCGTAATGGGTACTGATGCCGATCGTCGCCATCTGGTGCCGCGATAGCTCCACAACGCCCCGTCGTCCAGAGTCACCGCCAGTGCCCCGTTGGTTGCGGACCCATCGACTAGTTCGGCCGCATTGCGTGCTGTCAGGATCCCACCTTGAAGGGTGGTCAGTCTTGGCGCAGAACTGATAACCACGCTGCTAGACAGAGTGGATGTTGCCCCGGCGCTCACTCGTGCGGTTGCCAGTACGACCGCACCAGCCGGTGTCGCCGGGGGCTGCACTGAAGCGATCGGGGCCACAGCTCCCTGCACAACACCGATTTCAGGAACATCGGAGGCAGCGCCCGCAGCCGCAAATCGAGCGCGGACAAAGATCAAATCGATTCTGGCATTTGCGGCGGGCGCGGCAGTGGTCGCGACCGCTACAGTCCCGTCATTGGCCACGAGCTCCGCACCTCCGACCGCGGACGACGTGATCGCTTGGAACGATGCGACGTTGTACATCATCTGCCCAGTGCCAGTGACCACACCACCTAGAACGCCAGGTGATGGAAGGACCCCCGTGCGAGGACCATCCGATGCTTGGAAGGCCAACCCGGCCACCAGGTTCCGGGTGTCCAGTACTGGCAGACCCGTCGGGCTGCCGGTCGGAAAACTGTTTCTAATAACCATGAGAGGTCCTAACCGCTAAAGGTGACTTGGATTGTGATTTGCGCAAGATTGCCGGCCATGACTGGGAACGCGGCAGGGTTACTTGGATTCCCCTGGATCTGCGCGGTGAGAGCCCCGCTGCCGCCGGTGATTGTTCGCGCGTGTGCAGCGGTGACGATGTTGTTTACAACCGATGCCCCCGCGTCCTTTGCGGCCGGCACTGAGCGCCCTGACGAGCCAGCTATAACAACACGCCCTTCAAGTACAGCCAAGCCGCCGCTGGTGAGATCAGCGGCGGCAAGGGTGCCTAGTGCCATCACCGTGGCTTTGGTTTTACCAGGAGGGAACGGGATCGAAACCGTGGCATAGGTGACCCAGCCGCCCGAAAGCCCAAATCCCGTAGCGCTGCCCGTCTCCGCAGCGGCAATGGGTAAGGCGGCGATTGTCTCGCGAAGGTTGCGCACAGATTGGGCAGACTGCGTGCCGGACGCTGCTTGGAGGTCCCGAAGCTCCCGGGAGAGCTCATCCAGCGAGTTTCGGAAATACCGGAAGTCTCCAGCAGGAGGCATCGGATCAGCCATCGTATGCCTCCCCGCAGGTCACTGACACCCAGTTGCTATCCAAGCTCACACCCAGCTCAAGTATGCGGTGCCGGTACGTTCCATCGGACACATACGGGTCGCCAGCAACGACGAGATCCACGAGATCTCCGACGGAAAACTCCGATAGCAGTGGGGCGCGATCTAGCGAGAAGGTGAACGATCGAAACTCCAACGGCCGGTCAGCTGTGCGCAGCGACTCGACGGCATATGCGTCCAATGTGGCCTGCTGAGAAACTGACGTGCGCGAGGTATCGACGGTCTCCAGCAGCGGATACCCCGAATCAACTAGCGCGGAGTTGTAAGCCATTGCGACCAAAACCTGATCGTCGCTACGGCCGCCGGTTCCCCATGACACCGAGGCCATGCTTGACGGATCGACACTCACTGCAACCCCATACCCAGAAGAGTCTGGGGCGGACACCTCCCAAGTAAAGATGTCTGGCGAGATCAGCCTGGGACTCTGGGCGGTGCCCGAGCGCATCCTCCACCCGAATCGGGAATCACTCACTCGGTACAGGTCGAATGCGAAATCAGGCCCGTTTTCCACCTCGGAAAGCTGGGCAAGGGCGTCATTTACCCATTTCAGGTCCACCGCGGCGTAGTTGCGTTCGTTCACACCAACTCGATCGGGTTCGAACTGGATCGGATAACTACTCGCGGGCCAGCTCATCGCCTGCTGCACCAGGCGCTTGCCAATAGTCCCTAAATCCAGGCCTCGAAGATTCGTGTCAAGCGCCGTCTCGGGGTACCCATCAGCCCGGACCAAGTTGGTGGTCATGGCCTCTCTGGGGAGAATCGCGCGCTTCTTAAAAATTGACCGGATCCCGGCGGCGGTGAGCTCGAGTTTTCGTTCATCGCCTCGATAATCGTGGGGCTGGATCGGTCCCCCCATCCAGCGACCATTCACCCCGTAAGCGATTGAATGTTTCCACGGGGTACCCAGATTTCGCCAGTCCTCAGACGCCACCACATCGTCTTCCAGATCTAACGTGACCGTCACAGAATCAGCCTCGTTGACGCGTAGATTTCCGGTGGCTGAAACCGGCGTGAACTCTGCCACCACTTGACCGGTGAGCGTTTCAAAGACAAACAGCTGCTGATCTACCATGCCGACCTCACCATTCCTGCCAAATACGGGTCCCCGGTTGGGCGGTCGATGGCGATTTGAACAGGCGACGCAGGGCCCGGCGGGATCTGCCACCATTCCCGCATGACTAGGTATCGCGATACATCCGATACCCCGCCAAGAAGTGCTCTACGCTTCGCAAAATCAACTTCAACATACGATCCAGCAGCCACGGGGAAGGCGAAACTCACCCGCATTTGCTGGCCCACATTGGTGAGCGTGAATCCATCGAATCCTCCATACACTCGGAAGATCGGGTGGGAGGATTTCGTGCCTCGGTTCAATAAGGAAATCCTGCCATCAGAACCCGGCGAGCCGCGCCAGATCGCGGGCCATACCGCCGGCCACACCAGCCCCCCACCAGCAAGTGGCGGTCGGGCAGTTTGCCAACTGTCATCTACCGAGTACCGTAGAGGGTCCCGGGCCAGGAGGTCGAATGGCATCGTGGCCAGCGTGCTGCCACCTCGGTATCCTTCTAGAGTGGCGGCCTCCACGGTGACCAGTCGCTCGGTTGTCCCCGTTGGCTCAATAACTCGCAGTGGTACCGGACCATCAAACCCGATCGACGCAAGATCTTCCTGCATCAACAGAAGTTCCTCTTCGGTTCGAGGATGCAGAATCGCGCGAAACGATATAGGAAGAGCTGGACGGAACACCTGTGAGACCCCGAACGCTCCGTGCGCGCGTGGACGCTCGTTCACACCACTTTTACCCTGCGGCGTATCTCTCCACCCGGTCAGTCCCGAAAACCCCAACCCACCAGGGGACGGCCGGTCAGTGAACAGCCGTCCCCCAAGAATCACGCTCGTTGCACTCATACAGTATTCATTCCCTTCTGCGCTTCACGGATAAATGACCGCATCTGCAAGGTCGGGTCGGAAGTCACCGGCAGGCTGATGTTTTGCTGGACCATAACTGATCCTGCAGTCGAAGCGGCGTGCACCGAGGTTGCCGCCCCTGAAACATCGGCGGATACCGATGTCATCGCGGATTGAGCTCGCGCCGACGCGCTCTTGGCCATGGTGACAAGCGCCGCGCCAAAGCTTGGTCCCTCGTCTTCCACACCACCAACAGCGCCTTCCACAACGTGAACGCCGGCCTTGCGCATAAGTCGGGACGGGGACTTGATCCCGAAGAAGTCCTTGAACCCTTGAAATGCGGATCCGGCGAGTTTGACGATCGCGTTGACCAACGCTCCGACCATTGACCCTAGGCCGTTGATGATGCCCATGACGATTTGCACGCCGAGGTCTAGCCAGTTGACCCCCATCAGGCCGTTCCAAATTGCCGCGATGATCTGCGGAAGCATGGCGATGATCTGGGGGATCGCCTTGACGAGGCCGATGATTAGCGACACCACAAGCTGGAGTCCTGCCTCAATGAGTTTCGGCAGCATCTTCAGCAGCCCCGCCACCAGCTGCAACACGAGCGTGATCGTGGCGGTGATCAGTTGCGGGAGTGCGCCAATCAGGCCCGTGACCAGCGACAACAGCAGCTGAATTCCGGCATCAATAATCATCGGCAGATTATTCAGGATCGCTGTCAGCAGCCCCATGACAAGATCCAACGCTGCCGTGAGCAGCTGGGGCAACGCACTGATAAGCCCAGAGATCAGAGCCATGAGCAGTTGAATGCCACCCTCGATGATGACGGGCAGCGCTGCGACTATCGCAGTGAGTAGACCGTTGACTAGCTGCAACGCGGCCTGGACCAGGAGGGGGATCGCTGTCACGATTCCCTGAATTAGCGTGGTCACCAGTGTGATCGCGCCCTGGATTATCAATGGCAGATTCGCAACGATTGCCGAGATCAGTCCCTGGACCAGCGCGAGCGCTCCCGTGATGATCGTGGGGAGCGCCAGCACTAGTCCTTGCACCAGCACATCGACGATCTGAGTGCCGGCAGCCAAGAGCGCGGGAACTTGCTCAAGAATTGACGACACGATCTTTGGGATGAACGCAGCAATCTGCGTCACAAGCCCGGGGAGCGCGGCAACCACGCTGCCCACGATCCCCGTAATGCTCGACACCAGTGCACTGGCGTCGCCACCGCTGAGGGCGAACCCGGCGAATGCCGCGGCAACGATTCCCAACGGTGACGCCAGCAGCCCGAGGGCACCTCCTAGCCCAGGGATAAGGGCACCGAGAGGACCGAGCTTCGCCAGGATCGAGGCGAGCCCGCCAGCTCCGAGCGCAGCCATAACGCCACCGAGCGGACCGATGATCCCCGAGAGGCTTTCAAGCTTGGTGCCGACGAGTCCGGCGCCGGTACTGAGGTGGGTGAAGAATCCGGTGATGCGCTCTAGCGCGGGGCCGAGGAGCGTATCGAGCTTGGTGCCGATCGCTGCAGCACGTGCTTCAAGCGGCTCCATCGCGTCGGTAACAGCTTTGATTAGCGGTCCGATACGCGAGTAGAGACCGTACATTTCGCCGGTCTCTTTGTTGATGCCTCCGAAGATGTTCGCGCCGGAACGTCCCAGACTTGCCTTCAGGTTTTTGAATGCCCCGGGAATGGTCTTCCCGATTTCATCCGCAACTGTTCCGGCGGCCTTTTCAGCAGCGATTGAGAACGTGGCAAAATCGACCTTGCCCGAGGAAGCCAGTTTGAAGACTTCGCCAGCGGTCACCCCCATCTGATCAGCGAGGGCCTGATAGATCGGGAGTCCTCGGTCACCGAGCTGGCTGATGACATCGTTCTGCACGCCGTTCGCCTGGGTGGCGGCCTTGTTGAAGATCGAGCCCATTTCTTCCATGGACATGCCAGCGGTGGAGGCGTTGTTAGCGATTGACTTGAGGTGCTTTTGGAGTGCTTCGCCTGGCTTGATACCGGCGGCGACGGCCGAGGCCGCAACCGTAGCGGCCTCGCCCAGACCGAAGCTCGTTCCCTTGACTGACGCGGTTGCGTCTTTCATGATTAGGGCGACTTTTTGGCCGTCGTTTCCGAGGCCTGTCAGCTTGGCACGGGCTGTGTCGATCGCGGTAAGACGGGCAAGTCCCGACCCAAGGGCAACGCCAATTGTCGTGCCGGCTGCCAGGACACCGGCGGTGGCCACGTTCTTGATGCCGGCACCAAGAGCTTGACCGGCGGCAGCACCGGCACGCGCGGCGGCTTCCACCACCGACTGCAGGCTGGATGCTGCGGCGGAGCCTATGCCTGCCAGCCCAGAGACGAATTTCGGAGTGATCTGCGATGCGGCGGAGGCGACCGTGGAGGCCACCTTGGAAAAGACGCTGCCCACAGCTGCACCTACTGGGGCGAGGTAGCGGCCTACAGAGTACGCCACTGACGAGAAGGCGTTGCCGACGGTAGTTGCGACACTGCGCACGGCATTGGTGACGGGGGCAAAGACGGCCTGCACGCGCGAGCCGATCGCAGATGCCACGGATACGACTCCGGCACCCATGCTCGACATTGCCGAGCCGACAGCTGAGGCCGCCTGCCGAGCTGCGCCGCCGATCGATCCAAACACACCGGTAAATGACGATGCTGCGCCTGCAGCCGAAGCCCAGCCAGCGACAAAGTTTCGGAACGGATAGGACACGGCCAGCGCGGCCGTGCGTGCGCCAGAGGCGACTGCGTTAGATGCTGCCCAGGCCGCACCACCAAGAGTCCCGAAAACGCCCGTGAAACTCGATGCAGCAGCCGCGACCGAGGACCACCCTGTTTTGAAATTTATGAAGGGTGAAGCGACCCACAAGCCAGCAGTGCGCGCAGCCGAGGTGATCGCGTTGAAGACCTTCCGGGAAGTACCTCCCAGGGAGCCGAGCACGCCTGTGAACTTTGACGCGGCTGCGTTCGCATCGCGGAACCCGTCAATGAAGTTCAGCCACGGCCGAGCAAGCGCATCGGTAAACACACGCGTCGCCCCGCCGAGAGTACCGAGCGCGCCAGAGAACGATGATGCGGCAATCTGGGCATCGGAAAATCCCTGTCGGAATCGTCCCAGCCCACCAACTGCCGGGTCCACTACCGCGCGTGCAAGCTGACCGATTGCAGCGCCTACGCCGGTGAACGCCGACGATCCGGCGCGGGCCTCTTGCCAGCCCGCTTGCAAATCCTTGGCGAACCTCTGCAGAGAATTTGACCCCGCGCTTGTGGCCACCGAGACCGTAGCTGTCGCGCTAGAGAGGGCCTCCTGTGCTGCCTTGAGACGAACTGACGCAGCCGTGACCGCATCGGTGGATGCGCTGTGGTTTCGGCGGGCAGTCGCTAGGCGTTCCTCTGCGGCGACCGCCTGTGCTGATCCCTCCCCAGATTTCGCGATCGCCTCCTGGAGGCGAACCTCTGCGATGCGCACCTTACCTGCGTCATCCTGCTGCCGAAGACGAGTCTTGGACAGCGCGGCGGAGGCTGCGGCAACACTGCGATTCAGTTTGCCCAGCTCCGCCGCGCCCAGGTCACCAGCTCCGGCCGACAGCCCTGACTTCAGGTCGCGGCCGAGGCTGCGACCTGTCTTCGCGCCAGCCTTGGAGAACCCGCCCTCGAAAGACTTGGCTCCCTCAGCACCAGCGTTTTTAGTTTCCTTGGCGACACGGGACTTGAACCCCGTCATCACCGGAAAAATGCTGATGTGTCCGGACCCAACCTCTGATGACATGTCGCCTCCTAGCTAGCTGAAGACGATGCTGTCTTCCAGTTGTGCGGCAGCTTCCGCGACCTCGTCCGTGGTTGCCTGAGCGCCGTGTCTGCGGGGATTATTCATCACCCAGGGCATTACCGCGTTCGCTGCTTTTTGGTCGCTGATTTGCGCCATTAGCGAGATCAGCATGGGCGTAGTCGCGGGGTATGCCCAGCCGGCAAGTTCTGCCCCAAACGCTGTGCTTGGGTCCCCAGCGGCCTCTTCGATCAGGAGCTTTGCCTCACCCCAGGACAGGCCGTCGCCCAGATCCGACAGCCCCACGCTGAACGCTTCGCGCAGAGTGCGAGCGACCAATCCGCGGTGCTTTGTGATGATCTGGGCGACGGCGATTATTCCGGGAGTGTGGCCGAAGTGATGCGCGAGAAGGTCGTGAAGAATCGCTCGGACATCGCGATGGTCTCGGTCAGATCGTGCCGGGAGAACTCGGCGGACACCTCGTCCCCGCCGACCTGGGACAGCAGGGTCTTGAACTGGTCGACAGGGTTTACCGAGTCTTTGCTCATCGCATCAACATCGTCCAGGCTGATCGAGAGGGGTACCTTCACGATGGTCCCGTCGGGGAAACGGCCGATGAAGTTCTTCTCGACGATGATGTGCTTGATGTCCGGTGCGAGAGCGGCGAGCGCCTTGGCTTCGTCCTCTTCGGACCAGTTGTCGAAATCGTACTCGGGCTCGGCAGCGGTTGCAGCAGCAGTGGTCTTTGCAGTCATGGTTGTTCCTTTCGGGTTATCGGGTGTGATTGAAAACTGGCCGGGGCGACCCGATGACACCCCGGCCAGTGGTCTGTGCTATCCCTCGGAGGGAACGGTGGCGGGAGCCGCCGGGCCCCACTGCCAGAAGGGTGCGCTGTTGAACAGCGGGTCTTCCTGCCAGGTGAAGGTCACGTTTGCGCCCTCGACGGATCCGCGCTCCTGCTGGTCCGGCTCGATCGCGGTGATTGCCGCGACGCCGATGCGACGCTTTTCGGTACCGTTGCGGTACTTGGTGACGACCAGCAGGATGAAACGGTTGTTTGGCAGGGACGAGGAAACTTCGATCACGCCGTTGACATCAGGCTCGGCTCCCTCCAGGAGTGCCTGGACGGTGGGGTTCTGCTCGGCCAGGCCGATAACCACGGTTCGGGTTCCGTCGCCGGCGATCGAGTAGCCCTTCTGGAAGAACTCCAGTGCGTCTCCGCCTTCACGGCTTTCGGCAGGACCGCCGTCCTGCTTGTACAGGCCGAGGCGCTTATACGCCGCGGGCAGTACCAGCGGGCTCGCGCCCAGCTTGTTCTTTTCGATGATGTTGGCGGCAAGGACTGGTGCGAACGCGGCCAGTCCCGTGATCGGGATGCCAACGGCGTCAAGGTCGTTGCCCTGAGAATCAGCAGTCATGAGTGTGCTCCTTCTCCCGCGGTGCGGGGGTTAGTTGAGTGGATGGCTCACCAAGAGCCAGAGACGACGTATTGAGCCGTCAGGTATTGACGGGACACATCGAGTTGGTCGATCACCGTGGCCGGGCTGGTGCAGCCGTCCCAGTTGACGAATGCGATGGGGCTGCCCTCTACCAGGGGGAGGGCGTCGTCGTGGAGGATCCCAGCGAGCCAGCGTGCAAGATCTTTCGCGGGGGATTCGTTCTGTTTAGACCCGGCCAAGACAGATGCTCCGATGGATATATCGAAGGTGACAGGAGATAGTCGAGCGCCGGGATCAACTCGGATCACGATCAACGGTTTCTTCAATGGCACCGCGAGCGTAGATGGCTCCTTGTTGCTGACATCGGCAATCTTGTTCTCGGCTGCGGCGAGCGCGCGGACGTGCTTGGTGAGCCAGAGCTCTAGGTCTGGGGCTACGACCCTCATGTTTTCGAGGCTTTCAGCGCCCGGGCGAGGTTGCCGGTCTTGGCCTCGATAAGCAAGGTTTTTGGATCTCGGCCGACGACACGATACACACGCCGGTATCGTGACTGGCGGGCCTCGACACCGATTTTTTGCTGGTATGCGGTTGTGTCTACTGGGGCGGTTTTTTTCGCTTCGGCGGCGGCGCGGTCGGCGGCCGCCTTCGTGAGTTTGTCTACACCCGCAGACTTCATGATGTTGTTGAAGTAGTAGGTGTTGAAGTTGACTTCCGTTTGACCCTTGGCCGGCATGCTTTTCTCCCTCGGTTATCCGACTGCGCGGGTCAGCGGTATCTCGCGCGCCGGTGCCCAGCCGGTCCACGGATTCACGTCGGCGGCGGGCGGGATGCCGTCTATCGAGTAGATCGGCTCGTCGTCCCCGCCGGCGCGAATACGATCGCCCTTTTGGACGTCGACGTTTGCGGCGCAAAACAGTGACTTGGATTCCAGGGCCTGCTCTCGGCTCGCACCAGCAAGCATCGAAGTTGAGGTTTGAGCAACGAATGCACCCGGGATTTGGAGGATGTCAGGGTTGTCCCAGTCGCCGAGAATGACCTCCCCTGAATAGGGATCCTCGAGCGGGCCTGGCCGGAGACGGTACACGGTCCGTCCATGGGGGAAGATCACGAGTAGCTCCCTTCCGGCCAGGCCCGGGAAATGGGGCGAGCGGTAGGGAAACTGCCCACAGGGCCAGCCGCGGGCGAGGCCGCAGCCTTGCACAGCGATCGCAACGCTCGGCGGTCCTCGTCCATCCAGGTGTCGGCATTCCAGTAGTCAACGGATGCCGAGCCGATTCGCTGAGCGCGCACGCGCCTGGATCCTGCGACGGGTGCCTCGGCGGCTACCCCTCGCAGGATCGCGATCGCGTTCTTCTGGTCTTCGCTCCCTTCGGGGAACGTATCGATGCAGGGGGCGATGGAGCGTCCCGCCACAATGATCCGGCGGGCCACATCCTCTGGGACATCCGGAATGTCAGCTGGTGTGATCACGTCATCGCCCCCTTCTGTCTACTCTTTTGCGGCTGCGGTGATCGCAGCGACCTTCTCGGGCTTTGTCTTGGCAGCGCCAAGATCAATCCCGTGTTCCTGCGCGAACTTGTCGAGCTGCTTCGCGGACCATTCCGCAGAAGGGGCACCTTCGGGAAACGCAATCTCCTCTGGCGGGCTCGGCTCACTTTCGGTCTCGGCCTCGGTAATGAGCCCGCGCTCAATCAAGTGCTTGATCTGGGCTTCAGCGATGCCGTCGGGGATAACGCCACCGCGCTGCACGAACGCAGCGACCCGATTTCCGGAAGCCGAGCCGATTGCTACCTTGACCACTGCTGCAGTTGCCACATACTGAGTCATGATTAAGCCCCCGTTCCAGTGAGGTAAAAGCCGGCGAGGGGGTCGGTCACGATCGGCACGTGGACATTACGTGCCTGAAGGCGGGTCTTCTCCGCCGTGGGCACGCGAATCGCCGCGATCTCAACGCCGGTATCACCGCCGATGGGCTGCATTTCCGGCGTGGGGATCTGCTCACGTGCGATTCCGCCGAGATTGCGACGGTCGAGGAACAGAGGGTCCGTGATATCGCCACCATCGTCCGGGATCCAGGTAATACCCGCGATATTCGGGAAGCCATCGGTGAGAGCCTGGCCGCTGTCCTTGGGCAGAATATCCAGCAGCTCGGGGATCGCCTCGGCGTACAGCTCTCCCGGGAGCACCACCGTATCGATGTCGTAGCCGAGCTTCTGGCGGCGGGTTGCCGCCTTCACGCGAAGCGCATCCTTGTAGATCTGCTTTGCGCTCGTCCAAGCGGCACCGGCCGCAACCGTGTTCGTTACCGAAGATGCGACTGCGCCGAGTGCGGCGTCGTTTGCGGAGAACACGAGTTCGGTCTGCAGGAAGGCGAAGGCGTCATCGATGGGCTGGCGGAGGAGACGACCAACCTGTTCGTCGGTCACCTCTGTAGCGAGTCCTTCCTTGGTCGCCGAGTAGAACTCATACTCTTCTGCGGACATCGGAGTGAGCTTGTATTCTGCTCCGGGATTCACAACTTCTGCGCCGCGCTGGGCACGGATCACCTCGTTGATCGGCACTCCGATAGCGCCACCGGTGATGGTAAATCGCTTCTGGAGCAAGAACAGCCCAAGGAACTGCTGCGCCTGGAGGATTTCTGCGAAGCGGCGGGCGATGAGCGTTGGCGACTTCAAGAACGCGATCAGGTCAGCTGCCGACACGTTTGCGAGCTGGCTGGGTGTGAGAGGGTAGGTCTGCATCATTTGCTCCTTTCTTAGAGCTGAATTGCGCGAACGACGGTGCCGTCCGCTGCAGAGGTCAGGGCGAGGAAAATCGCGTCGCCGGCCGCGAGAGTGCGAACGCCGCCTGCTGCGGCAGCTTCGAGCTTTGAACCACGAGTGATCGCCCCCACTGCCTTTAGCTCGTGGATCGGCTTGCCAATCTCGATGGTGGTCTTGTCGCCTGCGGCGGCATCGTGGCCGGCGACACCGACATACTTTGCTGATGCGGCGACCGCCGGGACGACCGACATATCGACAGTTCCGACCTCTACAAGCTGGCCGGCAGAAACTGCTGCGGCGGCGCTGAATGTGACAGTATCGCCGGGACGGAAAAGGGGGAGATAGCTCTTAGCCATGATTAGGCCTCCTTCGAAGTAGGGCCGTACACGGTGCCATAGAGGGCATCACCGGAACTGGTCAGAGTGTCGGAGTGCCCGATCTCGGCCACGGGCACAGCGTTCTTCGGGAAGGACGCCAGCAGGGTCGTGATGCCGGTCTCGTCCGAGTCGAGCTGCGCGCGCCACTGATCGCGCGAGGCGGCAGCGATCCGCCCCTCGGACAGCGCCTGAGATACGATGCCGTCGCGGCGGTCGCTTTCCTGCTGCGCTCGGGCTTCTGCACCAAGGGCCGCCTGGGCGCGAAGCTCGGCGAGGCTGGCGGCATCCATGATAACTGCGCCGGCGGGGATAGATGCGGCCGGGGCCGCGGGAGTGTCAGCCTGCTCGACGAGTGCTTCGTCGAGGGCTGCGAGAAGGGCCTCGTCGGATGCGGCGGCGTCGGTTACGCCGAGCCGCTCGCGAAGGCCAGCCGTCAGATCACTGTAAGCCACAGTGGTCTCCTTTCGGTTGGGGGCACCCGGCTCGGACGAGCTCGGGAGGTTTGGGGTGCGAGCGAAGGCTCGCATCGCGGCGTGTGCACCGCGTAGTCGTGCTGCTTGGTCTTGGATGTCATCGCCGTCTTCAAGCAACTCGTCTGGGTCGTCGATGCCGACTGTTTCTGACTCACCTGCGTCTGGGATGACCGCTATGCGGTCAGCAAGTCCCAGCTCCACCGCTGCGGTGGCGGTCAGCCAGGTCTCGTCTGCAAGGAGTGTGGCCCAGTCCTTTTCGCCTGCCTTTGAGGAGTAGATTTCGATCAGTGAGGCTTCAACGTTGTCCAAAACGTCGGCGGTCTTTCGCATGTCGGAGGCATTGCCCCAGACGATTGTCGAGGGCGAGTGGATCATCATCTGGGTGCCAGGGGACATCACTACGTCATCGCAGCCAGCGGCAATGACTGAGGCGGCCGACGCGGCCAGTCCGTCAACGACGGCGGTCACGCTGGCTTTGTGCGCACGGAGCATGTTGAGGATCGAGACGCCCTCAAAGACTTCGCCGCCGGGCGAGTTGATGCGCAGGATGATCTGTGTCACCTCGTCCGGCAGGGCATCCAGCACCGCACCGACGTCCTTAGTTGAGATACCCCAGTAGCCGCCCCAAGAGTCGATAGGGCCGTACATACGGATCGTCGCCACTGTGCCGGCCCCGGAAGGAGCCGGAGCTGTCACGGCGTTGAAGAATTCAGCCTTTGCCTGGGGCGGGGCAAGCGTTCCCCAGTATCGGTTGGGCCACTTTGTGGTGTCGGTCATGCGGCCTCCTCAGGCTTGGTTGGTGGGATGGTTTCGCCGGGCGGCCCCTCGCCGACCAGATCGGCACCAGCGAGCCGGATGAGCTCGCGTGCTTCCTCTTGTCGCAGTGGTTTTTTGTCCGTGGCGAGGTAGACCTTCTGTGCAGTCTCGGCGGCGTTTCGTGCTCGCTCGGCAGCGTTCGTCCCGGTATCGCTGGTGTCAGTGATGTTCTTTACCGGCAGCCCGTACTTGGCTCGCAGGAATTGCTCCAGCTGCGGATCCGCTGAGAGCGCCCCGCACTCGATGAGGGCTTTGATCGCTTCGGCGGTTGCGGCCTGCTGCTCGCCAATTGCCGAGGGCACCAAACGCGGGGCCGGTTCAGCCGGCCCCCAGTTGAGGTCTACGAGGTCTTCGATGACGTGCTGCTGGGTAGTTTCGGCGATGTGCTGAGCTACAGCGTTGAGCGAGTCGGTGAAGAAATTGGCGAAGGTGGAGCCGAGCGCCCACGATCCCGTCTCGGTGCCGAGGTTCAGGAAGTGCGCCAGCACGGCGCGGGCGATCTGCTCGTCGTAGTACCGGATCGGCCCATCGGTGTCGGGAAGCTTTCCCGTGACTCCGGTGAGGGTGAGCTTTGCCGAGTTCGGGATGGATGCTCCGGCACCTTCCCCGGCACGGAAGCTCTTGGTGAGCTCCAATCCCGCTTCCTTCTCGGACTTCATCCATGCGTCACGCTCGGCCCCGGTGAGGTCTTCGGGAAGCTCAGCAGCTTCGTAGACAGGGACACCAAGGCCGTTGCGCTCAGTGGTGAGGGCCTGGATGCGGAGCACCCGGTCTTTGAGTAGCCACATTTTGTAGGCCGAGCGCAGCAGTGACTCTCCCAGCCAATTCGCGCCTTCGCGTTCGTTGACGTAGGCCACGAGCCGATCTACCGGGATGCGCACCTTCGATTTACTCGCGCCGCCATGTTGTTCGAGAGCCTCCAGGCCGCCGTCTTCTCCCACGATGATGTTTGAGATTGTGCGGGGTGGCCGCCATGCCAGCTTCGTCAAATGCGCTTGACTGCCGCTCTGGTCATAAACCTGTTCAAAGTACGAGTGCCCATAGACCAGTGACAACAGCGACAGACGCAGGTGTTCCTTCCAGGAGAAGCGTCCCTTGGTCCGGACTGGAGCAACGAACGCCTCTCCCTTCACCGGAAGACCGAGGTCTGCAGCAACGTGCGCGACGACCTCGGGACGGCAGCCAGATCCGTCAAGCACCCATTCGGTGCGCATGATGGGAAGGGTGACCGCGCGAAGCACGGATTTCACCTGGGGATCTTCACGGCGCATCCGATCGAATACGTCGTTTGATCCTGGCCACTGCAGGTCAGGATTGGTTTCGTGGGTTTGGGCCACGAGCGATCCCCAGGTGAGAAGGGTCTTGTCTACCTGGTATCCGATCTCGTGCATGCGGCCTCCTTGTCAGAATCGCGCAAGCGCTAGATTGGGTTCGTTTTGGCCAGTGCCGGTGCGGGGTATCGCTTCAGCTTTCGGCGGGGGCGGCGGTGGGGGTTTGCGCGGGGTGGCCTCAGACTTGAGGACTCCCCAGAGCGCCCAGGTGACGGCCTGTGCTTGAGTGATGGGCTTAGTTGGGTCGGACTGTTCCCAGGTTTGGCCGGCACGGCCGAGGTTGCGAGTGGTTGCAAATTGCAAAGACTTCGCTACCTCTTCCTGGGGACGGTGAGGTACCAGCCCGGCGTTCACGTGTTCGATGAAGATTGCGTGAGCGGCCGCGATCTCATCGAGATTCATCGCGAGATACTTGATCCCGGCAGCATCCAGCGACCCGATGACAGCGGCCGAGTTTTTCGGATCCAGAACGACAAGCGCGTTACCGTACTCGGCCTTGTACGTTTTGAGTTTCTCTGCGATCCAGCGGGTGCCTTTTTCGGTCCAGAGGTGCTCGACGGCGATTTGGTCAGAATCGACCCGAACGGCCGCGCCGATGGTTCCGTAGCCGCCGCCGCGGCCAAGGGCCAGCGTCAGCACGACGCCATCTCCAGCTACTGCCGCATCGTCACTGGCTTGATGGGACCAGGCGTCAAGATCCAGCTCGGAAAGTTTTGCGGCTACTGCCGCCCGGCGATTTGGCCAGATCGACAGACGCTCACGTTTGAATCCTTCGGGGTCAACATCCTTGGACCCTTCGTATTGCTCCTGCACTGATGCCACCGGCATCCGCCACCCCATTGAAGGGTTAGAGTCGATCCACGCAGCATGGTCGCTCAGATCGATCGCGTCGGCGATGTCGGGATCTTCGGAACCTTCTGGGCTCCACTCCATCCAGCCTGTGCGCTTCCCGTCGCCGCGGCGTCCGCGATCGCGCAGGCCTTCCCACACTTCTGCGTCGTTTTCACCGTCTTCGGGTACGGTACCGGTGTAGAGGCCTTGAGGGTTGTCGATCTGGGACTGGGTGTATCGCAGCGCGTTCGATGCTTGCAGGCTGAGTTCTTGGGCTTCGTCATAGACAACGACATCTGCTGCGAATCCTCGACCTGATTTCTTGGTTCGAGCGATGAACCGGCAGCGATCGCCCTGCAACTGCCCGGGACGCTTTTTGAGGACGACCCCTTCTTGGCCGTTGGCCGTGTAGATGTTGTCCACTCGAGCCATGAGCTTCGGCACCGACTCGATAACCCCGGCCAAACGCTGGAATCCGTCGATCGCAGTTTTCACCTCGTGGGCGGTGTGCAAGATTGTCTTGCGGCGGTTGTCAGTTCGCGGGAACAGGAACAGGTGCGCCAAGTCGTAGGCGACCAGGATCTCGCCCTTACCGTTTTGCCGGCTTACCAGCAGACCGAATTCCGCTGCCGCCCAAGCCTGGTTTGCGTCGACATCGAAGAGCGCACCTACAACGTAGGCTTGCCATTCGTCGAGAGTCAGCCCGCACAGATCCGAGAATTTGAGAACACGCTCGCCGTGAGACCCGGCAGATTTAGGCCTGCTTTCAAGACGGGGCCGTTGTGATCCCCACAACGTTAGTTCCCCCGAAGAAAGCGTCAAACGGATCAGCTCCCTTCTCCGCGGCCCCCACATCGAACTGTGTGAGGAGGGTCTTGGTGAGGCGCTCGAATGCAGCCTGTAGCTGGCGCACCTCGGCCATCACTCCGTCAATGGACATCTCCACCGTGACGAGACCGTCAGCATCCATGGGCTCTTTCATCCGGAAGTGCAAGAGCTTGATGACGCCCTTGCCCGAGATAATGTCGTTCATCTGCTCAAGCCGATCTGCCATCCGTGCCCCCTCGATCACGAGGTGCTCCTTGGCTGCAGGGACTTTGGTAGAGGTGCCAAGAATCGAGTCGCGATAGGCAACCCCACGTGGCCCCAGATCTTGGCCGGCAACTGGTCCGAGGTGGCTACCCGCGTGCCTCGCTTTCTTCTGTTCGGCCGCATAACTCACTTGCGCCGCTCGGCACTCAGCATCCACGTCTTCACCATCGCGAAGGTGGCGCCGGTAGGCCGAGTACGTGCCGCAGGGGGCCGGAGGGCGAGGCATGCCACACCCCCAATCAGCGTTAAGCCTGAATTGACGTTAGAACCCCGCAAATCGCGGAGAGAGAAGCGCCACAAGCGCGCGGGAGGTGGGCAGTGACCCGGCATCGCTGGATTTTTTGGCGATGCCGGGTCGAGGTCAGGCGCGGCGGGTGCCGTCGCGGGTCCAGACGCCCAAGAGGGCGTCCCAGAAGGCCAGGCGGCGATGTGTGCGGCTTTCGTGGTGTCCGGTATCCATGGCGTTGAGCCAAGCTTCGGCGGATGCGTCACGGTGGCGGATGAGCCAGGCAGTTAGTTTCATGTGTCCTGTGAGGCCTTACCTGCGCAGTGGCGAGCGGCAGGTGGTTGCCCCGCCGCGGTGAGCCCGCAACCTTTACACCAGGGCTCTTTCCCGTCGCGATGCTGCACCAGCTCATGGAGAGAGTGTTCGCTGTCTGCCCAGATCCCGGTGCTGATTGGCACGGTGTCTTCGTTCTCGATCTCGTCAGCCATCTCTCGCAGGGCACGTGCGACCGCAGGACGCAGCCCGGCGGGATCGAGCTTCATGCTCACGCTATGCGCGCCGAGTAGGCTTGGCACACCCAGAACCTTCACCGTAATTTCAGTAACTGCCGTGGCGATGGGGAATGCGGGCTTACCTGCATTCACCGCAATCTGCACGGGCACGGAGACTGTCCCGATCTCAGCCATGGTCACACCTCCTGGATGCTAGTAGGGGCAGGGCCAGCGCCGACTAATGCGGGGCTCACATCACGCATGAGCGCCTCGCGAAGTTCTGGGGTGAGGTTGCTGGTCTCCAGGATCCTGTCTGCCGTGAGCCCACGTGCGCCGTGTGGCGAACGAGGCGTGACGACGGCGACGGGTTCAATCCCGAGCGCCCGTGCCTCGTCGTATCCCTCGGTCTTGTTGGGGGCGAGGACGATCACGCGGCGCGCTGGCTCGGCGACCGGATCCGGGTGGGCTGCTGCTGGCGAGGTTGCCGCTGCAGCCACGACGACATCTACCTGAGCGGATACGTTCATGCTGTTCTCCTTCGATTAGCTAGCAGCCCAGATCTCGGCCGGCGCAGCATCGCCCTTGCGGCTGTTGCACCGTAGGTGCATGGGCACGAGGTCTTGGCGGACAAGGTGCCCGCCATTACCAACGGCCAGCGGGTGGTCTGCAGTAAAGGACATCGGGTCGGTGTGAGGCAACGTGGTATCGATTGGTTCACCACATCCCCACCCGTGTGGTGAGCCGTGGCCACAGGGCAGGTTCTCGATTGCGGTGCGGCGCTTCAGCGCGGCCTGTTTGCGACGGTAGGCTCGGTGGCCTTTGCCATCACGCGTCCGCGTCATTGCTATCTCGCGTTGTGGCGTTGTGGCGACGGTGACGATTCATCCAGGCACGATTGCGACGGTCTTGCGTGCGGTCATCTTCACCGCATTGTTCAGCGGCCATGTGCGAGGTGTACTCGGCAGGACATTCTGGGCAAACAAATATCGCCATGCGTCACCTCCAGCTGTCGTCTGGTTAAACCAGAGAAGGGCACCGACCGAAGTCGATGCCCTTCCCGCTAAACACGAACGCCCCACCGAAGTGGAGCGGGTTAGGCGGAGTACTCCACCCTCATGAAATACTTTAACGACTTTAACGAATTACCGCGACACCAGGTTTTCGCCCGCGCTTTTTCGCAGCTTCTACTCGCAAGACTTCCGTAGCTTTCACCAGTTTCACGCCGTCTCCATCGTTCCGCTCGGCGAGGTCACCATCACGAATCCAGCAGTAGATGCGATGCGGCGATCGCCCTGCAAGCGTGGCCGCCTCCGCCACTGTGATCCATTTCTCACCCATTTGACACCTCCTCAAATTGGTCTTCGTCAATCCGATGCCCGCAGGCTGGGTTCTTACAAACTATGCTCGCCTGACCTCGCACCGTGGCAGGCGGGATCCACATCAGCGCTTTCATGGCACACTCCGGGCACCGAGCCAGAAGTACCCGGCGCGGTTCATCCCGGATTGGGTGAGCTCGTTTCCCCGCGTTGAATGCCCGTGCGAATATCACCGCTGCGCGTGCGCTCGCCTCAGTGGACACCCACACCTCGGTGTTGCCCCGAAACGATGCCAGCAGCCGGTTCAGCTCATCCAACAGCAACGCAACCGGTGACAACGGCACCTGACTCTCACCTGAGCCGCCGCCGGCGCTGTCTGACTGTATGAGACGGTCATGCCCCGCCCACGTGGTCATGTACTCCGCCGACTCATGAATCGCCTGACGCACCTGCGCCAAGCATGAAGCACACACCCACCCCGTCACCGCTTCCCGGGGCACGCACCCCCTGCACTCCTTCCCTGAGTACACTTCACCAGATGGCGTAAGCGCGATCTCCCAACCATCACACGACGCAAGATGCGCGCCACGAACACGGCACCCACCAAACCCTGCAATCGAATCAGCCACACACGCGACCCCTGTCACCGCCGGTCACCGCCAAACACTCGTCGCCACCAAGACACACGCGGTTCAGTAACCTCGGCGAGCGCCGCAGCTGGTTCGGCATCTTTCGGGTCGGTAAGGGATAGCGGGAACACGTCGCTACCCTTCTCAGCGTCATCACGCAGTAGATGGATTTCGTCAATCAAGACCAGGTTGGGCACCGCGCCACGGACGGAACCGGCGTAGGGCATCTGCGGCTCAGGTGACGGGAGCGAAGTCGCTTGTGCAGTTGCACGCGCGTAGATTCGTGCACGCTCGTGCTGCAGCTGGTTGCGTTCGATACCGCGCCGGAACGCGGCCAGGGCGGCGATCGCCGCCCGGGCAGCATGCTGTTCCTGCACCATCACCAGCTGGAACTGTTCGAGCCCCGGGAACAAGTTCGTTCTCGGGGCTCGATATGCGCGGTACCGGCCGCGCTGTTTCATCTTCGGGAAATACTCCCGCGTACGTGGTTTAGAACTCACAGCATTACCTCCTGTCCGGGCACACCCTGATCGGTACGCCCCTCGTCAAAAAGAGTCGTCACCACATACGGTGCCGACTTCGATACCCTCGGCAGGCCAACCCGCATATGCGACTCCAAACCCGCCTCCGCCAGACTCCGCGTGAACGTCTCCTCACCAATGTCATCCAGATCATCAGTGCGAACCTCCACTCGCGTGACACGACCCGGCCACCGCTTCACCTTGATACGGTCATCCATCAGAACCCGCCTCGTCTTCCTCGTCAGCGTCCGGCGACCATTCAGATAACACGTGATGCCCACACAGCGGCCAGATCATGAAACAAGCCGAGCACAACGGTCCCTGCCCTTCCATATCGAACACAGGCTGAGCGTCAATGGCTAAAAACCGATGCAGCTTCCCCACAACCCAGTCAGCCGCTGCCGGTGCCGCGTCATCATCGAGCCCCAGCGCATCCTTGACCTCACGCACGAACTTCACCGACGCAAGCGGGGTCGGCGGAGGGCTCATGGGCTTTTGCTGCCCGTGCACGACGAAGATTCCGTCAAACTCGCCCGGCAACCGGCTCATGCCTTGCCCCCGTCCTGCTCGGGAGACACCGGGGTCCAGAGGGTCACCTGTCGCGAGTAAACCGTTGGAGCCTGGTCGTCTCCCTCAAAAACCCACGGGTAGGCATCCAACGCTTCCTGGCATGCCATTATGGCGTGCTTGGGGGAAACCCTCGCTTCTCCCACCACGGGGCCGAGGTGCGCTCGGTACTCCGTCTTCCTACCTACAGGGCGAGAGCCCGCCCAGATCGCGCCCGCGATGAACTCGGCGCGCACGTGCCCCTGTAGGTCTAGGGTCTCGCCATTGGGAAAATGCATCAGGTTCGGCGGGATGCGTCGCTCGGCTTCTGCACGCAGCGCGTCCCAGTCGTCCTGGACGCCCGCGACGGGTGCCGGCTCTACCGGGGAGGGCAAAACCAAATCCAAATCAGGATTTGCTCTATTCTGCTTTTCACCCACCAGTGAGGTAGCAGCCTCAAGAGCATCGGCCAAGCGAGAAATCAGCACCTCGCCCACGGTGGGCGGCTCATCTTCCGCCGAGTCCGGGAACGCCCGCGCTTCGGCGATTAGCTTCTGCACATCAGCCACGAGACACCCCCGCCACCTGCGAGGAATAGATCACGCCAGCACGCACCGCGTCCTCCACCAAATACGGAGTAGCCCACGACCGCACCAACCCATCATTCTCCGAGCGACGCGTGTACGCCGCGATGTCCTGATTGAACGACTGAGCAACCGACACAGCCTCCCGCCACGACCTCGCCGGATACACCTCATCCGGACCCGCCAGATGCACCACATACGGCGAAGTAAACGCACCGTCGGTCAAACCGTCAGCGGCCGCGTCAGCATCCGCATCCGCGAACTCCTCCCAATCAGCTGGCACCGCACGCTCAGCCTCCAAAGCCACCAGCGACGACAGCACGAGCTGTAGCTGAGCCACCAGCCGCAAACGCACATCCTCGGACTCTCCACGCCGGATCCGCTCTGCCATAGCCGGCGCGGCCGTAGACGCCACAGCCTCCACATGCGCCGCCGCCTCGCTCAACAACTTCTCAACATCAGACACCAGGTGCCTCCTTCCATTCTTCGACGTAGTACTCATCGGTCTGATATGAGTGGTTGAGCGACTCAGCAGCCGCCTCGGCCCCGCGACGTGATGCCCATGAACTCAAAATCGACTCGCGCCCGGCACGTTTGATCTTCACGAGCCACGGGCGCGCGCTACTCACTGGGAACCCCCTCGGACTGGGGTGCGGTATTTTTGTGCAGTTTGACCTGCCATTTTGTTCCTTTCGGATGCGAAAAGAGCCCTGGCTATGCAGGGCCCATGGATTAAAAGTTGCCCGCCAGGATAGAGTGCTCGGCATGAGCGAACAGAAATTCTCTATTGGCGACGGTGTAAGGCCATCGACGGGGAGCGCCGGACGAGTCCTTGAATACCGGGAAGCCCCTGACGAGAGATGGATCGTAGGGGTCGTGCATACCAACGGCGACATCAGTTACCACCTGGAAGATTCCCTGAAGAGCACTAAAGGGATGATCGGCTGGACGTAGAAACAAACCTCTAGAGTTTCGTGCGCGCCAGCACCTCCTTCATCCGAGCGTATGTTCGTGGTGCCGATCCTGTGCCTGCTCGCATTTCTTCTCTAAGCAGCCCAGTCAGCTCTTCCCACACGGCATCAAGCGCAGCCCACTCAGGCGACCGATTCGCCATCACGCCCGGGAACATCTTCTGGGCGAGTGGGTGCTGATCGAGAAGCTGCATGCATCGCCGGAGGCCGCTCGGGTCATACGGGTGATCATCATGCCCAACGGCGAACCTCCCGATGTGCTCGCCAGTCAACTGGCTTACGATCGCTTCCGACGAGATACCGCGCTCGCCCCTGGCTAGCCATACCGTGAACATTGAAAGCGGCAGGCGCAAATCCGGTACGTCCGTCCATTCAGTCTCCGGCATCGCTCACCCCTGCCATCCCAGACGAACCATCCCAGCCGACCACGACCGCATCACCCTCGACCCGCCACGTCACCGGACGATCACCCCACGCCTCAGCCTTCGCGGATTCAAGCTCGATAGCCGCGGCCAGTTCCTTCGGGTCACCACCGCGCACCCAAGTCTCGTACCGCTCCTGGGTCACCAAATATCGTGCAGACGACATCACTCGCCCCCTTCCTTGCGGCGGAGAGCGGCGACCGCCTGCTTGGTCGCAAGTGCGCCCGCATCATACGTGTCCGGGCACATCGGAGGCTGCGACCACCGGTGCTGCACTTGATGAGCGGCCTCCTCTGCCTCAGCTAACGCCTGCTCCCGAGCAGCAGCCCACGCGATCCGCACCGGCGGCTGCGCATGCGAGCGATACGTGTCCTTCAGCCAGGCAGGAACATCTACCCAAGCCCCCGCGGACTGCGGGCCACTCGCGTACCACGCGCGCGCGGCCGCCTCGATCACGTCTTCCGGGATCTCGTGACCGGTCACGGTTCCTCCCGCCTTTCCCACTCGGCATAAGCTGCATGGAACTCGGCGGAATCGTCCAGACCTCGCGCGGAGAGCCCGTCCAGGTGCTCATCTAGCTCCTGCGCCGACATATACTTCGGGTCGATCTTCTCGGTCATGAAGTCTCCAATTCAGCTGGGCCAACCACGGCGAGCGCGGCCGGTGCCGGGTTGAGGATTGTTTTTCGGAGGTCGCGGATTCCGTTGATGACGATGGTGGCGTGGATGCCGGCGCGTACTGCGGATGCGAGCAGGTCCTCGGCGGCCACCGCGAACAGTTCGGATTCGTATTCGCTGGGTGCGGCTGCGGCGAGCGCGGCCTGGGCTGTTTCGGTCGGGGTGAGGATGCCGTGGATTTGCCGGGCAAGGTCCACGTAGGTTGCGCGTTCGCGGTCCTTTGCGTCGGCCCAGCGGGAGCCGTCCACCTCGTATAGATGCTGGGCGGCGGCGAGTAGCCGGTCATACAGCAGTGGGGGTGTCACCATTCGCCTCCCTCAGCTCGGCCAGGCGACGCTGCAGCACAGGCGGGGCACAGTTCGGGCACGGCACCGACGACACCCCATACGGCGTCCGGCACCGGCCACAACCCCGCGGCCCCGGAACATCCCGAGGCTGCGTCACCGGTGAATACGGGCCAGAAGTCACACGCACACTACGATTCGTGGAATTCGACCCCATCAGAACGGCTGCCCATCATCACCAGGAAGATACGAACCATCCTGCGGCTGCCCATTGAACGACGGAGAAGCCGATGCCCACGGTTCATCCGCCGCCGGTCGAGACCCGGCACCACCCTGGCCAGCCGACACCCGAGACACCTGAGCGGTCGCGTACCGCAGCGACGGACCTATCTCGTCCACCTCAAGCTCAATCGCGGTGCGCTTCGCCCCGTCCTTGTCCTCGTACGAACGCTGCTTGAGCCGGCCAGTCGCGATCACTCTCGCCCCCTTGTGCAGCGACCCCGCCACATGCTCAGCGAACTCACGCCACACCGACGCCCGCAAGAACAGCCCCTCACCGTCCTTCCACTCGTTCGACTGCCGGTCAAAGTTCCGCGGCGTAGAAGCGATCGTGAAGTTCGCCACCGCCAGACCCGACTGCGTGTAGCGCAACTCCGGATCCGAAGTGAGGTTACCCACCACCGTGATAATCGTCTCCCCAGCCATTACTCGCCCACCTCCGGCCATGCGATCTTCACCTGGGCCGAAGCCACCAGAGCCTCCACCGCATCGACTTCCTCACTGCTCGCATAAGGAACCGCCTCCAACGCAACATCGAGCGCATCAAACCGGCTAAGCGCCACCACCCTCCGACGAATAGTGACCTCGGCAAGCTCCCGGGCCTTCTTTGCAGTCATAGCCATTACAGGCCCCTCTCTGCTGCCACCCGGGCAGCATCAATCTGATTTTGAGTAAAAAGAAAGCCGACCGGATCAGCCCGGCCGGCCCTAGTTTTCGCGTCGAGAATGCGTTTCTCTTCGCCCTTGAAATTGATAAACCTCTCGGCATCCACCGCGGCAGGGTCCCGGGACTGCAGAAACAGTTCCAGCTCTTGATCAGCCGGCGACTCCATCCACGGCCCCGCGTGCGGCCAAGGCCCCACCACCGGCCCGGTCATGCTGTGCCTCGCGTGAGCCTCACGCCTTGTGGATGACGGCCACACTGGCAGGCTCCGAGCTCGCGGCGATGACACTCAGCGCTGTCGCACTGGCCATTCACCCCGGGGGCAGACCCGCACGTCAGAGATCGCGGATCCACCAGCACGGCCTCGGCTGGGGCCGCCTCAAACGTGAACGGCAAGGATGCGGCAGGAGTAACACCAGCCGGAGCCCAGACCGTCACCCGGATATCCTTGAGCGCTTTACCGTCACGGGTGAGCAGATACGTGAATCGTTCATCCATGATCTAGCCCTCGTCCTCGAACCGGGGCCCGGCCGCTTTCTGGATCTGGCGTTGAGTCCAGATCTTGTGACGCTGACGTGCTGTACCGCAAGGACCACAAGGTTGCAGAGTGCCGAGAGTTTCTTCGTGATCGGGACAGAACATTGATGGTCCCAGAGATTCGCGAGCGGCTCCGGAGTGGTCCTCCTCGGATGCTCTCCCACTCCGGCTCTCGTTCTCCCACTCTCGCTCCCACTCTCTCCCTCTCTCTTCCTCCTCTACCGCGAGCGGCTCGCGAGTCGCTCCGGAGCCGCTCGCGAGGGGATCCTGCGCGGGCGGTTCCGGGATCTTCGAGGCTGTGGGCCGGTCCACCCGTGCCCGGTCCGTCAACACCAGATAGGTGCGCTTCCCGACCGCGTACAGGACGAGATACCCGATCTCGGCCAGCTGCAGCAGGTGCTCGTCCACCACGTCCTCGGTCACCTCGCGATCCAGTGCCCACAGATCCGCCTTCAGCAGCGCCGCTGTCGCCGACGCGCGGCCGTGATCGTCCACGCACAGCTGCAGCCCGATCGCCGTCAGCCTCACCGCCGGAGACAGGCCCGCCAGATCCTCGTTCCGGAACAGGTCCGGTTTGATCGTGCGCTGTCTGTTCATGGCCATTTCGTGCAATCCCTCTAAAAATCAGGTCGAGCGCGCGGCGCACCTGAGCAGCCGTCACGCGGAAACATTCGGTAAAGCCCCGCCCATGCGGGAGCACGCCGAGGCTTTCCTCGGCCGTCAGAAAAGCGCGCTCGAACTCGGCGCGCAGCTCGGCCAGGGCCGAACGCTCGTCGCCACCAGCGCGGCCACGCATCAGCACCAGCACCTCGCCGCCAGTGCGCTGTAGCATGCGCAGTCGGGACATCTTCCACGCCCGGCCCACCTTGAGTACTCGGCGGCGCGGCCAGTACACCGCATACAGCATCGCGTGAGTCGGGATCGTCGTCATCGCGGATGTCTCCTTCCATTTTTCGTACGGCCTCAGCCGCGGTTAGGACCCGGAAATCCCCGGTGTCGTCGTACAGCACCCACGTGTGCTGGCCCCCGATCAGACGGCGGCCCGGCCACTGGGCAGGATCAGACCAGCGCTTCACCGCATACCCCTCGGCGAGCGCGAGTGTGGGGTTGACGGTTTTCCATCCGTGGCAGCCGGTTGTGCCGGTGCCGCAGAGTCCTTGGAGGTTGCTGGGGACGGTGTTTCCGGTTTGCCGGTTTTGGCGGTGGTCGATGGTGATGCCGCGGCGGCCGCAGCGGACGCATTTGGTGTCGCGTTTGATCGTGATGGCGTAGGCGCGGCGGTCGTCGGCGGCGGTGGGTTTGGGCGTTTTGGGTCCGATCACCGGAGGTCGGGGATCTCTGCGGCATAGAACCGCTTGAGCTCGGCGCTGATCTGCCGGGTTTCCAGCACCTCGTGGTAGGCGGTGCTGAATATCGACCACCAACGCTCATCGAGTGTCAGGTGGATTCGGCCGGTCGGGCCGGTCGCGATGATGTCGATCTCGCGGGACATGACCGCTGGCTGAGTGCGCCATCGGTCCCCGAGAGCGATCACACCAGCGAGGTGCCGCTGCAGCGTTTCTTCGCCCCACACGTTCCCATCGACCGTACACACGCCCACGTGCAAGCGGATCCGATACGGGTCCACATTGATATCGGCGAACACCGGAAACGATTCGGTCAGAACCGCGGCCGCGAGAAACCGGTCAGGGATGCTCAGCTGGATACTCTGGGTCATTACCAGGAAACCTCTCGGTCAAGTGCAGACACCACGACAACGCGATGCCCGCAAAAATAAACAAGATCGTCAAGCCACCCGTGGCCTGCTGAATAAAAAACGCGAGGAACCCAGCCGCATAACATGCGACAATCCAGACCCTCACCGGTGCATCCCCAACACGAGGATCAGCGCCAAGAACCCGACATACACAACCGCGAACACGGCAAACCCGACATACACGCCGCCGCGTTCCTTTTTCGGGATCAGCGGCTCACGCGGATGCTCAACGTCACGGGCGCGACGCGGTGCCGGGCTCACGCCGCCACCTCGCTCGCCTCGGGCCACGGAGACTGCATCAACAGCGCCTCCGCATACGGGGATGCCGCATCGCCCACTCGGATATACACCTTGCGGGCCGCACCAACCTTGCGTCCGTCAATCAGGAACGTGTCCCGCGGGCGACGAGCCAGCTTGCCCGCCGCAGCCATACGCCGCGCAGCAACCTGCTGAACCGGTGCCGACCGGCCGCGCGCCGCATCATCCAAATCGACCTCCACCGGCGGATACTCACCCCGAACCAAATTCGTCTCAAGCAGCACCCGTCCGCGAGACACATCCGAGGGCGTCACCGCCAACTGCAGCGTGCCCGGAACCAAATCCACACCCGGGATGAACGCGACCTCCACATCAGAGCGACCCACGATGTGCTTGTGCACAGTCCTCCTGAAATAGTTGGCATTCTGCAACAGCCACAGCACCGCCTCCCGCGGCACCACAAACTCCGGCCCCGGGATCGCCGCAAGGTGCGGCGTCGTGACGGTAACCGGCACTCGCACCCGGTGAACTGCGAACGCATCCGCCGCGACCATCACCAGCTGCCCTCCCTGCAACCGCCAAAGCGAGCCCCGCATCACCGGGGCCGCCTCACTGCTCTCAATCGCCGCCACCATCGCGGCCGCCGCCCACCGGGCAGCACCAGCTTCGATCGTGAAACGGACGATGCTATCCTTTTTCTGAATCATCAACCTGTCCTTTCAGGTATCGAGCGCCCCGTTCCCGCGGGGCGTTCTTCATTTGTTGGATCGTTTATCCTGCTGTGAACAGCCACTCAACCGCCCGGTTCACGGGCGCTCCGCGCGGCCTCGGCGAAAAGGCACTGCCCGCTTGCCACTCAGCAGCCGGGCGGCCATATACCCGGCGAGCGCGAGGGCCATGGCCCAGAGCGGCCAGAGCACGACACCCCAGGGCTGAGGGTTTGCTCCGGCCAGCTTGTAGATCACGTTCACGATCAGCAGCACGACCAGCACCCTCGCCAGGACGGCGGCCCAATATCGGCGTTTACGCATGTGTTCCTCCTTCAAATGCCCGGAGCGCCGGGACACAAGATCAAATAGCGCGAGCGCGCAGCAGCAGCCAGAGCCTCGAATCTCTGGGACGGGCACGCCCGCCGAACCGGTATCCTGCAGCGCCATGCCAACCCGGGATCTCCGGGGACACAGCGGCCGCCAAGTCGTCGCATCACTTCGGTGCGACCGGTACGGCCTTTTCATCCGGCGTAGCGTCCAACGCAAATCAGCCAGGCATCCCCGCGCCTCTTCGGCCTGGGGGTATGGGACTCTGTGGAATTATCTGAAACTCAGGTACGATAGCGTCTCCGACCACCGCCCGTACCCCGGGCAGTTTTGGAAGGCGAACGCGCTTTTAGGCGCGACAAATACCCCCTCTTCAGGGGTGGCTTTCAACGACCGATTCAGTCGGTCAGGCTATGGCCGCACGCAGAGGCGGCAGTGAAGGCTACGAGGCTACGCGGTCGCGATCAGCCCATGCTTTCAGGTCATCTTTGGTGTATCTAATGAGACGTCCGAGACGGCTGTACGCAGGTCCGATGCCAGCTGATCGCCAGCATTCCAGGGTGTGCTTAGCCAGACCTAGGTACCAAGCTGCATCTGCAGTGTCCAGATACCTAGGCTCAATCGGGTGTGGGGCTTCGGTGGACATTGTCATGCTGCGGCGAGCGCGGCGGAGTCGTCTACGATTTCAAACGCTTCGCCGGGGCCTAGGTTGAATGCCACGCATACTCCGACGATGAATGCGGCGGACGGCTGGCTGCCGCGTTCCACACGACCAAGGGTGCTGCGATCTACACCGATCATGCGAGCCTGGACGTCTTCGCTGGGGATGTTTCGAGTCTCCCGGAGCCGGGCGAGGAGACCTGGGCGGATAAGGAGCTTGTGCGTCATTACTATCCCTTCTTGGTGCATTCGTTCACCGTAATGATGCAAGTATGCACGGGATCGAATTGTTTATCAACTCGTTTTGATGCACGTCTGCATCATTGCATGCGGCATCAGCGGCATCTCAAGGGATTGTTATTGATTTTGATGCAAAATTGCACCATAATGAATGCATGGACGAAACATTGCTTCACTATCTCACCGCCATGACCGGCGAGCGAAGTGCTCGCGCTATCGCCCTGCGCGCTGGCATTGACCCCAGTACGCTTACTCGACAGCTAAACAGTGCTCTGCGCCCTGAGACGGTTGTCGAGATTGCGAGGGCCTATAGTGCTCCGGTTGTCCCTGCGCTGGTCTTCGTGGGGCTGATCACCCAGGCCGAAGCTGATGCCGCAAGTGTCGCCCTGGCACTCAAGGCTGCCTCGGACCTCGAGCTCGCAAAAGAAATGGTCTCGCGCGTTGAAAGCGGCACCGCCACCGGTCAACTGACCGAGCCCGTCGAGCTTGACGAGCACGCGAATGTCGTACCCTTCCGTCAGAGTTCTGATCAACACGATCTCAAGACGGTGGAGATCGACGACCTACCCTACGCCGCCACGGACGACGACGGGGGGCAGCCTGAATTCCCGAATGGATAGACGTGATCCCTGCCTACGACCCCTACCAGCACGCGCGTAAGCTCGGGGTCCAAGTAGTGCATCGCGGCATCGGTAAAGACACGGGGCGCTGGATACCCCGCTACGGCGCAATTTTCTTGCGCCCCGGCATGACAGCACGTCACGAGCGGTCCGTCCTTGCGCATGAAATCGCGCATGTAGAGTACGGACACACAGCAAGTAGTCGGAAGGCCGAGCTGTTGGCAGACTCGCGTGCAGCATCCCGCCTGGTTCTCGCTAGCGACTTTGACGAGCTCGTCAAATGGACTCAAGAGCTCCCAGAATTAGCGATTGAGCTAGGCGTCACTGAGAACATTGTTAGGGCTTACATAAGGAGTAGATAATGGCCAGGCCAACACTCGCCCTGGGGACCTATGGCAACATCACTACCAAGCAGGTCGACGGCCACTGGGTGGCTGACGCTCGAATCCGGGACATGGACGGCAAATCCCGCCGGGTCACACGCAGCGGCTCCACAAAGGCGCGGGCCGTCAACTCCCTCAAAGAAGCATTCCGTGACCGCCTCACACCAACCGGAACCGAACTGAGCCGCACCTCTCGTGTATCGGCGCTATCAAAGATGTGGTGGTCAGAGTACACCGAGCAACTTCATGCACCGGGAACCCTCCGCCGCTACGAGCAGGTTCTGGCCACGCATGTAGTCATCCCCCTCGGCGACCTCCGCTTGTCAGAAGTCACACCGGCGCGCGTGGATCGCCACCTAAAATCGCTCACCCGGTCGGCTGGCTACTCGTCCGCCGAGATCGCCAAGGTTCTGCTAACTGCCATGTTCAAGATGGCAGCGCGACTTGACGCCATCGACTTCAACCCCGTTGCAGCAGCCGCACCGATCGTGTCGCCCCGGCGCGAGATTACTGCGTTCACTCTCGAAGACGTCGCATGGCTGCGCACTCACTTGCGCGAATGGGATCGGGGGAAAGACAAGGCAGGTCGCATACGCACTACGGACCTCGCAGATCCAGTCGACATGTTTCTGGCTACTGGGGGTCGCCCCGGCGAGATTTTTGCAATTGACTGGACTCGAATCGAATTCGAAGGTTCGTCAACGAGAGCGGTCATCGATCAGACCATGGCAAAAGATCGACGCGGGAAATGGGTTATCCAGCCCCATACCAAGGCGAACAAGAAGCTGAGGGTGACTCTGCCTCGCTTCGCCAGCGAGATGCTGCTGCGTCGACGCATCGATTCGTACGGGGCGCTAGTTTTCCCTTCAAGCACGGGAACTCCCCGGATACCTGACAACTTTCGCACGCAATGGCATGCTGCGTTGCTCGGCACGCGATTTGAAGGTCGCCTACCCAAGGAGTTCCGGGCCACAGTCGCGACCGCATTGCGCGACAGCGTAGGTATCCAGGCTGCACAACATCAGCTTGGGCACTCTCACCTGGACACCACCGAACGCCATTATGCAGTCCCCGTCACTGACGCTCCGGACGTCTCAAGCGTGCTGGAGCAGTTCAATGTTTAGCGGTTCAATAGGCCGCCGTTTACTATCCAAAAACCCCCAGAAGTTCATAGAACTCGACGGAGCTCGAATCGGTTCCCGCGTAGGCTTGAGCCCCGATCAAGGCACAAAAAAAGACCTGTAGAGAACAGGCCAGAACGCGCATATTAGTAGCTGGAGTTCTACCATTGAACTACATTCGCGTATCGCCGCCGGAGCGTCGATTTCCCCACTCTACTAGACAACCCACGCCGCGCAAGGCGGCGCGGCGGGAACGGGCGTACCGAGTGCGGCGGGTTCCGCGGGAATCCGCTGTAGGATGGGCCACGTGCTGCTCTCCGACCGTGATATCAAAGCCCAGATCAACGCCAACCGCATTGGCCTCGAGCCGTTTGCGCCCGAGCTGGTTCAGCCCTCGAGCGTGGATGTGCGCCTCGACCGCTTCTTCCGGCTGTTCGACAACCACAAGTACTCCTACATCGATCCCTCCGAGGAGCAGTCGGAGCTGACCCGGATGGTCGAGACCGACCCCAACGAGCCCTTCATCCTGCACCCGGGTGAGTTTGTGCTCGGGGCCACCTATGAGCGGGTCACCCTGCCCAACGACATTGCCGCGCGCCTCGAGGGGAAGTCCTCGCTGGGTCGGTTGGGTCTGCTGACCCACTCCACCGCGGGCTTCATCGACCCCGGTTTCACCGGCCACGTGACCCTGGAGCTGGCCAACGTCGCCAACCTCCCGATCCGCCTGTGGCCCGGCATGAAGATCGGCCAGCTGTGCTTCTTCCAGCTGACCTCGGAAACCGAGAACCCCTACGGTTCGGCGACCGCCGGTTCGCACTACCAGGGTCAGCGTGGGCCGACCGCCTCGCGCTCGTTCCAGAACTTCAAGCGCACGGACATTTCCGAGACCAGCCAGGGCGCGTTCGGCGCCTAGTCGTTCCGGCCTCACAGTAATCGCCCCACCATTCGGTGGGGCGATTGCCGTTTTTGTGGTTAGGCGTCGAGCTGTTCGAGCTGCTCAACCAGCCACGGGCTGATCGACCAGGGGGCGATTTTGGCCAGCTGGGCGAGATCCGCGGGCTCAACCCAGCGGTACTCGGCCACCTCGTCGGGGTTGGGGATCAGGGCCGAGGAGAGCGTGGCCGAAAAGACCGGGCAGATCTCGTACTCGACGATGCCGCTGGCATCCACCGCGCGGTAGCGGAAGTCGGGCAGCAGCGGGGTGATGCCGGTGACCGTGGTGCCCAGCTCATCGGCCGCGCGGCGCGAAATCGCCGACTCGAAGGACTCCCCGGGGGCCGGATGTCCGCAGAACGCGTTGGTCCAGACCCCGGGCCAGGCGACCTTGCTCAGCGCACGCCGGGTCAGCAGAATTCGGCCCTGCTCATCGGTGATGTGGCAGGAAAACGCGAGGTGCAGCCGGGTGTTGTGATCGTGCACCTCGGCCTTATCGGCGATGCCGATCGGTTCGCCGTCCTCGGACAGCAGCTGCACGTACTCGCGGTTTGACATATCCCTATTCTCGCTGGTCGCGGCCCGCCGCGCGAATGCAGCACGCTCGCTATGTAAGCGACTAGCCCCTGCCCTACCGACGTCGCAGCCGAGGCAGTACCGCAACGACCAGTGCGCCCTGTACGCGGCGGCGGGAACGAAGCGCGCGGGTTAGCGGACCGACTGCGGCAGGCGCACCGGAATCATCAGCGCGAGGCCCAGGGCGATCACCAGGATCAAGCCCAGGATGCCGAAGTACTGCGCGCCGCCCAGCGTGACCGCGATCCCGAAGGCGGCCGGGGCGATGAAGGAAACCGCGCGGCCGGTGGTGGCGTAGAGCCCAAACAGCTCGCCCTCCTTACCCGGCGGGATGATGCGTGCCAGGAAGGACCGCGAGGCCGACTGAGCCGGTCCCACAAACGCGGCCAGGCCCAGGCCGAAGACCCAGAAGACCGTGTGGCCGCCGTCGTGGAGCACAAACACCACCACGCCGAAGGTCACCAGCCCGATCAGCGCGGCCATGATGACCGTGCGCGGACCGAAACGATCATCCAGGCGGCCCGAGGCGATCGTGACCACGCCGGCCACCACGTTGGCGGCGATCCCGAACAGGATCACGTCGCCCCCGCTGAATCCGAAGGTTCCCACGGCCAGGACCCCGGCGAAGGTGAAGACGCCGGCGAGGCCGTCGCGGAAGATGGCGCTGGCGATGAGGAAGCGCGCGGTGGTCCGATCATCACGCCAGAGACCCACCAGGTCCCGGCCGAGCTTCTTATAGGAGCCGAGGATGCCGATCTTGGCACCCGGGGCCGCGGTGCCCGGAGCCTCGGGGATGACCCGGAGCACCGGGATGGCCGAGAGGCCGAGCCAGGCGGCGGCGATCAGCATCGAGACGCGGACGTCCCAGCCGTTCTCCGAGGTGATGCCGAAGATCCCCACATCGGGTCCGATCAGGCTCACATAGAGGATGACCAGCAGTACGATGCCGGCGATATATCCCAGGCCCCAGCCGAAGCCGGAGATCTTGCCGATCGTGGCCGGGGTGGAGATCTGGCCGAGCATCGCGTTGTAGTTCACCGAGGCGAACTCGAAGAAGATGTTTCCGGCGGCCAGTAGGAACAGCCCGAGCCACAGCAGGTCGGGTTCCGGGGCGACGAAGGCCAGGGCCGCGGTTGCGGCGACCACCAGGTAGGTGTTCACGCCGAGCCAGAACTTGCGGCGACCGCTGCGGTCGGCACGCTGACCGGTGACCGGTGCCAGGAGCGCGATGATCACGCCGGCCCCCGAGATCCACCAGGACAGCTGGGCCGAAACGTGGGCCTCGCCGCCGAACGCGGGGGTCCGGGTGAGGTAGGTGGTGAAGACGAAGGTGGTCACCACTGCGTTGAAGGCGGCCGAGCCCCAGTCCCACATTCCCCACGCTAAGACCGGCTTGGAGAGCAGCCGCGGTTCGGGGGAGGGGGTGCGCAGGGCAGAGGTCATGGCCCCAGGGTACTGCCCCGAAGCGAATCAATGGCAACCAATATGTAAACCGATGGGGTGACGGCGGGTGCGGTGCCCCTCCGAGGCGCTAATCGCGCAGCGGACGTCCCTCGGCATCATTATTAAACGCGCGGGCGCGGGCGAGGATCATGATGCCCTCGATCAGGCCCCAGAGCGCGGCACCGCCGAAGGTCACGATGGTGGCGGCGATCTGCAACAGACCGATGCCGATGTACCCCAGGTAGAAGCGGTGCACGCCGATCGAGCCGAGGAAGATGCCGAGCAGTCCCGCGGTGAGGCGGCTCTTGGCGGCCGGGTCGTAGGGGGCGTAGCCGGCCGGGTAGCCGGGGGCGCCCTGCTGGGGATAGCCGGACGGTGCGCCGGGTGCACCCTGCTGCGGGTAGGCACCCGCGGTGCCCTGCTGGCCGTAGCCGGGGGTGCCCGGGGCTGCCGGGTAGCCGGCGGCGGGGGCCGGGTTCGTGGGGACCTGACCGGTCAGCGGCGCCGGAAAGTGTGGCAGCGCGCGCGACGGGTCGGTGTCGGCGGGGATTTCTGACGCCGCCGCCGAGGTCTCGGGTGCGGCATCCTGGGGCTGGGCGGTGTGATCCGCGCCCGTGGGATCGGTCGTACTCATGACTCCAGGGTACGCGAGGGTCCGTCATTTTTGACGTAGCGACGGGGATTTTGCCGCCGAAACCCAAAGTTGAGTCGTGAAGGCTCAACATTTCCTGAGAGTGGCTTGACACCGGTATTGCGTTCGGTAAACTTGAGCCTAGGCAACTCAACTATGGGATTGCCGCCGACTTCGGGTTCGGTTACCCGGACCCGGGACCAGTTCACGGTATTCGCCCTTCCGGGCGAGAACGAAGGAGAAAACACATGGCACGTGCAGTAGGCATTGACCTCGGTACCACCAACTCGGTGGTCTCGGTCCTCGAAGGTGGCGAGCCCACCGTTATCGCCAACGCCGAGGGTGCTCGCACCACCCCGTCCGTTGTTGCATTCACCAAGGATGGCGAGGTGCTCGTCGGTGACACCGCCAAGCGCCAGGCCGTCACCAACGTTGACCGCACCCTCGCGTCGGTCAAGCGTCACATGGGTACCAACTGGACCTTCGACGTTGATGGCAAGAAGTACACCCCGCAGGAGGTGTCCGCTCGTATCCTCGCGAAGCTGAAGCGCGACGCCGAGCAGTACCTGGGCGACACCGTCACCGACGCCGTCATCACCGTTCCCGCCTACTTCAACGACGCCGAGCGTCAGGCCACCAAGGAGGCCGGTGAGATCGCGGGCCTCAACGTGCTTCGCATTATCAACGAGCCCACCGCTGCCGCCCTGGCCTACGGCCTGGACAAGGGTAAGGAAGACGAGCTCATCCTGGTCTTCGACCTCGGTGGTGGAACCTTCGACGTTTCCCTCCTTGAGGTGGGTAAGGACGACGACTTCTCGACCATTCAGGTCCGCGCGACCTCCGGTGACAACCGCCTCGGTGGAGACGACTGGGACCAGCGCGTGGTTGACCACCTGGTGAAGAAGTTCAAGGAGACCACCGGCGTCGACGTCTCGGGCGACAAGATCGCGCTGCAGCGTCTGAAGGAAGCGGCCGAGCAGGCAAAGAAGGAGCTCAGCTCCTCGATGTCCACCTCGATCCAGCTCCCCTACCTCTCGCTGACCGAGTCGGGCCCCGCCAACCTGGACGAGACCCTGACCCGCGCGCAGTTCGAGAACATGACCAAGGACCTGCTGGACCGCACCAAGAAGCCGTTCCAGGACGTCATCCGCGAGGCCGGCGTCAAGGTTTCCGACATCGCTCACGTGGTGCTCGTTGGTGGATCGACCCGTATGCCGGCCGTGGCCGAGCTGGTCAAGGCCGAGATCGGTCGCGACGCCAACAAGGGTGTTAACCCGGATGAGGTTGTGGCCGTCGGTGCCGCCCTGCAGGCAGGTGTGCTGAAGGGTGAGCGCAAGGACGTTCTGCTGATCGACGTGACCCCCCTGAGCCTCGGTATCGAGACCAAGGGTGGCATGATGACCAAGCTGATCGAGCGCAATACCGCGATCCCGACCAAGCGCAGCGAGACCTTCACCACCGCCGATGACAACCAGCCCTCGGTGGCCATCCAGATCTTCCAGGGTGAGCGCGAGTTCACTCGGGACAACAAGAACCTGGGTACCTTCGAGCTGACCGGTATCGCACCGGCACCGCGCGGCATGCCGCAGATCGAGGTCACCTTCGACATCGACGCCAACGGTATCGTCCAGGTGTCCGCCAAGGACAAGGGCACCGGCACCGAGCAGAAGATCACCATCTCGGGTGGATCGTCGCTGTCCAAGGAAGACATCGAGCGCATGGTTCGTGAGGGCGAGGAGCACGCCGCCGAGGACGCCAAGCGTCGCGAGCAGGCCGAGACCCGCAACTCCGCCGAGCAGCTGGCCTACTCGATCGACAAGCTGATCAAGGACAACGAGGACAAGCTGCCCGAGGACGTCAAGAACGAGGTTCAGGGCGACGTTGACGCGCTGAAGTCCGCTCTGGCGGGCGAGGACGAGGACGCGGTCAAGACCGCCTTCGACAAGCTGAACGAGTCGCAGGCCAAGCTGGGCGAGGCCATCTACGCCCAGAGCCAGGCCGAGGCCGCGGCGGCCGAGGGTGCCCCGGCAGCAGCCGAGTCCGACGAGGACGTGGTTGACGCCGAGGTTATCGAGGACGACGAGTCGGAGAAGAAGTAACAACATGACCGAACAGAACCCCACTCCCGAAAACGAAGAGCCCACCACGGGCACCGAGTCCGGCGAGCACGGTTCGACCCAGGAACCGGGGGCCGCTGAGGTCCCCGGTTTCGGGGCATCCGAGGATGCTCCCGAGGTCGAGTCCGATGCCCAGGCCGAGGCCGGGTCCGACGAGATCTCCGATGAGGAACTGGCCGTGCTGTCGGGTCAGGTTTCCGCCGACGAGATTCTTGCCGACCTGCAGCGGGTGAACGCCGAATACGCGAACTACCGCAAGCGCACCGAGGCGAACCGCGGCATCGAGAAGGAGCGCACCGTGGGTGCCGTTCTGACCTCGCTGCTGCCGGTCCTGGACGACCTGGATCGCGCCGCCAAGCACGGTGACCTCACCGAGGGATCCGCGTTTGCGCTGCTCGCCGAGAAGCTGCGCGGCACCGTCGAGAAGATGGGTCTGACCTCCTTCGCGGCCGCCGGTGAGGTCTTTGACCCGAACCGTCATGACGCGATCTTCCAGCAGCCCAGCGCCGATGTCACGGTGGACACCGTGGCCGACGTGGTCGAGACCGGCTACCTCATTGGTGAAACCCTGTTGCGCCCCGCCAAGGTGGTCGTCCAGGTTCCTGCGGAGTAACCGCTATGGCTAGCCAGGACTGGTTTGACAAGGACTTCTACAAGGTACTCGGGGTGTCCAAGGACGTCTCCGACGCCGAGCTGAAGAAGGTTTACCGCAAGCTCGCGCGCAAGTATCACCCGGATTCCAACCCGGGCGATGCCGCCAGCGAGGCCAAGTTCAAGGAGATCAGCGAGGCCTACTCGGTCCTCAACGACTCCGAGCAGCGGGCCGAGTATGACCAGATGCGCGCCATGGGTGCCGGGGCGCGGTTCACCGCTCCCGGCGGTGGCCGCGCCGGCGGCGGGTTCGAGGATGTCTTCGGCGGTCGTGGCGGCCAGCAGGGCGGGTTCGAGGACCTGTTCAGTGGCATGTTCGGCGGAGGCGGTTTCGGCCAGACCAGCGGGGGATTCCGCGGGTTTGGCGGGCCGACCCCGGGTCAGGATGTGACCGCATCCACCACGATCGACTTCATTACCGCGGTGCAGGGTGAGACCATCACCCTGCAGACCGGCGAGGGTCGCACCATCAAGGTGAAGATCCCCGCGGGTGTGTCCGATGGGAAGAAGATCCGGGTGCGGGGTAAGGGTCGTCCCTCTCAGGACGGCGGTGCCCCCGGCGACCTGGTGCTGACCGTGCACGTGCGCAAGCACCCGGTGTTTGAGCGCGACGGCAACAACCTGCGCGTGACCGTCCCGGTGACCTTCGTCGAGGCCACGCTCGGTGCCACCATCGAGGTTCCCACCCTGGGTGGGGATCCGGTGAAGCTCCGGGTTGCGCCGGGTACCCCCTCGGGTCGGATCCTACGGGTCAAGGGCCGCGGGGTTGCCACCGGATCGGGCACGGGCGACCTGCTCGCGATCGTTCAGGTGGCCGTTCCGGCTCACCTGAGCGCCGAGGCGACCGAGGCGCTCAAGGCGTTCCACGCCGTGGAGCCCAACGAAAACCCGCGCGCGGACCTGATCGCTCGGGCTCGTGGCTAACACCCACCCCCGAACGTGAGGCCGGTGCCCGTTCCGGCATCGGCCTCACGTTTTCTCACCCCACACGGGTATCCTGTGGGGCAACCGCACGGAAGGAATCGACATGGATGAGCACTCCCCGGTGTTTGCCATCGCGATGGCCGCCGAGCTTGCGGGCATGCACCCGCAGACCCTGCGTCAGTACGACCGCATCGGGCTGGTGAGTCCGAGACGCACGGCGGGGAAGTCTCGTCGCTATTCGATGCGCGATATTGCGCAGCTCAAGACCGTCTCCCGGCTGAGCAATGAGGGTGTGAGTCTCGAGGGCATCGCCCGGCTGCTGAGCCTGGAAAATCAGGTGGATGCGCTGACCCGTCGGGTGCGTGAGCTGGAGAGCGCGCTGGCCAACGAGATGCTGAAGAGCCCGGGTCGCCGCGTGTTTGCGGCCGGGCAGGCGGGGGACGTGATCAGCCTGCGTAACGGCGTGCGCACCCAGCGTCGCACCGAGCTCGTGGTGTGGCGTCCGGATGCGGCCTTCTTCGCCGAGGATGAGGACATCGAGGACTCCGAGGGCGATCTCGACGAGGACTTCGAGGGTGAGTTTCCCGCCGGTCCCGCACGTAGCTAGGGCTCTCCCGCGGACCGCCCACCCCCAAACGGGTCGGTGGTCAGGCCCCGCGCGAGTAGTGTTGTGGGGTGAGTGAATCCCCTGCCCCCGCGTCCAGCCCCTTCGATTTTTCCGCCCTGCGCCGTCACCCCGACGTGGAGGGTGACAACCTGCATGCGGTCGATGCGACGGACCGGCTGATCCTGGACGAGGCCGCCTCGACTCTCGACGCGCTCTCGGGCGAACACGTGGTGGTCATCGGCGACCACTATGGTGCCCTCACCCTGGGCGCGATCGCCACCCACAATCTGACCGGCGTGCGGGTCTTCCAGGACTCGCTGATCTCCGAGCGCGCGCTGGCCGAAAATGCCGGGCGCAGCGGCCACACGGATGCCTTTACCTCGCTGCCGCTGGGGGCCGAACTGCTGACCGGAGCCAAGCTTGTTCTGGTGCAGCTTCCGCGTCAGATCGCGGCTCTGGACGAGATTTCGCGCCTGATCGCGATCCACGCCGACCCCGAGGTGCTCGTGGTTTCCGGCGGCCGGATCAAGCACCTGAGCCCGTCGATGAACACGGTTCTGGGCGAGTCCTTCACCGAGGTGCGGGCCTCGCTGGCGCGGCAGAAGTCGCGGCTGCTGATCGCCTCCGGACCGCGCGCCGTCGAGGCTCGAGTGCCCGCCCGCGCCGAGATCCCCGAGCTGGAGCTGACCGTGTGCTCGGGATCACAAACCTTCGCCGGCGCGAGCCTGGATATCGGTACCCGTGAGCTGCTGAAGTTCCTGCCCAAGTACGCCCGCTGGGCGAAGGTGGCGGTGGATCTGGGCAGCGGAACCGGCATCGTGGCCTCCGCGGTGGCTAAGGCGCGCCCGGACATTCAGGTCATTGCGACGGATATTTCAGCCGATGCGGTGGCCGCGACGCGGGCAACCGCCGAGGCCAACGGGGTGGCCGACCGGGTCGAGGCTCGTCGCGATATCGGCCTGTCCCAGCAGCCCGACGCGAGCGTCGACCTGGTGCTGCTCAACCCGCCCTTCCACACCGGTGCGACCGTGCACGCGGGGCTGGCCGAGGCCCTGTTCCGCGAGGCTGCGCGGGTGCTGCGTCCCGGTGGCGAGCTGTGGACCGTTTACAACACGCACCTGGGTTACCGGGGCGCGCTGGGCCGGATCGTCGGCCCCACCAACCAGCGTCTGCGCACCACCAAGTTCACGGTGACCCTGTCCGTCAAGGCGGAGGCTCCGGCAAGCTAGCGGTGGCGGGTTAGCGCCGGCCCGGGCTCGCTCCCCCGTGCTCGACCCGCGTGCCTTTGGACAGGTTAGATCCAGCCGTTGTCCCAGGCGATCGCCGCCGCCTGGACGCGGGATTCGGCGTTGAGCTTGAGCATCGCCGCCGAGGTGTGGTTGCGCACGGTTCCGTGGGCCAGATGCAGCTGCTTGGCCACGAGCTTGGTGGGTAGGCCCTCACGGGTCAGCCGCAGCACGTCGCGCTCGCGGGCGGTGAGCGGGTTTTCGTCCTCGGTGAGGGCCGCGGCGGCCAGGTCTCGGTCGATATAGCGTTCCCCGCGGGCGACCGCACGGATGATCTGCGCGAGCTCGGACGCCGGCGTGGATTTGGGCACGAACCCGGCGATCCCCGCCGACAGGGCCCGTTTGAGTGTTCCCGGACGCGCGTGCCGGGTGACCAGCACGATCCGGGTGTCGAGGGTGCGCCGAATCTGAGTGGCCGCATCCACGCCATCCAGCACGGGCATCTCCAGGTCCAGGAGGACCACGTCGGGGCGGTGCTCGGCGGCCGCGGTGACCGCCGCGCCGCCGTCGGAAACATCGGCGATCACTTCGAGATCGGGTTCCAGGCTGAGCAGCGCAACCAGCGCCCCGCGAATGAGTTCCTCATCGTCGGCGATCAGCAGTCGCAGCGGCTCGGGCGTCGATGGTGCCGTGCTCATGACTGCTCCCTCGCGGATGAGATGCTGCCGGGCACACGCACGGTCAGGGTGAAGGTTCCATTCTGCCGCTCGCCGGTCACGGTTCCGCCGATTGCGGCGGCGCGTTCCCCAAGCCCCGCCAACCCGGTGCCCGCATTCTCCTGCCGGCGTCCGGTGGCCCCGTCGTTTTCCACGGTGAGCAGGAAGCCACCTCCCGCCTCGGCGAGGGTGATCGCGGCGCGGGTGGGGTGGGCGTGACGCAGCAGGTTGGTGGTGGCCTCGCGGATTGCCAGGGCCAGGACCGTGCCGATATCCGCCGGGATCGTCGCCTCGGTAATGGAGACCGTGCAGTCGATCCCCGCCGAGGCCAGCACCGAGGCGGCGCCGCGTGCCTCGACGGCCACGGTGACCGTGCGGTAGTTATTCACGACCGCCCGGGTGTCCTCCAGCGCGGCGCGGCTGATGGTACGAATCGCCGACAGCTCGGCCGCGGCGGCGGCGGGATCTCGCTCCAGGAGGCGTTCGGCGAGCTCGCTCTTGAGCGCGATCACCTGCAGGTTGTGTCCCTGAATATCGTGCAGGTCGGTGGCGAAGCGCAGGCGTTCGCGGGCGATGGCCAGGTCCGATGCCATGCGGCGGGCCCGATCCATCCGCTCCAGCACGCGCAGGCTCCAGATCAGCGAGGCGTAGGTGAGGGGGAGCAGCACGAGACCCATGCTGAGCAGGATGAGCAGGGTGATATCCGAGAGTGTGGCGCGAACATCCACCGGGCGACCGGCGATCACGGCACCGAGCGCAAAGATGCCCACCAGCAGGACCACGCTGCCCAGGAAGACCCAGAACCGGGCCGCCACCGGCACCAGACACAGCACCATTCCGGTGGCCACGGTCAGGGTGAGTGCCCAGTTCCAGGCGACCACCGAGGAGGATGCTCCGATCACCCAGGTGGCGATGGCCGAGACCATGAGCGCGATCGGCAGCGGACGCAGAACCCCGCCCGGGGCGGTGACCTGCGCCATTTCGCGGATCACCCGGGAAACCAGCGCGCAGGCGAGCGCCGTGGTGATGATGGTGAGAGCGGAGAGGACCAGCATCCGCTGCGGTTCGGTGTGTGGATCGGCGAGCACCAGCTGCATGAGGCCAAAGCTGAGGTTCACAAACCAGAGGCTCCAGGCCGTGTAGCGGCGTCCGCGGACCAGGTCGGTCACCCCGCGGGGCGCGGCGGTCTCGGCCGGATCGAGGGATCCCGGGCGCGGAGCGGACACGGCTGACATGACCCCAGCCTAGCGAGCGTCGCGTGCCGGGGGCAGGGGGGCACGAAGAACCGTGACATGTGTCACGGATAGGGGTGACACCGTGCAACTGCCGCCCGCGGGCCGGGGCCGACAGACTGAAGACATCAGCGGAAAACCCACACCGGGACCCGCAGGAAGCACGGGTACATCATGAAGAAGATCATCAAGGTTCCATTCATCGTCATCGGGTCGATCGCGGCCCTGATCGCCGCGGGCCTCGGCACCACCACCGTGGTCAACGCGGTGGCCAGCCAGCGTGAAATGGGCAGCCTGGAGCACTACGGCCAGCTGGTCGAGGTGGACGGGAAGAAGATGAACGTACTCGTGCAGGGCGATGGTCCCGAAACCATCGTTATGCTGCCGGGCCTCGGCACCGGGGCACCGGCCGTGGACTTCGCCCCGGTCATCGACAAGCTCTCACCCACCTACCGGGTCGTCGCGGTCGAGCCGCTGGGATACGGGCTGAGCGATGACACCGATGTGCCGCGCACCAGCGACAACATCGTGAAGGAGGTCCACACGGCCCTCGCCGAGCTGGGTGTCACAAAGTACGCGCTGATGGGTCACTCGATCGCCGGCATCTACGCGCTGGACTACGTGAACACCTACCCGAGTGAGGTGACCGCGTTTGTGGGCATCGATTCGAGCGTGCCGAACCAGCCCGGATCCGAGAGCGTTCAGGGTCTCGAAGACGTGCGTGGTCTGAAGTCGCTGGGACTGATGCGGGTGCTGGACAGCCTGGTCCCGAGCATGTACGAGGGAATCGACGCCTACTCCGCCGCCCAGAAGGAGCAGATGGAGATCCTGGCACGCCACAATGCGCTCAACGACGTGGCCGTCAGCGAGACCGGGCTCACCGCCGAGAACTTCGACGCGGCCAAGAAGCAGTCCTTCCCCGCGGATCTCCCGGTGCTGCTGTTTGTCGCCAACAGCGACAACGAGGAGGTGCCCGGTTGGCTTGAGCTGCACCAGGAGCAGGCAGCGACAACCAGCCTGGGTCAGGTCATCTCGCTGAAGGGCGAGCACTACCTGCACCACACCCAGAGCGAGGCCATCGCCGCCGAGACGATCGCCTACCTCTCGGCCCACACCGCCGCACAGTAACGCCCTCCCCCCTCAAGAACAACGGCCCCCGCCGAAGCGGGGGCCGTTGTGCGTGCTGTCGAGCCGCGCCGAAACTAGATGCGCACGCCGCGTGCCCGCAGGAACGCGGCGGGGTCGGTGTGGTTGGCACCGACGTAGATCTTCAGGTCCAGGTGCGGGCCGGTGGCCACGCCGGTCTGGCCCATGAAACCGATGACGTCGCCGCCGCTGACCTGTGCGCCCACGCGGACGTTGAAGCCGCTGAGGTGGCCGTAGTAGGACTGGATTCCGCCGCCGTGGTCGACGATCACGCGGTTACCAAAGGCATTGGCGTTGCCGGCGAAGACCACGGTTCCGGACTGAACGGCCTTGATCGGGGTGCCGCTGGCACCACCGAAGTCGAGCCCGGCGTGGAACGGTGCCGAGCAGCCCTGGGGGCACATGACCGGACGCGGACCGTAGGGCGAGGTGATGCCACCCGGTGCCGGACGCCACCAGCCCGAGCTGGACGGGGCGAAGTAGGTGCCGGTTCCGTTACCGGTCTGCGGCGGGGTCGGCGGAAGGACGACGCCTCCACCGCCTCCACCGGTGCCCGGCTTGGGCTTATTGGCCTCGGCCTGTCGCCGCGCCTCCTCCTCGGCGGCGCGCTTGCGAGCGGCCTCCTCCTCGGCGCGCTTGCGGGCCTCCTCGGCTCGGACGGCCACACCCACGGCGTACTGCTGTTCCTCCTCCACGCGGGTGCCCTTGAGGGCGGCCAGCTGCTCGATCAGGCGAGACTGGTTGGCCTCCTGCTCGGCGACGGCGCTCTGGGCGGCGGCCGAGGCGGCGGTGGCCCGGTTCAGGGCCCCCTCGGCGTCGGCGCGAGCCTGGGTGAGGATATCGGTGGCGACGGTGGCCTGGGCGTTCAGCGTGGTGACCAGGTTGGCCGCCTGCTTGGCGCGATCCAGGGTCTCGGTGGAGCGCTCGGTGAGCTTAGTCATCGCGCCGAGCTTATAGAGGGCATCGTCGGCGTTCTTGGGATCGCCCAGCAGCTCCAGGGACACCGAGGTGCCGGTGCTGCGACCCATTTTCGACATCAACACGGCGACCTGGCCGGCCGATTCCTCGGCGGCGGCGGTGGCGTCCTTGACCTCGGCGGCGAGGCGGTTGGAGTTGATCTCGGCCTCGGTGGCCACGGCATCGGCCGCCTGGTACTGGTCGGCGGCGATGTTGGCGGCGGCCTGGGTGTTGGCCACGTTGGTGTTGAGGTCCTTGATCAGGCCCTCCACCTTGGTGACCTCGGTGGCGGCCGTCTGTTCGTTCTGTCGGGCGCGCTGGACGTCATCCCAGCTGGGGTAGTCGGCCCCCGCGGCGTTTGCCGGGGAGGTGATCCCCAGGGTGCAGACGAGCACCCCGAGGGCGAGTAGGGCGGTGCCTACACGGCTACGAGTTCTCAAGAATCTAATCCTTCCGGCCGGTTTTCCCGCGGGTAAGCGGGCTGGCGCGCGCGACGCGCCGACAGTCGAGTACCTCCAACCTAACCCGGATTTCCCCAATTGGGGGAGGGCCTCCGGGTGTGTTTGATATTTAGTGTGGACCCATGAGCGGAAAACACTCGGCATCGAATCGGCGTTCAATCAGGGAATTCTGAGTTTTATTTACCCCTGACGACTGGTATCACATCGCCGCAGGATGTAAACTTGAGTCAACAAGGCTCAAGTTTGCGGGAGACGATTCCCGCCAGCACCAGGAGAAGGAGAGAACCCGTGCAACCAGGCCAGCAGCCATCCCAGGAACAAGCAAAGAGCGCCCTTGAGCAGTACGGCGTGAACCTCACCGCGATTGCCGCGACCGGCAAGCTCGACCCGGTCATCGGTCGCGATGCCGAGGTTCGTCGCGTCAGCCAGGTGCTCACTCGGCGTACCAAGAACAACCCGGTCCTGATCGGGGAACCCGGCGTGGGTAAAACCGCCGTGGTGGAGGGGCTCGCCCAGCGCATCGTCGCCGGGGACGTGGCGGACTCCCTCAAGGGCAAGCAGCTCGTCTCCCTCGACCTGGCCGCCCTCGTGGCCGGGGCCAAGTACCGCGGCGAGTTTGAGGAGCGCCTGAAGGCAGTGCTCCAGGAAATCAACGATGCCGACGGCGAGATCATCACCTTCATCGACGAGCTGCACACCCTGATGGGTGCCGGGGCCGGCGAGGGCTCGGTCGCCGCCGCGAACATGCTCAAGCCCATGCTCGCCCGCGGTGAACTGCGCCTGATCGGTGCCACCACGCTGGATGAGTACCGACAGTACATCGAGGCCGATGCGGCCATGGAGCGTCGTTTCCAGCAGGTGTATGTGGGGGAGCCCTCGGTGGAGGACACCATCGCGATCCTGCGCGGGCTCAAGGAGCGCTATGAGGCGCACCACAAGGTGACCATCGCCGACAGCGCGCTGGTCGCGGCCGCCTCGCTCTCCAGCCGGTACATTCCCGCGCGACAGCTGCCGGATAAGGCCATCGACCTGATCGATGAGGCCGCGTCCCGGCTGCGCATGGAGATCGACTCGGCCCCGGTCGAGATCGATGAGCTGCGCCGCAGCGTGGATCGCCTCAAGCTCGAGGAGCTCGCGCTCAAGCGGGAGAAGGACGAGGCGAGCAAGCAGCGTCTGGCGGCGCTGCGCGCGGACCTGGCCGCCCGCCAGGAGAAGTTGACCGACCTGCAAAGCCGGTGGGAGCTGGAACGCTCAAGCCTGAACCGCGTGGGTGAGCTCAAGGAAAAGCTTGACCGCGCCCGGATCGAGGCCGACCGCGCCCAGCGCGAGGGCAAGCTGGAGAAGGCCTCCAAGCTGCTCTACGGCGAGATTCCGGTGATCGTGCGCGAGCTGGCCGAGGCCGAGTCCTCGGAGAACACCGCGGACAAGATGGTCAACGACCAGGTGGGTGCCGACGATATCGCCGCGGTGATTGCCGCCTGGACGGGGATCCCCGTGGGTCGGCTGCTGCAGGGCGAGACCGAGAAGCTGCTCAACCTTGAGCAGGAGCTGGGCCGTCGCCTGATCGGTCAGCGCAAGGCCGTGGCCGCGGTGGCCGATGCCGTGCGGCGCAGTCGTGCCGGGGTCTCCGACCCCAACCGTCCCACCGGATCGTTCCTCTTCCTGGGTCCGACCGGTGTGGGAAAGACCGAGCTGGCCAAGGCGCTGGCCGAGTTCCTGTTTGACGACGAGAAGGCGATGGTTCGCATCGACATGAGCGAGTACGGCGAGAAGTTCGCCGTCTCGCGCCTGGTGGGCGCCCCGCCCGGATACGTCGGGTATGAGCAGGGCGGTCAGCTGACCGAGGCCGTGCGTCGTCGTCCGTATTCGGTGGTCCTGCTGGATGAGGTCGAGAAGGCCCACCCCGAGGTCTTCGACATCCTGCTGCAGGTGCTGGATGACGGGCGTCTCACCGATGGCCAGGGCCGTACCGTGGACTTCCGCAACACGATCCTGATCCTCACCTCGAACCTCGGATCCCAGGTCCTGATCGATCCGACCCTCTCTGCGGACACCAAGGAGAGCATGGTGCAGCAGGCCGTGCGGCAGGCATTCAAGCCGGAGTTTGTGAACCGGCTTGATGACATCGTGGTGTTCCAGGCGCTGAGCGAGGAGGACCTCGGCCAGATCGTCGAGCTGTACATCGACCGGCTGCAGCGCCGGTTGGCCGCACGTCGACTCGAGCTCGCGGTCACCCCGGATGCCCGGGCCTGGCTCGCCGAGCGCGGGTACGACCCGCTGTACGGTGCGCGTCCGCTGCGTCGCCTGATGCAGAAGCAGATCGATGATCGCCTGGCCACCGCGCTGCTCGCGGGCGGCGTGCGCGACGGGGACACCGTGGTGGTGGACCTCGCCGCCGACGGGGAGAGTCTGGCCATTCGCACCGGCGAGTAGCCCACAACGCGCGGTGGCCTCGGGGCATAACCCGGGGCCACCGCGCGTTAGCTTGGGCGCAGGTATACGCTCGAAACCGTGGGCCGCTCGGTCCCGGGAAGGAAATTAGGACATGCAGGAAATTACCGTCACCGAACTGGCCGCGCTGAACCCCGGAGTCGCCCTGATCGACGTGCGCGAGCCCGAGGAGCACGCCGGTGGCGTGGCCCCCGAGGCGACCCTGCTGCCGATGAGCACCTTCATGGAGCGCGAGGGTGAACTCCCCGAGGCCGAAACCCTGTATCTGATCTGTGCCGGTGGTGTGCGCAGCGCCCGCGTCGGCGCCTACCTCGAGCAGAAGGGGCTGAACGTGGTCAACGTCGAGGGTGGGATGAACGCCTGGGCTCAGGCCGGGCTGCCGATCGTGGCTCCGGGGTCCTAGGGCGCACGCCTAAGCGGGCGTCCGGCCAGGGTTTCCAGCCACGGTCTGACAGGGCGTTGTTGGGCGGGATATGCCGAGGTAGACCTGAAGCAGGCGTCAGTTGGCGGTCATCCCGACCCCACGCGCCCGCTCAGAAAAGGACCCAGCCCATGCGAATCGGAAATCTTGATGGCCGACTGGTCATCGTCCAGGACAACCGAGCCATCGATGTCGAGACCGTAAGCGCCGGACGTTTCTCGGCCCGTATCGACAGGATCTACCCGCGCTGGGGTGAGTTTCACACCTGGGCGTCGACCCGTGACCTGTCCGCATCCGGTGTCCACTTTGATCCCGCTGACCTCGGGGCACCGGTGTCTACACCACGGCAGATCATCGCCCTGGGCCTGAACTATCGCGAGCACGCGGCGGAGACCGGCTTCGGGCTTCCCGAGGGTCTGCCGCCCGTGTTTACTAAGTTTGCCAGCGCCATAACGGGGCCCGAGAGCACGGTGGTGTTGCCCGTCGGGAATGTCGACTGGGAGGTGGAACTCGCGGTGGTCATCTCTCGTGCGGCACACCACATCGGTGCGGAAGAGGCGTGGTCACACGTGGCCGGGCTGACCGTCGCTCAGGACCTGTCCGAACGGATCTTGCAGATGTCCGGGCCGTCACCCCAGTTCAGCCTGGGGAAGTCCTATCCGGGGTTTTTGCCGATGGGTCCGACCCTGGTGACCCCCGACGAGCTCCCCCATCCGGACGCTCTCCGGCTGCAGTCGGCGGTGAATGGTGAGGTGGTTCAGGACGGAAACACCCGTGATCTGATCGTGCCGGTAGCCGAGTCCATCGCGCGGCTTTCCGACGTTATTGCGCTCTACCCCGGCGACGTGATCCTGACCGGCACCCCGGCCGGAGTCGGGATGGGGCGCAGCCCCCAACGCTATTTGACCGTGGGGGATGAACTGGTCAGCACGATCGAGGGACTCGGCACCATCCGGCAGCGCTTTATCGCCGATCCTGCCCTCTAAGCGCCTTCATCTGCCGTGAAACGCGCGCAAAAACGCCCCCGTGATTCAACGATCGCGGGGGCGTTTGCGTGCGTGGCTACGGCAGGGTGTGACCGGCCGCGGTGAACAGGCGGTACCACTCCTCGCGGGTCAGCGGGAGGTCGGAGCCGGCGGCGGCCTCGGCCACGCGGCCCGGGTTGGTGGTGCCCAGAACCACCTGGATGTTCGCCGGGTGACGGGTGATCCAGGCGGTGGCGATTGCGGTCGGGGTCACGCCGTACTTGGCGGCCAGCTCGTCCAGGACATCGTTCAGCGGGCCGAAGGCCTCGCGGTCACCCAGGAAGACGCCGTCGAAGAACACCTTCTGGAACGGCGACCAGGCCTGCAGGGTGATGTCGTTCAGGCGGGCGTAGTCGAGCAGGCCGTTGTCGCGGCTGATCGACTGGTCCAGGCCCGCCATGTTGGCGGCAATGCCCGAGGCGATCAGCGGGGCGTGGGTGATGCTCAGCTGCACCTGGTTGACGATCAGCGGCTGCTCCACGTACTTCTTCAGCAGCTCGATCTGCCCCGGAGTGTGGTTGGACACACCGAAGTTCCGGACCAGGCCCTGCTCATGCAGCTCGGCGAAGGCCGAGGCCACCTCCTCGGGCTCGACCAGGGTGTCGGGGCGGTGCAGCAGGAAGACGTCGAGGTAGTCGGTCTTCAGCGCAACCAGCGCCTCACGGGCGGTGGTGAGGATGTGCTCGCGGGAGAAGTCGAAGTAGCCCGGGCGGATGCCCACCTTGGACTGGATGATGACGTTTTCGCGCTCGGCGGCGGTGAAGGTCACCGCGTTACCAAAACGCTCCTCACACGCGTGGCGGGCGCCACCGTAGATGTCGGCGTGGTCAAACACGTTGACGCCGGCGTCAATCGCGGAACCCACCAGCGTGCGGATGTCCTGGTCGCTCAGCTCGGCGATGCGCATGAGCCCAAGAATGATGTTGGAAGCCTGGAGGTTGCTCTGGGGAAGGGGGAGAATCTTCATCCCCCTATTCAAGCGCATCTCGGGCGCGTCGCACAGCACACGCCGAGGCTTTTTCCGGGGAAATTTTCCCGCGGTTAACGCGGAACGCCACGGACACGATGAACCCATTCTTCGTGTCCGTGGCAATTCTTCGGAGTTAGCTCACCGGGGTGAGCAGCGGTTTATCCACCACCGCTGGGGCATCGATACGTTCGGCCTCGGTGCGTGCAGGCTGAGTGTTCAGGTCCAGGTCCGCCTCGAGTCCGGCAAGACCCTGCCGGACAAACCCGAGGTGGAGCAGACTGATCCGGAAGCGCAGCACGGCCAAACCGACCGTGCAGGCCTTCCAGAATCGACGCCGACGTGTCATCGGCGACCTAGTCGTTGACAACAACGATCTCGGTGAGGGGCTTGCGCTCGCGCGGAGCCACCTCACGGGACTGCAGGAACTCGTCCTCGAGGATCTCCGGGGCGGCGAGCTCTCCAATGGCGGAAACGGTGAAGGGAACCTGGCCCTCCTCCAGGCCGAACGACGACACCAGGGCTGCCGGGTCGAAGCCCGCCATCTGGTGCACAAACAGACCGTCTTCGTGAGCCTGAACGCTCAGGTGGGCAACTGCCTGACCGAGGTCGTAGATGGCCCAGGGCTGCTCGCCACCCTCTTCGTTCTTGGTGTTCGCCACGGCGACCAGCAGGACGCTGGCGCGGTGAGCCCAGGCCTGGTTGAAGCCGACCAGTGCGTCGACAACCTTCTGGAAGGACTCGGTGCCGCGACGGGCGACGATGAAGCGCCAGGGCTGGCTGTTGTTGGCGCTCGGCGACCAGCGGGCGGCCTCGAGGGCCGAGGTGAGCTTGGTCTCATCGATCGTGGTGTCGGCGATGTAGGCGCGCGGGCTCCAACGCTGTGCCAGCACGCTGTTGATCGGAGCGGAGGTTTCGGCGTGACGTGAGGTGTCGGTGATGGTCATGGGAGGTCCTTTCGGGCGTCTGAGCTGCCGCATGCGGGAATGGAACCCGCGGAACGATGGTTATTATGTGCGACGTGCGGCGCGATTCCGCGGGGCACGTGTAGCTGTAACCGCACATCCCCGGACCGATATTCCCCGGATGACGAAAAAAGTTGCATAAGATTTACGAAGAGTCTCTATCCCCCCTAGAGATTTCGAGATGAGGCCTCCATTCAGGCTTCGAGCCGGAAGGAAAATCATGTCGGCGGAAACCGAAGCTCGCCCCCTGCGGGCCACCGCGCGGCGTTCGGGACGCTGGTGGAAGATCGAAATTCCCGAGCTCGACACCTCGGGTCAATCGCCCACCGTGCGGGACATCCCGGAAATCGCGGCCGAGATCGCCAGCGAGTGTCTGGCCGTGGCACCCGACCGGGTGATCGTGGACACCGCGATCGAGCTCCCCGGCGACGCCGAAGCCCTGTGGGCCGCGGCCGCCGCCCAGGAGGAGGCGGGCCGTGCGGCGCTGACCGAGGCCGCCCGCCTGCGCCGCGAAACGATCCGCGCGCTCGCCGACCAGGGCCTGCGCCAAGCCGACATCGCCCGCCTGCTCCGGCTGACCCCGCAGCGCATCAACCAGCTGATGACCACCGAGGGCAACGGCTGCCCAACCGAGGCCGAGGCGGGAACCTGCCCGACGGAGGGCGAACTGTAGTCTGCGGTGGGACGGGATGTCCTACTTCGTTGGGGCCGTTTGCTCGGATATGAGACGGGCGGAACCGACCACCTGAGTGTGAGTGGCAATCCACCTATTTCGACGGTTTTCGGTGGTTGGTGGCGGGTTGTGTGTTAGTTTGAGGGTAATCGTTCAGCCCGCCCAGCTTCTGCTGGTGTGGGCTGGATCTCTTTAACCTGGCAGCATGAGTCTCGTGTCCACTTCGCCGAAGAAGTTTCTCACCATTGACGAACAGATTGAACTTCTGTGCGGTCGAGGGATGGTGCCGAGCCACGACATAAAACAGTGGCTCCACTCGGTGAACTACTACCGCCTGAGCGGGTACTGGCACACGTATCGGGTACTCGAAAGTGATGGTTCCGGTGTTGTGAGGCGAGCCGAGCGGTTTATCGAAGGAACCAGCTTCACAACGATCGAGACCCTGTATGAATTCGACCGAAAGCTGCGCACCCTCGTACACGACGGGATCGAACGAGTCGAGGTCGCACTGCGGAGCCACCTGAGCTACGTTCTGGGCGCATCATCGCCGAATGCGCATACGGATCGCTCATATTTTCGCGACGGCTTTGATCATGAAACGTGGATGAAAAATGCGAGCTCTCGTGTTGACCGCTCGGCTCAAACCCAACCAGGCAGTGAGGGCGAAGAAGAATCACCCGCTGGCCCGATGGCTTGAGCAACTCACGGTTTTGCGCAACATCGGAGCGCACCACGGCCGCATGTGGAACCGGACCCTCATCCCGACGTCGACGGCTGCGCTGCGAACCGTGGAGGACCTGCATGCGCTGCCACGTGGTCAAAGCGAGCAACTATTTGGCGGCTTGACGCTGATGGCCAAGTTGATCGGTACCGCCTCTCCCGGATCCGCCTGGGCCCAAAAGGTACGCAGGGAGATCGAACACGCCTACTCCCAGCTACCCGATCGGTCCGAGCGGGAAATGGGTTTTCCCGAGGGCTGGCGTGCGATGAGGCTGTGGGCGAATGACAAACCGGTCACGGCACCAAGCCGTTGTCCGCAGTGAGACTAGCGCGCGGCGAAGATTGCCGCGATGCGGGCGGGGACCGTGTCGTCCTGGAGGCTGGTGACGTCGCCGAGCGGGCGGGCGTCGGCGATGTCCACCAGGAGGCGGCGCATGATCTTGCCCGAGCGGGTCTTGGGCAGGTCGGGGACCAGGACGATCTCGCGCGGCTTGGCCACCGCGCCGATCTGCGCGCGGATGTGCTCCTGCAGCTCCCGGGTTACCGCGGCCGACTTGGCCGCCCAGGCGGCGGGATCCTCTTCGGCCGGACGATCATGGGACGGGATGATGAACGCGGCAATGGCCTGCCCTGTCACCGGATCGGCGATGCCCACCACCCCGGCCTCGGCCACGTGCGGGTGGGAAACCAGGGCACTCTCGATCTCGATCGTGGACAGGCGGTGCCCGGACACGTTGATCACATCGTCCACGCGGCCCAGGACCCAGATGTCGCCATCCTCATCCCACTTGGCCCCGTCGCCGGAGAAGAAGTAGCCGCGGTCGGCGAAGCGCTCCCAGTAGGCGTCGCGGTAGCGTTCGGGGTTGCCCCAGACGGTGCGGGCCAGCGAGGGGCCGGGACGGTCCACCACCAGGTATCCGCCCGAGCCAAAGGGCACGCGCTCGCCGTGCTCATCCACGATGATCGCGCTGAGTCCGGGCAGCGCGCGGGTCGCCGATCCGGGCTTGAGGGTGCTTACGCCGGGCAGCGGGGCGAGCACCGCGGACCCGGTTTCGGACTGCCACCAGGTGTCGATAATCGGCAGCTCATCCCGGCCGAAGTTGTGGCGGAACCACACCCAGGCCTCGGGGTTGATCGCCTCGCCCACGGTGCCGAGCAGACGCAGGCTGGAGAGGTCGTAGGTGTCCGGCAGACCCTCGGGGAACCAGCTGGCGAGGGTGCGAATCAGCGTGGGCGCGGTGTAGTAGGTCGTGACGCCGTAGCGCTCGATGATCTCCAGGTGCCGCGCGGGATGCGGGGTGTTCGGGGTGCCCTCGTAGATGACCTGGCTCAGCCCATTGGAGAGCGGGCCGTAGATCTCGTACGTGTGTGCGGTGACCCAGGCGAGGTCGGCGGTGCACCAGTGCACGTCGCTGTCCTTCGCATCAAACACCGCCCAGTGGGTGAAGGACGCCTGGGTCAGGTACCCGCCCGAGGTGTGGACCAGGCCCTTGGGCTTGCCGGTGGTGCCCGAGGTATAGATGATGAACAGCGGGTTCTCGGCGTCGAAGAACTCGGGCTCGTGGGTGTCGGCGGCCCGGTCCACGCTCTCGTGCCACCAGACATCGCGGCCCTCGGTCCAGTCGATGTCCGAACCGGTGCGGCGGACCACGAGGACGTGCTCGATGCTGTCCACGCCCTCGACCGCGGCATCCGCGTTGGCCTTGACCGGGACCGCGGTGCCGCGACGGTACTGCCCATCGGTGGTGATCAGCAGCTTGGCCCGGGTGTCCTCGACCCGGAAGCGCAGCGCCTCGGCACTGAAGCCGCCAAACACCAGCGAGTGGATCGCGCCGATGCGCGCCACGGCCAGGGTCGCGATGATGGTTTCCGGGATGACCGGCAGATAGATGACCACGCGGTCGCCCCGTCCGATACCCAGGTCGGTTAGCGCGTTGGCCGCGCGGGAAACCTCGCGCTGTAGCTCGGCATAGCTGATCGCGCGGCGATCTCCGGGTTCACCCTCAAAGTACAGTGCGATCTTCTCGCCGCGGCCGGCGGCCACATGGCGGTCCACACAGTTCACCGCGACGTTCAGCGTGCCCCCGGCAAACCAGGTGGTCTCCGGCACCGAGAGGGTCCCGTCCTCCTGCACGGTTGCGGGCTTCCAGGTGTGCACGGTGTCCCAGGGCCGTGCCCAGTCCAGGCGCGCCGCCTGCTCGGCCCAGAACGCATCGGGATCGGCATCTGCCCGCTCGAACCAGCTCGCGTCCACATTCGCCGAGGCGGCGAGGTGTGCGGGGGCCGGGAAGGCGCGGGTCTCGGCCAGCAGGGCCGCCAGCGCGGGTTCGGTGGCCGACAGTACCGGACCGGCGGGAGCGCTCACGGGCTCGGTGCCCGCAGCCAGGGCGGGCTCGAGGGAGGACAGAACGGCGGGGACCGTGGGCAAGGAGGACATGTCTTTAGGGTAGGCACCGCGCCGGATGTGTGCGGATCTGCGCGTAACCGGCCGTAATGCGGGTGGGCGTACGGAATGTGTAAGGATGCGGGACAGGAGCCGCCTCCCCGGCTTAGACTCGGCGGTATGAGTACACAACCGGTCACCATTGCCGTGAGCGGCGCGGGCGGAAACATCGGCTACGCGCTTCTCTTCCGTCTCGCCGCGGGCGATCTGCTCGGCCCGGATACCCCGGTCCGACTGCGCCTGCTGGAGATCCCCGCCGGCGAAGCCGCCGCCGCGGGGACGAAGCTGGAACTGATCGACGGGGCCTTCCCGCTGCTGGATCGGGTCAGCGTTCACACCGATGCCGCCGAGGCGTTCGCCGACGCCAACATCGTGTTCCTGGTGGGCGCGCGTCCGCGCACCGCCGGCATGGAACGCGCCGACCTGCTGGAGGCCAACGCGGGTATCTTCGGTCCGCAGGGTCGGGCGATTAACGATCACGCCGCCGCGGACGTGCGGGTCATCGTGGTGGGCAACCCGGCCAACACCAACGCGCTGATCGCCCAGCGCAACGCCCCCGATCTGCCCGCCGAACGCTTCACCGCGCTTACCCGGCTGGACCACAACCGGGCGGTGGGGATCCTCGCCGCCGAGGCCGGCGTCCCGGTCACCGAGGTCACCGGGATCACCGTCTGGGGAAACCACTCGCCCACCCAGTATCCCGACCTCAGCCAGGCCAGTATCGGCGAGGTGGCCGCGCTCGCCGCGGTGGATGTGGACTGGGCGCGCGGCGCGTATATCGACCGGGTGGCCAAGCGTGGGGCCGAAATCATCGCCGCGCGTGGCTCTTCCTCGGCCGCCTCCGCGGCATCCGCGGCGATCGATCACATGCGGGACTGGGTGCTCGGCACCCCCGGGGATGCCTGGACCAGCGTGGCCCTGGTGTCCGACGGATCCTATGGGGTCCCGGCCGGGTTGATCTCCTCATTCCCGGCCCAGTCCATCGAGGGACGCTGGGCGATCGTCCCGGACATCGACATCGATGAGTTCTCGCGGGCCAAGATTGACGCCTCGGTGGCCGAGCTGATCGCCGAGCGCGATGCGGTGGCGGCGCTCGGGCTGCTGCCGGAATAGGCCGTCCCGATCCGGCGCGCGCCGAGAAAGACGGCCACGCGGATCGCTTCCGGAGCCTGCCACCAAAGTTCCCCGGGGACACCAAAAACGCGTCCGCGCGGATCGCGACCGGGGCTGCCCGGGACATCGAAAACACGGCGGCGGCCGGGAGGGTTTCCTCCCGGCCGCCGCCGCGTGTGTGCAGGGTGTGGCTAGGCTGCGTCCGCCTGCGAGCGACGACGACGCACCAGACCGAGTGCCGCGGCACCGATCAGCAGCAGGATGCCGCCGGCAACGCCGAGGCCCAGCACGCCATCGGCACCGGTGGAGGCCAGGGCCGCCGGGGTACCGGCGGCGACCGGGTGGGCCGCGGTGACGGCCACGGCGATCACGGCCACCGACTTCGAGGTCTGGCCCTGGAAGACGATGTGGTGCTCACCCGCGGGCAGCTTGGAGAGGTCGGCCCCGGCGACCACGACGGCGCCGTCCACAACCGGGAAGCTACCGAGCAGGGTCGGGGTCGAGTACGCGTAGACATCCACAAACGCGTCGTTTGCGCTCCACGGCAGGGTTGCGGTGAAGGGCGCGGCCGGGTTGAGCTTGGTCAGGTCGACGCCCGGGGCTGCCTGCACCGAGGCGGTGGTGGCGGCGACGTTCAGTCCCAGGTCCTTGACCAGGTTCAGCAGCGCGTTGGTGTTGCCCGCCGGGGCCGGTGCCGGAGCGGCCGGGGTCTCGGTGGGGGCGGGCGTCTGGCTCGGCTGGGTGCTGGGCGTGGGAGTCGGGGTCGGCTGCACCGTGGGCTCGACGGTCGGGGTCGGCGTGGGCTCCGGGGTGGGCTCCACGGTCGGCTCGACCGTGGGGGTCGGGGTGGGCTCCGGCGTGGTGACCGGTGCCTCAACCGTGACACCCGGCAGCAGGTCCGCGGCGACGATCGCCCGCGGCTGGGCGAGCGCCAGGGTGGCGTCGGCGGCCACGGTGACGGCCGAGGTGTCGAGCACCAGGATGCCCGCCTTGTCCGATACCGGTGCGGGCGCGGTGCCCACGGTGATGCTGCCGAGAGCAACCGGGCCGCCCTGGGCACCGGTCACCTTGGCGGTGTTGCCGGAGTCGCCGAACTGCACGTTGTAGGCGTTGTCGGTGAAGGCGTTGGCCGCGCCCACGAAGCTCACGTTATCGATGTTGTCGGTGGTGTTCTGCGAGCTCTTGGTATAGAACGCGATGCCGGCCCAGCCGTTGTGCTGTGCCTGGACGTTGCTGATCGTGATGTCACCGGAGATGACCGGGCTGGTCGGGGTGTAGCGGTTGGTGATCGCGATCCCGTTCTTGCCGAACTCGCGCACCCCGATGTCCTCGAGGATCAGCCCGCGGGCACCGTTGGCGTCGATGCCGGTGGCGTTGGGGCGCGCGGCATCCGAGTCGGCACCGGTGATCGAGAGGTGCTTGAGGGCAACATCGCTCACGTTGGTCAGATCGATGGTCTTCGTGGACCCGGCCGAGCGGATCTCGGTGCCGCGGCCGGCGGCACCCTCGATGGTCACCGGCTTGCTGATGCGCAGATCCTCGCGGAACGTGCCCGCGGCCAGCTGGAGCGTGGCTCCGGCCGGGGCGGCGTTCAGCGCCGCCTGGATCGAATCACCCGCGGCCACGGTGATGGTGTCGGAGGGGAGTGCCTGGGCGGTGAGCGGTGCCGCGATCAGCAGCGCCGCGGCACCCAGGGTGGCGGCCGGCGCAAATGCGCGCAGGGGCCGCCGAATAACGGGGGAGGTCATGGTTATCCGTTCGTTGGGGGAAGAGCCCCGGGTATTCCCGTCCCGGCGCTCCTACCCCCAATGAATACTCCCAATACTTCACCGTGTCAATACGCCTCGTAGCATTCGGTGACGGGCGGGTAAACACCGTGTTTCCGCGGCGTAACGGGCCTAGTTCTCGGCCTTACCGATCCGCCAGTATCCCATGAAGGCGACCCGTCGACGATCCACTCCCTGGGTGGTGACCAGGGTGCGACGCAGCTGCTTAATCACGCCCGATTCGCCGGCCAGCCACGCATAGAACTCGCCCGAGTCCTCATCGGTGGGGGTCTCCCAGAGGATGTCGGTGTCGACGTCCACGTCGGCGAGCTTCTGCGCGCGGGGAGCCCGGGCGGCCTCGATCAGCTCGCCGTGTCCGGCGATCCACTCATCCATCGTCCGGATCAGGCCCGCGCCGTGCTCGGCACCCTCGCGTGCGATTAGCGTCACGGTGACGCCCGCCGGATGCTCCAGTTCGAGGGCATCCGCGGCGGTGGGAACCTCGATCAGCGCGTCACCCACCGCGTCGGCGGGAAGGTCGCGCAGGATCCCGGCAATCGCGGGCAGCGCAGTCTCGTCCCCCGCCAGGAGGAAACGGGTGGCATCCCCCGGGTGCCAGTCGATGCCGATGGCGGATTCCAGGCTGCGCGCATCCGGCCCCACCAGGTACACCTCGTCGCCGGGCCGCGCGGTCAGCAGCCACGTTCCGGCCGGGCCCACCTCGGAGCCCTTGGGAACCGAGTGCACCACGAAGTCCACATCGACCTCGCCGAGTGCCGGTCGTACGTCGCGCACGGTGTAGGTGCGGAACGGTGCACGCTCCTCCTCGGGGAGGTCGCGCCAGAACTCCCACCAGGCGTTTCCGTCGAGGTTCGGCAGCGTAAACAGGGGCTGTCCGGGCAGCGGGAAGAGGATCTTGATGCGCTGATCCAGCAGGTCGGTCCCGAAGAATTGCAGCTCCTCGTGCCGGAAGGTGACCCGGGTGAAGTGCGGTGAGAGCTCGGTCACCGCCGAAACTTTGGCGGGCCAGGGGTGGTAGCCGGGGCGATCGGTACGGACCAAAACCTGCGGTTCTCCTAAGCTGAGCATTACCTAACTCTAGGCGAAACTCCGGGGAAACCCAATCCTCCGTTCCGGCCGTTTTATGCCGCGTATCCGCCATTCGGTGGAGGGGGAAAATCCGCCGGGTGAGGGACGACCCGCACGGTATCGCCCGAATAGCCTGGGGTGACAACACGATTGGAGGGCCCATGCTGGAGATACGCGGCATCAATAAATCCTTTGCCACCCGTCAGGTGCTCACAAACATGAGCTTCACCATCGAGCCCGGCCGGATGACCGGTTTTGTGGGCGGCAACGGTGCCGGCAAAACCACCACGATGCGCATCCTGCTCGGCGTGCTGGAGGCCGATAGCGGCGAGGTGCTGCTGGATGGGTCCCCGCTCTCGGAGCAGGATCGCCGCCGAATCGGGTACATGCCCGAGGAGCGCGGGCTCTACCCCAAGATGAAGGTGGCCGAGCAGATCACCTACTTCGCGCGCCTGCACGGTCTCGGTGCCGAGACCGCTAAGCGCAACACCGAGCGCCTGCTCGACCAGCTGGGGCTGGGCGAGCGCGGGGGCGACACCATCGAGAGCCTGTCGCTGGGAAACCAGCAGCGCGCGCAGATCGCCGCCGCGCTGGTGCATGATCCGCTGGCCCTCGTACTGGATGAGCCCTTCTCGGGCCTCGACCCGCTCGCGGTGGACGTCGTACTGGCGGTGCTCAAGGAGCGCGCAAACGCCGGGGTTCCGGTGCTGTTCTCCAGCCACCAGCTCGACATCGTTGAGCGTCTCTGCGATGACATCGTGATCATCTCCGGTGGCCAGGTCCGCGCGGTCGGCTCGGCCCAGAGTCTGCGTGACGCCCACCGCGGTAACCGTTTCAGCCTGGAGGGTGAAGCGGACGGTGGCTGGGTGCGTGAGGTCCCCGGAATCTCGGTCCTGAGCTTTGATGGCGGCCACGTCGAATTCGACGCCGACACAGCCGAGCGCGCGCAGCTGGTGCTGCGCGGTGCCCTCGAACGCGGCCCGGTGCACGCGTTCACCCCCGTTCGTCCCTCGCTCGCCCAGATCTATCGGGAGGTAGTCCAGTGAGTACCACACGCCCAGTAACCCCCGCCGCCCCCTCGGTCCTGTCCACCACCTGGCTGGTCGCCGAGCGGGAGATGACCCAGCGCCTGCGCAGCAAGGCGTTCCTGTTCTCCTCCGCCTCGCTGATCGTGCTGGTGCTGGTCGGGGTGCTGCTCAGCGGGTTTGCCGCGGGCGGCGGGTTCTCCGGGGATGAGAAGACCCGGGTGGCCGCGGCCGGTCCGGTGGCCGCGATCCTGGACACCAAAACCTTCGAGGTGGAAAGCGTTGCCAGCAACGAGGATGCCCGCGCGCTGGTGCGTGAGGGCAAGGTGGATGCGGCGGTGATCGCCGAGCAGCCAACCCAGAAAAACCCCACCGGGGTCACCATCATCGCCCAGGAAAAGGCACCCGATGCGCTGACCAGTGCGCTGACCCTGCGTCCGCAGGTTGAGCTGCTGGGTGGCGATGGCGTGACCGGACCGCTGCGTTTCTTCATGGCGCTGGCGTTCGGGTTGATCTTCATGATGTCGGCAGTGACCTTCGGCAGCGTGATCGCCCAGTCGGTGGTGGAGGAAAAGTCGACCCGGATCGTCGAGATCCTGATGTCCACGATCTCGGTGCGCGTGCTGCTCGCGGGTAAGGTGCTGGGGAACTCGCTGCTGGCCTTTGCTCAGGTAGCGGCGATCGCGGCGGTCGCGATCGTCGGTCTCTCGGCCACCGGTCAGGACGCGCTGCTGGCCGGAGTCGGTGCGCCGATCATCTGGTTTGTGGTGTTCTTCATCTTCGGATTTGTGCTGTTGGCGGCGCTGTTTGCGGGCCTCGCCTCGCTGGTGTCACGCCAGGAGGATGTGGGCTCGGCGATCACCCCGGTGACCATGCTGGTGATGATTCCCTACTTCGGGGTCGCCTTCTTCAACGACAATCCGGTGGTCATGACCGTGCTCAGCTACGTGCCCTTCTCCGCCCCGGTGGGGATGCCCGTGCGCCTGTTCTTCGGTGACGCGCAGTGGTGGGAGCCGCTGGTGGCGCTGGCGATCCTGCTGGTGTCGGTGATCCTGGTGATCCTGCTGGCCGCGCGCATCTACCGCGGATCGCTGCTGCACACCGGTGGCAAGCTCAAGCTCAGCGAGGCGCTGCGCGGCTAGACCCGGGCACAAAAGCGGCGGTGTTCTTTGGAACACCGCCGCTTTTGTCTTCCCGTGGCGAGCCCGGCAAAATTCGTGATTGCATAGAGGGTATGACCTCCCCACTGCACGATGCCTCCGTCCGTCACTTTGCCTCCGACAACTACGCCGGAGCCCACCCCGAGGTGCTTGAGGCGATGGCCACCGCCAACGGTGGACACCAGTCGGCCTACGGTGACGACGTGTATACGGCTCGCCTCGGCGAGGTGATGCGTGGGCACTTTGGCGAGCGGGCGCAGGTGTTCCCGGTGTTCAACGGGACCGGCGCCAACGTGCTCAGCCTGCAGTCGGTGGTGCCGCGGTGGGGTGCCGTGATCACCGCGGCCTCCGCCCACATCAACACCGATGAGTGTGGTGCTCCCGAGCGGGTCGGCGGACTTAAGCTGCTGCCGGTGGCGACCCCGGACGGCAAGCTGACCCCCGAGCTGATCGCCACCGAGGCCTACGGGTTCGGGGACGTACACCGGGCCGAGCCGCATGCGGTGTCGATCACCCAGTCCACCGAGTTCGGGACGCTGTACACGCCCGAGGAAATCGCCGGGATCGCCGAGTATGCCCATTCCCAGGGCCTCGCGCTGCACCTCGACGGCGCCCGGATTGCCAACGCCGCTGCCGCGCTGAACCTGCCGCTGCGCGCGTTCACCACGGACGCCGGGGTCGACGTGGTGTCCTTCGGTGGCACCAAGAACGGCCTGGTCTTCGGGGAGGCCGTGGTGGTTCTGAATCCCGAACGCGCCCAGGGCGTGGACTACCTGCGCAAGATGAACATGCAGCTCGCCTCGAAGCTGCGCTTCGTCTCGGCCCAGCTGATCGCACTGCTTGAGGGCGACCTGTGGCTGCGCGGTGCCGCCCACGCGAACGCGATGGCCGCGCGCCTGCGCGCGGGTCTGGAGGCGAAGATTGCCGCCGGTGAAATCACCGGGCTGTCGTTCGCCCAGGACACCCAGGTCAACGGCATCTTCGCCTCCCTGCCCGCGGCGGCCGCCGAAAAGGTGCGCGAGTCCTTCCGCTTCTACGACTGGGACGCCTCCCTCGAGCAGGTGCGCTGGATGACCGCCTTCGACACCACCGAGGCCGATGTGGACGCGTTCATCGCGGCGATCGCCGAGGCGCTGCCCGCCCGATAGCGGCGACTCAGGTTTCTCAGGATCCCTCCTTCATACAAAATCCCCACCGCGTGTGGGGATTTTGTGGTTTCGGCGGCGGATGTTTTGGCCGGAACGGACCCGCGAATCGTTACGACGTTTAGGCGTCTGTTCGTTCTCCCGTGACCAGGGCGTTGCGGGCGCTGATCAGGCGAGTGTGGGCGTCGGCGAGGGTTTCGCGGGTGGCGTCCTCGGGCTGCTGAACCCAGCCATCAAACGCCGTGCGTAGGGTGAAGGTGGCCAGGTGGACGGCGATCCATGCCTCGTTTTCCCCGCCGGGTAGCGGGTAGCGGGCGGCGATTTCGCGGGCAAACACGTGGTCGTTTTCGTCCTCATAGCGCAGCGAGGCGGCGCGCAGACTCGCATTCTCGAGCATCAGGGTACGGACGCGGATGAGCTGGTTTCGCACGGCCCCGTCGTAGCGTTCGAGCTCAATCAGTACCGCATGTAGGGCCGATTCGATCTGGGGAAGCAGCGGTTTTTCGGGGGTCAGGGTGGCCAGCAGGTCGCGCATGATGGGGCCAAACACCGGCTGTCCATCCACCGCGGCCGCCTCCTTGGATGGGAAGTAGCGGAAGAAGGTGCGCACCGAGATTCCGGCGGCCGCGGCGATATCGGCCACGGTCGTGTGCTCCACGCCCCGAGTCTCAAACAGGGTGAGGGCCGCGTCGCCGATCACGGCGCTGGTTTCTAGCCTGCGGCGCTCGCGCAGGTCGAGGCCGGGGGAGTCCGGGGTGGGGAAGAGTGTGGTCACGATGCTCCTTGCTTGGAATTAGCTTAGCGCAGCGTATTGGCGTCTTGCGTCAACATGGCACAGTGTGACACGGTTAACCCACCAACACCGAAGGACTCCCCATGACCGCAACCCCGCGCGCCCAGATCGCGCAGCCCACCCCACCATCCTCGGCCGCTCGCGCGACCAATCCGCGTCCGATCATCGCGCTGCTGCTCATCGCCGCATTCGTGATGATCCTCAACGAGACGATCATGGGGGTGGCCCTGCCGCACCTCATGCGTGACTTCGCGATCGATGCGGGAACCGCCCAGTGGCTCGCCACCGGCTTCATGCTGACCATGGCCGTGGTGATCCCGACCAGCGGCTTCCTGCTCAACCGCTTCCCGCTGCGCGGACTCGCGATCACCGCTATCGCCGTCTTCACCGCGGGAACCCTGCTTGCAGCCCTGGCCCCGAGTTTCGCGGTGCTGCTGATGGCCCGCGTCCTGCAGGCCGTGGGCACCGCGATCATGACGCCGCTGCTCAGCACCACGATCCTGAACGTGGTGTCGGCCGAAAAGCGCGGCCGCACGATGGGCGGTATCGCCATCGTGATGGCCGCCGCTCCGGCGATTGGCCCCACCGTCTCCGGCCTGATCCTCAACAACCTCAGCTGGCGCTGGATGTTCTGGTTTGTGTTCCCGGTGGCCGCCGCGACCCTGATCGCCGCGATCTTCACAATGCGCAACCTCACCGAGCGTCGCCCGGCGAGCCTCGACATCCTCTCCACCGTGCTCTCGGCGCTGGGTTTCGCGGGCCTGATCTACGGCATCAGCAGCCTGGGCGAGGAGGCGACCGGGCACGCGGGCGTCTCGCCGCTGGTCCCGCTCGGCGTGGGCGTGATCTCGCTCGGACTGTTCATCTGGCGTCAGCTGGTGCTCCAGCGCACCGACTCGGCACTGCTGGATCTGCGCACGTTCACCAACCGCTCGTTCACCATCGCCGTGATTCTGGTGTTCTTTAGCATGCTGGCCCTGTTTGGCGCGTTGATCGTACTGCCGCTCTTTGTGCAGAACGTGCTCGGCCTGACCGCGCTGCAAACCGGACTGATGATGCTGCCCGGCGGGCTGATCATGGGGATCTTCGCCCCGGTTTCCGGTGCCCTCTCCGACCGTTTCGGGCCGCGTTGGATCGTGCTGTTTGGCACCGTCGTGTCGTCGCTCGCGCTCTGGCTGTTCTCGGGGACCGTGGGGGCGGGCACCGAGTCCTGGCACATCGTCCTGCTGCTGATGCTGCTCAATGCCGGGCTCGGCTTCACCCTGACCCCCCTGCTTTCCTCGGCGCTGGGAAGTCTGCGTCCCTCGCTTTACGCCCACGGCAGCGCGACCGTCAACACCCTGCAGCAGGTGGCCGGGGCCACCGGAACGGCCCTGTTCATCACGCTGATGACCAATGAGACCACGCGTCACCTGACCTCGGGCGAGAACCCGCTCCTGGCCGGTGCCGCGGGAGCGCACGCGGCGTTTACCGGGGGCGCGATCCTGTCGCTCCTGGCCATCGTGCTGGCGCTGTTTATTCGCAACCCACACAAGGAGGAAGCACAGTGAAACTAGACGGCAAGGTCGCCATTATTACCGGCGGCGCGGGCGGGATCGGCCGCGGACTGACACGGGTATTTGTGCGCGAGGGCGCACGGGTCCTGTTTGTGGACACCAACCGTGAGGCCGGGCTCGCGCTCGAGGCCGAGCTGGGCGAGCGCGCGGTGTTCCACCATCGAGACCTATCCACCGCGGGCGCGGCCGAGGCCATTCGTGAGGCCGCGCTGATCGCCTTCGGGCGGCTGGACGTGCTGGTGAATAATGCCAACCGCTCGACCCCGGCACCGCTGCTGGACACCACCCCGGAGATCTGGGCGCAGGCGTTCGGGCCGAGTTTCACCCCCACCCAGCGCCTGATGATGGTCTGCCACGATCTGCTCGCGGAATCCGGCGGATCGATCATCAACTTCGCCTCGGGGGCCGGACTCACCGGGAGTCCGACCCAGGGTGCGTATGCGGCGGCGAAGGAGGCGATCCGCGGGGTCTCCCGGGTCGCGGCCAACGAGTGGGGTCCCGAGGGCATCCGGGTTAACGTGGTCTGCCCCTACGCGCTCACCGAGGGCGTGAGGTGGTGGACCGAGAACTATCCCGAGCAGGCGGCCGCGGCCCTGGCGAGCGTGCCGCTGGGACGGATTGGCGATGTTGAGGCCGATATCGCCCCGGCCGTGGTGTTCCTGGCCGGGGATGATTCGCGCTACATCACCGGGCAGACGCTGATGATCGACGGCGGCGGGCTGATGGTCCGCTAGCGCGGGTTCGCGGGTGTCGTCGGGGCGTGGCCCGGCGGCACCCGTTTTTATGTCCGGGCGGCGTCCCCGCCCTGGCGTTTGCGATAGGCGCGCATGTTGACCTGCGCCGCGCAGCCCGGCCCGCAGTACAGACCCGAGCCGTTGCGGGAGTTGTCGCGGAAACCCGAGTGGCAGGTGTGGTTGCTGCAGGTCTTGAAACGGACCCATTCGCGCGGATTGGCGGCAACCGTGGCGACCCGGGCCAGCAGGGTGCCGATGCCACCGGCCATTCCCGTCTGGGTGCCCACGAGTTCCATGCCCGCCGGGGTGAGTCGGGGCATGAGCGGATGCAGGGCGGCGATGCGTTCGATCGCGGCGGTGGCCGATCCGGTATCCGTGTCCTTGGCCGGGTGAAGGTGGGAGGCCAGGATGGTGGTGACCGCGTCGCGGAGTTCGCGCACCGTCCAGACCTCGGCCTCGGAGACCCGGGTGTTTTCGGGGATCAGGCCCGCCCGGAGGAACCAGGCGCCGGTGGACGCGGGATCGGCGAAGCTCTCGGCGGCGTGGGTGCCCGCCCGCGTGCCCACCAGATCGATGATCAGGGTGCCGAGGTCGGTCGCTGGGGTGCTCATGGAACGAGGGTATCAGGTTACTGGCAAACTTTATTTACATGAAACAAATTGACGTTGAAGTTTAATAAGTTATGGTTAAACAGCTTTAGTCAATAACATTCAAACTTCGCGAAAGGGCCTCCGTGTCTGCCGAAACCCCCACCTACCGTGCCGTCGCCGTCGCCGCCGACGGATCCCTGAAACTCGTCCATCGCCCGCTGCGCGATCCCGCCGCCGGGCAGGTCCGCCTGCGCGTGGAGGCCTGTGGGATCTGTCACACCGACGGCCTGGCGGTCCACGAACATCCCGAATCCGAACCCGGATTGGTGCCCGGACACGAGGTGGTCGGCGTGATCGACGCGCTCGGCGAGGGCGTCACCGGCTGGCGGATCGGGGACCGGGTGGGCGTCGGCTTCCTCGGCGGGCACTGCGGTGCCTGCGATCCCTGCCGCCGCGGCGACTTCGTGCACTGCGCCGACCAGCCGCTGACCGGCGTCACCGTGGACGGCGGTTACGCCGAGGTGATGATCGCCCGGGCCAGCGGCCTGGTCGCGATCCCCGAGACCCTCGCCTCCGACGTGGCCGCGCCGCTGCTGTGCGCGGGCATCACCACCTATAACGCGATCCTCAAGGCGGATGTGCTCCCCGGGTCCACCGTGGCGATTCAGGGGATCGGCGGTCTCGGTCACCTCGGCGTGCAGTACGCCCACCACCTGGGGATGCGCACGATTGCGATCGCCCGCGGCACCGAGAAGGCCGACTTCGCCCGCGAGCTGGGTGCCGACCACTATGTGGACGCGCAGGATCCGGCCGCCGCCGTCGCCGAGCTCACCGCGCTCGGCGGGGCCGACCTGGTGGTCGCCACCGCGGCATCCGGGGCCTCCTCCTCGGCGCTGATCGCCGGGATCGCCACCAACGGCACGCTGATGGTTGTCGGGGCCTCCTCGGACCCGGTATCCGTCTCCACCACGGACCTGGTGATGCGCGGCATTCGGGTGCGCGGCTCGCTCACCGGCAGCCCGATCGAAAACGAGGGCAACCTGGCTTTTGCCGCCCGGCACGGGGTGCGTCCGATGATCGAGACCGCCACGCTGGAGGACGCCGCTCCGGCCTATGCGCGGATGTCCTCGGGTGCCGCCCGCTTCCGGATGGTCCTGGTCCCCTAGGTCCTCACATGCGCGGCGTCTCAAGACGCGCGGTGCCGCTAAACACGCGTGGCCCCGGGAATTCCCGGGGCCACGCGTGTTGAAGGGATCGTTTAGGACGGACGACCGGCCGGGGACACCAGCTTGGCCGGGTCAAACTCGGCCACCGGGCGCAGCGCGGTATCGATCGCCGCGAGCACGTCGGCGTCGAGCTTCACGCCGGCGGCGCGGGCGTTATCGGCCACCTGCTCGGGACGCGAGGCACCCACGATGGCCCCGGCGATGTTCTTGTTCTGCAGCACCCAGGCCACGGCCAGCTGGGCCGGGGTCAGCCCCAGATCGGCGGCGATCGGCACGAAGCCGGTCTGCACGGCGGTCAGGATCTCCTCGGTGAGGTAGCTCTTGATCATGTTCGCACCGCCCTTTTCATCGGCGGCGCGGCTCCCCGCGGGAGCGGCGGCACCGGGCAGGTACTTGCCGGTGAGCACACCCTGGGCGACCGGGGACCAGACGATCTGCGAGATCCCCAGCTCCTCGGAGGCGGGCACAACCTCGGCCTCGATGACCCGCCACAGGGCGGAGTACTGCGGCTGGTTGGAGATCAGCGAGAAGCCCAGATCCTTGGCGAGGGCCTGGCCTGCGCGCAGCTGGTCGGCGCTCCACTCCGAGGTGCCGATGTAGAGGGCCTTGCCCTGGCGCACGATATCGGCAAAGGCCTGCATCGTCTCCTCGAGCGGGGTCTCATAGTCGAATCGGTGTGCCTGGTACAGGTCGACATAGTCGGTGCCGAGGCGCGCGAGCGAGCCGTTGATCGACTCCATGATGTGCTTACGGCTAAGGCCCGAGTCGTTGTGACCCTTGGGGCCGGTGGGCCAGTACACCTTGGTCAGAATCTCCAGCGATTCGCGACGCTGACCCTTCAGGGCCTCGCCGAGAACCACCTCGGCGGCGGTGTTGGCGTAGGTGTCGGCGGTGTCGAAGGTCGAGATGCCGGCTTCGAGGGCCGCCTGCACGCTGCGAATCGCGATGTCGTTTTCGACCTGCGAGGCGTGGGTCAGCCAGTTACCAAAAATGATCTCCGAGATCTTGAGACCGCTGTTTCCGAGATATCTGAATTCCATTTCTTGAGCGTACCGCTCGCGCCACGGCCGTGACCGGTTGTGGTGCTCGCTTTGAGCGAACGCCGGCGGTCAGGAGGCATCGCTCGAGGGATCCTGCCGGGAGCTTCCGGGAATGACCAGCCCGTGCTCATAGGCGAACACCACCGCCTGGATCCGATCGCGCACCCCGAGTTTTTGCAGCACCCGGGACACATGGGTTTTCACCGTCGCCTCGCCCACATACAGGGTGCCGGCGATCTCCTGGTTGCTGAGTCCGCGCGCCAGCAGCTCCAGCACCTCGCGCTCGCGCTCGGTGAGCTCGGTGATCGGCGGGGCGGGGGCCGGGGCGACCGGGGTTTCGGGCCGGGCCAGCGCGGGGGCGAAGCGTTCGATCACGCGTCGGGTGAGCGCCGGGGAGAGCAGCGCGTCCCCGCCGTGCACCACGCGGACCGCGTCGATCAGCTCCTCGGGGGAGGAGTTCTTGAGTAGGAACCCGGCGGCTCCGGCCTCCAGGGCCGCAAACAGGTAGGCGTCCTCGTTGAAGGTGGTGAGGACCAGGATCGCCGCCGAGGTCTCGCGCAGCTTTTCGGTCGCGGCCAATCCATCCATGCCCGGCATCTGGATGTCCATGCAGATCACATCGGGCTTCAGTTCGGCGGCGGCGGCGATGGCCTCCAACCCGTTCGCGGCCTCGCCCACCACCTCCATATCGGGCTGGGTGCCCAGGATGATGCGGAAACCTGCACGCAGGAGGGCCTGATCATCCACCAGCAGAATACGAATCGGGCTCATCGGGTGACTCCTTCGGGCAGGGCGGTGAGGTCATAGGGGACAAAGGCGCGCACCAGGTATCCGCCGCGGGTGCGCGGGCCGTATTCGAGCCGGCCCTCGACCGCCGCGATCCGTTCCCGCATCCCGAGCTGACCGTGTCCGGACTGCGGATGGGGGATCGGCATCGCGCCGGTGTTGGCGATTTCCAGCTCGACCCCGTCGCTCAGATAGCGCAGCCGCACATCGGCGGTGGCCGCCTGACCGCCGTGCTTGCGAGCGTTGGTCAGGGACTCCTGGGCCACCCGGAACAGCGTGAAACCGGTGAGACTGGAGACCGGTACCTCGGTGCCCTGGATCTCAAACCGGGTGGGGAGCCCGGCGTCCTCGCTCGCGTGAATCAGGGCGGGCAGGCCGGACAGGCTCACCGTGGAGGGCGCGTCCTCGAGGCTTGGATCCGCCTCCCGCAGCGTGCCCAGCAGCCCGCGAAGCTCGCTGATGGCCAGGCGCGCACTGGTCTCGACCTGGTGCAGGGCGGTGCGGGCGGCGTCGGGATCTCGATCCAGTACGATTCTGGCGGCCCCGGCCTGCACCCCCATCAGCGAGACGTGATGGGCCACCATATCGTGCAGCTCGCGGGCGATGCGCACGCGTTCCAGCGCGACCGCCTGGCGCGCGCCGCGGGCACGCTCGAGTTCGAGCTCCGTGGTGAGGGCGCGCAGCTGACGCTCGCGCAGACGTACCCGATAGGCGATCTCACCCATCATGTAGGCCCCGGCGAAGTAGAGCACGTTGATCAGGATCTGGGCAAGCATGAACGCGACCAGCGGAGAGAGCGCACCCACCTGCGGGATCCGGGAGATCAGGTGGGGGTTGGTGGCCTGAATGAACAGACCCACCACCAGGAACACAAACATCCCGGCGATCATGATCATGCGCATCAGTCGGGCGCGGTCGCGGTTTTCCACGATCGCCCCCACGGTGTAGATCGAGAGGAACAGGACCACGTTGGCGAGCAGCTGCTCGGAGACGCTGAGCAGCGCGGCCACCACAAACACGGCGCCGGCCACGAACATCACCAGGACCGGATAGCTGCGCCGCCAGGCCAGTGCTGTGCACAGGCACAGCGAGGTGATCACGCCCACCCACAGCGGTGCCGGATGCGCGAACACCCCCATCTGCTGGTAGAGCGCCAGGCTCAGCAGCGCACAGACAAACAGCACGGCCGCTAGGACACGGTCAAACCTGATCTCGGCACGGGTAGGCATAGCTTCAGCCTAGGTGACACCCATGCCGTGCCGCCCCACGTGGCGATCAGCGCGTGTACGGGGGAACTGGGCTACGGTGAGAATCGACGGCGGATGTGGGAGGAAACCAACATGGTCATGATCGACAATGCTGTGTACGTGGCGGGTGTTCGCGTGGCATCTCCGCTGGGGATTGATCAGACCCTGCCGGCCCTGGAATCACACCCCGACGGGTTCGCCTGGGTGGGGCTGTACCGCCCGGATACCGCCGAGCTGCACGCGCTGGCCACCGATTTTGGGGTGCACGAGCTGATCGTCGAGGACGCCTCCCAGGGGCATCAGCGTCCCAAGTTTGAGCGCTACGGCGAGACCTCGCTCACGGTGCTGCGCTCGGCGCGCTACCTGGACGCCGAGGAGCGGGTGGACTTTGGTGAGGTGCACGTGATCACCGGGCCGCGCACCGCCATCGTGATCCGCCACTCCGAAGCCCCCAACTTTGCCGAGACCAGGCGCGGCCTCGAAGCCGAACCGGCGCGGCTGGCCGAGGGTCCCCAGGCCGTGCTCTTCGCGGTCCTGGACGAGATTGTTGACGGCTATGAGCCGGTGCTCGCCGGGCTGGAAAACGATATCGATGAGATTGAGGACGCCCTGTTCTCGGGCGGACATGAGCAGTCCCAGCGCATCTATGAACTCTCCCGCGAGGTGATCGCGTTTCAGCGCGCGGCGACCCCGCTGCCCGGCATGCTGGTGTCGATGGCCGCGCGACTTCCCGCCGACGCGATCGAGCAGCGCCGAGCCCTGCGCGATGTCGGCGACCATGTGACCCGGGTCATCGAGCGTGCCAGCGCCTATCGCAGCCTGCTGGAAAACGCGCTCACCGTGAATGCGGCCCTGGTGGGGCAGCGTCAAAACGATGAGACCCGGATCCTGACCGAGGCGAGCCTACGGCAGAGCGAGGAGATGAAAAAGATCTCCAGCTGGGCGGCCATCATTTTTGCCCCGAGCCTGATCGGGTCGGTGTACGGCATGAACTTCCACAATATGCCCGAGCTGAGCTGGGAGTGGGGGTACCCGTTCTCGATCGCGCTGATGGTGGGCTTTGCCGGGCTGCTCTACGGGATCTTCAAGAAGAAGCACTGGCTGTAGTCGGACACGGTGGGCCGCGCGGGACGTGGAGTGTCCCGAACACTCGCGTGGGGCACGAGTGTGGTGGGGCTGGTTAGACCGGGACGCCCTTGCTGCGCAGGAACGCGGCGGGATCGGTCATCTCGCCGTTGACCTCGATCTTGAGGTCGAGGTGCGGGCCGCTGACCACACCGGTCGCACCCACGCCGGCGAGAATCTGTCCGGCCTCGACGGTCTGGCCAACCTTGACCTCGGCGGAGCCGGTCAGCAGGTGGCCATACAGCGAGACCTCGCCGTTGCCGTGGTCCACGATCACCCGGTTACCGAAGGCCCCGGCGTTGCCCACGAAGGTCACGGTGCCGCCGAAGATCGCGCGCACCGGGGTTCCGGAGGCGCCGGCGAAGTCCATGCCCTCGTGGAAGCTGTTGGAGCAGCCGACGCTGTTACAGATCAGACCGCGCGGACCGTACGGTGAGGTGATCGGTCCAGGCAGCGGACGCCACCAGCCCAGGGCCGAGGGTCCCGCATACGCTTCGAGGGCGCTGGAGGCGTTGTAGCCGGTGGGGGCCATGGCGCCGCGGCTGGTCTCGTAGGTTCCGCGGTCGATGTCTTCCACCGATGCGGCGGCGCTCACGGTCAGGGTCTGCGGTGCCTTGGACTCGCCGCGGATCAGCTGCATGGCCGAGTAGCTGGTGGGTCCGGCGGCGGAGGCCGAGGAGTCGATGGCGAACGCGGGGAGCGCGGCGGTCCCAAACAGGGCGGGGACGATCAGAACCGAGAAGACCGCGCGACGCAGCGGACGACGGGCGGCTCGGGGGCCCTGGGGGCGACCGGTGCGCCGGGCGGCGGAGGCCGCGCGCTGGGTCTGGGGACGCGAACCGCGCTTGGTCCGGGGCTCGTGGGTGTGCGCGCCGTCGGTGTGCGAGGTCGAGGCTTGTCCGGCGGCGGGAACCCCGCCGAAAATCTCGTCGAAGGTGGGGACGCTGAAGCTGGGGGCGGCGGACGTCGCGGGTGCAGTGGACGTCGCCGGTGCGGCGGATTCGGCGATCGCCGCGGGGGCCGAGTCGGTCTGTTCCGGTGCCACGAAGGCCGGTGCCGGGGCGATAAACGCGGCGGCTTCGGTTTCGGCGAGCGACTCGGAGACCGCGTGGGTCGCCGCGGGACGGGTGGGTGCCTGTGCCGGAAGCGGTGCCGAACCGGCGATGCCGGTGGCCACCGAGGCGACGCCGTGGTCCTCGATCGGGTCGAGCGCGCTGCTCGGAGTGATGCTGACGGGAGCGATGTTCGCGGCGGCGGCACTTTCGGCCTCACGCGCTGCACGCAGGGCGCGACGTGAGGGCAGGGGTGCAGTAGCCACCCGTTCGCTCTCGGGTGTCGTGCTCTGGTTCACTGAATTGCTCCAAAATGGGCATGGCTACCGCGGGCAGTCACACCGGGTGGGTGATAAAGACGGGGTGTTGCGGAATGGGGGAGAGCCCCTTTGAGGGGCATCTTTTCGCAACGGCTAGACCCAAGACTAACGGAATCTCGCGGATTTTGCCTGGAAAATTCCACAAAAGTAACAAAACCATAACGGCATGCCCCGGAATTCCGGGGATCCCGAGGTGATATTTAAAAAACAGATGCGACTAATAACGTACGTAATCCGACAACACCTGTTTTCTATAGGGTGACTAGCCGAAGATCATCGGCATGTCATCGTCCTCACCCTCGAGGGCCACATCCACCACCACGGGAACGTGGTCGCTGGGGCCGTCGCCCTTGCGCTCGTCGCGGTGGATCGAGGCGTCGGTGACCAGGTCGGCGAATCCGCGTGAGCCGAGGATAAAGTCGATGCGCATCCCCTCGTTCCGTGGGAAGCGCAGCTGGGTGTAATCCCAGAAGGTATAGCCCTCGGGCACCAGCGGCCGCACCACATCGGTCAGCCCGGCGGCCTCGAACGCGTGGAACGCCGCGCGCTCCTCGGGGGACACGTGGGTCGAGGACCCCACGGTGAAGCTCGGATCGCCCATGTCCGCATCAAACGGTGCCACGTTCCAGTCGCCCATCAGCGCCAGGGGAAGATCGGGATCGGCGGCCAGCCAGCGCTCGGTGTCGGCGCGCAGGGCGTCGAGCCAGGCGAGCTTATAGTGCCAGTGCGGATCGTCGAGTCCGCGTCCGTTGGGGACATACAGGCTGTACAGGCGCAGCCCGTCGATGGTGGCACCCAGCGCGCGCGCCTCCAGCGGATATCCCTCGGCGTCGGTTCCGGGAGCGGTGGGATCCAGCGGGACCGGGGGCTTCTTGGCGAACCCGGGCATCCCCGAAAACTCGTGGGTGACCTCGCTCATGGGCAGACGGCTGGCGATGGCCACACCGTTCCACTGGTTCAGCCCGTGGATTTCGACCTCGTAGCCGGCGGCGGTAAACGCCTCGATCGGGAACTGTGCGGGCTTGCACTTGATCTCCTGCATCGCCAACACGTCGATGTCCTCGCGGACAAGCCAGTCCACCACACGGTCGACGCGGGCACGGATTGAGTTGACGTTCCAGGTGGCGATTCGCATATCTCCACCGTAGCGCCCGCGAGTTCCCCACGCGCGGACCGTGCGCGCGGGTGCGCCGCACCGTAAACTAGGGTCCGTGACCGACGCACGTGAAAAACTTATTGAATTTATCAAGGCCGATGCCGTGTTCCACGGCGACTTCACGCTCACCAGCGGGAAGAAGGCTACCTACTATGTTGACCTTCGCCGGGTCAGCCTGGACCACCGGGTTGCGCCGCTGATCGGCCAGGTCATGATCGACCTGATCGCCGACATCCCCGACGTGGTGGCCGTGGGTGGCCTCACCATGGGTGCCGACCCCATCGCCTCCGCCGTGCTGCACCAGGGTGCCGCCCGCGGGCTGAGCTACGACGCCTTCGTGGTGCGCAAGGAGCCCAAGGACCACGGCCGTGGCCGCCAGATCGAGGGCCCCGACCTCGAGGGCAAGCGCGTGATCGTGCTTGAGGACACCTCGACCACCGGTGGATCGCCGCTGCAGGCCATCGAGGCACTGAAGAAGGTGGGTGCCGTGATCGCCGGTGTCGCCGTGGTCGTGGACCGCAACACCGGTGCCAAGGAAATCATCGAGGCCGAGGGGTACCCGTACTTCTCCGCCATCGGTCTGTCGGACCTGGGGCTCGAGTAGTGGCCGGGGACAACGGGCGCACCCCCGAGGACCACGATTCCGAACCGCTGCACATCCCCGCCCGCGAGGGCGAGGGGGAAGCGACCCCGGCGATCCCGGCTGCCTCGGGGGACCCGTTGTCCCCGACCGATTCCGACTCCGAACCCGACTCCGGCCCGCTCGGTACCGAGTGGCTGATGGCCGCGCTGGCCAATACGGACACCATCGAGCTGTCCAGCATCTATGAGGCCCTCGGTGAGGAGCCGCCCGCCGAGCCCGAGGTGGCGGACACCGCGGAGAGCGTCTACGAGGCGCTCGTGCACGAGCCGGGCGAGGTGGTACCGCCAACCGAGGTAATTTCGGTGGTCCCGCCGACCGAGGCGATTCCCGTTGTCCCGGATGCCGAGGCAAATCCAGGAGTTCCCGATCCAACGGTGGTTCCGGCCGGCGAGGCGACCCCCGTTCTTCCCGAGCCCGAGGCGATTCCGCTGGCCGATGCAGCCCCGGCGGCCGCAGGGTCCGGCGCTCCCGAGCCCGAGCTGCCCGATCTTCCCGAGCCGTCCGGCGATGAGCCGCGCAGCCACGAGGCCTCGGCAGCCTCCACAAACTTTGATGAGCTCATCGCGGTCCCCACCGAGACCGCGGCCCTGCGCCTGCCCACGCGCGGATCCGCGTTCCCCCTGGCGGGGATCGCCCCGCTGACCCCCGAGGTACCCGAGGCGGAGGTGCCCGAGGCCGATGCGCCCGAGGCTGAAACTCCCGAGGTCGAGGAGACGACATCCGATCCGGGGCTTGCTCCCTCGTTCGGCGTCGCGCCGCTCCCCCGGGATGCATCCGTTTCGGAGAGCGCCACCGTCGCGAACGATGCGCTCTTGGATGCGCCCACCGAGGCCTTTACCCCGAGCTCGCTCGTGTCCGGCGCCGATGAATCCACCGAGGACCTTGCTCCGAGCGCCGTCGTGCCCTCCGCCGATGAACCCACGGAATCGGTGGCCGAGAACTGGGATCAGACCCATCTGCGCGCCGAACCCATCACCGTGATCCGCCCCGATGACGCGCCTCCGCTGCCGCACCGCACCGAGCTGCGTGCCGCCGCCGCGGCTGCCGAGGCCGAACGTCTGGCACAGCGCGCGGCCGCGGATGCCGCCGAAGCCGAGGCTCGAGCCACGGCGCCGGTCGAGTCCGAGCCCGTCCACTCCGCGGACGCCCCGGCTCCCGAGATTCCCGCGTCCAACGATTTCCACGACACCAACGCGTCCGCCCTGCCGATTATCCGGACGGCGTCCAGCCCGCGTCCGCTCGTCGAGCCTCGAGCGGACCTCCCCACCGATGTCGACCTCGACGATGAGCCCGCGTTCAGCGTCGGAGATGCGACCCCGTCGGTGGTGCTACCCGTGCCGGGCACCCACCGGGAGTCAGAGTCGATCGCGGATCCCGCCGGCGAAGCGTCTGCCCCGGCCGCATTCAACTGGGGGCTCACCCCGAACGATCAGCTGGACCCCTCCATTCACACCGACGAACGTCTCGCTGCGGTGTCGGACGCTCCGGCCACCCCGGCCGTGCCTGCGGTTCCTGCGGTGCAGCCCGACGTTCCGGTTCTGCCTCCGGTGGAGGCGAACCTCGTGGACCCGGGAGCGGATGCCTTCCGGTCCACCTCGGAAACCGAACAATCGACTCCGGAAACCGAGCAGTCCGCTCGTGAAACCGAGCAGTCTGCCCCGGAAACCGTGCAGTCTGCCCCGGAAACCGTGCGGCCCGCCCCGGCGGTGAGCCCCGATCCGGAGAGTGCGCCCACGGTCACCCCTGTGGTAGCCCCGGCCTTATCCGGATTCTGGAGCGTTGCCGGCCCGGCCCCCGTGCCCGCGACTCCGGCCGCGACGGAGCCCGAGCCGGAAACCAGCATTTTTGTGACTCCGACCCCGGCAGCGAGCGAACCTGAGCCGGTGGCATCGGAAGTACCCGAACCCGAGGCGGCCGAATCGGCAGCGCCGGCATTCGAGCCGGTGCCCGCACCGAGCGAACCTGCACCGGGCGCACCGGCGGCACCGATCCAGGTAGCAGCCCAGGTTGCCGAAGGCTCGGCTCAGCCCGCGGGCCCCTCGGCTTCGGCGCACTCCGGTGAGGCCAGCGTGCGCGATCTGGTCGCCAGCGTGCGCGATCGCCGCGGAAACCACGCGCCCGAGATCCCCCTGGATATCCCGGCCGAACCCATCGCCGCGGCCTCCGCACCCTCCGCAGTCTCCGCGGAGGACACCCACACGGCCCCGATCGACCAGGCACTCCTCGCCGAACTCATTCGCGATCAGGAACCCGCCGCCGGGGTGGATGCCACGGTGGCCGGGACCATCGTGCCGCCGATGACCGGCTCGATCGAACTGCCCCCGCTGACCAGTGAGATTCCCCTTCCCAGCGCGGACGTGACGCTGACCCCGGACCCCGAAACGACCCTGTTCCCGGTTCCGGTGCCTACCGAGGCAGCTTCGACCTCGGCACCCACCACCGCCGCCTCGACCTCGGGGCCTACCGCCGCAGCCTCGGCCCAGACGGCCACCAATGCGCCCTCGACTTCGGCCCCTGCCTCCGCAGCCTCGACTCCGGCACCCCCCGCGCCTCCGCGCCCCGGCAAGCCCGGTGGGGGAACTTCGGGTGGTCGCGGTTCGGGTCGTCGAGTCGGCCTGCTGGTGGGAATCGGTATCGGATTCCTCGCCCTGCTGGGGGTGCTGTTCTTCCTGAGCAACACGATCGCCGGTGGCTTTGGGCTGCCCACGTCCGCCTCCTCCAGCGCCGCACCGAGCCCCACCGCGACTCAGGAAACCCCGGCCGCGACGGCACCGCACGCGTGGAATACGCTGACCGGCGGCGAGTGCATCGCCCCGTTTACCGATGCCTGGGCGACCGAGTTCACCGTCGTGGACTGCGCCCAGCCCCATGCGGCCCAGCTGCTGGCCCCGGTGGCGATCGCCGCCGAGTCGGACGCCCCGTTCCCCGGGGAGGCAAGCATCGTGGCCGGATCGGCCCTGGCATGTTCGGCCCCCGAGCGGATCGCGGTTGGCGAATACACCGACCTGCAGGTTCAGGCCGCATTCCCCATTACCGAGCAGCAGTGGAATGACGGCCAGCGCAGCTACCTGTGCTTCGTGACCCGCAGCGGCGGCGAGCCGCTCACCACGAGCGTGCTGCCCGGCTAAACGCCACGAGACGGTGGTGCGCGCCGCACCATTCAGACGCCCGGTCGAGAGAATTCTCGGTCGGGCGTCTTTCGTTCTAGGCGCGGTCGTGGAGGGTGATCTGATAACCGTCGAGGTCGGTGAACGTGAACGTGCGTCCGAAGGGACCATCGATCGGGGCGACGATAATGGTGTGCCCATCGGCGCTCAGCGCGTCATGGATCGCCTGAACCTCGGTGGCATACAGCCAGATCGCGACGCCGATTCCCGGCTGGGGGACGGCATCCAGGTTGGTGCCGGGCAGCACGCTCCGCAGCGCAAATGCAATCGGCTTGGTTCCGAACACCACGGCGTGCGGGGGACCGGCGGGGGAGCGGGTGAGGCCGAGGTAGTGCTGGTAGAACGCCTGGGAGGCGTCCAGATCGCGAACCTGCAGGGAGATGAAGTCGGGACCGAGAGCGGGCATGTGGATATTCCTTTCGAAGATGTCAGTTATCTGACACGGATCAATCTATGTCATACTGCTGACATGAGTCAAGACGGCGAGATCATCCACCTCGATACCTCCCTGGGCTACCGGTTGAAGGAGGCATCAACCGCGCTGCGACAGGCGATGGAGGAAGCCCTGCGTCCGCTGGGTATGACCATCACCCACTACTCCTGCCTCGAACTCCTGGCCCAGCGCCCGGGGCTTTCCAACTCCGAACTCGCCCGCGGATCGTTTGTCACGCGTCAGTCGATGAACGTCTTGCTGCACACCCTCGAGCGGGAGGGACACGTGACTCGGCCCGACGAAGCGCCGGTGGGAAAGGTGCTCCCCACCAGCCTGACCCCGCTCGGGCGACGGGCCCTGGAACGGGCCAGCGCCGCCGTTCGCGGTGTGGAGCTGCGCATGCTGGACGGACTCACCGAGACTGAACGCGGCGATGCGCTGCGCATCCTGGAGAGCATGATTCGTTCCCTGCGCGGGGAATCCGCACCGCGCTAGCTCGCGGATACACGAAGCCCCGGCCGAGAATCTCGGCCGGGGCTTTGTGAGTGCGCGCTAGGCGATGGGTTCGTAGTTTTCGCTTTCCACGGGCGGGTGCAGCAGGTCCTTGACGCTGTTCAGGATCTCGTCCGGACGGAACGGGTAGCGACCGATCTCCTCGTCATCGCTGATGCCGGTGAGCACCAGCACTGTGTGCAGGCCCGCCTCGATGCCGGCGACGATGTCGGTGTCCATGCGGTCACCGATCATGCCGGTGTTCTCCGAGTGGGCGCCGATCTTGTTGAGGGCGGAACGGAACATCATCGGGTTGGGCTTGCCCACCACGTAGGGCTCAAAGCCGGTGGCCTTGGTGATCAGCGCGGTGATCGCGCCGGTCGCGGGCAGCGGGCCCTCGCGGCTCGGGCCGGTGGCGTCGGGGTTGGTGGAGATGAACTTGGCACCGCCGCTGATCAGGCGGATGGCCTTGGTGATCGCCTCGAACGAGTAGTTGCGGGTCTCGCCCACCACCACGTAGTCGGGGTTGGTCTCGGTCATGATGAAGCCGGCCTCGTGCAGCGCGGTGGTGATGCCGGCCTCGCCGATCACAAACGCGGTGCCGCCCGGCTTCTGGCTCTTCAGGAAGGCGGCGGTGGCGAGGGCCGAGGTCCAGATACGGTCCTCGGGGACCTCGAGACCCGAGGAGCGCAGGCGCGCACTCAGGTCACGCGGGGTAAAGATGGAGTTGTTGGTGAGCACCAGGTAGGGCTTGCCCTCGTTACGCCACTGCTCGAGGAGCTCGGCGGCTCCGGGGATGGCGCGGTTCTCGTGCACGAGAACGCCGTCCATGTCGGTCAGCCAACATTCGACTTCGGCGCGCTTCTGCGTCATCGGTACTGCTCCCTCTACTGGGTGAACGGGTCAGTCCCAGTCTATGGGACCACGATGCCCGGACGGCTGCACGGTTTCCCCGAAGCATGCCCGTCGGGCGCGTCGGATCGGGCGCTCACCGAGCCGGGCATCCGGTTCCGGCGGTGGGGAGCCTGGCTCCGCCTAGGCAGGGGTTTGGGGGAGCGTGGTTCCGCTTAGGCCCGGGTCTGGCCTCGGCGTCGGAGCAGCCCGACGCCGGCAAGCAGGCTCGCCCCGGCGGCGACCAATAGGAGCGGGAGGGTCCCGGCACCGGTTTCGGCAAGGCCGGCAGCCCCGGTACCCGCGCTCGCGGTGGCCCGCGCGGTGGCGGCCGCCTGCGGTGCCGCAGTGGTGGCCGAAGTGGTGGCCGAAGTGCTCGGGGTCGGCAGCGTCGTGTTTCCCGGGGTGGGCAATACGGTGTTACCGGGGGTGGGGGTCGGGCTGGTGGCGGGATCGGCGAGGGTCACGGTGCACCCGGCCATGCTCATCCGGACCTCCTCATCGCGGGTCCAGCTCCCGGGAAGGACCCCGTGGGTCGCCCCGAAGAAGGACACCTGCGTGCCCTCGATCAGCGTGAATTCGCCGCGCGCCTCGGCCGGTGCGGTGAGGGTCAGTTCGAGTACGCTGGCCGCATCGTCGGCATCCAGGAAGGGGAACACGGCCGGTTCGGGCAGGGATCCGTCGGGGCGGGTGCGGGCATCGAGATCGTGGGTCCACACCACGCGTTCCGGGTTTGCCGCGGACACGGATACGGTCTCCCAGGGGGCCGCGGGGTTGTGCAGGAGCCGGGTCACCCGAAAGCCGCCGGGTGCCGTCTCGTCGAATTCGGTCTCGATCGACTGCGAGAGGGTGGGGGCGCCCACGCGCACATCCGGGGCGATGGTCAGCGTATTGGTGCCGGTGCGGAAGTCGAGCGGGATCGGGTCGTAGCCCTCGGTCCCGTCCTCGAGCGTGGTGGTGGCGGCCAGAATATTTGTGTCCACAAAGGTCACCCCGAACGTGCGCGGCCCGGTCTGTGTCACGGTATAGATCCGGTTTCCGCCGGAGGGCACCGTGCACACGGTGTCGCCAACGGCTGCCTCGGCCGGGGCGGGCGCACCCGCGACCGCGGCGCCGACAAGCAGCACCCCGCCGAGGAGGACGAGGGGCAGGCGGGTGTGAGAGCGCATGGGGACTCCGCAGAATTCGGGTGAACGGATGCGGGGGCATCCTTCGCCGATGCTACGTTGCGTCGCGTAATTGCGACCAGCCCTCGAATGGGGGGGGCTAGTCCTCCTGTGCCACCCAGATCATCTCGTCGGCCCCGATGGACAGCACGATGTTGGTGTTGTCCGCGCGCAGCACCGGGGTCGGCGACAGGGTCACCAGGGTGATGGTGCTCCCCGGCCCGATCCCGTGCTCGGCCAGCTGGCGCAGCATCTCGGGATCCCGGTCGCGGATACGCACCACGGTGACCTCGCTGCCCGGGGCGCAGTGCGCCAGGGTTGTGGCGTTGGGGCGGATGACCTCGCCGTCGGCGGTGGGGATCAGGTCGCCGTGGGGGTCGATGGTGGGGTTGCCCAGGCGTTCGGCAATGGCGTCCAGCAGGCGGTCGCTGATCGAGTGCTCCAGCACCTCGGCCTCATCGTGCACCTCGTCCCAGGTGTAGCCCATCTCGTTCACGAGCCAGGTTTCGATCAGCCGATGCCGGCGAATCACTGCCAGGGCCCGCAGACGTCCGGTCTCGGTGAGGCTGATCGCCCCGTACCGCACGTGATCGGCAAGCCCGGCGGCGGCAAGCTTCTTGACCATCTCGGTCACGGTCGAGGGGGCCAGGCCCAGCCGGGTCGCGAGCACCGAGGGCGTGATCGGAGCATCCTGCCACTCGGTGAACGAGTAGATGGTCTTCAGGTAGTCCTCGTGGGCGTCCTCATAGCGGGTGCTCAGCGGCATCGGGCTCTCCTCGGTGGCCCGCACCGGGTAGCGGGTCCGTATCCAGGGTACCCGGACCCTTGCGAATTGCCGGGAGGGGTGGTGAACTGGGCTCGAAGCCACATAAACAAAATAAATAAGAAACATAAAATAAATACGATTCGGGGCATAACCATGGACGAAGCGACTGGCGAGCAGTACACGAGTCCGTTTAGCCCTGGATATGGCAAACAGCCGTTGGTTTTCGGTGGACACGAGCGGGAAATCGTGGAGCTGACCGATGTATTTGACTCGCTGGATTTCGGGGAAAATCACTCGGTCCTCCTCTCGGGGCTTCGCGGTGCGGGAAAGACCTCGATGCTGTCTCTCTTGCAGAACGCCGCGGCCGATCGTGGATGGCTAGTGATCAGCGAGGATGCCAGTCGTGGGCTCATGAAGCGTGTCATGAACTCGACCATCCCGACCCTGATTGGTGGACTTGAGTCCTCCGCGAAGGTGCGTTTGACCGGGTTCAACCTCTGGAAATTCGGTGCCAACTGGGAGTACGAAGACCGTGCTCGAGAAGCCGTGCCGCAGCTCCGTAACGATCTCGTCGCCCTCTCGGCCGCGCGTGACGGTCGTGGGATTCTGATCACCATCGACGAGGTATCCTCGGGCAAGGTTCGTCTGCGCGAGCTCTCGGAGTTTGCGGTGCAGGTTTCGCATGCCCTCAATGACGGCGCAAACATCATGATCGTCTTCGCCGGGATCAAGGTTGATATCGACGAACTGATCAAGCAGGAGCACACAACTTTTCTGCGTCGCTCCCGTGACCTGGATTTTCGTCGCCTGAGCCCGGCGGAAACCCGGCGAGTGCTTGCCGAGACCAGCGAGTTGGGTGGACGGCGAATCGAGCCGGCGGCATTGGAGCTGCTGGTGTCGATTAGCCAGGGATACCCCTATCTGGTGCAGCTTGCCGGTGATTATGCGTGGCGCAACAACCAGACTGCCCGGACGATTACGCTTCCCGATGCCAAGGTGGCGCTCGACCGTGCTATTCGGGCGGTGCAGAGTCGCGTCATTAGCAAGGTTTATCTCGACCTTTCCGATCAGGATCGCGAGTTTCTCGCCGCGATGGCGGTGGACGAGGGTCGCACCCGCACCGCCGACATTCGTGATCGAATGCAGGTGTCCGACCAGTACGTCCAGATCTATCGACGTCGGCTCATTGATAGCGGGTATGTACAGCCGGATGGTCACGGGTATGTGCGGTTCTCCTTGCCCTATCTCGACCGCTATATTCGCACCGTTGTGGGGATCACCCCGGACCCTGAGGATGATGTACCGGATGAGTGGGCGCATTATCCGGCACCGGAACTTTAGGCCGTTGCCGCCACGGGTGATTCCGGTGCCCGCGAGGTCCGTGCCGCCCGGCGGGAGCGCAGCATGTTGGGCAATAAGCCGCCGCGTGGGCCGAGGATCAGCGCGAGCATAAACAGCGCGGCCTGGGTGAGGACAACGACCCCGCCCACCGAGGCGTTGAGGTAGTACGCCGCATAGACGCCCACCATCGAGGAGAGTAGCGCGGAGGCCACGGCGATGGGCAGGATGCGGGACATGCGCCCGCTCACCAGCAGTGCGGTGGCCCCGGGGATGATGAGCATCGCGACCACCAGGATGATCCCCACCGTCTGCAGGGTGATGACCACCACCAGGGCCAGGATCAGCAGCAGCAGGATCCGCAGCCCGCGCACCCGGATGCCCAGGGTGTGTGCCTGAACCGGATCGAACGCGTACAGGGTCAGGTCGCGTCGCTTGAGCAGGAGTACCGCGCCGCTGGCGAAACCCACGATCGCGACCAGCAGCAGATCGTTCACGCCGACCCCCAGAATGTTGCCAAAGAGGATGTGGTTGAGATCCACCTGACTGGGGAACACCGAGTTGACGGCGATCCCCAGCGCAAACAGGCTGGTGAACACCACGCCGATCGTGGTGTCGGATTTCAGGGTGGTGCGTGATTGAAGGGCGCCGATCAGCCCGACCGCCCCGGCCCCAAAGATGAAGGCACCGAGGGCGAAGGGCACCCCGATCATGTGGGCGAAGACCACGCCGGGAAACACCGCGTGCGAGACCGCGTCGCCCATCAGCGACCAGCCGATCTGCACCAGCCAGCAGGAGAGCAGCGCACACACACTCGCCGAGATCAGGGTGGCCACCAGGGCGCGGGACATGAAGCCGTGGCTGAGGGGCTCGGTGAACCAGGTGAGGATGTCGGTCATGCTGAATCTCCAGAGCTCAGGGAAAGGCGGATCACGGGGCAACCCCGAAGGTGAGGGCCAGGTTTTCCGGGCGCAGGGCGGTGGCGGGGTCGCCGTGGAAGAGGATCCGCTTATTCAGCAGGATCACCTCGTCGCACAGTTCGGGGATTCCGGCGAGGTCGTGGGTGGCCACCAGCAGGCTGCGGCCCTCGTCGCGCAGTTCGCGCAGGACGCCGGTGATCAGGGTTTGCGAGACCGCATCCACTCCGCCGAAGGGCTCATCCAGCAGCAGGATGCGCGCATCCTGGACGATGCCGCGTGCCACAAACGCCCGCTTACGCTGTCCGCCGGAGAGCGCCCCGATGGGACGGTCGGCGAGCTCGGTCAGGCCCACCCGTTCCAGGGCGGCGGCAACCGCCGCGCGATCGGTGGCGCGGGGCCGGCGGGTGAACCCCAGGTGGCCGAAGCGTCCGAGCATCACGACCTCGCGCACGCTGATCGGGAAGTCGCGATCGATCACCTCGGTCTGCGGGACAAACGCCACCAGCCCCGCGGTGCGGGCGGCGGCCGGGTCCTTCCCCAGCAGGCGGATCTCGCCGCGTGCGCCGGGCAGCATGCCGATCAGCGCCGAGAACAGGGTGGATTTGCCCGAGCCGTTCATCCCGACCAGCCCGGTTACGCTGCCCGGAGCGAGGCCCAGGGTGACGCCGGAGAGGGCGATCACCGACCCGTAGGCCACGTGCAGGTCACGCACGTGGATCGCGGCGGCGCTCGCCGAGGATTCCGGGACCGCCGAGGTCTCCGGAGTCTCCGGGGTGCGCTGCTCGCCTGCAAGATCGCCGCTGGCGCTGGCGCTGGCGGGGACGGGGGCGGCCGGGTGCTGCCCCGGGGTGCGGGCGCTCATCGGCTCAGCCCGTCGGCGATGAGGTCGAGGTCATAGCGCAGCAGTTCGAGGTAGCTGCCAACCGGTGGACCATCGGAGAGTGAGTCGACATACAGTGGCCCGGCCAGGGTGGCACCGGTCGCCGCGGCCACCTCGCGCTGGGCCTTATCGCTCACCGTGGACTCGCAGAACACCGTGGGCACTTGGCGTTCGCGCACCTGGGCGATCAGATCTGCCATCTGCTGCGGGGTGCCCTCGTTTTCCTGGTTGACCGCCCACAGGTAGCCCTCCTCTAATCCGGCGTCCCGGGCGAGATAGCTAAAGGCACCCTCGCAGGTGGCCAGGAAGCGCCGGTCCGCGGGGATCGTGGACAGTCGCTCGCTCAGCCCGTCCCGCACCTCGCCAATCCGTGCGGCATAGGCCTCGCCACGACGGGTGAACTCCTCGGCGTGCTCGGGCACCAGATCACCGAGGGCGCGGGCGATGTTGTGCACGTAGACCTGTCCGGCGGCCGGGGACATCCAGGCGTGCGGGTTGGGAGCGCCGGCCTTATCGCCGACGGTGATCAGGATCGGATCGATCCCCTCACTCAGAACCACCCGCGGCACGTTCGGGGTGAACTGGTCAAACCAGCCCTCCAGCGCGAAGCCGTTTTCCAGCAGCAGTGAGGCACCGGCCACATTGCGAATGTCGTGAGGTGTGGGCTCATAGCCGTGGACCTCGGCACCGGGTTTGGTGATTGATTCGACCCGGACGCGGTCTCCACCCACCTCGCGGGCCATATCGGCGATCACCGTGAAGCTGGTGAGAACGAGGGGTTTTTCTCCGGCGGTGGGCGTGGTGTGGCCGCCCTCGTCCAGCAGGGAACAGCCGGTGAGGCCGAGGGCGGTCAGGGCGGTGAGGGCGATCAGGCGCAGGGTTGGTCGGGTCATGGAGAAACCATAGCTTAACTTTTCGGTGCACCGAAAACTTTCCGTGGCCGATGCCGGAATTTGCGTGTGGGGCGGCTACGCTTAGGGGATGACCGAGCCGCAGGATGCCCCGACCCATGAACTCTCCACCGCCGGAGTGGGGCCGTGGGTGGGCGAGTGGCCCGAGGAGGACCACTTCGATCGCGAGCTGCTGCAGTACGGTGACACCCGCAATGTGATCGACCGCTACCGGTTCTGGAAGATGGAGGCGATCGTCGCCGACCTCGACGAGCACCGCCACCCGTTCCACGTGGCCATCGAAAACTGGCAGCACGATATGAACATCGGCTCGATCGTGCGCAGCGCCAACGCATTCGGCGCGGACACCGTGCACATCGTGGGCCGTCGGCGCTGGAATAAGCGTGGGGCGATGGTGACCGATCGCTACCAGCACGTGATCCACCACGAGTCGATCGAGGCCCTGGTCGCCTGGTGTGCCGCCGAAAACCTGCCGATCATCGGCATCGATAACGTGCCCGGATCTGTGATCCTGGAAACCTTCGAGCTGCCTAAGCGTTGTCTGATGCTCTTTGGGCAGGAGGGCCCGGGCCTCTCACCCGAGGCGATTGCCGCCTCCGAATCCGTGGTGGAAATCACCCAGTTCGGTTCCACCCGCTCGATCAACGCCTCGGCCGCCGCCGCGGTGACGATGCACGCGTGGGTCATGCAGCACGTCGCGTTCTAGTGGCGGTGCCTGCGGGCGAGTAACGTTTTAGGCTTCGGCCGCGGCCGCTTTTTCGGCCGCGCGTGTGCCGATGCCCAGGCTGCCCGCGACCCAGGCGAGGATCCAGCCGGCCCCCACGAGAACCACGATATAGCCGGTCTCGATCGGGATAAACGCGGCAATGACGCCGCTGATTGTCGCACCGATTCCGCCGATCATCGTGGGCTTTGCGACCGCGCGATGCGCTGCTTCCCAGGCCGCATCGGATTGCAGGGTCGTCGGGTTGCGCACGCCCATCAGCGTGTTGCGCTTGAGTTTGCCCTGGCCTCCGCGCCACCCCATCCAGGTGATGAAGATTCCTCCGATCGTGATGGGGATCGCGGTCAGCAGTGACGTCAGTGTCTCCATGTATCAAGCCTATGGTCTCAGCGCATAACTTGCGATTTTTGTACCGACGAGTCTAAACTGACTAGTCAGTACAAAAGATGAGAAAGGTCACGATAGTGACGGCACTGCTTCAGGCGAATGACATCGCCCTCAACGCGGCTCGTGGTTCGGTCTACGGCCCCCTCAATTTCACCCTCGACGCACCCTTCGGTGTGGTGACCGGTACCCGCGGCAGCGGCAAGACCTGCTTCCTGCTCACCGCGGCGGGCCGGATGAAGCCCAGTTCGGGCACCCTCACCGTGCGCGGTGCCGAGGGCCTGAGCGCCCTGCGCAACCAGAGCGCCATCGCCGGGTTCGACGGGATCGACACCCTGGAGGAGGCCGTCACCGTCGGTGATGCGGTCACCGAGCGCGCCCGCTGGAACGCCCCCTGGTACGCCCTGGTGCGCCGTTTTGACGACGTCGCCGTGGTGCGGGCGCTGGTTCCCGCGTTTGGGTCCCACCCGATCCCCGCCGCCAAAACCATGATCTGGGACCTCGATGAGGACACCAAGCTGCTGCTGCGCATCGGCCTGGCCCTGATGGACGCCCCCGACGTGCTGATCGTGGACGGCATCGACCACGTGCACGACCTGCGTGCGCAGGCCGCCGTGATCACCCGCCTGGGCGAGATCGCCGCCTCGGGCATCGGCGTCCTGGTTTCCGCCTCCGCCTTTGAACCCGCACTGTATGCCGGAGTGAGCGTCCCGGTCACCGAAATCCCGGTGTCCCAGACCTCCCCGGCCCCCCACGCTCAGACCCTCCTGGAGGAACTCGTATGATGTCGCTCGCGTCCGCGGGGACCGAACTGACCCGCTTTAAAAAGGGCACCCTGCCCAAGATCTCCCTCGTGGTCTTGCTGTTCATTCCGCTGATCTACGGAGCCCTCTACCTCTGGGCCTTCTGGGCACCCACCGACGAGATGAAGAATCTGCCGGTGGCCCTGGTGAATGAGGACAGCGGTGCCACCATGGACGATGGAACCCGGGTCAACGCCGGGGATAAGGTCGTCGATAAGGTACTCGAGGGTGGCGACCTCAAGTGGAGCAAGGTGGACGCCGACACCGCCCGCAAGGGCGTGTCCGATGGTACCTACTACTTCTCGGTCACCATCCCCAAGGACTTCTCGGCCTCGGCCGTCTCGGTTGCCGACGACAAGCCCGAGCAGGCCAAGATCGACGTCGAATTCAACGACGCCAACAACTTCCTCGCCTCGACCCTCGGCCAGAGCGCGATGACGCTCCTGCGCAACGCGGTGACCGAGCAGGTCAGCGAGCAGACCGCCAACACGATGCTGGTGGGCGTGAGCACCCTGGCCGACGGCGTGCGTCAGGCAGCCGACGGCGCGGGTGAACTCTCCGATGGCGCGGGTGCGCTGAACGAGGGTGCGGGTGAACTCGTGGTGGGGCTCAACACCCTGGCCGATGGATCCGGCAAGCTCTCCGATGGTGCCAACACCCTGGCCAGCGGAACCGCCACCCTGGGTGCGGGAACCAAGACCCTCGCCGACGGCGTGAGCAAGGCCGCAACCGGCGCGGGCACCCTCGCCGGCGGTGCCAAGACCCTTTCCGACGGACTCGGACAGCTCGCCGAAAAGACCCCGGCCCTCGGTGCCGGTGCCTCCGAACTGAACACTCAGGCGGCGGCTCTGCCGGGCCAGGCTGCTCAGCTCAACGACGGCGCTCAGGCCCTGGCCGCCGGTGTGGGTACGCTGCACACCGGCGCGGAGCAGACCGCGCAGCTGGCCGGAGCGATCCGTGACGCGATGGCCAACCCGGCCACCCAGAACATGACCGTGGCTCAGTTCAACGAGTTCCTCGCGAGCAAGGGCATCCCGATGGACAAGCTCGCGGGCGCAACCGCCGGAATTTCCGCCGGAACCGCCCAGGATTCCACGCTTGCCGCGGGTGCCACCAAGCTCGCCGGGGGAACCGCCCAGCTGACCCAGAAGGTCCCGGCCCTGCAGCAGGGCATCGGATCCCTCGCCGCCGGTGCCACCGGCGTGAACGAGGCCGTGCAGAAGCTCAATACCGGCGCCGGAACCCTGTCCTCGGGCGCGGGAACCCTCGCGTCGAGCCTGAACCAGGCCGTCCCCGGCGCGAACCAGCTGGCCGACGGAGCCGCCAAGCTCAACACCGGCGCGCACACCCTGGCCTCCTCCTCGACCCAGCTGGCCGACGGCGCGCGGAGCGCCGCGACCGGTGGCGAAACCCTGACCGACGGCACGCAGAAGCTTGCCGAGGGGAGCGATGAGCTGGCGACCAAGCTGGGCGAGGGTGCCGAAAAGGCCCCCGACTACTCGACCGCTCGCATCGACCGCACCGCGCCCGTGGTGGCGAACCCGGTCGGACTGGCCACCACCAACGAGAACAAGGCCGCCAGCTTCGGTGAGGGCTTCGCGCCCTTCTTCATCGCCCTGGCCGCGTTCGTGGGTGCGCTGATCACCTGGCTGATCCTCCGCGCCCTGCCCACCCGCGCCCTCGCCGGTCGTACCTCGGGCCTGCGTGCTGCACTGACCGGATTCATCCCGGCCGCCGCGATTGGCCTCGGCCAGGTGGTCATCATGATGCTGGTGCTCGTCTACGGCATCGGACTGCAGCCGGTCTACTGGGTCGCCACCGCCGCGTTCATGTACCTGACCACCCTGGCGTTCCTCGCCCTGCAGCAGATGTTCATCGTGCTGCTGGGTAGTGCGACCGGCCGCGTGGTGAGCCTCGTCCTGCTGATGCTACAGCTGAGCTCCTCGGGTGGAACCTATCCGGTGGAGACCACCCCCGGCTTCTTCCAGATCCTGCACCCGGTGATGCCCGCGACCTACGTGGTCAACGGTTTGCGCCAGCTGATTACCGGAGGCGTCGACGCCCGCTTCTGGATCGCCCTGGCCTATATGATCGGACTACTGGTGATCAGCTTCGCGATCTCCGCTTATGCTGCCGGTCGCCAGAAGGTATGGACCATGAAGCGGCTCAGCCCGGAACTCGCGATCTAATCGCCGGTCGATGTCCATCCGTGTGAAGGAGTTTGTGATGAGCGCAATCAGCCCGGAGGCACCCCTGGTGCCCAAGGTCTCCAAAACCAAGCGTGCGATCCTCGATGCCGCCTTGGAGCTTTCGGCTCGGGGCGGGATCACCGGGACCACGATGGATGATGTGGCGCTCGAGGCGGGCGTGGCCAAGGGCAGCGTCTACTACAACTTCACCTCCAAGGATCAGCTGTTTGAAGCCCTGATGGACGATGGTCTTGGCCAGTTCCACGCGTTCCTCCTCGGAGTGCGCGGGGACCTGGTTGGGCCCGCGGCCCTGCGCGCCCTGGTCGAGGGCACCCTCGATCGGATCCGCGATAATCAGGCGATGGCCAAGCTGTTGGTGGCCGAGCTGTTTCGCACCGACCGGATGTGGCGGGAGTCGTTGACGATCGTGCGTAATCGCCTGATCGGGGTGTTTGCCGATGTTCTCCAGGGCATCGATGGCGGCACCTCGGTGGCCGCCGAGATTCGCGCGAGTGCGATTTTCGGGGCGGTGCTGGTCGCGGGACTGGAGTGGGTCGTGTTTGATCCCGAACGCTCCCGAGATGAAACCGCCGAGGCAATTCTCAGCGTTTTCTCGCCCGCGTACATCACCGGAGTGTCCGTCGCCGGCTAGCCGCGAGTTCGTTTCGCGCCGCGGGTCCCGAGTCTTCTCGGGGCCCGCGGCGCTGTGTGAGCGGGTTGTGGCGGCGATGCGTCCGGTGAGCACACACAAAAACGGTGTCGACTTTACTTCGCCGGTATTTGTCCCCTAGACTTGCGGCGTAGGAGAAACCTGACAAGCTTTTCCGCGCCCTTTTTTCACCGATTCGGTGAGTCGGGGTTCGGCACTGTAAGGTAGGTTTCACATCCTGTGATCGACAATTCGATTCATAGGGCGGTGGCTCAATTGGTAGAGCAGCGGTCTCCAAAACCGCAGGTTGCAGGTTCGAGTCCTGTCCGCCCTGCGCGTCGGTGTCTTAGAAACACCGACACATGAAAGGTGTGAACACGTGGTCGCAAACGTAATCGACGAACCCAGTGAGGAAATCGTCGCTGCTGCAAAGCAGGCGCGCGCTCAGAAGCGTGGACCGTTTGCCGGGATCATCCTCTTCCTCAAGCAGGTAATTGCGGAGCTGAAGAAGGTTGTAACCCCGACCCGCAAGGAGCTGATCAACTTCACGCTCGTTGTGCTGGTGTTTGTTCTCATCATGATGGGTCTCGTCTACGGCGTAGACATGCTGTTCGCCGCCCTGGTGAACTGGGTCTTCGGCGCACCGTAGGCCCTCGCGATTTCGGATGGATCCGTGCATCGCGCACCCGCCCGTCCGTGAAGCGACAACTTACGTAAGGAATGAGATCAGGTGTCAGAGAATCTGAACGAGAACAGCGTGACCGAGGTTGAGACCCCCGTCGAGACTGTCGAGTCCGCTGAGACCGAGACTGTAACCGACGAGGTTGCAGAGGTTGAGACCGAGGCTGGAGAAGCTGACGCTGAGACCGAAGAGTCCGACGAAGAGGCCGAGGCCCCCGTCGAGCTCGATCCCTACGAGGCTTTCCGTCTGGAGCTGCGCACGCAGCCGGGTAAGTGGTATGTCATTCACTCCTACGCCGGTTTCGAGCGCAAGGTGAAGGCCAACATCGAGCAGCGTAAGGGCACGCTGGATGTGGCCGAGTACATCTACCAGATTGAAGTCCCCATGGAAGACGTGGTGGAAATCAAGAACGGTCAGCGCAAGATGGTCACCCGCGTGCGGATCCCCGGATACGTACTCGTGCGGATGGACCTGAACGAGGACAGCTGGTCGGTTGTTCGCCACACCCCGGGTGTGACCGGCTTCGTGGGCAACGCCCACAATCCGACCCCGCTGCGCTTCGAAGAGGCCTTCAACATGCTCAAGAGCCTGGTTGAGGTGGCCGAGGTTGCCGCCAGCAAGGCCGCGGGTAAGCCGGTTCAGAACCGCACCGTCACCGCTGAGATCGACTTCGAGATCGGCGAGACCATCACCATCAAGGAGGGTTCGTTCGCGGGCCTGCCGGGTTCGATCTCCGAGATCAAGCCGGAGAGCGGCAAGCTCACCGTCCTGGTTTCGCTGTTCGAGCGCGAGACTCCGGTGGAGCTGAGCTTCGACCAGGTCACCAAGCTCTAGTTTTTACTTCTCAAAACCCCGCATCCTTTTGGATGCGGGGTTTTGTGTTTGTGCGGGCAGTGCGGAATTAGGCACATAAATATGTACATATTTATGTACAAGATTGATACGATGGGCGCATGGCTATTCCTCCTGTACTGGCGAGTAAGGACGCGCGCGATGAACTCCCGCGTGCGTTGAAGCGGTTTCGTGAGGAGGGCATCGCGGCGGCACCGCTCATTTTTGGAGCGCACCGTAAGGCCGAAGCCGTGATCATCCCCTTTGAGCTGTATGCCGAGCTCCTGCCGATTATCGAGGACATGGAGATTGCCGCACTCGTGCGCCAGCGTGCGGCCCGGGGCCCGGCGACGCCGCTGAGCGAGGTCGCCGGCAGGCTCGGCCTGGACCCGGGTGACTATCGCTAATGTCTTCGCGTCTGCGTATGGAGGTTCTTCCTGGGTTTCAGGAGGATCTTGATGCGCTGCCGGATTTACGTACGCGCAAAATGACCATCGATCTCATTGTCGCGATTCGCGATGGAACGGTTCGCGGGGTGCCGCTCGATGATCGAGTAGCTACCGGAGATCTCCGGGACTGTTTTAAGCTCTACTTCGATCCCATTGGGAACGTTAAACCGCGCTTTCGTCTGGTGTATCGGTTCGCCTCCGACGGGATCACCGTTGTCGCTGTGCAGGCGGTAGCGGTGGGGCGAAGACAGGGGCTCGACGCGTACCTTCGGGCCGCGCGCAGGCTGGACCGTCTGCCCGAGTAACGGATCAGCCTGTCAGTGCTCAAGCAGACTCGCGATCTGGGGTGAGCTTCGACCAGGTCACCAAGCTCTAGTTTTACTTCTCAACGCCCCGTCACTTTTCGAAGTGGCGGGGCGTTGCTGTTTTCGGAAGGTCCGGGTTCTCGGCGGCGAGTGTTAGCGTGGGCGCACGCACGCACGCAGACGGATGAACCGGGAGGGCTCATGGGCTATGACGTGATTGTGATCAACGGGGGATCAAGCTCGGGGAAATCCACGCTTGTGTGCGCGCTACAGGCCGTCCTGCCCGAACCGTGGTTGAGCGTGAGTATCGATACGTTTGTGGACGCGCTCCCCGCTTCTCTCCGCGAGGGGGACGTCGGGATTGAGTTTGCCGAGGATGGCGGCGTCGACGTGGGGGCGGAGTTCCGCCGGTTGGAGCAGGCCTGGACGCGTGGGGTCGCCGCAATGGCGCGCGCCGGAGCCCGCATCATCCTAGATGATGTGTTTCTTTCAGGGGGCGAGTCGCAGAACCGCCTGCGCGTGCAGCTCGAGGGCCTGCGTGTGTTCTGGGTGGGGGCACGCTGCTCCGCCGATATCGCCGCGAGCCGTGAGGCCACCCGCCCCGATCGAACTCCGGGAATGGCGGCGACACAGGCGGAGCTGGTTCACCGCGGCGTCCGCTATGACCTAAATGTGGACACCGGCGCACTTCTCCCGGCTACTGCCGCCCGACACATCATGGAGCGGATCGTCGCGGCGTAGCGGTCATCCCGCTGAGGCGACGCGCACCGCTACTGAAAATCCGCTGTGAGGAGGGATTTGCTTGTTGAGGGACTTCATCTGTTCCGATGCGCGTGTTAGTCTCGGTGACACATGATCGGTCCGCTCGCCTCACGGCTCGGGCCGATTTTCTTTGGGGATGAAGAACATGGTTGCGTACACAAAGAAGTGGCTCTCGCTTGACGCGCAGGTTGCGCGGTTAGCGGCCAAGGGGTTGCAGTTTGAAGAAGCAAGGGAATGTGCGCAGGTTCTGCGCGCGATTGGCTACTATCGATTTTCCGGCTATCTCTATCCATTTCGGAGATCGGAATGGGATTTTGATGGAGACAGGACGGTGCGCGTAAGGGTCTTGGACGAGGTGCGGGACGGCGTCACCTTGGCTGACGTAGTGGATGTCATTGAGTTTGATCGAGGACTGCGGGCTTTAGTCCTTGACGGGGTAGAACGTATCGAAGTTGCGTTGAGGATGCAGCTTGGATACGTCCTCGGACGATCCTCTGGAACCGCTCATCTCGAGGAGGCAGCCTTTACCGATCAGTTTTGTGACCGAACCGAAATTCGCGATGATGGCCTTCCCGCTGAATCGAAGCACCAACGGTGGCAGCAAAAGGTTTCCCGCCACGCTGCTGCTTCCGGCGAGCCTTTTGTCGCTCATTTCCGGGAGAAGTATGACGATGAATTGCCCATCTGGATTCTTACCGAAGTGATGGAGTTTGGGCACATATCCAGTGTGTATCCGGGCTTGAGGAACGACCTAGCGACGGAGATTGCTCAGCACTTTGGCGTTCCTACCAAAAAGATCATGAATAGCTGGATTGCATCCCTTAACTATGTGCGCAACGTGGCGGCGCATCAGGGAAGGCTGTTTAATAGAAAACTCGTAGTGGCACCCAAACGCCCCTCCTCAGCGGCGGTACCACTGCTTGGTCACCTTCACGATGTGGAGACGGCCAAGCGCACCTTTGGTGTATACAACATGCTCGCGGTGATCGCGTATCTGTTGCGCTCAATCGAGCCTAACGGCGACTGGAACCGGCGAGTTTCGGCGTATATGGGTCGGTTCCCAACGTCGTCCTCTCTCACCATCGAATCGCTTGGTGCGCCAATCAATTGGTCTCAGTTGCAGCTCTGGGAGTAACCGAGTGTCGCGGCCGTGCAGGATGTGGTCTGCTCGGCCCGGGTGCACCGTACTCAAATCTCAGGTGAGACTCGCGATCTGGGGCCTGATCGCGTAGACTTGATCGGGTTTGCGTCTTCTGGCGCTTACCCCACGGTTTTTTACACCACCGCGGCCCACCGGGTCGGCGGGAGAGCAGCGGGCAACCGCCCGTTACTCGATCACTAAAGAAGGAAATAACATGGCACCGAAGAAGAAGGTCACGGGTCTGATCAAGCTGCAGATCCAGGCTGGCGCCGCTAACCCGGCACCGCCGATCGGTCCCGCACTGGGTCAGCACGGCGTGAACATCATGGAGTTCTGCAAGGCTTACAACGCGGCCACCGAGTCGCAGCGCGGAAACGTGATCCCGGTTGAGATCACCGTGTACGAGGACCGCTCGTTCACCTTCATCCTGAAGACCCCGCCGGCAGCGGAGCTCATCAAGAAGGCCGCTGGCGTTGCCAAGGGCTCGGGCACCCCGCACACCGTCAAGGTTGCGAAGATCACGATGGACCAGGTTCGTCAGATCGCCGAGACCAAGAAGGCCGACCTGAACGCCAACGACATCGACGCAGCAGCGAAGATCATCGCTGGTACCGCGCGTTCGATGGGTATCACCGTCGAGTAGTCGTTCGCTTCCGCGAGCAACACCCTCAACTTTTCAATACAGTGGCAGCGCCGGCCAGGCGCAAATGACCACGTTCTCACTAGGAGAAAAAATGGCACAGAAGTCTAAGGCCTACCGGGCCGCGGCAGCGAAGGTTGCTGCCGACACCGTTTACACCCCCGCTGACGCGGTAGCTCTCGCCAAGGAGACCGCTGCTGCAAAGGCAAACTCGACCGTTGAGGTTGCCCTCAAGCTCGGTGTTGACCCCCGCAAGGCAGACCAGATGGTTCGTGGAACCGTCATCCTGCCCCACGGAACCGGTAAGACCGCCCGCGTTATCGTCTTCGCAACCGGTCCGGCCGCCGAGGCCGCACTGGCCGCTGGCGCCGACGAGGTTGGTGGCGACGAGCTGATCGAGAAGGTGGCCGCTGGTTACACCTCGTTCGACTCCGCCGTATCGACCCCCGAGCTCATGGGTAAGGTCGGTCGTCTGGGTAAGGTTCTGGGTCCGCGTGGCCTGATGCCGAACCCGAAGACCGGTACCGTGACCCCGGACACCGCCAAGGCAGTGTCCGAGATCAAGGGTGGAAAGATCGAGTTCCGCGTCGACAAGCACTCCAACGTGCACTTCGTCGTGGGCAAGGCATCGTTCTCGGCCGAGCAGCTGAACGAGAACATCTCGGCCGCTCTGGAAGAGATCGTTCGTCTGAAGCCGTCGAGCTCGAAGGGCCGTTACATCACCAAGGGTGCCGTTTCGACCACCTTCGGTCCCGGCATCCCGCTGGACGTCAACAGCATCTAATTTCGGTTTCACCGAAATTATTACCGGGTCATCCGCTTTCGCGGGTGGCCCGGTTTTGCGTGAGGTTTGGGGTCGATTCCAGCGGATTCAGCGCATCCCCACGCGGGTCGCGTAGAGTTAACCGATGACAGCCTCCCCTTTTACCGGCCTCATCGCATACCCCATCACCCCGCTGGACGCCGCGCAGAACCCCGACCTGATCGCGCTCGAGCAGATTATTTCGGCCCTTCCCGACCACGGCATCGATGCCGTGACGGTGCTCGCGACCTCCGGTTCCGGAGTCAGCTTTGAAGCCCACGAGCATGCGGCGATCATCGCCCAGGCCGTGACCGCCGCCGACGGCCGCATGCCCGTCTATGCCGGGATCACCGCCCACTCGACCCCCGCGGTCATCGCCCGCGCCCAGGCGGCCGAGGAGGCCGGGGCCGCCGGCGTCATCCTCGCCCCCTTCAGCTACCTCCCCATCGGCGACAGCGAGGTGCGCGAACTCGTCGCCCGCGTGTGTGACGTGGTGGATCTCCCGCTGGCCTTCTACAACAAGCCCGCACAGCTCGGCTACGACATCAGCGCCGACACCCTCGACTACCTGGTGACCCACGCCAACCTGCGGGCGATCAAGGAACCCTCGCGCCTGCCCGGCCGCGACCGGGATACGCTGGAAACCCGCCTCGCCGAACTGCGATCCGCCGGCGGACCCGGCTTCTCGATCGGCCTGAGCGGCGACCTCGGCCTGCTGGATGAGCCGCCCATCGTGGACGCCTGGCACACCGGCCTCGCGGCCCTCCTGCCCGCCGAGTACCGCGCGGTCTGGACCCAGAGTCCCGATGCTCCCGCCGCCCGGGTGGCACTGCGCCGCCTCGCCGAAGCCCTCGCTGCCGGGCAGAGCCCACTGGGCGGCCTGCACGCGGCAGCCCGCGCGCAGGGGACCCCGACCGCCGACCCACGCGGCCCGGCGCTGCCGGCCACCGCCGAGGAGACCGCGGCCATCACCGCGTCGCTGTCCTAGCCGCTGGAGGCTCGGTGTCCGACGGACACTCGGCCCCTGCGGGTGCTCGTCCGAGCCTCGGTGCCGCGCTCTAGGGAATCGAGATCGCGATCTTGCCCCGGGTGTGCCCGGCCTCGAGCGCCTCATGTGCCTCGACGATACGCTCGAGCGGGTAGGTGTCGGCGAGCACCACGCGCAGCTGATCCGACTCGATCAGCGCCGTGATTTGCTCGAGCACGCGGGCATCGGGGGACACCTTATAGTGGGTGCCGCGCACGCCCGCGGCCTCCGCCTCGGCGGCGAACTCGGGCCAGCTGCCCGAGGGGACGTTGACGATCACGCCGCCCTCGACGATGACGCCGAGCGAGCGGCTACCGGTGTTCGCGTGCACGTTGCCGATCAGGTCGATCACCGCATCCACCGGGGCGAGGCCGTCCTCGAAGTTCCGCGCGGTGTAGTCGATGACCTCGGCGGCCCCCAGTTCGCGCAGGAAGTCGAGGTTGTGGGCCGACCCGGTGGCGATCACGTGCGCCCCGCGCAGCGCGGCGAGCTGGACCGCAAAGTGCCCCACACCTCCGGCACCCGCGTGGATCAGCACCCGCTGACCCGGCTCGATCTCGGCGGCATCCAGCGCGCCCCAGGCGGTCATCGCCGCCAGCGGCACGGCCGCCGCCTCGGTGAAGGAGAGGTTGTCGGGCTTGGGCGCGATCGAGAGCGAGGGCGCGGCCACGTACTGCGCATAGGACCCACTCACCCGTGGGACCGGCAGCATCCCATAGACCTCGGTGCCGGGCTGCAGCGGGTGGGCCTCATAGGGAGCGCGCACCACCACCCCGGCAAAGTCGGATCCGATCAGCGCCGGATAGCGCACGATCCCCGAGGCGACCCCGCGACCGGCGCGCGTCTTGGTGTCGATCGGGTTGAGCGCCGAGGCGTGCACCCGTACCAGCACCTCATCGGAGAGGGCGAAGGGCACCGAAACCTCGTCGGTGAGGCGCAGGTTTTGTGCGGGACCGGGGGTGTCATACACGGCGGCAAGCATGGTGTGCGGGCGCGGGGAGTCTGCGGAGGTCATGCAACGAGTCTGCCACTTTCTTTCCGCGGGCGACAGTGTATTACCGCAGTCGTTTGGAGCCCTCGCGGCCCAGCAGCCAGAGCAGGTAAACACCGCCCAGGCACGCGGTCACCAGGCCTACCGGCAGCTGGATCGGGGCAAACATGCGCTGCGCCAGCAGGTCCGCGGTGACCAGCAGGAACGCGCCCATGCAGGCGGCGGGGATCAGCGCGATTCCGGCGCCTCCGGTGAGTCGGCGGGCCAGCTGCGGCGCGACCAGCGCCACAAACGCGATCGGCCCGGCCACCGCGGTCACCGCCGCCGTGAGCGCGACCGCGAGGACCACCAGGATCAGCCGCGCCCGCTCGGTACGCACCCCCAGCGCCTGCGCCGCGTCGTCGCCGAGCTCCAGCATGCCCAGGGTGCGACCGCCGGCCAGGGTCAGCGCGAGCACCGGCAGGATCACCAGGATCGCCGGCAGCGCCTGCGCCCAGGTGGTACCGCCCAGCGAGCCCGCGCCCCACACCGCGGCGGCCATCGCGACCTCGATGTCGGCGCGCAGCACGAGCCACTGGTTGATCGCGGCCAGGGCGGCGCTGATGCCGATACCTACCAGGATCAGCCGGTAGCCGTGGGAGCCGCGTCGCCAGGCCAGGAAGTAGATCAGCAGCGCGGTGCCCAGGCCTCCGGCCAGTGCACCGATCGAGGTGGCCACATAGCTGCCGCCCACGAGCATGATCGCCAGCAGTGCGCCCGTGTAGGCACCGGTGCCGAAACCGATCACGTCGGGGCTGCCCAGCGGATTGCGGGTCAGCGATTGGAAGACCCCGCCGCTTACGCCGAGCGCCGCCCCGAACACGATGGCGGCCAGGGCCCGCGGCGCGCGCCAGGAGAGCACGATCGAGCGCTCCAGATCGCTGCCGCCGCCAAAGAGGACCCCGAGCACCCGGTCGGGCCCCAGCGGGTAGTCACCACTGCCGATCATGATGATGCCGACCAGCAGAGCCAGGGCCAGCAGGATCACACACACGATCAGCGTGCGGGTGCGCGAACGGCTGCGCACGCGGTGGGTCACACTCACAGTCCCGCCACCCTCTTTCGACGGGCCAGGTAGACCAGGACGGGCGCGCCGATCAGCGCGCAGGTGACGCCGGCCTCGAGCTCACCCGGCAGGATGACGCGGCCGATCACATCGGCGATCAGCAGGATGATCGGGGCCAGCACCGCCGAGAACACCAGCAGCCAGCGCTGATCGGTGCCGCTGATGCGGCGGGCCAGGTGCGGGGCCATCAGCCCCAGGAAGCCAATTGCACCCACCGCGGCGGTCGCGGAGCCGGCCAGCACGGTGATCGCCAGCAGAATCAGGACGCGCGAGCGTCCCGGGTGATAGCCGAGTCCGCGGGCGGCATCCTCGCCGAGGGCCAGGGCGTTCAGCCCGCGCCCGGTAAATGCGGCCAGCAGCAGGCCGATCCCCACGGTGATCGCGACCGGGGCCAGCAGGTCGCTCCCGCGGTCCGCGAGCGAGCCCACGGTCCAGGCGCGCAGCTGGTCAAAGGCGCTGGGGTTGAGCAGGGCGAGCCCGGTTCCGATCCCCGAGAGGACCGCGCCCAACGCGACCCCCGAGAGCACCAGCCGGGCAGGGTCCAGGCGGCGGGTGCCGCGCATGCCGATCAGCGCGACCAGGGCCGCGGCCGCGGCCGCCCCGCCAAACGCGAACCACACATAGCCGCTATAGGCGGTGATCCCGAAGGTTCCCACGGCCAGCACGATCGCCAGCGATGCCCCGGCATTCACACCCAGGAGTCCGGGCTCGGCCAGCGGATTCCGGGTGAACGCCTGCACCAGGGCCCCGGCAACCCCGAGCGCGGCCCCGGCCAGGATCCCCAGGATCGCCCGCGGGAGGCGCGAGCCGAGGATGATCGCCTGGTCTGGGGATCCATCGGGGGCAAACAGCGCCGCCCAGACGGTGTGCGGCGGGATTGGCTTGGAGCCGATCAGGAGCGAACCCAGCGCGATCAGCGCGAGCAGCGCGAGGGCACCGATCAGCAGGGTAATCTTCCGCCCGGTGTGCTGCCGGGTACGGGTCGGAGTGGATGCCGGAGCGGGGGCAGACGCCACTCGAGGAACCTCCCGTTTGGATGCGGATAAACCAGTGGCCAGTCTAACCCGGGTTTTGCCGTCACACAGTCGGTTTCAAGGTTGGCAAGCCTTACCTGGCCTGTCGGGAAAATCTAGGCTACGTTCGGGGGTGATGTATGAATTACGAAAGAAGCGAGCGCTCCAGGCCGCGGCCGTTGCCCTCCTGATTACACTGACGGCTGGCTGCGCCCAGACCGATGGGGGCGGACTCAAGTCCGGGTCGGGGAACACCGACGTCGCGACCGGTGGCGCCCACTTCAAGACCGCCGACGAGGAGACCGCCAAGCTCGGCAGCACGGCGAAGCCCGGCGTCTTCCCGCGCGAGGTGAAGCACTCCGAGGGGACCACCGAGATCAAGACCAAGCCCAAGCGGGTGGTGGTCCTGGACACCGGCGAGCTCGACGATGTGCTGGCACTCGGGATCACCCCGGTTGGCATCCCCTCCACCGAGGGTGCCAACTCGATCCCCGGATACCTGGCCGATAAGGTCAAAAAGGCCACCTCGATCGGCACCATCCAGCAGCCCAACCTCGAGGCCATCGCCGCGCTCAAGCCCGACCTGATCCTCGGTTCCAAGCTGCGGGCGGACAAGCTGTATCCGCAGCTTGCGCAGATCGCCCCGACCGTGTTCTCGATCCGCCCGGGTTTCCCGTGGAAGGAAAACCTGCGCCTGGTTGCCGCGGCCACCGGTGATGAGGACAAGGCCGTGAGCCTGCTCAACGACTATCAGGCCGAGGCCGATAAGCTGCGCGCCGACATCCCCGGAAACCCCACCATCTCGCTGCTGCGCTTCATGCCTCAGAAGACCCGCCTGTACGGCAACGCCTCGCTGATCGGCGTGATCCTCAAGGACGTGGGCCTCGTCCGGCCCAAGATCCAGGACATCGACGAGCTGGCCACCGAGATCTCCTCGGAGAACCTCGCCCAGGCCGACGGCGACTGGATCTTCTACACCAGCTACGGCACCCCCGAGGCGACCGGTGAGACCGCGGCCCTGGCCGGTCCGATCTGGCCCACCCTCACCGCCGTCAAGGACAAGCACGTGCAGCGGGTGGACGATGACGTCTGGTACCTGGGCCTCGGCCCGATCGGCGCGGGCAAGATCCTGAAGGATCTGCGTTCGTACCTGGTGACCAAGTAGCGATAGTCCATACGGCGGCGGCCCCCACGTTCACACGTGGGGGCCGCAGCCGTTTTCGGCGTGGGTGGCCCGACCGGTCCGCGCCGATGCGGCGTCTCAGTCCCGGGAGCCTCGACGGATCGTCCCTGCCCCGACCCTCAGCGCGAGGCCCAGACCCAGCGTGACCGCAAGCACGAGCGGGAATCCACCCAGGTCCGCGGCGCCGGTGTTGGCGAGGCCGCGGGCGGCCGCCGATCCGGTCTGGTGTGCGCGGGTAGCCGTTTCCACCGATCCGAGCCGCGGCTTCGGGTGCCCGTCGCGAGCGCTCGGTGACGTGCCGGAGACACCGGGATGCGGTTGGACCGATTCGAGGGACGAGACCCTGCCCAGATCGGTGCGGGTCGAGGTCAGCGGCAGGACCCCGTCGCGGGTCGCCACAAACTCGACGCTCAGCACCGCGCCACGCATGTCCGGGGTGATATCCAGGACGGGGTTGTGTGCGCCGGGTATCGGCACACCATCGAGATACCAGGTTGGAATCTGGGTATCCGGGGTGAGGCCCCAACCGTGTGCCAACACCGAGATGCGCTGCTCCACAAGCAGCGCCCCCGACAGCGCGAGGGTGGGCTCCTCAAAACTCGCCTCGGTGATCGGCACGGACTCCAGGGTCCGGGTTACCGGGTTAAAGCCGGGGGCGGTCGCGGTAACCGTGAGCCTGACCCGCGAGCCGATCCAGGCGGGATCCAGGGCCAGGGTTGGGCCCTCGGAGCCCGCGGTCGCGGCGAGGGCGGGCCCCGGGGCCTCCCAGTGATACTGCAGGGCGACATCCGGTGTCGTGGAGGTCGCGGCGGCGGTCAGGGTGGACCAGGCGGATGCAATGCCGGTGAGCTGCACCTCCAGGTTGGTATCCTCGGTGATCGCGACCGGCGTCGAGAGGACCGATTTATCCGCATAGCCCAGCGCGGACCCGGTCACCTCGACCGCCACCTGACGTTCCCGCAGCGCCGGACTCGGTTTGAGGGTGGCCTCGGTGCCCAGCGTCTGGGTGGGGTTGTCCGTCGCAAACCATCGATAGGTGAACGTCGAAGGCTCGACATCGCCCCATCCCGAACTCCGGGCGCTGAGGACCTCTCCCACCTTGGGAACACCCGAGATTTCGGCGGTGGAGTCCCCGAAGTCTGCGGGTGCTACGGGGAAGTCCAGCGAGAGAACACGGGTATCAAATCCGGCCTTGGTCACCCGGGCCAGCCCGCGGACCACCTGGTGAGCATCCGTGCGCTGCGGGGTGTAGGTGGCGCCGTCCGCCGTGTGCCCGGGTTGATCTAGCCGGAACCACTCAAAGGAAATCTGAGACCCGGGTGAGGCTCCCGAAACCGTCAGGGTGAGGGGGTCGCCGACGCGCGGGGTCCCGCTGGAGGTGAGGCCGAGCGACGCTGGCTGGGTGCCGGGCTGCGTGGGGCCGGAGGCGGTGCCGGTCACATTCACCGAGGTGTAGCCCACCCGGGACGCGGTGAAGCGCACGGTGAAGGTCTTGCCCAGATCCGCGACGCTCGGGGTGTAGGTTTCCGTATTCGCCCCGAAAACGTATCCCCCGTTGACGTACCACTGGTACCCGCTGCCGGTCACCGGGGCACCATCGGGATGGACCGCCAGTGCCCGAAGTGTGCCCTCCACCACGGGATCCCCGACGATGGTCCCGGTGACCCCCGCCAGCGACAGCATCGGGATGGCCACGCTCGCGCTGGTGACCCGAGCCGTGGCGCGATTCGAGGCCGACGCCCACACCTGCACTCGAACGCTCTTGCCCGCCTGGTCGACCGTGGGGGTGAAGGTGCGCGAGTACGCCCCGGGGATATCCCGTCCGTCAGTGGTGCTCCAGGTATACCCGAGTGGGATTCCGGGTTCCCAGTCTCGGGTAACCGCGGTCAGGGTGTCGCCCACCGCGGGGGTGCCGGTGATTTCGGCAGTGCCCGCGGTGATCTTCTTCCAGACCACCCGTGTGGTCCGGGTGACGGTGGTAGATCCGGGCCAGGTCGCCACCGCCGTGACCGTAATGCCCGCATCAATCTGTGCCTGGGTGGGGGCGAGGACGGTGCTTCCCCAGGTGCTGGTGTTCGGGCGTGACGCCAGCGGGGTGCTCTCGCCCGAGATCCACGTCCAGGACACCTTGGGGCGCATTTCCTCGGGGAACATCTTCATATCGCGCTCGCCGGGGGCGAGGAATGTGACGGATGCCGACAGCGGTGCACCGGCCACGGGTTCGCTGGAGGAGGGACGGGGGTCGGTGATTTCGAGTGCGTAGGGGGTGGCGACGCTGCGGGTGGTTTCCACGGAGCCCGGTTTCAGGGTGTTGTCGATCATGCTGGCTGTGATCACCGCCCAGACCTGCTTCCCCACGTTGTCGCCGGTGATATTGAACTGGTGCAGGTTACCGCCCTGTGCCTGGGGGACGGGAGTGCCATCGACGTACCACTGATAGTCCAGGTTGATCACCGAGTTATCGACGACCGAGTTCTCGTATTTCCACGGCACCGGATAGGGTGCCAGCAGGGTGGAGTTGAGTTCGGAAATCGCGCGCACCGGGATCGGCGACATCGTGGGCACCAACTGGGGCCGGGTGTCGGCGGCGACGGCCGACACCGGCACCGCGAGCAGCGGTCCGGCAAGCAGGGCTACGAGGAGGCCCAGCACGATCGCGCCCGCTCGAGTACGCGAGCGACCTTCGCGGCGGCCACGGTAATGATGGATGGAGGGTGTGCGCACGCGGATCTCCCTGGGTCTGCTCAGTGGCTGCGATTCAATACCCTACAGTTTGTCACGTTTTACCGAACCGGTGCAAAATGGGTCGAGCGGGGTGTCGCTGTCGGAGGTAATGCCCTAGCCTGAAGGGCGTGATTACGCTGATATCCGCCCCCTCCGTCGCCAACATCCCGGTTGAGGAAAACGGTGAGGCGCTGGTGGAGCTTGCGGACTTCGGGGTGCGCTGCCGCCCGAATATCGGGGCCGGATCGCGGGTGCGGTTTGAGCTGGCTCGGCGCCTCCGTGCCGCCGATCAGGCGCTGCCGGTGGGCTTTCACCTGTGTGTGGCCGAGGGGCTGCGTCCGGTGGAAACTCAGCGAGCCATCATCGAGACCTACCTGGCGGCGTTACGGATCGAGTTTCCCGAGGCCGATGCTGCCACCCTGGATGAACTCAGCGCACGCTATGTTGCACCCGTTTCGGTGGCCCCGCACGTGGCTGGGGCCGCGGTGGACCTGACCCTGGTGAACGACGCGGGAATCGAGCTGGATATGGGCACCGTGATCGACGCGACCCCCGAAGAGAGCGCCGGTGCCGTCCGCTTTGCCGCGAAAAACATCTCGGTGTCCGCGCGGGCGAATCGCGAGCTGCTGGCTCGGGCGCTCGGCGCGGCGGGACTGGAAAACTACCCGCATGAGTGGTGGCACTGGAGTTATGGCGACCGCTACTGGGCGCATCTGACCGGTGCGGCCCACGCGGTGTACGGGCCGGTTGCGGATTAGCGTGCGCGTCCGCGCGACGAGGTTGGGTTGGTCGCCCGTCCGTGCGATGTATTGGAGTTGCCGCCCGTGCGCGCGGCCGGATTAAGGCGCGTAGGGCGCGATGGGCTCCAGGTGCTCGTATCCCTCGGGCATCGGAATGAAGGTGCGGCGATGCAGCTCGTTGATCAGGTCGTTGGCGAGGCCCACGAGCTTGTTAATCTCGACCTCATCACGGTCGATCCAACGGCACAGCGGCTCCTCGCCCACCGGCACAAAGTTTTTGTGTTCCTCCCAGACCACGAGGGTCCGCTCGGCTCCCAGCACGTACTGCTGCCACCAGATCTGTCGCATGTAGTTACGCGGGACGCTGCGCCACGGCTTGGTCGTGGTCTTGATCTCGGAGAGGATGACCGTGCCCTCGGGGGTCATCGTGATGCCATCGGGGGTGGCCAGGTGACGCTTTTCCCACTCCGAGTGGTAGAGGCCTGAGGAGGGCTGGATGCCGTGGGTTGCGGCGACCCAGGCGGCGATCTCGGGCTCGCGGCGGCGGCCGTGCTCGGTGAATGCGTTGCCGGAGAAGCCGGTTCCGTAGAGCTTCGCCTCGGCGGCGGTCTGGATCGAGCGCGGGGTGGACAGCTTGGCCACATCCGTCGCGGTAATGCCTCGCGCCCTGGCCCGGAGCCACGCGACCCGGTCGGTTGAGTCGGCTACGAAGCGTTCCTGATATCCAGATGTCACCCCTCTATTGTCCCCCCAATCGGTGGCGCGGATGACCACCGGGGCCGCGCGCCGCCGGGAAACCGGTCCGATCGGTTACCGGCAATTCGGGTGCTGTTCACCCCGACAACCGGCCGATGTCGGTGGTCCGTGACACCGTAGATGCTATGGGACGAGACATCGCGGTGCACGTTGGCCCGACCTCTTCGGAGGCCGAGCGTCGTGGTGCGGCCGCCGCGGCCGCATCCTGGCTGGGAGCCGGCCAGCAGGTGGGGCTCGTGGTGTCCACGAGTCACACGTCCGAATCCGATCGCGCGCTGGTTCGTGCGGTTACCGAACGGATCCCGGTCCGCAGCGCGTGGGCGCACAGCGTGCGTCACGGTGCGGCCACCGAGGGTCTGGACGCGATCATCGTGGTGGCTCCGGACGCGGAGCTGCTCGAGTGGGTGATCGACCGGTTTGGTGCGCGGCTCGGCTCTAGCCCCGACGTCGTTGTGCTGGGTGCTTCCGGCCCCGCCGTGCAGGCGCTGCTGGCCCGCGGGTCCCGTCCGCTTCCCGTGGCGTATGAGTCGCGGATCCCGGCCACCCGTGAGGTGGCCGCCTCGCGGGCCTACCTAGCCCCGGTCTCGCCAGACTCGGTGTCGCCAGACTCGGTGTTGCCAGACTCGGTGTTGCCAGACTCGGTGTTGCTGGATGCAGTGCTGCTGGATGCGGCCCCCGCGCCGTTCGCGCGGCGCTGGGCCGCGCCCTTTGGGCTCGCGGCCCGCATCGGGGCGTAGCGGCAGGATAAACAGACGGCGTGGGCCGTGCCCCGGGTTTCCGGAACGCACGGCCCACGCCGTCTGTCTGTGATGAGCTGCTGCGGGTGCCGAAGCACGGCGGGCGCCCCGGCACCGTGCTGCTCGAGTTGCCGTGCTGCCTGGGACGCCGTGCGTGCCGGGAGTGCCGCGCCGGGAGTGCGCTAGACCAGCCCGGTCAGCTCGCGCAGCATGTGCGAGAGTCGGGCGATGTCCTCGGTCTCCCAGTCCCGCATGTTTTCGTAGAGGCGGCTGCGACCGGCCTCGCGCAGCTCTTGAATGCCGGCGATGGCCGCATCGGTGGCCGAGAGGTTGATCACCCGGCCGTCGCGCACGTCGGGGGTGCGCACGATCAGGTCGTGTTCGACCAGCTGTCGGATCAGCCGGCTCGTGGTGCTGCGGTCGCTCCCCAGCAGCTCGGCCAGCTCGCCGGCCTGGAGCGAGCCATGCGAGATGATCGTGCCGAGGGCCTTATAGGCACCGGGCTGGAGGCCCGGACGCAGCAGCTCGGCGCGCTCGCGAATGGTCGTGCGCACGCGGGCGAACAGCCCGATCAGGGTGTGTTCCAGGTCGGCGACGGCGGCGTTGAAGTCCGGGTCCGAGGAGTTGATCACGGTCACCGGGGCGCACAGCGGTTCATGCGGTGCGGGGAGGGTCGCGGCATCGCCCGCGGCGGGCACCTCGTGTTTCGGGGTGTCCGCCACGGCCCGCCGCACGGCCTCGGCGGCGCTGTCGCGCTCCGAGGCCCGTGCGTTGTCGGCGGGGATGCGGGTGGGGGTGTCCACGGTCATGACGCCAGTTTAGTTGTCCGCGTCGCTACGGCGCGTGCCGTCGGGGTTCAGCGTGGAGATGGTTCCGGTGGTGGCCACCAGGTCGCCCTGGGCACCGATGCTGGCCTCACCCACGGCAATCAGGTTTTCCCCGGCTGCGGCAGCCTCGGCCCCGGCTGCGGACTGGGCGTCCTCGCCGTTCTTCAGGCGCTCGGTCGCGGTCTGGGTGCTGAGCGAACGGTTGGGCAGGAAGACGATCGCCAGCACGGTGATCAGCGCGAGCGGGGCCGCGAGTAGGAAGATGTCGGCGACACCCTGGCCGTAGACGGACTCGATGATCACGCGGATGCCGTCGGGCATCTCGGCAACCTTGGGGAGTACACCGCTCTGCAGCTGCTTGCCCACCTCGGCACCGGCCGGGCCCAGGTGCACCAGGGCTGCCTGAATGTCCGCGGCCTTGGCGGTGATGCCGTCGGCGATCTTGGTGGCCAGGACCGAACCCAGCACCGAGATGCCGATGGTTCCACCCAGGCTCCGGAAGAAGGTCACGCCCGAACTGGCGACACCGATTTCCTTGGGGGAGACGGTGTTCTGGACGATCAGCACGAGGTTCTGCATGACCATACCCACACCCACACCGAGGATGAACATGTAGATCGAGACGACCACGTAGTTGGTGTCGTACTTGATGGTTCCCATCAGGAACATACCCACGGTCAGCGCGATCGAGCCGAAGACCATGTAGCCCTTCCACTTACCGAACTTGCTGATCAGCATGCCCACGAAGGTCGAGGAGAGCAGCAGGCCACCGATCATCGGCAGGGTCAGCAGACCCGACTGGGTCGGGGTCGCGCCCCGGGCGAGCTGCATGTACTGGCCCAGGAAGACCGAGGTGCCAAACATGGCCACACCCACCGAGATCGAGGCGATCACGGCGAGGCTGAAGGTCGGGTTCTTGAACAGGCTCATCGGGATGATCGGGTTCTCGACCTTGACCTCGACGATCACGGCGAGGATCAGCATGAGAGCCGCGCCACCCACCATCACAAAGCTGGTGGTGGAGTCCCAGTCGAAGTCGTGTCCGGCCAGGGTGACCCAGATCAGCAGCAGCGAGATGCCACCGGCGATGAGGATCATGCCGAGGTAGTCGATCTTGACCTTGATCTTCTCCAGGGCGGGCAGGTTCAGGTTGCGCTGCAGTAGGAAGATCGCGGCGATCGCGAAGGGCAGGGCCACAAAGAAGTTCCAGCGCCAACCGATGGCGTCGGTGATCACGCCACCCAGCAGCGGGCCACCCACGGTGCCCACGGCCATGACGGCGCCGAAGAGTCCCATGTAGCGGCCGCGTTCACGCGGGCTGATGATGTCGGCCATGATGATCTGGCTGAGGGCCGCCAGGCCACCACCACCCAGACCCTGCATGACACGGAAGATGATGAGGGTCTCGGTGTTCTGCGAGAACCCGGCGAGTGCCGAACCGAGCACAAAGATGACCAGTGCGATCTGGATCAGCAGCTTGCGGTTGGTGATGTCGGCGAACTTGCCCCAGATCGGGGTGGACACCGTGGTGGCCAGCAGGGTCGAGGTGATGACCCAGGTGAAGGCGGCCTGGTTGCCGCCGAGGTCCGAGATGATTCGCGGCATCGACGTGGAGACCACGGTTCCGGCGAGGATCGAGACAAACATACCCATGAGGAGCCCGGATAGGGCCCGCATCACGGCGGGGTGAGACATTGCGGCCGGCGAGGGGGCCGCTTCGGTGGTTGTTGCTGACATGTGTTGTGCGTACTCCGAGCGCTTCGTTAATATCCTTGCGAAAAGTCAACTATATGCCGATCATTGATCTATGTCAACTAAGTGCCTGCTTGGTCCCCACGCATGCCAACGGCCGCCCACCCGGGAGGGTGAGCGGCCGTCGAGGAACGCGCTATTTGTCGCCGATCTCCGTGATGCCGCCGCCGCCGAGGTGCAGGCGGCGCGGTGCGCGCTTGGCGACCGCCGAGTCGTGCGTGACGATGATCATGGTTAGGCCCTGATCGCGCCAGAGACCCTCGAGCAGCGCCAGTACATCGTCCCGGGTGTCCTCATCGAGGTTGCCGGTGGGCTCATCGGCGAGGATCACGGTCGGGTTCTTGACCAGCGCCCGGGCGATCGCCACGCGCTGCTGCTGCCCGCCGGAGAGCTCGCTCGGGCGGTGATCGATGCGATCATCCAGACCCACCTGCGCGAGCGCGGTGCGCGCCCGGCTGCGCCGTTCGGCCGCCGAAACCCCGAGCGGGACCAGGGCGGTCTCGACGTTTTCGCCGGCGGTCATCGTGGGCAGCAGGTTGAAGCCCTGGAACACAAAGCCGATCCGTTCGGCACGGGCCTTGGCGCGGCGGCGCTCGCCGAGGGTGGAAAGGTCGTCCCCGGCGAGGTGGATCGATCCGGTGGTGGGCCGATCCAGCGCCCCGAGCATTTGCAGCAGGGTGGACTTGCCGCCGCCGGTGGGGCCCTGGATCGCGATGAACTCGCCATCCTCGATCCGCAGGTCCACATCCTTGAGCGGGGTCACCGGTCCGCGGGCGGTTTTATATGTCTTGGTCAGACTCGTGAGGGTGTACATGATTTCTCCTAGGCGTAGTGGGGCTAGACGATCGCGCGCAGGGCCGCGGCCGGGCTGAGGCGGGCCGCACGCCAGCCGCCGATGGCACCGGCGAGCAGACCGGCGAGGACGGCCAGGCCGACCGCGATCAGGATCAGCGAGGGATCAAACGGCAGGTGCAGCGCGATGTTGGTGGTGTGCTCGGCCGCCGCGCGGGCACCCTCGCCGGTTCCGGCACCGGCCCCGGTACCTGCTCCCGCGCCTCCGCCGAAGCCGCCGCCACCCGTGCCGCCGCCCCCGAATCCGCGTCCGGCGGCCCGGGTTGAGGCCCCCACGGTCGGGGCGATTGAGTTGACGATCATGGTGCCGACAAGACCCAGAACCACACCGACAACCGCGCCGAACAGGGCCTGAACCACCGATTCGCCGGCCACCTGACCGACCACGCGGCGGTTGCTCCAGCCGATGGCCTTGAGGGTGCCAAACTCACGGGTGCGGCGGGTCACCCCGGAGACGGTGAAGAGGATCGCCAGCAGCACGGCGGCCGCCAAGACGATGATCGAGAGCCAGGTGCCGAGGGAGGCGACCAGGCTGGCCGCGCTGCCGAGGGATCCGGAGATGCCGGCGGCGAGGTCGGCCTGGGTCGAGACCTTGGTTCCGGTCAGGGCCTTGGTGAGGGCCGCGCTGGTCGCGGGGATCGTATCGGCCGAGGTGGCCTGGACGTAGATCGTGCTGACCTTGCCGGTTTCGCCGGAGAGCTGCTGGGCAACCCCCAGCGGGATGTAGACGTTGGCCGCCCCGGGGTCGCCCGAGTCGTCGACGATGCCGACGATCGAGAATGCGGTGCCGCCGAGCGAGACGGTCCCGCCCACGGCGAGGCTCGCGGTGGTTGCGTAGGTCGAATCGAGGACGGCGACGTTCGCCGCCGCATCCGAGGTGGTCAGCGCGCGACCCGAGGTGGTTTTGTCTCCGGCAATCGGACCGATCGTGGCGGCCGGGTCGAGGCCCAGGACCGAGATCGTGTCGACGTTGAAATTGCCGCCGCCGGTGCGGCCGCCCTCGACCTGCCCGCGGCGGTTCTCGGTGCCCGGCGTCGCGCCGGAGAAGGTGCCGCCGAAGGTGATGTTGTTGAGGGCCAGGGCGCCGCTGGCGTCCTTAACGCCGGTCACGGTACCGGCGGTCTTGACCAGGGTCTGGTCCAGGGTGCCGGCTCCGCGGGCGGCAACCAGGCGGGAGGTGGACACGTTGGTGTCGCCGCCGGTGCCGGGTGCCCCGCCGGCGAAGCTGAACTGCTGTCCGGTTCCGGGAGCGGTGCCGGGCGCCTGGGGCTCGGCGGTCACGGTGACGTCGGTGCCGACGCCGTAGAGTCCGGTCAGCACCTTGGACTGGGCGTTGGCGATTCCGGCGGAGACCCCGCCGACGAGCACCACGAGGGCGATCGCGAGTGCGAGCCCGAGGGACACGATGAGGGTTTGTTTTTTACGCCCGAGGAGTTCTCGGCGCAGGGAGGTCAGGAACACTGCTGGGTCTCGCTTTCCGCGGCCGGGTGCCGCGAAACCGAACCTAGGCAGCGTCCCTGTGCCCAGATCAAGGGGAGGCTATGCGTAACTTATGAATCTTTATGTTTTGTTTATGGGGGCGAGGTCAGTCGCAGGTTCGGACATTTTTGCCTCATACAGTCCACATCCACGCTGCGCATAGGTTTCTCATAGGTTTGCGCGGATACTGGAGGAATGAGCGATAGCAGCAGCTTTAGACCCGCCGTGCCCCTGAGCGCGATGACCCGTGCCGATGGCGGGGCCCTGCGCATCCTCGTGGTGGATGATGAGCCCTCCCTGACCGATCTGCTGCGCATGGCGCTGCGGTATGAGGGCTGGGAGGTGGAGACCGCCGGGGACGGCGCGACCGCGCTGGCCACCGCCCGCAAGTTCAATCCCGACCTGGTCATCCTGGACATCATGCTCCCCGACCTCGATGGCCTGAGCATCCTCGGCCGCCTGCGCGCCCGCGACGCCGACCTGCCCGTCCTCTTCCTCACCGCCAAGGACGCCCTCGACGATCGCATCGCCGGGCTCACCGCGGGCGGCGACGACTACGTCACCAAGCCCTTCAGCCTCGAGGAGCTCGTCGCGCGCATCCGTGGTCTGCTGCGCCGCGCGGCCCTGGTCACCCCCGAGCAGGTCGGCCCGCTGGTGCAGGTGGGCGACCTGATCCTCAACGAGGACTCCCACGAGGTGGAGCGCGGCGGCGTGCCCATCGACCTCACCGCGACCGAGTTTGAGCTGCTGCGCTACCTGATGCGTAATCCGCGCCGACTGCTCTCCAAGATGCAGATCCTCGACCGCGTCTGGAACTACGAGTTCGATGGACGCACCAGCATCGTGGAGCTCTACATCTCCTATCTGCGTCGCAAGATCGACGCGGGCCGCGAACCGATGATCCACACCTCCCGGGGCGTGGGCTACATGATCAAACCGGCGCGGATCGCCGGCGAGTGAGCGACATGGCCACCGCGGATCTCACGGACATTCCGCCGCGTCCACCCCTGCCCGCCGCCACCAAAAAGCGGCGGGTGCTGACGCTGCGCCAGCGGATCCTACTGATCGTGATCGCCGGCATCGCGCTGGCCTCGACCCTGATCGGCGGGGCCGCGGTCTTGACCGTGGGCAACCTGCTGGAAAACCGGGTGGATGAGCAGCTGCAACACCTGGTGCAGCGGCCCGACCGCAATCCGGGGGTCGCCGATCCTCAGAACCAGTCGTTCCTCGGCGACCCGGGCACCGGCCCCGGCGCGCTCGGCGTGCTCGTGGTGGACGGCGTGGCCGTGCGCTCGGCCGCGCTCAGCGCCGACGCGGTCCCCGAACCCCTGGACGATGCCCAAAACCGCGCGATCCTGGCGGCCCTGGGCAAAAACGAACCGGTCACCGTGAACATTCCGGGCCTCGGCAACTACCGCATCCTGGCTCGGGACGTGCAGGTGTTGGTCTCCCAGACCACCCTGCGTCCGGGCGTGAGCGTGGTGGGACTGCCGATGGCCGCGACCGAGCTGACCCTCTCCCAGCTGACCCGCGCGATCCTGGCCCTGGCCGCCGCCGTGCTGCTGCTGACGGTGGGGGCCGCCTACCTGGTGATCCGGCTGGCGCTGCGTCCGCTGGACCGGGTGGCCGCCACGGCCGCCGAGGTGTCCCGGCTGTCGCTCGGGACCCCGATGGACGAGGAATCCGAGGGCACCCCCGCCCCGCCGGGACGTCGCCTGCCCGGGCTGCGTCCGTGGAGCACGCCCGGTTCCGGAGGAACCGCGGACGCCGAGTCCCCCACGCAGGTCGGGACCTACTCGAGCGAGATCGACCTGCCCGCCCGCGCGCAGGCCTCCGAATCCGCCCGTCGTGCCGCGCAGGCCGAGGACCGGACCGAGGCGGCGCTGCGGGTGCGGGTACCCGAAAAGGACGCCGACGAGCGCACCGAGGTTGGTCGAGTGGGTGCCTCGCTCAACCGGATGCTCGGGCACGTGGAGGAGTCGCTGCGGGTGCGCCGCGCGGGCGAGGTGAAGCTGCGCCGATTCGTCTCGGATGCCAGCCACGAGCTGCGCACCCCGCTGGCCTCGATCCGCGGCTACTCCGAGCTGGCCCGCCGCATCGGTGGCGACCTGCCCGAAGACATCGCATACTCGCTCGAGCGGATCGGGTCCGAGTCGATCCGGATGACCGGCATCGTCGAGGACCTGCTGCTACTCGCCCGCCTGGACGAGGGCCGCGAACTGACCCAGCGCCCGGTGGACCTCACCGATATCGTGTTCCATGCGGTGAACGATGCACGTGCGGCCGGTCCCGAACATCCGCTGGACTTCGAGGGTCCCGAGGCCCCGATTCGGGTGCTGGGGGATGCGCCGCGGATTCAGCAGGTCATCGTCAATCTGCTGGCCAACGCCCGCGTGCACACCCCGGCCGGTACCCACATCGGTGCCCGGCTCGCGGTGGTGGACGGGGAGGCGGTCATCGAGGTGCGCGACGATGGTCCCGGGGTTTCCGAGAAGGTCCGCGACCACGTTTTTGAACGCTTCGTGCGCGGGGACGAGTCCCGCACCCGCACGGCCGGCACCAGCGGCACCTCGGGTCTCGGGTTGTCGATCGTCGCCGCGGTGGTGCAGGCCCACGGGGGTCGCGTTGCGCTGGACTCCGAGCCCGGCAACACGGTCTTCACGATCACTCTGCCGCTGCTCGAGGAAGACGCCGAACGCCCGGTCTAGCTGTTCTGCGCCTCGTGCAGGCGGGCATAGTGTCCACCGAGCTTGAGCAGCTGCTCGTGGCTGCCGATCTCGACGATCTTGCCGCGGGCCAGCACCACGATCCGGTCGGCCGAGCGGATCGTGGACAGGCGGTGCGCGACGATCAGGGTGGTCCGGTCGCGCAGCAGCGTGTCCAGCGCGTCCTTGATGTGGGACTCAGATTCGGAGTCCAGCGCCGAGGTCGCCTCGTCGAGGAACAGGATCCGCGGGTCCCGCACCAGCGCCCGGGCGATCGCCAGGCGCTGCCGCTGACCGCCGGACAGGCTTGCCCCGCGCTCACCGACAACCGTGTCCCAGCCCTGGGGCAGGTTCTCGATGATGTCCATTGCGTGGGCATCGGTCAGCGCCTTGAGCACGCGCTCATCGGTGACGTTTTCCAGGCCGTAGGTGATGTTGTCACGCACGGTCCCGTCAAAGAGCACCGACTCCTGTGGCACCACCGACACGAACCGGCGCACCTCGCGCAGGTCGAGAGTTTCCAGGTCGCGTCCATCCAGCAGGATCCGGCCGCTCGTGGGGCGCAGGAAGCCCAGCACGAGGTTCAGCATCGTGGACTTTCCCGAGCCCGAGGGGCCCACAAACGCGATGGTTTCGCCGGGGTTCACGGTCAGGTTGACACCGTCGATGGCGACCCGGGGATCCCCGGGGAAGCGGAAGCGAATGTCCTCGAAGCGCAGCTCGCCCTCGACATCGGTGATGTGGGACTTGCCGTCGTTCTCCTCAACATCGGGATCCTGCAACACCTCGCCCACCGAGCGGATCGACTCCAGGCCGCGGGTGAACACGGGCACCAGGCTCAGCAGGGTTACGATGCCGCCGGTGAGGATCGTGAAGTAGGTACTCAGCAGCACCACCTGACCCGGGGTGATCGGCAGCAGGCCGGTGAGCGAGGCTGCGGCCGCGGCCACCAGGCAGAAGACGCCGAGCAGCTGGTAGGCAACCCAGGACATCGCGCCGAACCGACCGTTGAGCACGTCGAGGTTGATGCCCGCGCTGCGCACCTCCTCGGTGCGGTGGGAGACGCGTTCCACGGCGACCTTTTCCAGGCCGTGGGCGCGGGTGATCGGGATCAGCGTGGCCATCTCGCCCACCCCCTTGGAAAACTGCTCAACCTGGCGGCGGAAGTCCTCGTTGCGGTGGCGTGAGCGGGCGCGCACGTAGCGCATCAGCAGCACGGCGATCGGCACTGTCAGCGCGAACACCAGCACAAATGCCGGCACCTGGATCGCGGTCATGATGATCGCACCGGTCAGCGCGGCCACCGCCGAGAGGGCGGCGGGGAAGGCCTGCTGCATCATCAGCTCGACGTTTTCCACGTCGCGGACCACCTTGGTCTGGATGACCGCGGCGCTCGCCCGGGAGTGGTAGCCGATCGAGAGGGACTGGAGGTGCTCGGTCAGGGTATTGCGCAGATCGGCGGCGATCCGGCGGGTGACCGTACTAAAGAGGCGGGTGAAGGTCATATGCAGTGGATAGTTCTGCAGAAGCAGCACAACGGCGAGACCCGCGGCAATCGCCAGTTCGGTGAGGGAGCGGCGATCAACCACGATGTCGATCACCCGCGCGGTAATCACGGGCATCAGCCACAGCGGGCTGTCCTTGACGATGAAGGCGAGTGCGGCCAGCAGCAGCTTGCCGCGGTGTGGGCGCAGCAGGCCGAGGAACGCGCGGCCGGGGTTCTGCCCGAGCGGCGGCAGCGGGATGGGGGAGGTGTGGGGTGCGTTCACGAGGTTCCGGTTTATGGGTCGATGGTCGATTCACGAGAGTACTCGCTTTTGCCCGGGTCGGCGATAGCCTACTGAGAGCGACCTTTCCTCGGATCGCGTGAGTGAAGGAGCCCCGATGACCGACCGCCTGATCCCCTGGAGTGCCGGAACCTGGACCACCGCCCCGGTGTCCGCCACCGAGACCGACGCCGGTCTCCTCGTGGAGGCGGTGGAGGGCAGCGACGCCTGGCGGCACACCTCCTACGGGTTTGTGCACGATACCGAGCACGCGCTGATCACGCCGTTTGCGGTGGGTCGCGCGGTCGAGGTGTCCTTCAGTGCCGAGTTCTCCGAACAGTTTGACCAGGCGGGCGTATTCCTGCGGGCGGCCGAGGACACCTGGATCAAGGCGGGCGTCGAGTTTGCCGACGGTGCGCTCCAGCTCGGCGCTGTCGTGACCCACGTCAACTCAGACTGGTCGGTGGCACCGGTCCCCGAGTGGAACGCCCGCGTCATCACGATCCGGGTGAGCCGCGACGAGACCTCGGTCACCGTGCGCGCCCGGGTGGATGCCGAACCGTGGCGTCTGGTGCGCGTGGCACCGCTCGCGGGTTCACTCACCGTGTCCGCCGGTCCGCTGATCTGCGCGCCGACCCGCGCCGGTTTCTCGGCGACCTTCCTCGGCTGGACCGAGAACGCGGCGGACGCCGAGCTGCACTAGTTTTCGGAAGGCGTTCAGCCGAATCGAACCGCACTCAATCGCGCCGGGCCGGGTAAGCGCTCCTACCTGCGCGCCTCCAGTGCCGCCACCGCCTGCACGGTGGCCACGGTGAGCGGGCTCGGCAGGGCGTCGTGGGGGAACCAGTCCAGGCCGTCGTGCTTCTCGGGTTCAACCAGGTGCGGGGTGCCGGTGAAGGTGGGGGCCAGGTGGACCGGGGCGATCCAGTGGGTGCCCGCTTCGGCGTCGATCTGATCCACCACACACAGCAGTGTGGTGTCGCCGAGGGTGATGCCCAGCTCCTCGGCAATCTCGCGGGCAATCGCCGCGGGCACGGTTTCGCCCGGGTCAACCTTGCCGCCGGGCAAGCCCCAGAAACCGGCTTCGGGTTCGCGCCTGCGGCGGATTAGCAACAGTTTGCCGTCGTGAAGAATCGCCGCACCGCAGCCCACTCGGGGTTCGCCGGCGATCACGGGCGTGCGGCTTCCAGCAGGCGCCGCGCGGACGCGGGCGTGGAGGGCGCGGGCTCGAGGTCCACGGGTCGCGGGAGGCGCACCACATCGCGGGCCGGGGGAACCAGGGTGCAGGCGGGGCAGAACCCGGCCCGATCCAGGACCGTACCGCAGCGAGCGTGCGTGAAGTCCTGGCGATACTTCGGGTCGAGACCGTTGTCATTGCCCCAACCGGCCAGTCCGGAGACGACGGGCCAGAGATCCTCGCCGCGCGGGGTGAGCGTGTACTCCTCGTGGACGCCGCGGCCCGGGGTTCGGGCGAGGATCCCCGCCTCGATGAGTCGGTTCAGGCGCTGGGTGAGCATGGCCGGGGAGACCCCCAGACGCGTGCGGATATCGGTGTATCGGCGCAGGCCGAAAAACACGTGACTGATGATGAGCAGCGTCCAGCGCTCCCCCACGATGTCGAGCGTGGTGGCGATCGCGCAGTCTTCCATGTCGTAAGTGGTTCCCAGGGCCATCCCCCGAGCCTACCCCACCTGGTTCGATCAGAGAATCAAATTTAACTACTGTCATAGTACTAAATTCTGCTAGCGTTGCGGTGTGAAAAGTGATTCTGTCGCCCCCGAGTCCACGCCCTTCGATGAGCTCGCCGGGATCATCCTGGAAAATCGCCAGGGGAGCCGCGTCCTGGTCGCAGTCGACGGGGCGGATCCCGACGCCACCCGCGCGTTTGCCGACGCCCTCGGTGCCGGCCTGCGGGGTCGCGGCCGCGCCGCCGTGCGGGTGAGTATCGACCGGTTGGTGGAGGATACGCAGGTTGCCGACCCCGTGGATGCCACCTCGGGGGCCGCGCTCTATCGCCGCCGGGTCGACTATGAGCGGGTGCGCTCGGAGATTCTTGCCGGGTTCCGCCAGCGCGGGCAGCTTCCCGGCGACACCAATGTCGCCCCCGAGGACGCCGTCCTGGTGGTTGATGGTGCCTTTCTACTGCGCCCCGAGCTGCGCGGATCCTGGAACGTGAGGCTGTGGCTAGAGGGTGACCAGACGCTCTCCGAACCCGAGTTTGAAGCCCGACGGCTCTACGTTCGTGACCAGTCGCCGCGCGAGTCGGCCACCCTGATGTACGACGTTTCCGATCCCGCGATTCCGCGTCCGGTCTGGGGAGACTCCTGCTAGGCGTCTAACTCGAAGGCCGCCTGCTCGAAGGCGACCCCGTTCACCTGGAGCGCCACCGCATGCGTGCCCGGGTGATAGCGCCGGGTCGTGATCGGCCTGAACGAGTGCTCCTTGGCAACCCGGATGCGCTCGCCGGGGGCTAGCGTGCGGGTCACCAGCTTGAAGGTCTTGGGGGCCAGGGTGCCGTTGGCCTTCTGGAAGTGGATCACGTAGTCGATCGCCAGCTTGGTGGCGCTCGATCCGGTGTTGGTCACGGTCGCCGAGAAGCCGATCGTTCCGCCCGCGGGCACCCGCTCGGAGGTCAGTTCCAACGCACTCACCTCGGCCGCCGCGGGGGCGAAGCCCAGCTGGGCGAGCGCCGTCGGATCACCCTTTTTGATCAGGGTGCGCAGCGCGTGCTTGACCAGCCAGGCGGTGTTTTCATCGGGATCGGCGAGCCAGGCGGCCGTGGTCTCGGTCACCAGGTCGGGGCGGTGCCGGGCAATGTCGTTGAGGTGGTTGGCCACCGAGCGGCGCACGTACTCGCTGGGATCGCGGTAGAGCGCGTGCAGGATCGGCAGGGTCGATTCGGGCTCGGCGATGATCTGCGGCACCCGCACACCCCACGGCAGATACGCGCGGGTTCCCTCGGAGGCCAGGCGACGCACGTGCTCATCCGGATGGGATGTCCAGGTCTGGATGATGCCGAGCGCCCGGTGCAGGTCGTGCCGCAGCAGCCCGCGGATCCCCCACTCGGCGGTGAGTCCCGGGGTCAGCGCCGCCTGAATCGCCAGCGCCTCGGGCAGGTGGGTATCGGGATCGGTGGCCAGGGCGCGCGAGGTCACGGCCTCGGTGAGCGGCCAGACTCCCCAGCCGCTCGGAGGCGTGGGTGCCTCGGCTGCCGCGTGAACGAGGCGCGACAGCACCGCGAAGTCGCCGGGCACATCGGCCAGAATGGCATCGCGAATCAGGTCGGTGCGCTCGCGCAGGGTGAGCGAGCTCAGGGTGTCCGCATCGATCGCTGTGAGCGCGGGGGAGTGCCCCAGCCCGGCCTCTCGCAGCGAGGTTTCCAGCGCGCGCAGCGCCTGGTGGCCGAGTAGTTCATCGGCAAAGGGCATGGGATCTCCCGGGGGTGAGGTGTTCGCTCAGCCTAGCCGGGGCGTGTGACACCCGGGTGTCGGTGCCGCCCTCGGCGAGGGAAGGGCCGGTTGGGGTGGCTAGTGCGCGGTGGTGCAGGTGCGATCCAGATACTCATCGATCGCGGTGAGGCTCGCGCTCACCCGCACCTGCCGCTCATACAGGCGCTGCCGGTAGCCCTCCAACTCGGTGCGAATGTCCGGGTCGATCGGGGTGTCAAACACCGACTTTTCCGGATCCACACTCGGCAGCAGCAGCGGAATTAGCCGGGTGGGGACCCCGGCACCGAGCAGGCATCGGATCTTGTTGACGGTGTCCACCGCGGTCTCGGCATCGTAGATGCGATAGTCGTTGGCGTCGCGCCCGGCATGCAGCAGGCCCTGCTCCTCGTAGTAGCGCAGCAGGCGCGGCGAGGTGTCGGTGCGGGTGGCAAGCTCGCCGATCTGCATGGGTCTCCTTCGGTGCGGACGTACCGGGCATAACCGCGGGGTCCTCGTGCCCATTCCCGCGGGTGGGCGAGGCGGACTTGACCCTGCCACTAGTGGTAGCCGTTCATGCTGGGGCCATGAGTTCTTTTGTGGGCCGGAGTGCCCGGCCCGTTCGTCCCCTCCCCGCCGCGATTCTGCTGGCCGGCGTGGGTTTTATTACGCTGCTCACCGAGATCCTCCCGGCCGGTCTGCTTCCCCAGATTGCCCGGGACCTCGGCGTCTCGGTGTCGCTGGCCGGTCAGGGGATCGTGGCGTTTGCGATCGGCTGCATCGTCGCCGCGATTCCGCTGACCCGGGCCACCGCCACCTGGAACCGCCGTTCGCTGCTGATCGGGGTGCTGGTGGTCTCGGCGCTGGCCAACCTCGGCACCGCGGTGGCTCCGGAAATCATCACCCACCTGGGCACCCGCTTTGTGGCGGGGCTGGCCGCGGGGGTGGTGTGGGCGATGATCCCCGGCTATGTTCGCGGCTTTACCGGACCCGGCCGTCTTGGCGCGACGCTCGGTGTCGCGTTTATCGGCGGCACCATGTCGTTTGCCGTCGGGGTGCCGCTGGGGACGCTGCTCGGGACGAGTATGGGGTGGCGGGCGGTCTTCGCGATCATCGCCGGCATCACCGTGATCGTGGGGGTGATTGCCGCGCTGGGTGCCCCGCGCGTTCCCGGCATTCACCGGGGAGCGGATGCGCGCATCCCCGTCGAGCAGGGCTTGGCCGCCGCGCTGCGCACCCCCGCGGTGCTGCTGGTTCTCGCCGCGGTCGCCCTGAGCGTGATCGGCCAAAACCTCGGCTACACCTACCTCACCCCGATCCTCGATTTCGGCGGGGTGAGCCTGAACCCGAGCCTGGTGTTTGGTTTGTTCGGGGCCGCCTCGATTATCGGCACGTTCGGGTCGGGCCGGCTCTCGGACCGCTACCTCACCGCGACCCTGGTTGCCGCCATCACCGCGGGCATCATCGGATTGGCGGGGATCGCGCTGGCCGCCTGGCCGGGGCTAGTGCCCACCTCCGTCGGCACCGTGCTGCTGATCATCGGAGCGCTAGCTTGGGGCTACGCGTTCGGCGGATACTCGGTGCTGTTCCAGGTGGTCATGGCGCGGGCCGGCGGGCGGGCGGCCGATGCCGCCCAGTCCATGCTGGTCACGGTCTGGAACCTCTCGATTGCGCTCGGTGGACTGATCGGCGGACTGTTACTCGCGGGCATTGGTGCGCTGGTACTGCTGCCGATTGCTGCGGTGCTGATGCTGCTGGCGCTGATCCCGGTGCTGCGGGTGCTCGCGGGATTCCGAGCCGAGGATGCGGCGGTGCTGCGGGAGCCCGTGGCGGTCTAGGCTCCGCTCGCCTCACAACGCGGTCGTCCCCCGAAACCCACTGGTTTCGGGGGACGATTCGTGGTTCTAGACGGTGCGGGCGCCGGTGTCCACGCGGGTCGCCGCGGCGATCGTCTCGCGCAGGGATTCGGCCGAGACCGGACGCGAGTCCTCGCCGCCGGCATCGGTGGTGTCGGGGTCGAAGTAGGGGGTCGTGTAGGCGATGGTGTCGGTTTCCACCCGCCAGGTTTCGGCCAGCGGGGTGACCGGGACCGCATCCCAGCCCAGGGTGTCCAGCAGCGCGGTGGCCTGGGCGAGGGCCTCGGGATCATCGGATCCCAGCGGAAGGGCCGAGCGATCCGCGGCCCCGGCCGGACGTGCAAGCTGGGGCAGGTGACGGGCGGCGATGTTGTTGAAACCCTTCACATAGCGGCTGCCGACGAGGTGTGCCGAGAGCAGCTCGCTCACGGTGGTCTGATTGGAGTCAAGCTCGGGGATGCGACCATCGCGCGAGGGGTAATAGTTGCTGGTGTCGATCACTACCTTGCCCGCGAGGATCTCGGCCGGGAACTCCCGGGTCGCGACCAGTGGGATGGTGAGCACCACGATGTCCTGCGCGGCAGCTTCGGTCACGGTCCCCGCCGAGATCTGGTCGCCGAGTTCGGCCACCTTGTCCGTGAGGGATTCCGGGCCGCGCGAGTTTGCCAGCACGGTCTGGACGCCCGCGCGCTGCGCGAGGGTCGCGACCGCGGTGCCGATGTGTCCGCTGCCGATAATGCCGAGTGTGGTCATGAGGATCCTTCCGACGTGCGCCCGTGGCGCGTGATCCGGGCGCGCTTGCGGAGCCGGTTGTGGAGGAGAATAACGACCGCGGACCGTGTCGGATTCCCGGATGACCGATTATGACCGGGCGGCGGATCTCTCGGCGGACCGACATCACACTCCCGAAGGGTGCAGCGCCTCCTCCAACGCCGTGAACAGCCCGTGCGACCACCAGGCGAAATCGTGGCCGCCGCGCACCTCCCGGTAGCTCACCGGATACCCCGCGGCACGCGCCCGGTCGCGCAGTAGGCGGCCCTGCGGGACCAGGATCCCCTCCTCGGAGCCCAGCTGCATGATCAGCCGGCCGGTCTGGGGCCCGGGTCTCCGGCTCGCCAGGCGCTCGCTGACGTCACCGGGGTCCTCGGCGTGCGGGCTGGGTTCGGTGTTCGCGCGGAAGTGGAAGGATCCCGACTGGACGATTCCGGTGTGCGCGATATCCGGGTGTTCAAGCACCAGCGCCCCCGCGGCCAGGCCGCCATAGCTTTGCCCGGCCACGATGATCCTCGTCGGATCAAGCACCTGCCCCAGCGCCTCGGCCACCGCGGGCAGCACCTCGACCCGCAGGATCGCGGCGATCCGCTCGGGGTGGGGGAGATCGGTTTGCCGGTCCTCGGGGGAGATTGCCGATACCATCGCCACCGCGAGACCCGGTGCGCCAAACCGGTCGAGGGCGTCGGGGAGGTTCAGGGCGTCCCAGCGATCCCCATCAAAGAGGACCAGCAACCGGGTGACCGCCTCGGGCGGGGTGTAGAGAAAGACCGTGCGCGCGGGGGAGACGTGCGGCTCGGTACGCAGGGTGCGGCGCTCGCCGCGGTGGCGCGCGGGACGTGCCGGGTCCCAGGCTTCATGCGCGGCAAAGCCGGGCATCACGAGCATCGAGGAGGTTTCGCCCAGCGGATGCGGCAGTGTGCGCGGATTACGTGGATCGGGTACCCCGCGCTCATGGATCCGCTTCCAACCGGGGCGCGCGGCCCCCACGTCGCGCGGAATATGGGTGTCGGTGACAAACCGGTACCCGGCCAGGATGTCCTCGGGCAGCAGGTAGCTGATGTGGCGAATGCGGGTCCCGGGGATGCGCTTCAGCAGTGCCGGGGTGATGTCGTGACGATGCGCATCGGTGAGCGAGTTGATGTGCACCATGACCTCGGGCTGATCCCCCTCCCAGAGGAAGGTGACCTCGCGCAGCGCGGTGCCCTCCACGACCCGAGCCTCCCCGAGCACCGGAGAGATGGACACCTGGGCCCAAAAGTCCTCCTCGGTTGCCGGGGTCGACGGGGCCGTCACCGAGGAGGCAGCCACCGCGGGAACCGGCACCGTTCGGTCGGTTGCCGGGGGCATCGCCACCCCGCTCAGCCGCCGCTGCCACCCGGCAAGCCAGGCGGGCGCGGCCGGGAGCGGGGCACCACTCGGCGCGGTCGGGGTGGGGGTAAGTTCGTTATCCACGGGCGGGAAGCTCCTTCTCGGTGGGGACAATCAGCGGGCGTCCGGTGACCGGATCGGGAATCACCAGCGCATCCACGTTGAAGACGCTGCGCACAATCTCCGAGGTCACCACCTCCTCGGGACTGCCGGTGGCGATCACCCGGCCCTCGTTCAGCGCGATCACGTGATCGGCATAGCGGGCGGCCTGGTTGAGGTCGTGCAGCACGGCAACCAGGGTTTTGGACGAGGGAGCGGCACAGGCGCAGGGTGTCCAACTGGTGGGAGAGATCAAGGTAGGTGGTGGGCTCATCCAGCAGCACGAGCGGGGTCTGCTGGGCGAGTACCATCGCCAGCCAGACGCGCTGACGCTGTCCGCCGGAGAGCTCATCCACGTTGCGCTGGGCGAGGTGGGTAACCCCGGTGGCCTCCATCGCATACCGGGTGGCCTCGCGATCCTCCTCGCTCCAGCGGCGCAGCAGACCCTGATGGGCGAAGCGTCCGCGGGAGATCAGGTCGAGCACCGAGATGCCGTGCGGGGCGACCGATCCCTGCGGAAGCAGGCCCAGCCGGCGGGCGACCGTGCGGGTGTCCAGCGCGTGGATGTCCGCACCGTCCAGCAGGACCTGGCCCGCCCGCGGCCGGGTGAGCCGGGAGAGCGCGCTGAGCAGGGTGGATTTACCGCAGGCGTTGGGGCCGATGATCACCGTGAAGCGCCCATCGGGGATCTCTACGCTGAGGTTTTCGGCCACCACGGTGGTGTCATAGCCGAGGGTCACGCCTCGGGCCTGAAGGGGAATGGTCATGGTGTCTTTCGGAGGAGGAGCCAGAGCAGGTAGAAGCCGCCAAGTACGCCGGTCATCAGTCCCACCGGGAGCTTGGCGGCAATCGGCAGAACCTGGCCAAGCAGGTCGGCGGCCAGCAGCAGGGTCGCGCCGAGGCACGCCGATGCCGCCAGCGGGACGTGGGAGACCCGCACCAGGCGGCGGGCGAGGTGCGGGGCGGCGAGGGCAACAAAGCCGATCGGTCCGGTCGCCGCGGTAGCCAGGCCCACCAGGGCAACCCCCGCCCCCATCGTGAGCAGCCGCACCCGCTCGGTCTTGACACCGAGCTGGCGGGCGAGCCCCTCATCGAATTCCAGCGCGTTGAGGTGCCGAGCCCCGAGGATCAGCGCGGGCAGCAGCAGGACCAGCGCGATCCCCACGGTGGCCACGTTGTCCCATCCGCGCAGGTTGAGCGTGCCGGTGAGCCACATCTGTGCACCGATCGCGATATCTGCATGCCCGCGGGTCAGCAGAATCACGGTGACCGCCTGGAGCAGCGCGCCCACCCCAATACCCACCAGGATCAGGCGCTGACCGTCGGTCTCGCCGTTCTTGCGGGCAAGCACGTAGACGGCGATCGCGGTGACCAGCCCGCCGGCAATCGAGGCGAGGCCCACGGCCACCACCCCGGCCCCCGCGAGCATGATCGCCGCGACCGCGCCGGTGGCGGCCCCCGAGGTGAATCCGATCAGGTCGGGGGAGCCCAGCGCGTTCCGGGAGAGCGACTGAAACACCGCACCGGAGATCGCCAGGCACGCGCCGGTGAACAGGCCGGTGAGGACCCGGGGCATCCGAATCTCCCAGACGATCGAGGTCGCGGCGGGATCGCCCTGCCCGATCAGGATCGTCCACAGCTCCCCGGGGGAGAGTTCCAGCTTGCCCTGGCTGAGCGAGGCACACCCCACGGCCAGCGCGATTACGATCAGCACCGCGCAGCTGATCACCGTGCGCGGATGCCAGCGCAGGCTGATCCGCCCGTGGTTCAGGGTCAGCGCTCGAAATCCCGGGGCCAGGGTGTCTTGCGGGGTCATAGCTGCACCAGCTTCCGGCGGCGCACGATAAAGATAAACACGGGGGCTCCGATCAGGGCCATGACGATCGCGGCCTGCAGCTCGCTGGGCCAGAGGATCAGGCGGCCGAGGATATCGGCGGCCAGCAGGAGGTCGGCGGAGAGGATCATCGAGGTGGGCAGCAGCCAGCGATGATCCGGTCCCACCAGGGTGCGGGCGAGCATCGGGGCGGCGAGGCCCACAAAGCTGATCGGCCCGGCCAGCGCGGTGGCCCCACCGGCGAGCATCACGATGCAGATGCCGGTGAGCAGGGTGATTCGCCGGGGCGATGCCCCCACCGCGCGGCTGAGGTCCTGTCCGAGGGCGGCCGCATTGAGCGAGCGCCCCAGCAGCAGGGCGAGGATCAGGCCCGTGGCGATGGCGAGCCCGGGGGCGAGGATCGCATCCCACGGACGGCCCTGCAGCGAGCCGGCATCCCACGCCCGAAACGAGGTGAACGCCGTGGGCACGTTGAGGAGCAGGGCCGAGGTGTAGGCCCCAAGGATCGCTCCGGTCGCCGCCCCGGCAAGCACCAGCCGCACCGGATTACTCGGGGTGCGCAGGGCCCCGCCGAGGGTGAACACCAGGACCGAGGCGGCGGCCGCTCCGGCGAAGGCCAGCAGGATGCCGCCGAAGCCGGAGACCGCCGGGAAAAACACCAGCCCGGTCACCACTCCCGCGGCGGCCCCGGCGTTGATCCCGAGCAGTCCGGGTTCGGCCAGCGGGTTGCGGGTCAGTGCCTGCATCGCCGCCCCGGCCACCCCGAGGGCGCAGCCGGCCAGGATACCGATGACCGTGCGCGGGCAGCGCAGGTGGGCGAGGATCACATGGTCATTGTTCTTGGGGTCAAAGTCGGTGAGCGCTCGCCACAGCGTCCCGAACTCGATCACGTGAGAACCGGTGGCGAAGCTGAGGATCACCAGAATGATCAGCAGTACTCCGCCACCGGTCAGAACCCACGTGAGGTTTCGTTTACGCTCGGAAGGCATTGACGAGGGTGTTTGCAACTTCCAGCGCACTGTAATAGTCGATGCGGAAGGAGTTCAGACCCAGCGGGACCACGGTGCCGCCGTTCAGTGCGGGGATGTTGGCAAACGCCGGGGCCGACACCAGCTTCTCCTTGGTGGCGTCATCGGCGCTCACCAGCAGTACGGTCGGGGCGGTCAGCGAGACCACCGCGTTCTCGGCGGAGAGGAACTGGAAGTCCTTGCGATCCGAGGCGGCGGGCTTGTCGCCGGGGAACTCGGGGTTGGTGATGGGCAGACCCAGCTCGGTCAGCAGCGCGTTGTGCGGTCCGGTGGTCAGTGCAAACGCGGTGTCCTCCTGGGCACCGTTGAAGACCACTGCCTGCACGTTCCCGGCCGGTGCGGCGATCTTGTCCTTGGCCTCGGCGATCTTGCCCGAGAAGTCGCTGATGGTCTCCTCCACCTTCTTCTCCAGACCCAGTGCCGGGCCGAGCTGCTTGGCAATGTCCTCCCAGCTCTGCGTGCTGTAGTTCAGCGCGATGGTCGGGGCAATCTTGCTCAGCTGCTCATAGGCATCCTTGGTGCTGTCGGCACCGGTCATCGAGATGACGATCAGGTCGGGCTTGGCCGCGGTGACCGATTCCAGGTCCAGTTCCAGGTTGGGGTAGAGCACGTCCACACCCCGCGTGCTGGCCACCTCGCCCCACTGGTCGAAGAACCCGTTCTTGTCCAGGCCGTTGCCGGGGGTTCCGGCGGCGGAGGCGGCGATCGGGGCGTCGATTGCGAGCAGGGTTCCGGTGAGGGTCAGCGAGGTGGAGACAACCTTCTTGGGCTGCGCGGGAATGGTGGTTTTACCGAGTTCGTGGGTGATGGTGCGGGGCCAGACTCCCGAGTCCGCACCGTCCGATGCGGCGGTGGCCTCACCGGTGGATCCGCTCGCCGGGGCGCAGGCCGCCAGCGAGGCGGTCAGCCCGAGGGCCAGTGCCAGAGCACCGAGGGTTTTGAGCAGCCGCGAGGGGCGCACGGATGTGGTCATGGGGTCTCCAAATCGTTGGGGTATTGCGGGGAAAGTGGTGTTAGTTCTGGGGATCTTCGGCGTCCAGGGGCGCATGGTGATCAAGATCGGCGATCCCGCGTTTCCAGTAGCCGGACACATCGATCTGATCGCGGTGCAGGCCGCGCTCGCCGAGGAGGTGCCGGCGCAGCGGGATCAGGGCGCTCGCCTCCCCGGCCACCCAGACGAAGCTCGCGGAGAGATCGCCCGGGCACGCGGTAATCGCGGCGGCAAGGCTCTCCCCGGCACCGCGATCCAGCCAGGTGACCGTGGTGTTTTCCCGGTGCGGCAGCTCGATTCGCGCGGCGGGGCTTTCCACCTCGGCAAAAACCGTGAGGTGGGCGCAGGCCGGGGCCTCCTCGATCCAGCGGGCCAGGGCAGGCAGGGCCGTCTCATCGGCACCGATGAGATAGTGCTGATAGTTTTCGGGGAAGAGCTCGGAACCGCGCGGCCCGAGCACCCCCACGGTGTCACCGACGGTGGCCCGGGCCACCCAGGCACCCACCGGACCGTGCGGGTGTTCGACGCCCCACAGCACCAGCTCGGCCGGGGCCTGGGCGGTGGCCGGGTTGAACGCGCGCACCGTGTAGTCGCGGGAGCTCCAGGCCCCACCGTTCAGGGGTGCGGCGATGCGCTCATCCACAATCCGCGGAACCGACAGCACCCCGGTCTGCGCATCGGGCACGATCAGCTTGACGTGTTCGGCCATGCCGCCGCGCACCGAGACCAGCGGTGCGGCCTCGAAGTCGCCGTGCAGGCGCAGCTCGATCAGCGAGGCCGAGAGGCGACGGATCGCATGCACGGTCAGCGTGCGGGCATGGAGCGGGTGCCTGACCCGGGTGGTGCCCGGGTGGACACGGTGCTGCTGGGTCAAAACCCACCTCTTTCGGGGACTAAAATTCCGGTGAGCTTTTAGGTTAGGCGAGCCTATGTTTTAATATTTTGGTGGGATGGACATCGGGACTTCGAGTTTTGGACACCGCGGGTACAGCCCCGGTCGAGACGGCTGCCGTCGCGCCGAATTCCTGGGGGTACGCGCATGAGAGCCACGAGCTCACCTGGGTGATCAGCGGCGGCGCGACCCTGATTCTGGATGGCGCACACTTCCGGGTGGATCCCGAGCGGGCGCTGTGGATCCCGGCCGGACTCGCGCACGAGGTGCGTCCGGATCCCGGCTCGCTGCTGCTGCCGCTGTATATCCAGGTCGCCGAGTTTGGGACCGCGGAGACCCGGGTGCGGGCGATTTCGCGCACGCCGGAGATCGAGGAGGTGGGCCGCGTGCTGTTGCAGCCCGGGCTCACCACCGCGAGTGAGCGGGCCGCGAAGATCGCCCAGCTGCGGCGCTGCGTGTGTGCCGAGGTGCCCGCCGCGGGGCCGCGCTATCCGGCCGATCCGCGAGCCCTAGGGGTGGCTCGCTCGCTGGCGGCGTTCCCCGCTTCGCCGCTCAGCATGGAGCAGTGGGCGCAGCGCGCGATGGTCTCGGCGCGCACCCTACAGCGCCACTTTGTGGACGAGACCGGCTTCACCTTCGGGCAGTGGCGAACCCACATGCGCATGGCCGCGGCGAGTGATCTGCTGCGCGCCGGACACGCGGTCTCCTATGTGGCGGTCCAGGTGGGATATGCCAATCCGCCGGCGTTCACCACGGCGTTTGGGCGCGAGTTCGGGATGCCGCCCAGCGCGCTGCATCCCGAGACTGCCGCCGCACGCTAACGAGGTAGACTGCCGCCGCCGCGAAGCGCTCTCGACGGGTCTGCTCACGGCCGTGGTTGCGGCTGTGGGTGTGATTGTGGGCGCGAAAAAGCCCGGGCACAAGCCGTGCCCGGGCTTTTAGCACCGATATTCGGGTTCGGTAGGTGTCGCTAGGGGAAGAAGACTACTTGGCGACGTGCGCGGCGACGAAGGCCGCGTAGCCCTCGAGCCATGCCTTGAGGAACGCGGCGGTTCCCTCGTTGGTGACCTCGCCGGTCTCGGTGATCAGGCCCTCGGTGAACTGCAGGTAGATCTCGGGCTGGTTGAACAGCGCGGCGTCGGAGAAGTTCAGGATGCCCTTGAGGTGCTGCTGGGCGACGGCGGTGCCCACGGCACCGATCGAGGCACCCACCACGGCGGAGGGCTTGCCCAGGGAGTTCTGACCCCAGGGGCGGCTGGCCCAGTCGATGGCGTTCTTCAGCGCGCCGGGAATGGAGCGGTTGTACTCGGGGGTTACGTACAGCAGAGCGTCGGAAGCGTTGATCGCGTCCTTGAGGGCGACGGCCTCGGCGGGGTAAGCGCCATCCAGGTCGTGGTTGTACAGCGGCAGGTCCTTGATCTCGATCTCGTGGAATTCGAGGTTCGCCGGGGCGAGGGCCTTCAGTGCAAGGGCGAGCTTGCGGTTGATGGAGTTGGCGGACAGGCTGCCAACGATGTAGCCGATGCGATAGGTGGTCATGATGACCCTTTCTTATTCCGAATACTTTGCACGGTGCTCCGTGAAGTCCATTCATATGAAACTAAACCGGATGGGGTTCCATTCCCACATTCCAAACTTTTTCAAAAATTTCTGAGATCCGCGTCAATCCGCGGATAGATCGGCTCCGAATAGATGACAAAACGGGAACAATTCACACAATGTCGGAGGGCAGTGTCTACGCTAGGTACTCACAACCGCACGCAAAACGTGCGAGATGGGGATGATCTGTGATCGAGTTTGACGGAATTTCGAAACGCTTCCCGGATGGCACCCTCGCGGTGGACAACTTCTCGCTGCGCCTGCCCTCACGCGAAATCACCGTGTTTGTGGGATCCTCGGGGAGCGGCAAAACCACCCTGTTGCGGATGATCAACCGCATGGTGGAACCCACCTCGGGTCGCATCCTGATCGACGATGAGGACGTCGCCAGCCTCAACCCGGTGACCCTGCGCCGCCGGATCGGCTACGTGATGCAGAACTCAGGCCTGCTGCCGCACCGCACGGTGCTGCAGAACATCGCGACCGTGCCGCTGCTCAATCGTGTGCCCAAGGCCGAGGCCGTGGCGCGCGCCCATGAGCTGATGGAAACCGTGGGGCTGGATTCGGCGCTGGCCAAGCGCTACCCGGCCGAACTCTCGGGTGGCCAGCAGCAGCGGGTGGGGGTGGCCCGCGGGCTCGCCGTGAACCCGAACATCCTGCTGATGGATGAGCCCTTCGGCGCGGTGGACCCGATCGTGCGCCGCGAGCTGCAGGAGGAGCTGCTGCGCATCCAGCGCGAGCTGGCCAAGACCATCGTGTTTGTGACCCACGATATTGACGAGGCGTTCCTGCTTGGCGACCACGTGACGATCCTCTCCCGGGGCGGACACGTGGCCCAGCACGGCAGCCCGGACGAGATTCTCTCCAACCCGGCCAGCGAGTTTGTGGCCGACTTCATCGGTGCCGACCGCGGCCGACGCGCGCTGACCCTGCGCCAGAGCGAGGGCCGCACCCTCGTGGTGGATGGGACCGGCCGCATCGCCGGTGTCCTCGGCGCCGAAACCGCGACCGGCCCGGTCTCGGTCGGTGCCGGCGGACGCGATGAGCACCTGGGTGAGATCACCCTGGGCACCGAGGCGGCAGACCTGCCGAACCTGGATACGCCGGGGGAGCTTGGCTCCGAGAATGAGGCTCCGGAGGTGGATACCACTCGATGAGTTGGCTCTTCGAGAACCTCTCCGATGTGTGGGCCCTGGTGCTCACACACGTGGCGCTGAGCGTGCCGCCGATCCTGCTGGGGCTGATCATCTCGGTCCCGTTGGGCTGGGTCGCGCACCGCTATCGCTGGGGTCGCGGCACTCTGCTGACCATCGCCGGGCTGCTCTATACGATTCCGTCGCTGGCGCTGATCATCGCGATGCCCACGATCCTCGGCACCCAGATCCTCGACCCGATCAACCTGATCGCCGCGCTGACCCTGTATGCGGTCGCGCTGCTGGTGCGCACCTCCGCCGATGCGTTCGACCAGGTTTCGCCGCAGGTGCTGGATGCCGCGACCGCCCTGGGCTACGGCCCGTGGCGGCGCTTCTGGCAGGTCCAGTTGCCGCTGGCCGGACCGATCATCATCGCCGGGACCCGCGTGGTTTCCAGCAGCACGGTGAGCCTGGTCACGCTGGGCGCGCTGGTGGGAATGAGCGGGCTGGGCTACCTGTTTACCGATGGTACCCAGCGTTCGTTTCCGTTTGAGATCGGCGTGGGCATCGTGGGCACGGTCCTGATCGCGCTGATCTTCGACCTGATCATCGTGCTGATCGGCAAGGCCCTGCTGCCCTGGTCGCGCACGCGCCGGGTGCGCAACAAGACCAATGCGGAGACCCTGGAGGTGACCACGAATGCTTGACGGCCTGAACTGGTTGCTGGATCCCGCCCACTGGACCGGCTCGCGCGGGATTCCCACGCGCCTGCTGGAGCACCTGGCAATCACCGGGATGACCCTGCTGATCGCCGGGGTGATCGCGCTGGCCGCCGGCCTGGCGATCGGTCACACCCGTCGCGGCCGCGGACTCGTGGTGGGCCTGAGCGGCGCTCTGCGCGCGATGCCGACCCTGGGTTTGCTGGTGTTTATCGCCGTGCAGTTCGGCTTCGGGGTGCGCCTGGCGATCATCCCAACGCTGATCGTGCTGGTGGTGCTGGCCATTCCGCCGATCCTCGCCGGGGCATATGCCGGGGTCGAGTCGGTGGATCCGGCCACCGTGGATGCCTCGCGCGCGCTGGGCCTGACCGAGTGGCAGATCCTCTGGCGGGTGGAGTTCCCGCTGGCGCTGCCGCTGATCGTGGGTGGGCTGCGTTCGGCGATGCTGCAGGTGGTCGCGACCGCCACGGTCGCTGCCTATATATCCCTCGGCGGCCTGGGGCGCTTCCTGTTTGATGCGTTGCCGCTGCGGGACTATCCGCAGATGCTCGCTGGCGCGCTCCTGGTGGCCGCGCTGGCCCTGATTCTTGACCTTCTATTCCTGCTTGTGGGTAAGGCGGTGCTCCCCACGGGGGTGCGCGCGGCCCGCGGCAACCGACGCAGTAAAACCCCTACCGAGAGGACAGCAGCATGAATATTCGTGGAGCAAAACGGGGTCTCACCCTGGCCATGGCCGCCGGCGCGATCTTTGCCCTCAGCGCCTGTGCCAGCGGCGACCCGCTGAGCGGTGGCGGCAGCAGCGCCGCCGGAGACACCATCGCCATCGGTTCGGCGGCCTTCGCCGAGAACGAGATCATCGCGCAGATTTACGCACAGGCGCTCGAAGCCAAGGACATCAAGGTCGACTTCAAGGGCCAGATCGGCCAGCGCGACGTCTACCTGAAGGCCCTGGAAGACGGATCCCTCGACATCGTGCCCGAGTACTCGGGTAACCTGCTGCAGGCATTCGACAAGGACTCCAAGGCGTCGACCTCCGAGGAGGTCGAGAAGGAGCTGGGCACCGCGCTGACCAACGGTCTCGCGGTCCTCAAGGCCTCGCCGGCGGAGAACAAGGACTCCTATAACGTCACCAAGGAGTTCAGCGAGCAGAACAACGTGAAGAGCCTCGCGGACCTCGCGGGCCTTGACCGCGACCTGACCGTGGGTGGTAACCCCGAGCTGGAGCAGCGTCCCTACGGTCCTCCCGGACTGGAGTCGATCTATGGTCTGAGCGCCGCCAAGATCAAGTTTGTGCCGCTGAGCGACTCGGGCGGGCCGCTGACCGTGGGTGCGCTGAAGGATGGCACCGTGGACCTCGCGGACATCTTCTCGACCACCCCGGCGATCAAGGAGAACGGCTTCGTGACCCTTGAGGACCCGAAGAACATGATTCTGCCGCAGAACGTCATCCCGCTGGTGAGCAAGAAGGCCAACACGGACAAGGTTGCCGAGGTGCTCAACAAGGTTTCGGCCGAGCTGACCACCGAGGACCTGATTGAGCTCAACGGTAAGAACCAGGGAGCCGAGAAGGCCAGCCCCAAGCAGCTGGCCACCGATTGGCTCAAGGAAAAGAAGCTGATCTAGTTTCACCCGCTCAAACAGGCTGCCCGCCCGGATCACGATCCTGGCGGGCAGCCTGTTTTGTTCGCGTAGGTGGGAATCGAAAAGCCAGTATCTTTTCATCATATTGACGAGTAACATCTCCCTTAAGCGACTTTCTGCCTATCTGGCTCGTCGTTATCTGAGGAGTTTTCATGGCTGTTGAGCTGTCGGTACCCGTCGTCCAGGCCGCCAAAACCATGGGCGAAGACCTCGCGGGATGGCGCAAGATCCTCGGACTCACCACCACCCAGGTGGCCGAGCGGGCAGACATCAGCCGAGACACCCTGCGCAAGGTGGAGCATGGCGACCCCACGGTGAGCTTCCACGTGGTGCTGCGCGTCGCGCGGGCGCTGGGCGTCCTGAAGACCCTGGCCGATGCGCTCGATCCGCTGAGCACCGACCTCGGCCGTGCCCGCGCCGGGCTGCTCAACCGAAAGCGCGTGCGACAGCCCTCGGAAAAATAGCGCGCAGAACGGCCTGTCCTGTGTGTGAGCGTGATATTAATTCGGCGGATCCGCGGGAGATGCTGGACAGCGAGCAAAGCCGTCCGCGATAATCGGGAACCATTATGTCTGACACCGGTGTGAGCGAAAACAACTATCCGAAAGCCGAAACGCGGCCCGACCGAGTAGCACGTGTGCCCTGGGCCGCGGTCATCGTTCTTACGGTGGTGGCGTGGGCGCTGGCCTGGCTGGTGATCCTGCCGCTGTGGGTGGTCGAGAAAGTCGGTCCGGCGTACCCGTTGCTGGGCGGAGTCCTGCCCGCGGCGATGATGTTCACCCCGCTGCTCGCGGTCCTCGTGGTGGTGTTCGCGATGAAGGTGCCGCGCGGGGAACGCCTGCGTTTCCTCGGGATCTGGCCGCTGCGCCCGGCCAAGCGCGTGATCTGGTTCACGGTGTTGGCGGCGTTCGTGCCGCTGCTGTTGGTTGCCGCCTGCCTGGGCATCTCGGCGCTGTTTGGATGGGTCACCCTCGACCTGGTGACCTTCTCCGGCTTCCGGGCAATGCTCGGCCCCGCGCTGCCCGTGGATGAGTCGCTGATCGGGACGATCGTCATCGCGCAGATCCTCTCGATCCCGCTCGGTGCCCTGTTCAACGCGATCCCCGCGTTCGGCGAGGAAATCGGCTGGCGCGGCTGGCTACTGCCGGCGCTGCGTCCGCTGGGCATCTGGCCCGCGCTGATCCTCAGCGGCGTGATCTGGGGTGTCTGGCACGCGCCGGTTACCCTGCTGGGCCACAACTTTAGCCAGCCCGATCTCTGGGGAGTGCTGACGATGGTGGTCGGCTGTGTGCTGTGGGGCATGCTGTTCGGCTGGGTGCGGCTGCGCACCGGCTCGATCTGGCCCGCGGTCATCGGCCACGGTGCCCTCAACGCCTCGGCGGGTCTGATCTTCCTGCTCTCGGCGGCGGACACCCCGATGGACCTAACCCTGGTGAACCCGCTGGGGGTTTCGGGATGGATCGTCATCGCGATCATCGTGCTGGTGCTGGCCCTCACCGGCCAGTTCAAGCAGGAACCGCAGCTCGCGCCCAAGCGCATCCCGACCGTCTAACCCTTGCACAACACACTGCCCGCCCGGATCATGATCCGGGCGGGCAGTGTGTTGTGGGGCGTGAGCCCGGCGGGAACGAGCCTGGGCTAGTCGGTACCGGTCTCGAACGCGGCCGAGAGGCCCAGGGTGTCGGCGTCGGCGTCGATGCCGCCAACGGCTTCGGCGATCTTCGCCGCGGCACCCTGCTCCAGCTCACCGACGAGCTCGGCGGTGGCGCCGCCGACGAGGCCGAGGGCCGCGTACTGCTCGAGGCGGGCCCGCGAGTCGGCGATGTCGAGGTTGCGCATGGTCAGCTGACCGATGCGGTCCTCCGGGCCAAACGCGGCACCGACGGTGCGCTCCATCGAGAGCTTCTCGGGGTGGTAGCTGAGGTTCGGACCCGTGGTGTTCAGGATCGTGTAGTCGTCGCCGCGACGCAGTCGCAGGGTGACCTCACCGGTGATGGCCGATCCCACCCAGCGCTGCAGCGACTCGCGCAGCATCAGGGCCTGCGGGTCGAGCCAGCGTCCCTCGTACATCAGGCGACCGAGCTTGCGACCGTCGGTGTGGTAGCTGGTGAGGGTGTCCTCGTTGTGGATCGCGTTGACCAGGCGCTCGTAGGTGATGTGCAGCAGAGCCATACCCGGAGCCTCGTAGATACCGCGAGACTTGGCCTCGATGATGCGGTTCTCGATCTGGTCGGAGGTGCCCAGGCCGTGGCGTCCACCGATGGCGTTGGCCTCGTAGACCAGGGCAACCGGGTCGGTGTACTCGACGCCGTTGATCGCGACGGGACGGCCGGCCTCGAAACGAACCGACACCTCCTCGGTGGCGATTTCGACGTCTTCGCGCCAGGCGGCCACACCCATGATGGGCTCAACGATGTCGAGTCCGGCGTCGAGGAACTCAAGCTTCTTCGCCTCGTGGGTGGCACCCCAGATGTTGGCGTCGGTCGAGTAGGCCTTCTCGGCGGAGTCGCGGTAGGGGTAGCCGTGCTCGACGAGCCACTCGCTCATCTCCTGGCGTCCACCGAGCTCCTCCACAAACTGGCTGTCGAGCCAGGGCTTGTAGATGCGCAGCGCGGGGTTGGCCATCAGGCCGTAGCGGTAGAACCGCTCGATGTCGTTGCCCTTATAGGTGGATCCGTCGCCCCAGATCTCGACGCCGTCCTCCTTCATGGCACGCACCAGCAGGGTGCCGGTGACGGCGCGGCCGAGGGGGGTGGTGTTGAAGTAGGTCTTGCCGCCGGAGCGTACGTTGAAGGCACCGGTCTGGAGGGCGATGAAGCCCTCCTCCACGAGTGCACGCTTGGCGTCGACAAAGCGGGCCAGCTCGGCACCGTACTCGAGGGCACGGGCGGTGACGCCGTCAATGTCGGGCTCGTCGTACTGACCGATATCGGCGGTGTAGGTGCAGGGGATCGCGCCCTTATCGCGCATCCACGCGACTGCACAGGAGGTATCGAGGCCGCCGGAGAAGGCAATGCCGACGCGCTCGCCTACGGGGAGAGAAGAAAGAACCTTGGACATGCTCTTTATCCTACGGTGTGTTGCGGGGTTCGCCGGTACCGTATCGCCTGGCAAAATGCGCACGATCACGGTCGTTTTGTGCAGGAGACGTCGTCGCGTTGCCGAATCTGCTCCAATACAAAGGTGCGTGCGCGCGGGCAACCGAAACGTGCCGGACAGGCCATTCCCGTATTACCCGTTCGGCGGGCGCCGATTACCGGCCCCAATGAACCCTCGTTTCCGGAGTAGTTTGTGTTTTCCTTGCACAGCGTGTCCACCCTGCGCGCGAATCATCCCCGGGCATGAGCCCCTCTCGCCGACGCTACCGGGGGCAGTTCCTCAGTGAACATATGACCGGGAGCCTGACATCGGTTTCCGCGCATGCGTTTGCCCTGCGCAGCTATCTGGGGGCCGCGCGCATCTCGATCGACGCGGTGACGGGCGGCGGGGCCGCCGAGGTACACCTGGCGCATTTCGCCCAGACGTCCTTTGCCTTTGTGACGGTACCCCGGGTTGCCCTCACCTGGCATCGCACCCAGGATTCCCGGGGTCGAGCCGCCATCCTGGTGGCCAGACGTGGAGAATTCCGGCTGGTGTCGGACGTGCCCGCCGTGGTGCACGGTGCGAGCGCCGCGCTCATCACCCCGGGGGATGCCCCGGTGCAGATCGAAACCACCTCCGATGAGGTGGAGCTGATCTACGTGAGCATCGCCGCCAGCCTGCTGAGCTCCGAACTCGGCGCGCTGGCCGAGCGTGTGGAGCGTGGGCCGCTGTCCTTTCGCCAGGTTGCCCCGATCTATGGTTTTATCCGGGCGCTCACCGAACCGGCTTCGGCCGGCCCGGAGGACCCGCGGGCGGAGCTGGCCACCCCCGCCGAGGCGATGGCAACCTCGCTCGCCGGCATCCTCGGCCACGGTGTGAGCGGTGATGAGGGGGTCCTGTCGCGCCTGTTTGCCTTCCTGGATACCCACTACGGCGACGCCGGGCTCACCCTCGGATCGGTGGCCACCCGGCTGGGGAGCTCGCCGCGAACTCTGCAGGCGGCGCTGACCCGGGCCGGATCCACCTTCACCGAGGAACTGCGTCGCCGCCGGGTGCGGCGCGTCGATTCGCTGCGCCGGTCCCGTCCGGAACTGCGCGCCGAGGACCTGCGCATCGCCGCCGGTTTTCGCTCCACCTCGGCGATGTATCGGGCCCTGCGAACCTATGCCGAGAGCATCCCCGGTCCCGGCGACGGCTCGGCGGCGCGCAGCGACCGGTACATCGCCGAAACCGAGGAGAAGCCACACATCGCCGCGATGTTGGTCAGCGGAATGTGAGGGTGCTCCTCCTGGATGCGTCGAACGGCACGGGTACGAACCTCGCGAAGCTCGGCCGAAAGCGTCGTCTGTTCGGCCGCGAAGGCCGCCTGAAGGGTGCGCGCCGAGACCCCGAGACCCGCGGCGACCGAAGCCGTGGTGAGCGTGGCGTTGGTGTAGTTCTCGTCCACGAAGCGGCGTGCGCGCCGGGACAGGGTAGGGGTCGGGAAGGCCGGGGACCCCTGGGCAATCGCCTCGACCACCGAGTCGATGATCGCGGGCAGCGTCTGGGTGAGGTGGTGGTGATCGGTGCCGTCGGAGGGCGGGGTCGCGATGAAGGTGCGCAGCAGCGTATAGAGGGGAGTCATTCGCCGCATGCTGAGCGGGGGCAGCGTGGTCGCCGAGTCGAAACGCCGCGGGCTCTCCGCCAGGGTGTCGATCGAAACGCTGAGCAGGACACACTCGATGGGTCCGCCCAGCAGGTGCACGGTGGTCTGGCCGGGGGACGGTAGGGCGAGGGCGGTCCCGGGCGGCCGGTTGATCACCCCACCGGTGGATTCGATCCGCACCCGGCCCGCGCCCATCAGGGCCACCAGCACGCGCGGGGTGGACGGATCGGAGGGTGCCCAGCGCACCGTCGCCTCACCGGTATCCAGGCTCAGCGCAATGAGCTCGGCCCGCGCGGTACCGACACCGTGGGCCTGGGTCGCCAGGGCCGGATGGGTCGACCTGAAGTCCGTGGTGGAGTGGAGAAAATCGGCCAGGGCAAACCGGCGTGAGGACGGGTGCTGATGCGCTCGATGCACGCGGGTGATCGCCGTGGCGGGGGATGAAGACGCGTCACAACTGGGCAAAGCGGTACTCCTGGGAGGGCAACTGAACGTCGGCGGGTGGGGCGTGGCGACGGCTCCACTCGATCTTTAGCTCATGCTAGCCCAGCAATGTGGATCCGCCGGAGCGCCAATCACGTGCGAATCACGCAGGCACCGTGTCGATCCCCGCAGCACGCCGGGGCGACGAGAAAAATTGCGATTTTATGGACCTGATGAACAATCGGGGCCTCTGCGCGCCCCGAAGCGGAACGAGCGAGACACGCTCGAGGTAAGGGAGTCTATTCATGGGTAGTACCGGTCACGCCCTGTCCTTCGGGACGGGCACTGCACGCGGAGGGGTGCGGCCTCGGGCCATGCGCCTGGTCGCGCTGCTGACGGTCATTCTGGTGGTCGTTGCGGGGCTTTTGCTCCCGAGTAGCGCCCAGGCGGCCGGAGACGGGGTGCTCACCGTGAGTGTGGAGCCCGTCGACTCGGTGTCGGGTGCTCCGCAGACCCAGGTTGCGTACGGGACCAACCAGAACAGCGTGGCCTATAAGGTTGCGGTTTCCTGTTCGGTGGCCGACTGCGTCAACGCCCAGGTGAAGTTTTCCCCGTCCCAGGCGGACCCCTACGGTCTGGCGGCCAAGCTGCCTGCCACCGATGCCGGGCGCACCCTGCTGCTCTACCGCACCTGGACGAACCCCAGCAAGACCGGCAACCCGACCGGCACCGATGCCACCGGAAAGACCTTCCCGATCGGCACCCTCACCGCGGGGGAGTCGCTGTCGTTTACGGTGACCTACGGCATCGCCAGCGATGCCCCCGAGCGCACTCTGAAGCCGGGACAGTTCTATCCCAACGGGTTCCAGATCGTCATGTCGGCTACCGCGAGTAGCTCCTCGGCCAGCGCCGACGTTTCCGCCACCGCCTCCCCGGTTACCTGGCGTCAGCAGCTGAGCAAGCCCGAGGTGCGGATCGCCGCCCCGACCTCCTCGGTTCAGCCGAACCAGACCGTGAGCATCACCGGTGCGATGACCACCGGATCGCTGATCAAGACCGGAGTCGTGGCCAACGGCCAGTCCCGCTGGGCCGCGGCCGGCTACTACGAGGTTGTGATGCAGCTTCCGCCGGAGGCCGAGATCGCCGGTCCGATTCCGGACTTTGGCACCTACGACCCGGCAACCCAGACCGTGCGCTGGGTGCGCGGTGACGTGAACAACCCGTCGCTGCCCGCCGCCGGCGGCTGGGGCCTGGTGCCCGCCACCGGATGGTATTCGTTTGGCGGCTACGAGCCACACTCGATTCCGGTCCGCTTCCCCGGCACCAAGTTCTCCCCGACCGGCTGTGACTTCTCGGCAACCGTGCCGGTCTCGATGAGCACCACGGTCAGCTACCTCGACGATAAGCGCACCACGCAGACCGCCGAGCACTCGATCAACCTCACGGTGGCCTGCCAGTCGCCGTTCCCCGGATCCTCGTTCTCGAAGACCGCCTCGCGCTTTGAGGGTGGACGCTCGGACACCGGATCGGTCATCGTTCCGCAGCCCGGAAGCAACGTAGCCGGTCAGTACTCGTGGATCACGACCGCACGCAACGAGTCCAACGTCGCGGGTGTGGCCACGGTCACCGATGACACCCTGGACCAGCCGGACGCCCCGGTCTTTGAGGTAGAGGCCTCCAACGCGAGTACCTTCTCCTGGACCCTGAGCGACGGCACAACCGGCACCCGGGCGAACGTCACCAAGATTACCGCTCCGAACGGAACCCGCTTCGCCAAGGTCACCGCGGTCAGCGGAACCCTGCAGCCGGGTCGGGTCAAGCCCACCGATAAGACTTCGACCGATTACCTGGTCACCTACCGCTTCGCGGTGAACTCCTCCGCCCCGGTGGGTCAGACGCGCAGCAACTCGGCCACGAGCACGATGACCTGGCCGTCGCAGGCGGATAACCCCGCCTTCGTTCCGCAGACGAAGCCGGCAAACGCCTCGTTCCAGTTTGTGGGATCTAAGCCGCGTATCACCGCCGCATTCACCTCGGACGCTCAGGTCGCCGGAGGCGGCCAGGCGGTTCCGGGTAGCGAGGTCACCTACCGCATCGGTGGGGCCACCAACAACGTGCCCACCGGCTCGGCCTTCACCCCCGAATACGTCTTCATCGCCCCGACCGGCTGGAACATCAAGCCCGGATCGGCCGCATTTGCCGGCAGCGTTCCGCCCGGGGTGAAGCTCACCACCGCCACCCGCACCTTCCGCGAGGGAGGGAACGATGTGAGCCGCGAGGTTCTGGTGGCCTCCTGGCCCGCCGGCACCACGTTTGGTTCGGTCGCAAACCTGCCGGTGCTGTCCGTCGTAGCGCTGCCCGGACCGATGGTGAAGGGTGGCACGCAGAGCGTCGCGACCGCCCGCATCGGTGACTCCGCGCGCCTGTGGAACAACACCCAGGCCGACTGGATGAACGGCAACACCAACTTCGATAACGCCGACGGCACGGGCGACACCGGGGCTTGGTTCTCCGGGGTGACCCAGACCGTGCAGGTGGGCAGCACCGACCGGTTGAGCGCCAAGAAGGAAATCTGTGTGCCCGATGCCGGTGCCCCGGACGGCTGTAACTGGGCCGCGGTGCCCGGTCAGACCGTGGGTGTGGGCCTCAAGACCACCGATATCAAGTACCGGGTGACCCTGCAGAACGCCGGAAACACCCAGCTCACCAACGTGGTGGCTTACGATGTGCTGCCCTTCGTGGGCGACACCGGATTCATCCCGGCCACCCAGGGCATCTCCCGTGGTTCGGGCTTCGATCTGACGCTGGAAAGCGTGGCCGAAACCTCCGCGAACCTGCGACTGAGCTACACCGCGGCGACCAACCCGTCGCGTCCCGAGGTGAGCCCGGACGGGAAGGTGAACGACTGGGGTGCCGGGGCCGCGGGTAAGCGCGGAATCCGTGCCCAGGTGACCGGTGCCCTGGCACCGGGGGCATCGGCCTCGTTTACCTACGTGGCCGGTGTGGCCGACAACGCCGGCGTCAACGCGCTGGCCTGTAACTCGGTCGCGCTGGTTTCCGCGCAGACCCCGGCGGCCGAGCCGCTTCCGGTCTGCGCCCAGCTGCGCACGAACCCGCGCCTGTCGCTGGTCAAAACGGCGGATCTGTCGGGCGTCTCCAAGACGGCCAAGGCTGGTCAGAGCATCGCCTATGCGTTCGAGGTGACCAACACCGGAGACGTGCCGATGACCCAGGTGGCCGTCGCCGACGCCCTGCCCGGGCTCTCCGCCCTGACCTATACCTGGCCGGCCGAGGCGGGCGTGCTGGCACCGGGCCAGGTGGCTAAGGCGCACGCGTCGTATGTGCTGACTCAGGCCGACGTAGATGCGGGAACCGTGCACAACAGCGCCACGGTGTCCGGTGCGGATCCGGGCGGCGTCCGGGTCGATTCGCCGGCATCCACCGTGGATTCGGTGATCACCGGCTCGGCCACGATCTCGCTGGTCAAGTCCGCATCGCGCGCCACGGTCTCCCGAGCCGGAGACGTGATCACCTATTCGCTGGTGGCCACCAACACCGGAACCACCACCCTGAGTGAAGTCTCGGTGAAGGACCTGGTTCCCGGAGTGGACGTGGTGAGCACGGTCTGGCCCACGGGCACCCCCGCGGGCGTGCTCGCCCCGGGTGCGGCCGTCGTGGTGACCGCAACCTATAAGGTCACCCAGGCCGATATCGACCGCGGCGTGATCGAAAACCAGGCGACCTCCTCGGCCCTCTCCCCGCGGGGAGTAAAGGTGGATGACGCCTCGCAGACGACGGTCTCGGTCACCGGCGGCGCGGCCCTCACGATCGTGAAGTCGGCCAGCCCGTCGGATGAGGCGGGCTATGTGCTCGGGCAGAAGATCACCTACTCGTTTGTGGTGACCAACACCGGTAATAAGACGGTGTCCACCCCGGTGGTGACCGAAACCGCCTTTGACGGTTCCGGCGCGCTGGCGCTGGATTGCGCGGGTCTGCCCGCTGTCCTGGCACCGGGTGCGCAGGGTACCTGCACGGCCACCTACGAGCTGACCCAGGAAGATATCGACCGGGGAGCCACCACCAACACGGCTCGTGTCTCGGGGATCGACCCGACCGGAAGCACCGTCGTCTCGGCGGATTCCACGGTCCGGATCCCGGGTGTCGCCGCTCCGAGCGTGGCCCTGGTGAAGACCGCCGACCGCGCCGTGGTGAACGCCGCCGGGGACGTGGTGACCTACGCATTCGCCGTGACCAATACCGGCACCGTGACCCTGCACGATGTTGCGGTGGCGGATGTGCTGCCGGGCCTGTCCGACGTGACCTACCAGTGGCCGGGCGAGGCGGGCATTCTCCTCCCGGGTCAGGTTGTCACCGCGACGGCCACCTATGCGGCGACCCAGGCCGATCTCGATGCGGGATCCTTCACCAACATGGCGCAGGTGATGGGCATCGACCCGCACGGCACCCAGGTGTCGGACTCGTCCTCGGTGTCGGTGTCGGCGACCCAGACCTCGGGCCTGACGCTGAAGAAGACCGCGGATCTGTCCGGGGTGGAGAGCCCCGCCCGCGCGGGCCAGAGCATCGTCTATGCGTTCGAGCTGACCAACTCCGGCAACGTCACGGTGCGTGATGCCGCGGTGACCGATGCGCTGCCGGGTCTCTCGGAGCTCGCCTATGATTGGCCGGGTGATGCGGGAGTGCTGGCCCCGGGCCAGACCGTGGTCGCCCGTGCAACCTATGTTCTGACCCAGGCGGATGTGGACGCCGGTGTGGTGCACAACAGCGCCACCGCCGCCGGTACGGACCCGAACGGAACCGCGGTGGAGTCGCCGGTCTCGACGGTGGAGTCGCCGATCGTGGGTGCCGCGGGGATCACGCTGGAGAAGACCAGCGCCGCGCGGAACGTTCACGTGGGCGATACCGTCCGCTTTGACTTTGTGGTCACCAACTCGGGCACCCTGACCCTGAGCGAGGCCGCCATCGCCGATCCGATGGCCGGGCTGTCCGAGCTGCAGGTGACGTGGCCGGGTGAAGCCGGGGTCCTGGCTCCGGGGGAGAGTGCCCAGGCTCATGCCAGCTACGTGGTGACCGCGGCGGATCTGAAGGCCGGCGGCGTGACCAACACCGCGACCGCTTCGGCGCTTCCCGCCGGGGAGTCCACCGCGATTACCTCGGAGGAGTCCAGCGTGACGATCACCGTGGTGGCCGTCCCGGTCATCCCGGCGAACCCGACCGACCCGACCGGGACGCCGACGGGCCCGACCGATCCGGCTCCGTCCACGCCGGTGGCACCGGCCGCGTCGGGACCGAAGTCGAGTGCCAACTCGCACCTGGCGATTACCGGTGCCGAGTGGGTCCCGGCGGTGAGCACGCTGAGCTGGATCATCCTGCTGCTGGGTGCCCTGCTGGTGTTCGGTCGCCGCCGCCGCGCCTAACCATCAGGATGCTGCCGGGGAGGGTGGGACTTCTGTTCCCGCCCTCCCCGGCACTGCCGTATCGAAAGGGAATCGGGTGACCATCACCACACGCATTATCTCTGCCCTCCTCATCGGGGGCGTGGCCCTGGGCCTGGCGGGCTGCACCCCGGAGGCCGGCACCACGGTGACCTCGTCGGGCACCGCCATCCCCGAGCTGCCCCGCGACGGAATCGGTATCGCCCGCTCGGTGACCCTGACCTCCGCGACCAAGAAGCCGGGCACCGACGTCAGCGCCGAGGGCACGGTAACCCTCCCACAGAAATCCCACGGCACGGTTTTTGTCTCGGTCAGCTGGATCAACTCGCAGACGGCAACGGTCTACACACGCCAGCTCGTCGAGCTACGCGACGTCCCCGGCGGCACCGAACGGCGCTGGACGGTCGGCACCAAACTCCCCGCCGATGCCCGCGACGTCGACGTGGTGCTGGGTGCCACCCTGGTCGAAAAGTAGCGCCGCGGGCGGTGTTCGCCTAGGCGGTGCGGGAGCGCAGCTCGAGACGTTCATCGCAGCGCGCGATCAGATCCTCATCATGGGTGGCGATCACAACCGCGGCCCCGCGGTCGGCTTCCCCCAGGAGGAACGCGGTGACCAGGTCGCGGTTTTCTCGGTCCAGGGAGGCGGTGGGCTCATCCGCAAAGATCACATCCGCCGCTCGAAACATTGCGCGGGCGAGGCCGACGCGCTGTTTCTCGCCGCCGCTGAGGGCGGATACGCGTTCCCGAGCCCGATCGGGGAGTCCCACCCGTTCCAGAATGGGCAGAATTTTTGAGGCCTCCCGCCGCCTGCGCCAGAACGGTGGCAATCGGGAGAGCACCACGTTATAGGCGACGCTCTCCTCCTCGATCAGCCCATAGTCCTGAAAAACGAAGGCCGCATGATGCTGCCAGAAGGCGCGCCTTCGAGCGTCCCTCCACCGCCGGGTCTCCTGGCCTGCCACGGTGAGGGTCCCGTGCTCGATCGGAACGAGTAGGCCAAGCACGTTGAGCAGGGTGGTTTTCCCCGAACCGCTGGGACCCACCAGCGCCAGCGTTTGCCCCGGAACCACGCGGGCGCTGACGTCTTCAAGTACCGTGCGTCCGGCGATGGTGACGCTGATGTTGGAAGCGCTGATTTCCATGGTTTCCTTCGGCTAGGTGCTGCGATTGATTCGAGAATTGAACGTGGTTTCGGCTGCGCGTCGGTGCAACCCCAGTGTCGGGACGAGATAGAGGGGAAGCGCGAGCAGCGCCCACGCCGCCGAGATATCGCCGAACCGTGGCAGCATCAGGGCCAGCGTGAGGAGCGCGGCCAGCGTCGCCTCCCAGCGGATCCGGCCCGCGAGTATGCGTCGCCAGGTCCACCCCGAGGTCCGCTGCACGAAGAGCCGCCGTGATCGGGTGAGTGCGGCAATCCACGCCGATACCGCGACACTGGTGAGGAGCGCGAGCAACACCAGTAGCGCCGAGAGGGTGAGTGTTTGCGCCACCATGCTCTGTTGCTGAGCCGCGTACAGACCGGCATCGGACACCCGATCCACCGAGCGAACGTGGCCGCCAAGCGGCCGATCGCTGAGGTACGCCTGCACCCACGCCGAGTCCCCAAAAACGAGGTTTCCCGAGCTGATTGTGGATTCCAGGAAACCGTCGGTGAAAGTGGTGGTAACACGGTCGGTGACCAGGATCAGGGGACGGCTCAGCAGGCGCAGTTCTCCCGGCACGGGCGAGATTCCCGGGAACGGTTTGGTGCCCGTGTACCGAAACGCGGGTAGCACGGTTTCGCGGCCCGCGTCCGTGCGCCCGGCTCGGTTCCACAGCGGGAATGAATCGGAGAGATAGCGTGACAGATTTGTGGGGAGCTGGGCATCAGAGACCGGTTCGCCCTGGGAGCCGAGTGGGCGCGCACTACCGGGAGTGAAACCGAGGGCCGGCCCAACGGCATCAAGGTAGGTGCGGTTGACCATGACGATGCCGTCATACCCGTTCGCCGCCAGCGTTTCGTTATCCGCGGCTCCCTGCGCGTAGGCGAACGCCAGGCTTCCCCTCTCATCCGCGTCTCTGGCCAGATCGGTGAGACCGGCGGGAAGCGAGTCGCCTGCCGAGGACCCACCTAGGCGCAGCGAAACGTACCGATCCAGGGACGCCCAACTTGTTTGCTGACGTGTGAAACTTGAGGATTCCTGCGCGGCCGAGACCACCGGGGGCAGAAGCAGAGCGATCAGCAAGAGCGTGGCGATTTTCAGGACCTCGGCCACGGTCGCAAAGTGTCCCTCAGGCGGCCGACGGGAGGCGATGGTCGCAACCGAAGGCCAGGTGAGTGCACTCGTGAGGAGCCCGGCGATGACCATCGCGACGAGGGAAACGACGATGAGGGCGCCCAGTGCGAGGGCGAAGGGGGCAAGGGCCGTGGCTCTTCCCGAGGCGATCACGGCGACAACCGAGGCGAGTGCGGCTCCGGCGACTGGCAGAACGCAGATCCGGAGCAAACTTCCCAGATCCTCGACCAGAATCCTTCTCATCGGGGTCCCACACAGGATTTTAAGGGCACGCGCTCGTGCACGCAGCGCGTACCAGCAGATGCTCACGGTGAGCAGCAGGATTAGGCAGGTAAGAAAGGGGAGCCACGCCCCGGTGCTGAGCAGGGCATATCCGAATATCGTTCCCGCATCCCGGTGCTGGATCGTGGCGGTAGCGCCAGAACGCTTGAACCATGCATCCAGCGCCACGGCCGCCCGCGCACTCCCCGAGTAAACAAAGGTGCCATCAAGCGGCGTATCACCCAGATCGGTGGCGGCGCGTAGCTGTCCCGTGACGCCCGGGCGAAACCAACTCAGGGGCTGTGGTGTGGGCGGCGCATCGGGGCCAAAGACATAGAGGGATCGGGTGGAAAGGAAATCCTCGGGACCGGCGACCACCTTGACCAGACGCAGCTTCGCGTCCGCGGCGAGGGTCTCCAGACCTGAGACGAGTTCGGCCTTACTCTGTGGAGACTGGGTGAAGTTCACGCTCGCGGTGTACTCGGCACCGTCGGGGAATCCGTCCTCCTCCGCCATGACGTAGAGCGCCGAGATTACGGCGAGGAACAGGGTGACGCCGGCCGCCGTCACCCTGACGAGGATCCTCAGCATCGGCTAGCTAGCACACTCGGTAGTAGTACTTGTTGTTGGTCCACGGCGTCGCGTTTATTGCCGCATTGGACCACTCATTTGCGGCAATATCGATCGTTTTGTACTCGGCCCAGTCGTTCTTGACGGTGGAGCCGTGGCACTGATTTACGTAATAGTCCGAGTACGCTCGTACCCCGGCAGCCATGCCGTAGTTCCACGTTCCTCCTTCAACTGGCTTTGCCGCGTATGCGTAGGTGAGACTCGCGCCGGAGAGTACGCCGGTGAGAATCACCGCCGAGAGTATCTTTCGTGTGAACATGATTTTCCCTTAGTGGTGGCCGCAACGTTGCGGTTGGGGACGAGCGTAGGACTGCGCGGAATGGATAGCTCCTGATTTTCGGGAGATATCAGGCGTGAGCTAGGGGTTTTCGTGGCCCGTCGTCTGCGAGAAACCGGGAAAAAACGGCCGGGGGAGGACGTGTCGGGCATCCCGCGGTAGGCTGGAGGGGTGACAGAACATAACCTGCTCGGAATCCCGGAAACCCGCCTCCCGGAAGAACCGGAGGTTAGCCGCGCCCTGGAGAAGGCCGTGGGCATCGACGAACTCGAAGCGATCGTCGCCGCACACCCGTCATCCTCGCTCGCCTGGGCCGCCCTGGCGCAGGCCGCCGCGAACTCCGAGCGTCCGATCACCGGATACGCCTACGCCCGCGTCGCCTACCACCGTGGGCTTGATTCGCTGCGTAAGGCCGGCTGGCGTGGACAGGGCCCGATCCCCTGGTCGCATGAGCCCAACCGCGGAGTCCTGCGCGCGCTCTACCTGCTGCGCCGCGCGGCACTGGACATCGGCGAAACCGCCGAGGTCACCCGCCTCACCGAGTTCCTGCGCGACGCCGATGAAACCGCCATCGCGCAGATCGAGAACGAAAACGTGCCGGCCGAACCCGCGCCGACCACCGAGGCATTCTTTATTCGCGGCCTGGACTAGGCCGTCGTCACGGCTCGTGAGGGTCGTCACCGCAACACCACTTTGTGAGCGCGCCCGAAAGCGCCTCCACCACAAATTTGTACGTGCAGCACCGAAAGAGGGAACACCACCATGCCGGGAATTGTGATCGTAGGAGCCCAGTGGGGCGACGAGGGTAAGGGGAAGGCAACCGACCTCCTCGGCTCGCGCATCGACTACGTGGTCAAGTTCAACGGCGGGAACAACGCCGGCCACACCGTGGTGGTGGGCAACGAAAAGTACGCCCTGCACCTGCTGCCTTCGGGCATCCTGACCCCCGGCGTGACCCCCGTCATCGCCAACGGCGTTGTCGTGGACCTCTCGGTTCTGTTCCAGGAGCTTGAGGCCCTCTCGGCCCGTGGCGTGGACGTGTCCAAGCTGCGCATCAGCGCCAACGCACACATCATCACCCACTACCACCGCACCCTGGACAAGGTGACCGAGCGCTTCCTGGGTAAGCGTCAGATCGGTACCACCGGTCGCGGCATCGGCCCGGCCTACGCCGACAAGATCAACCGCGTGGGCATCCGCGTGCAGGACCTGTTCGACGAGAACATCCTGCGTCAGAAGGTTGAGGGTGCCCTCGGCGTCAAGAACCACCTGCTGCTCAAGGTCTACAACCGTCGCGCGATCACCGTGGACGAGATCATGGAAGACCTGCTCAGCTACACCGAGCGTCTGCGCCCCATGGTTGTCGACGCCTCGCTCGAGCTCAACCGTGCGCTTGAGCGCGGCGAGAACGTGCTGTTCGAGGGCGGCCAGGCCACCATGCTCGACATCGACCACGGCACCTACCCGTTCGTGACATCCTCTTCCGCTACCTCGGGTGGTGCCGCCACCGGTTCCGGTGTGGCCCCGAACAAGCTCGACCGGATCATAGGCATCGTCAAGGCCTACACCACCCGCGTGGGTGCCGGCCCCTTCCCGACCGAGCTGTTCGACGCCTCGGGTGACTACCTGCGCGCCAAGGGCTTCGAGTTCGGCACCACCACCGGCCGTCCGCGCCGCGTGGGCTGGTACGACGCCCCGATCGCCCGCTACACCTCGCGCATCAACGGTGTGACCGACTTCGTGCTGACCAAGCTCGACATCCTCGACGAGCTCAAGACCATCCCGGTCTGTGTCGCCTATGAGGTAGACGGCGTGCGCCACGACGAGGTCCCGGTCTCGCAGACCGACTTCCACCACGCGACCCCCATCTATGAGGAGTTCCCCGGCTGGGAGACCGACATCAGCGGGATCCGCGAGTTCGATGACCTGCCCGAGAACGCCCGCAACTACGTGCTCGCCCTGGAGAAGATGAGCGGTTCGCGCATCTCCGCCATCGGCGTGGGCCCGGGCCGCGACGCCATCATCGTGCGTCACGACCTGATCGACTAGGCCCAACATGACGAACGACCCCGCCATCCCGGACCGTGAACCGGTGAGCCGCCCCGAGGCGCGCACACCGAATGAGCCCGGGGAGGCGGGGTCGTTTGCGTCGGTACCGCCGGAAGCAAGCGCAACCGCGCCTGCGGAAGCGGCCACCACCGAGCAGTCTGGCTCCGCCCCGCGCTCCCGCGGACGCCGCATCGCCGGGCTGATCACCAAGATCATCTCCTGGATCGTGATCGGTGCCGCGGTGCTGCTCATCGTCGCCTTTGTGCTGGTCCCGCGCGTCACCGGAGCCACCCCCTATACGGTGCTGACCGGATCCATGCGACCGAACATGCCCCCGGGAACCACGGTGGTGGTGCGCCCGATCGACTTCGATGCGATTCGGGTGGGCGATGTCATCACCTACCAGATCGCCTCCGGCAAACCCGAGGTGGTGACCCACCGGGTGATCGCCGTCAATGTGACCCAGGACGGTCCGCGCCTGCAGACCAAGGGCGATGCAAACCCCGCGCCCGATCCGAACCCCGTCCGCCCCGAACAGGTACGCGGCAAGGTCTGGTACTGGGCACCGTTTGTGGGGTACCTCAGCCAGGGCATCCAGTCCGATACCCGCACCTGGGTTGCCCGCGGCATCGGCATTGCGCTGATCGGCTACGCCGCCTTCGTCGTGGTGGGGGCCGTCCGGGGTCGCGCCCGTCGCCGCCGGGAGACGGTGGGTGCCGGAACACCGGCACCGGTCTCGGGTGAAACCACGGAGGAATCGGCCGCCGTATCGGCTGATGCAGCACCGGCCACGGAAGAACCGCCCACGGCCGAACCTGCCTCCCACGAAAACCCGGAGCCTCCCGCCTCGCGCTAACCGCGTACAACGCACGTGTCCCCCTCGTCTTCGAGGGGGACATTCTGCGTTTAACACGCACTTTTTCGAGCCCGGCAACCGCAATCTTGAGGTTTCCTTGAGCTAACGATGTCCCCCGCGCCAAAAATTGCGAAATGTTGTCACGATTACGTCGGTCATCTTGAGCCGGGATGACGATTATTGAATCAACGGCAAGCGAGCCCGGCCCGAACCGGACACGCACAGAGAACAACCCGAAATTGCTCTCACAGCCGAGGACAACCCGAAACTGTTCTCACCGAAAACAACCCGAAATTGTTTTCACCGCCGTCACCCACCCGAAGCAGTACTCGTCACCTCCCCCCAAGACGATTTTCCCCAAAAGGACTTGCCATGAAGAAGACCACCACCGCTGCAATCGCCGCTACCCTCGGCGCAGCACTCCTGCTCGGCGGCGCCGGCACCCTGGCTTACTGGACGGACACCAAGGACGCCCAGGCCCAGACCATCAACTCGGGAAGCCTCGAGCTGGGTCAGATCGGTTCCGCCAACTGGAGCGTGCAGCACGTAGTCGGTAACACGAAGACTCAGCCCACCCAGGTTGACCCCTCGTCGTTCCGCATCGTTCCCGGTGACGTCCTCACCACCACCGTCAACGTTCCGGTTACCCTGACCGGAAACGACATCAAGGCCAGCCTCAAGGTTGACCAGCTGCGTTGGGAAGCCAGCTCGCTGCGCGACAAGCTCTCCGTTGCGGTTGTCAGCATCAAGGGCCAGACCCCGGTTGACGGTGCGGTTACCCTGACCAGCACCAACGGCCAGAGCACCGTCAACGTGCCCGTCGTGATCGCGGTGACCTACAAGTGGGATGGTGAGACTCCGGTCGCAGCCAACCGTGGCGAAATCAGCAACAGCGCAACCCTGCAGGCCAAGTACACCCTCACCCAGGTGGCCGCGGGTCAGTAGTCAAGACTCGTGACCCTCGCTGAATCCCCCTTCGGGCGGCGGTCACGGATACGTCCTCACAGCACTATCGTGTGACGTATCACCCCGGTGTGCGGGCCTCGGCCCCGCCGGATGGGACACAGCCTCCCCGCTGTTGCCCCGGACGAGCATCGCTCGGCAATGGGACGCAGCCCCCCCGCTGTTGCCCCGGCCTGAGCCCCGCTCGGCGAAACGGATCGGCCTCGTGAGTATTCCCCCTAATTTCCTCACGGGGCCGATCCCATACCCTCCCCACTTTTGCCCCGAACGAAAGGTCCATCGTGCGCAAACTCATCACCGCCGCGATCGCCGCCGTTTTCGGGGCTGCGCTGCTGATGGGCGGTGCCGGAACGCTGGCGTTCTGGACCGACACCAAGGATGCGGCACCGTTGAAGATCCAGTCGGGATCGCTGAGCCTCGGCAACGTGGGTGGCGCCACCACCGCGTGGACCCTCGGCCAGGATGTGCCCCAGGGCCGCGGATCCGCCGCGATCGCCTACACCGGTCAGGCCCTCGTCCCCGGTGACGTGCTCACCGGCACCGTCAACGTTCCGGTTGAACTGATCGGCACCGACATGCGCGCGAGCCTCGCGGTCTCGGCCCTCAGCGTGACCGGGAGCACCGGATCGGCCGCGGATGCGGCCCTTGCCAAGACCCTGGTGACACGCGTGGTGAGTGTGGGCACCGCCCAGACCATCACCACCGGGATTTCCCCCGTCGGGACCGTGAACGCCGGGGATCGCACAGTTCCCGTGGTGGTCAGCGTGACCCTGCCCTGGGAAACGACCGCCGCAATGTCCGGTAGCGTAAAGCTCGCGATGACCTACACCCTGACCCAGCAGCCGATCGGAGCCGCATCGTGAGCACCGACCCGCAGCAGCCCGCGCCCGGCACCGAGCCGGAGACGACATCCGCCCCAAAGCCGGCCGCGGTGCCCGATTCGGCAGCCGAATCGACATCCGCATCCGTGCCGGAGTCGGCAACCGCGTTCGCGCCGGCCGCGGCAAAGGAACCCCTCCACCGTCGTCTGTTCCGGACCCGCAGCGCCCGCGTCTGGACCGTCGCGGTGCTCGCCGCCCTGACCGGCGTGGCCCTGCTGGGTGGACCCGGCACGATCGCCTACCTGAGCGATCAGGCCAGCGGTCCCACCGCGACCATCTCGGCGGCCTCGGGCATTTCGGCCACCGCGACCGCGACCCTCGACACCGTGACCACGGGCACCTCCCGCACGATCGTCGCCGCGCCCGGTACCGGCATCGTCCCGGGGGTGCGCGCCCAGCGCATCCGTTTTGTGGTGACCGCGGCCGCTACCAACCCGGTGCAGACCAAAATTTCGGGCACGATCACCGCAACCGCCACCGATCTCGGTGTGACCATGTACGGTCGAGGCGCGCTCAAGATCGGTGCCGAGGGCTCGGCCGGATGCACCGTGTCTGGTGCACAGCTGTCCGCGGGAAAGATCACCGCGACCCTCACCCAGGCGCCGAACACCACGCTCAAGCCCGGTGCTAGCTGCACGATCGACGTCACCGTGGCCGTGCCCGCGACCGCCGATGACGGCGGCGACGTGGCCCGCGAACTGCGCGAGCTCAAGTCCAGCCCGCTGGCGGCCTTCAAACTTGACGCGACCCTGACCCAGGTACCCCGATCGGAGGAACGACCGTGAAGTTTCGTCCCCGGCTGATCGCCCTCGGCGTGGGCTTGGCCCTCGCCGCGGTGGGCATCCCCACCGCCGTGACCGGTGCATACCTGACCACCACCGCGACCGCGAGCGCCGATACCGCGCTGGGTAACTGGTGCTCGGTTCCGGACCCGGCCAAGAAGGCCAACGTCTACGCCCTCTCCGACTTCCAGAGCGTGGGATCCTCGCGGGTGCTGATCGTCCCCGTGGTGCGCAGCGCACAGTTTGCCTCCACCGAGGGGATCGCCAACACCACCGATGGCCTCGGCGTTCGCCTCTGGGGCTGCGCCGACAAGATCCCCGCGGGTTCGGTCCGGGTCAGCGCCTGGCGTGGAACCGGTGCGCCGACCGCCGGTGACTGGAGCGTGGCCCCCGCCGCCGGAAACCTGGCGGCCGCCAGGCTCAACCCCGCCGGGGCGCTCGGATCCTCGCTGCGTGCCCTCGCGGACGGGACCGGTGGCCAGGCCATCGATCCGGCAACCGGTGTCGCCGCCTCGACCTCGCGCTACTCCTGGCTCGTGGATGCCAACCGCAACCGGTCGGATCGGGCCGGTGCGGTGCCCGCCTGTGGTGGAAAGGACTGCGTGGTCGCCCCGACCGGTGCCGCCTCGCTCGACTCGGTCTTCTCGGGCAATGCCGCGGCGACTCCGTCCGGTGCCGTTCACGGGAACTCGGCCGTTTATCTCGCCGGCAACTACTATGCGCCCGGCGGAACCTGGCCCACCACCCCCGCCGGTACCGCCGCCCCCGCATCCGCACACCCCACCGTGCTGACCCCGCCCGCCGCGGGCACCAACCCGCTCGAGGACACCACCGGCAGCGTGCTGCAGTGGGTGGTCCTGGAGTGGACCGGCGCCCAGGTTCCGCCGAGCTTTGAGATTGAGGTGTTCGCCGGATGAGCCTGCGCAGCGTACTCACCGGGGGCGTGCTGGCCGCGGCGCTGATCGTGGCCCTCCCCGGCGCAGCCTTCGCCTCCCCCGAGGACCGATCGATCGAGCTGACCGGCAGCGGCCAGGGCGAGCTCGGCGACATGTTCGGCTCACAGATCCTGATCCCCGGCAGCAAAATCTCGGCCGACTTTAACGTGGTGCGCCGCGGCGGGGGCGTCTCCACGCTCTCGCTGGCGCTATTCGCCGACATGGATCCGCGCGGTCCGCTGGGCCTCTCGGCTCGGGTCAGCGTGCGCACCCCCACCGCGCAGGAAAACGCGGTCCTCGGTGATCTGCTCCGGGAGGGTAGCGTGATGGATCTGGGGACCGGCGCCGACCAGGTCACCCCCGTGCACCTGGAAATCGCCCTGCCCGGCGAATCCGGCAACGGGACCATGGATCGCACCGTGCCCTTCAAGATCCGGGTCACCGCGCAGGATCGAACCGCCCTGCCCGATGCCAACGCCAACGGCGCGCGTCCGGCATCCGCCGGGCACGGCGGCGGCTGGCTCTCGGAAACCGGGGCATCCCCTGCCCCCTGGTTGTGGACGGCCGGCGGGGTGATCGCGGCCGGTGCACTGGTCCTCATCGGGCGTCGACGTCGCGAGACCTCCCCAAAGTAGCCCCCCTATTCGGGGTACACGACTGGGTGCCTGGTGCGCTTCTCCCGAACGAGAGGTAGGCTGAAAGAACGGCGTTTTTCCCCCGCCGTAGCCAGGGAGTACCACCAGGATGACCACCGAGCCGATCCGCACCGCGGTCGTGATCGAAGATGACCCCGATATTCGCGGTCTGATCACTACGATTTTGACGCAGGCGGGATTCGCCGTAGCCAGTTCCCCCAGCGGTATCGAGGGCGTGGAACTGGTACGTGCCGAACAGCCCAGCATCGTGACCCTGGATATCGGCCTGCTGGACATCGATGGCCTGGAGGTGGCTCGCCGCATCCGTCTTTTCAGCGACTGCTATATCGTGATGCTTACCGCGCAGGCCGATGAGGTGGATGTGCTGTTCGGGCTGGAGTCCGGTGCCGATGACTATCTGGCCAAACCCTTCCGTCCGCGCGAGCTGCGGGCCCGGATCGAGGCAATGCTGCGCCGTCCTCGCGGCGGTGCCCCCGCCGCGGTTTCGGCAGAGGCCGTGGCCCCCGTTTCGCCGGCCGCGCCCGCGGAGCCGGCCGCGCCCCTCGTGGCCGAGGCGCCGATATCGGATCGGGTGTTCAGCCACAACGGGCTGATCCTGGATCGCGACACCCGCACCGTCGAGTGCCGGGGTCTCACCATCGCGCTCACCCGGACCGAGTTCGACCTGCTGGCCTCGCTGCTGGCTTCGGGCCGTCGAGTGCGCTCGAAGGCGGACCTGGTGCGCGAGCTGCGCGCCGGCGAGTACATGGTCAGCGACTACGTGAGCGAGTCCGAGGAGCGTTCGATCGAGGTGCACTTCGGAAACCTGCGGCGCAAGCTCGGCGACGATGTGCGCCAGCCCGAATGGGTGGAGACCGTGCGCGGCGTGGGGTACCGGATGGCACCCGCTCGGGTCGACGCGGTCTAGGGACGCACCCGGCGGTCCTGCGTTGGGCGGCGGTGGCGGTCGCTCGCGTTGGGTGGAACCGCGGTCGCCGAGACCGGCTACTCGCGCTCGGCGCGGTTGCACCGATTAGGCGGGCGACTGCTCGCTGAGATAGGTGCGCAGGGCTTCGATGGTTTCGATTCCGCTCACCCGCAGCGCGCGGAGGTTTTCCTCGACCCGGTCGGGGTGACCCTCGCTCAGCGTGCACTCAATCCCGGCGGCGATTACGGTGAGCCGCTTGGCACCGACCATCGCGCTCGAGGTGCGAATGCTCAGCACGCTGTCGCGGGCATGCAGCACATCCGAGTGCAGAATGCTCTGCTCGAGAGCGGCGATTCGCTCGGGCCAGCGCTCACAAAACGAGTGCAGGAAGGCGCGGGTCGCGGCGAGGTCGCCGTTTAGTGCGGCGCTCAGCCGCTCGATCTCCGCGTGTTCGAGGAGCGGATGGTCTGTGGGGTCAACGCACATGACGCTCCTTCTTGTGATACGCCCCCGGAACTGGGGGTCTTTCCTACTCTTCCCCATAATTACGGGTCCGACTCAAGATTGAGCGCTCACGAACCTCAAGACTGCCGCAGGTTCTGGAAAAATGGATGACATCCGCGTCCGGTAGCATGTGGACATGGAACAGCGAGAGTTCACGATTCTGACGTCCGCGCGGGTAGCACGATGAGCGGCGCACGCCTCTGGTCGGGCTCCTATACTCGGGACTCAAATGCACCCGGCGCGGGGATTACCGCGCTGGGATCCCGAGCCGATGGATCGCTGGTCCCCGGGGCCGAAACCGCCGCCGATTCCCCCTCGTTCCTCGCGGCCCACCCCACTCTGCCGGTGTTCTACGCGGCCCTGGAATTCTCCGGTCGGGTGCAGGCGTACCACGCCGGTGAGCGCGCCGTGCGCTTCGGCCCGGCCCGCGCCTCGGCCGACTCGGTATGCCACCTTACCGTCACGGACGACGGTGCGCTGCTGATCGCCAGCGGTTACGGGGACGGTCGGGTACTGGCTTATCCGCTGGGTGCCGACGGCGCGATCCTCGCCGATGCCGCCGACCCGGTGGCCTCCATCGATCCGCACCGCAACCCGTTTACCGACGGCGAGCTGACCGGTGGACCCGGCCCCAGCTCCTTCACCGACCTGACCCTCGCCTCCCACGTGGCCGAGGCCGCGCCGGCCCGCCCCTCACACGCCCACGCGAGTGTCGAGCTGGCCGACGGACGCATTCTCTCCACCGACCTGGGGCATGACGCGCTGCGCTTCTGGAAGCGCACCGGCACCGGGCTCGCCCTGGATCGCACGCTGGCCCTGCCCCTCGGGGTGGGACCGCGGCACCTGATCGCCCACCCCAGCGGGCACGTGCACGTGGTGACCGAGCGCAGCATCGAGATCTTCACCATCGCCCCGGCCGACGCCGGGAACTGGCGCGTGGTGGCCGCGGTGTCGGCCACCGCCGACGGTGCCGAGGATCAGGACGCCGCGGCCGAGCTCTCGCAGAACGCCGCGGGGGACCGCCTCTATGCGGGCATCCGCGGAAGCGATCGGATCTCGACCCTCGAGGTGTCCGGCAACGGCCAGACCGTGCGTGCGATTGCCGATACCGAGAGCGGAGGACGCTGGCCGAGGCACCACCTGCTCGCCGGTGACCTGCTGCACGTGGCCCATGAGCATTCGCACCAGATCACCACGCTGCGCCTGGATGCGCGCGGGGTTCCGGGACGCCCGGTCGGGCATGCGGATGTGGGGGCACCCACGTGTGTGTTGGCCGACCCCGCGGCGGTATCCGCGTAAATCCGGTCGGGAAAGATAAACGAAGCGTAAACGATGCCGACACAGTGTCGGCGCGGGGCCATTGTGTCCTAGAATCGTGGAATGACAGCACGGATTCCCGCACCCGAACCGCTCATCGGCCGTTTCATCCGCCTCGACGTGATGACCGACGAGGACCTGCCGGATCTGTGGAAGGCCATCGGCCGGCCCCAGGTGTTTGCCGACGGCTATGGTGGCGGGCTGGCGGCGCTGCCCAAAGACCTGGCCGGATTCAAGAAGTTCGCCTCGCGCTACTACAGCCGCACCCGCAAGAATGTGTACACCGTGCGCCTGGTCGGCGGCGACGCCGACGGCACCGTGGTGGGCACCACCACCCTGGGCGACTTCGACCTGCCCCGGGAGGCCGCCCACATCGGCTGGACCGCGTATGACCCGGCCGTCTGGGGCACCGCGGTTAACGCCGAGGCCAAGCTTCTGCTGCTGAACCTGGCGTTTTCCAGCGGGTTTGGCCGGGTTCGCATTCAGGCCGATGCGCTGAATGACCACTCGCGGGCGGCGATCCTCAAGCTCGGTGCCAAGTTCGAGGGCCTGCTGCGCCGCGACCAGCGTCGGGCCGACGGAACCTGGCGGACCACGGCGATCTACTCGGTGATCGTGGACGAGTGGCCCGACGTGCGTCACGGCCTGGAGACCCGGCTGGCACGCTGGACCCGTCCGGTAGACCTGCGTGCCGCCTAGGACCTCCCGACTGGCACGGTCAGATCGGGCAATGGATCTGCGCGCCGCCTAGACCGGCACCATCCGCAAGCATCGGGGTGGATACCTCTGCCGGATGACGGGGTTCCCTCGCCCGGTCGATGCCACCCCTCGGGGATGCGCGGAGGATGGAATCATGAACAATTTCCCCTCCGTGCCCACGCACACAGTGCTCAGCGCCGCAAACCTGGTTAAGGTATACGGCGGGAAAACCCGCGCCCTCGCCGGCGTTGACCTCGCGCTTTCGGCCGGAGAGTCCGTCGCGATTATGGGGGCATCCGGCTCGGGAAAAACCACCCTGCTGCACACCCTCGCCGGGATCATCGTGCCCGATGGCGGGCGGGTCACCTTCAATGGCCCGGTCGGCCCGGTCGAGGTCAGCGCCCTCAACGATCGCGACCGCTCCAAGCTGCGCCGGGAATCGTTTGGCTTCGTCTTTCAGCAGGGACTGCTGGTTCCCGAACTCACGGCGACCGAAAACGTCGCGCTCCCGATGATGCTCGCGGGCTACCCGCGGGCCGAGAGCGAAACCCACGCCCGGCGCTGGCTGGACGCGCTGGGGCTGCCCGGGCTCGGGGACCGCCGCATCGGCGAGCTCTCCGGCGGTCAGGCGCAGCGCGTCGCGATCGCCCGTGCCCAGGTCACCGGGGCCTCGATCATTTTCGCCGACGAGCCCACCGGCGCCCTGGACTCGCAAACCTCCGCCGACGTGATGGACGCGCTCCTGCACTCCACCGTCGGCCAGGGCCACACCCTGGTGGTGGTGACCCACGACCGCGAGGTGGCCGCGCGCTGCGACCGCATCATCCACATCCGCGACGGCCGCGTGCACACCGACCCGGGCCACCCGGGGGAGCCCGCGGTTCCGGCCACCCCCGCCCCGTCCTTTGTCGGCGAGGGCTGGGACCGCCCGGCGGGAGAAACCCGATGACCACGACCCAGACCACCTTTCCGGCACCGCTGCCCGTTCGGGCTCGCCGCCGGGTACCGATCCTGCGCCTCACCTGGATGCTCGCGCGCCCCGGAACCCAGAGTCCCGCGGCCCTGATCCTGCCCGCCGTGGCCTTCGGCGTGACCAGCGCGCTGCTGGTCATCGTTGCCGGCGGGACCGCGATGTTCTGGCGGATCACCGGGGACGAGGCGATCATGTACCGCATCCTCAGCGCCCTCGCGCTGTCCCTGCTGATCGTTCCGCTGCTGGGACTGGGCGCGGCGGCGGCCCGCCTCTCGGCCCGCCGCCGCGACGACCGGCTGGCCTCGCTCCGGCTGATCGGCGCAACCGGTGCCGACGTGACCCGGGTCACCGTGCTGGAATCCACGGTCATCGCCCTGCTCGGCGCGCTCGGCGGGGTACTGCTCGCACTCGCCACTAGCCCACTGGTGGGACTGATCTCCTTCCGCGGGCACCCGATCGGTGCCGAGGAGCTGTGGATCGGACCCGGACCGATGGCGCTGATCATCGTCGGGGTAACCCTGTTGGCCGCGATCAGCTCGGTGGTTGGTCTGCGCCGCGTGGTCATCTCGCCGCTGGGGGTGCGCACTCGGCAGCGCAAGCCGCAGCCGCACTGGGTACGCCCGCTGATCGCGCTGGCGGCCCTGATCGCCATCTCGATGGTGCTGCAGAGCCTGGGGGCGTTGAACGTCGAGGTGGGGATCGCCCTGGCCATCGGTGGGGCCGTCGCGGTGGGCCTGGCGGTGCTCGGCCTGGTGGGGCCGTGGCTGCTCTCGGTGTGGGCAAAACTACAGCTGCGCCGGGCCAAGACGGTCCCGCAGCTGATCACCGCCCGCGCGATCCTCGACAACCCCGGTGCGATCTGGCGTCAGGTCGGGGGCGTGGCGATGACCTCGTTTGTGGCCGTGGTGGCCGGAAGCGGGATCGGACTGGTGCTGGCAATTGACGACGGCACCACCGGATCCGACGGCTTCGAAACCCTGCCGATGGATATCTTCACCGGGATCGTGGTGGTGCTGATCGGGTCGTTCCTGATGGTCGCCGTCTCGGTGGGGATCAATCAGGCGGCGCTGGTCATGGACCGACGCGACATTTCCGTGAGCCTGGACCGCCTGGGGATGCCCCGCGAGATGATCGAGGCGGCCCGCTCCCGGCAGGCGATTGCCCCGGTGCTGGTGGTCTCGATCACCGCGGCGATCATCGGCGGCGCGGTGGTCTTCCCCCTGACCGGCATGGCGCTGCTGCTCAGCCCCAGCACGATCGGCGTGGTCCTGGCCAGCATCCTGATCGGGCTCACCCTGGTGTGGCTGGCCGTGCGCGCCACCCGGCCAATCCAGCGGGTTGTGCTGGCGCAACCCGAGCGCGCCTAGCTGTACCTAGCCGGCGCGTGGGCCGGGGTCACCGACCCCGCTCTCGGCAAACTCATACCCCGGGCGGACGCGATTGTCTGCCCGGGGTATTAGATTATATTCATGGCCGAATTGACCCCTCAGGAACAGCTGAACCGCCTGCGTAGCAGCATCGACAACATCGACTCCGCATTGATTCACATGCTCGCCGAACGCTTCCGATGCACCCAGGCGGTGGGAGAGCTCAAGGCCGAACACCAGATGCCCGCCTCCGACCCCGACCGCGAAAAGCGTCAGGTTGCTCGGCTGCGGGCCCTCGCCGAGGATGCCCAGCTGGACCCGGCCTTCGCCGAAAAGTGGTTCAACTTTGTTGTGGCCGAGGTGATTCAGCACCATGTGACCCTCGCCGAAGCACGCGAGGCCTAGGCTCCGTGGCAAAATCTTCCTCCGCGAAATCCGGCGTGCTGCGCGCCCCCGAATTCGATCCGGCCCCGCTGGACCACCTGGAATCCGGCCTGGATACCGAGGTCCGTGCCGGCGAGCGGCTCGATTCGCTGCGCTTTACGGACGTGGACCTCAGCGGCGCACCCCTCGCCGGGCTCGACCTGACCGAGTGCGAGTTCCTGGGCGTGGAGCTTGATGGAGCGGATCTGCGTGGATTCCGGGCGATCGATAGCCGCTTCGAACGGGTCAACGCGCCGGTGCTCAAGGTTGCGCGCTCGCAGTTCCGCGAGGTGCGGATCGAGGGGTCGCGCTTCGGGTCCGCCGAGGCCTACGATGCGGGCTGGGAGGCGGTCCACTTCATCGGCTGCAAGATCGGCTACCTCAACCTACGCTCGGCGATGATCACCAACATGGCCTTCACCGACTGCACGATCGATGAGCTGGACCTGGGCGGCGCCACCGTCTCCCGGCTGGCCTTCCCCGGAACCCAGGTGCACACCCTGGACATCACCGGGGCGCGCCTGGACAACGTCGACCTGCGCGGGCTGGAACCGCGGGTGCTCAACGGGATCGAATCCCTCGCCGGCAGCGTGATGACCGAGGCGCAGTTCGCCTGGATCGCGCCGCTCCTGGCCACGCATCTCGGGGTAACCCTCACCGCATAGCGCCGTTCCCCGGCCGCCGCCGCTCGACTACATCATCAGGGCGGCGATCAGGCTGAGGGCCGGGACCGCGAGCACCGTGGTGAGGAGCACGGTGTCGCGGGAGGCGACCATCCCCACGTTGTAGCGGCTGGCGAAATTGTAGACGTTTTGCGCGGTGGGCAGCGCCGAGATCATCACGGCGGCGGTGAGCTCGGGACCGGAGATCCCCAGCACCAGCACGCCGAAGCCCAGCGCGAGCGCGGGCATCACCGCGACCTTGATCAGGCTCGCCAGGATGATCTCCCCGGTGTGCTCCCCGGCCGCGAGGGGTTTGGAACCGTGCAGGGACATCCCGAACGCGATCAGGATCATCGGTATCGCCGCCCCGCCGATGATGTGGAACGGCTCAAACACGGCCTCGGGGACGGGGATTTCGGAGACCGCGACGAGCACCCCCAGAGCCGAGGCGATGACCATCGGATTGCGGAAGGGCTGGCTGAGGATTCCGCGCAGGGTCACCCGGCCCGAGGTGCCGAGGTCCAGCACGATCAGCACGATCGGGTTGAGAATCAGCAGCTGGAACAGCAGGACCGGGACCACCTCGGCGTAGTCCCCAAACACGTAGAGGGCCACCGGGAGCCCGATGTTGTTGGCGTTCAGCAGCGAGGCCGACAGCGCGCCGAGGGCCTGCTCGGGAACCGTGCGCTTCTTGCCCCGTCGCACGAGTGGTGCCAACAGCAGGAAGAGCCCGGCGGCACCGAATGCGGTCATCGCGGCCAGGGGCAGGCGGCTGGAGAACATCGTGGCGATCTCCGCGTGCGCGAGCGTGTAGAACAGCAGGGCCGGGGTGGCCACAAAAAACGCGACCCGGTTGAGGACAAACTGTCCCTGCGGACCGGCGGCACCCGAGCGGGCCAGGAGGTATCCGGCAAGGATGACGACCGCAATGATCCCGAATCCCGTGAGTACGCCGCCCATCCCCACACCCTATCGGGGTGGGCGTGCATGATGGTGCAGCCCCCGCGGGGGTTTGTTCATTCGCCGGACAAAACGGGCCAGGCTAAAAACAACGCCGGGTGGCACGGAACTCCGTACCACCCGGCGTCGTTCGGGGTGCGCTAGATGCGAGCCTCCACCGGTTCCGGCTTGCGTCGCGCCCGTGCCGCGGCGAACGTGCTGACCAGCAGCGCGCCCACGGTCCACAGCACCAGCACGGTGATCGAGCCGGCTGGGGAGCCGTCTCCGGTGATCGCCCGCAGGGCGTCGCTGGCGGGTCCGACCGGCATCCAGCCGACGGCCGACTGCAGCAGGGCCGGGGCGGTCGCGATGATGCCGCTGGCCAGGACCACGATTGCGACGATCATCGAGATGAACTTCCCCACGCCGCCCAGCAGCGCGCCGAGCGCCTGGTTGGTGGCGGCGAAGGCGACCCCGGCGAGCATCGCGATCGCGGCGAATCCGGCCCAGGGCCAGAAGTCGATCTTGAGCAGGGGTGCCAGTACCGCGGCGACCAGCAGACCCTGACCGGCTCCGAGCAGGGCCCCCGGCCAGAACGCACGCAGCGCGAGCAGCGGGGACGGACGGGTGGAGCCGTGTGCGCCGATGGGCAGCGGACGCAGCACCAGGAAGGTCGCCAGCGCGCCGAGCCACAGGGCGAGCACCGCATAGAACGGGGCACCCTGCGCGCCGAGTGCGCCGCCGAGGCTCTCGGTGGCGTTCTCCTTGCCGCCGGTGCGGATCGGATCGGCAACCACGCTGGAGAGCTTCTCGCGCTGCTGCTTGGAGTAGCTGGGCAGCTGGTCCACCGCGGTCTTCAGGCCGTCGGCGAGCTGCACCGCACCGCCTTCAAGGGAGGTGGCACCCTCGGTCAGCGGGGTGAATCCCTCGCCGAGCTGCGAGATTCCGGTGCTCAGCTTGGTGGCACCGTCGGCGAGACCGGACGAACCGGTCTGCAGCTTGTGGGTACCCTCGGCGAGGCCGGCGGCACCCTGGGCGAGGCCCGCGGCACCGGTGTTGAGCTTGCCCGCACCGTCGGCGAGGCCGGCGGCACCGGTCGCGAGCTGACCGCTGGCGGTGGCGAGGGCCGCGAGACCATCGAGAGCCGAGGGCTGACCGGGAGCGGCCGGCTTGGTCAGCCCGTCGAGCAGTCCGTTGACGCCGGCGGCGAGGCCGGGGTTCTGCGCGGTTCCATTACCCTTGATGGCGATTTCGGCGCCGGCCAGACGCGCGATCGCGCCGGTGGGGTCGGAGGGTCCACCCACCACACCGGCGAGCTGCTCGCAGAAGGCCTGGCTGGCACCGCTCGTTGCGCACTCGGCGGCAAGCTGACCGAGCTGACCGGCGACCGCGGTGTTCCCGGTCACCAGCTGACTGGTCTGACCCAGGCCGGCGCGCAGCGGGGCTTCACCCTGCTTGATACCCTGCAGGCCGCCACTCAGCGCGTTCAGCCCGTCGTGGAGCTGACTGGCGCCACCGGCGAGCTGCTGCGCACCCTGGGCCAGCGGTCCGGTTCCCTGGGCGAGCTGCCCGGCACCCGAGCTCAGCTGGTCGGCGCCGGACGCGAGCGCGCCGACACCGGTGTTGAGCTGCCCGGCACCGTTGGCCAGTGCGCCGGCACCCGTGCCCAGCTGGGTCACGCCCTCGCCCACCTGGCCGAGTCCGCCGCTGAGCTTGCCCGCGCCATCGGCGAGCTGGCTGGCCCCATCGGAGGCCTTACCGATCTGCTCGCCGAGGGTGTTGAAGCCCACGTAGATGTTGTCGAGGTAGGTCTCGGTCAGCTGCTTTCCGCTGAGCGAGGCGGCGGTGTTGGCCACGGTCTGGCTGATCGCGCCGTCCACCAGCTTGGCGGCGTCGCTCGTGGTCACGTCGATCACGGCCTCGCGCGGCTTGTCCCCGGAGATCGAGGTCGCGGCGGCGGAGAAGTCCTTGGGGATCGTCACCACGGCCACGTACTCACCCGAGGCGAGTCCGCTGCGGGCGTCGTCGGCGTCGGTGATGGTCCAGTCGTAGTTGGTCTCGGTCTTGCCCGGTGCGGACACCAGGCCCGCGGTCAGCTGACGACCCAGGGGCACCAGCTGGCCGTTCACGGTGACCGGCTTGTCCTCGTTCACGATGGCGGCGCGGACGTTGTGTAGGCGGCTGGAGGGGTCCCACAGCGCCCACACCAGGATGCCCGCGATCACCAGCGGCACCAGGACCAGCCCGATGATCGAGAGGACGCGGCGACGCGGGGTACGCCCCGGCCGCTGCAGGAGGTCGGTTAGTGAGCTCATGCGAGCACCTCGGATTTCACGGTCGAGAGGGTCATCGAAACCACCGTCGTCGCGGGGGCGACGCACTCGGCCGCGATGGCCGGGTCGGTGGTTCCCAGAATCAGGGTGAGCGGCCGGCTTGCGGCCACCCGGGCGCGGGCGGCCTCGAGCCGGTCGCGCAGGCGGGTTCGGGTCAGCGGATCCAGGTGGTCCACCCCGTCGATCGCCAGGATCTCCGGGTTCTCGGCGAGCAGCGCCTCGAAGGCCCGCTCGCTGGTGTGGCTGATATCCACCCAGGCCGCGCGGCGACGTACGGCTCCGGCATGGGTCGGCAGCACGCGTCCGGTGACCTTAAGGATGCCCTCGGTCACCTCCTGGCGGCCGGTCAGCGTCAACAGGGTCTGGGACACCGCGGACGCCGGCCCCGACACCGTGAGCACGTCGCCGGGCCGAACCGAGACACCCACCGGGGCGAACTGGTCGCCGGCGGGACGCAGGTCCGCCCCCACGATCGCGTCGGTGTTGCCGGGCTCGGGCCACTCGCGCAGCTTGATGTCGTGGGACAGGCTTTCGCCCTCCACATCGAAGGACGGCAGGATCTTATCGAGCCAGCGCGGCATCTTCCACGCACGGTCGCCGAGCAGTGCGAGCACCGCGGGGACCAGCATCATGCGGACGATGAACGCATCCACGGCCACACCCACGGCCAGGCCCAGGGCGATCGGCTTGATGTTGTTATCGCCCTCGGGGATGAAGGCGGCGAACACGGCGATCATGATGATGGCGGCGGCCGTCACCACCTTGGCCGAACCGGTGAATCCGCGTTCGATGGCCTGCTTGGCGGTGGCCCCGTGGACGTATTCCTCACGCATTCGGGCTACCAGGAAGACCTCGTAGTCCATCGCCAGACCAAACAGCACACCCATCAGCAGGATCGGCATGAATGAGATCACCGGACCGGTTTGATGGACGTTGAACAGGTCCGCTGCCCAGCCCAGCTCAAACACCGCGGCGACCACACCGAAGGACACACCCACGCTCAGCAGGTAACCGAGGGTCGCCTTGATCGGGACCCAGATCGAGCGGAACACCATCGTCAGCAACACCAGCGAGAGGCCGACCACGAGCAGTCCGAACGGCAACAGCGCGCCGCCGAGCATGGTCGAGACATCGATCGCCATGGCCGTGTAGCCGGTGACCGAGAGCGAGACGCCGTACTTGTCCTGGAAGTGATCGTGCATCGAGCGGATCTTCGCCACCAGGTCCTGCGTCTGCTGCGAGTTGGGCCCATCGCTCGGGATCACCTGGATGATTCCGGTGTCCGCCGAGGCGTTGGGGGTCGCCAGCGGAACGGACTTCACGCCGGGCAGCTTCTCGATCTCGGCGGCCATATCCGACATCAGCTTGAGCGGGTCGGTGCTCTTGACGATGGTTCCGGTGACGATCAGCGGGCCGTTGAATCCGGCTCCGAAGTTATCGGCGATGCTGTCATAGGTTTCGCGCGATTCCGAACCCGGGGCGTGCGATCCGGCATCCGGCAGGGCCAGACGCAGGTGCAGGCCGGGCAGGGCGGCGGCGCCGAGACCCACCACGATCACGATGATGGTGACCAGCGGGAAGCGGGTTACCGCGCGCACCCAGCCGAGGAAGAAGCGGTTGGGCTTGGGCTCGGTGTGGACGGGCGCGGCGGCGGGGGCCGGGGCGGCATGAGCGGGCTTCGTGTCGTCGGCCGCGCCCTTTCCGCGGCGGGCCGCACGCTTCTCGGTGCGGGCGGCGTTTTTCAGCGCGCGACGTTCGGCGCGGCTGCCCACCTTGGGCCGCAGACGTTCGCCGGCAAAGCCGAGCATCGCGGGCATCAGGGTCAGCGAGATCAGCACGGCCACCAGGACCGATGCGGCGGCCCCGATACCCATCGTGGTGAGGAAGGGGATGCCGGCCACGAACAGGCCCACCAGGGCGATCATCACGGTCAGACCGGCGAAGACCACGGCCGAACCGGCGGTGGCGATGGCGCGGGCGGCGGACTCACGTGGATCCATTCCGCGCGCCAATTGCTCGGTATGTCTGGCCAGGATGAACAGGGCGTAGTCGATGCCCACCGCCAGGCCCAGCATCAGCGCGAGCATCAGGGTCGTGGACGGGACCGAGCCAAAGACGGTCACAAACATGATCGCCAGCGCCGACACACCCACACCCATCAGGGCGTTGAGCAGCGGCATTCCGGCGGCCACCACCGAGCCGAAGGTGAACAGCAGCACGATCAGCGCAACCACCACACCCACGGCCTCGGTCAGCGAGACGGCGGGAACCTCGGCGTTGAAGACGTCGCCACCGAGGGACGCGGTGGCCCCCTGCGGAAGCTCCTTCTTGAGGTCGGCCAGCGCGTTTTCCACGCCGTCGATGGTCTTGGGTTTGACCTCAAGCGCGGTGCCGGAGAACTGGATCGAGATCAGCGCGGCACGATCGTTATCGGCAATATTGCCCTTGACCGTGTCGCCAAAGGGCGAAACCGCGCCCTCGATGCCGTCGATCTTTTCCAGGGTCGAGACGGTGTCCTCGACGCTCTTCTTGATGGCCGGATCGTCGATCTTGAGCTTGTCGCCGCTGACCACCACGATCTGGCCGGATGCGCCACTGATCTGGGGGAAGGTGGTCTTGAGGCTATCGAGGGCGACCTGGGATTCGGTGCCCGGGATGCTGAAACTGTTCTCGGTACCCTGACCGAGCAGGCCCGCGCCCGCACCGAACAGGGCGAGGATCACGATCCAGATACCCAGCACGAGTTTGCGGGCGCCGAAGGCCCAGCGGCCCAGCGAATAGAGTAGGGATGACACGAAATAACTCCTGAACGAGGGGGCTCGTGGGAAAAGTTTGGATACGCTAGTGTATTCAATACACAAATGTATTCGATACATCGGTGTATCGCAATTTGTAGTGGAGAAAGCTGAGGATTTTATGAGTGCAGATACGGGAGAAGCGCCGGTCGTCGAAAGTGCCCGCCGCAAGCGGACCCGCGATCGCCTCATCGATGCCGCCTACGACGTCTTCGCCGAGCACGGGATCGCCGCGGCGACCGTCGAGCAGATCACCGAGCAGGCCGGATTTACTCGCGGCGCCTTTTACTCCAACTTCGAGTCCAAAGAGGAACTGTTCTTCGCCCTCGCCGACCGCGAAAACCAGGTGCGTTTCGACCGCCTGGAGGCGGGCCTGACCGCGTACCTCCCCGAGCGTGGTCAGATCACCACCGACCAGATCTCCGGCATCGTGCGCGACTTCCTTGGCCTGCAGCCCGATAACCGCTCCTGGTGCCTGATGCAGAGCGAGTTCCAGATGCTCGCGCTGCGCGATCCCGAGGTGGGCAAAACCTACATCGCCGGAGAGAATCGCGCGATGTCGATGCTCGGTGCCCGCCTGGATGAGCTGGTCGCGATGGTGGGGCTGCGCTTCACCATGGACTCGCGCGAGCTCTCCCAGGTGCTCGGTGCCATCTACTCGGACGGCATCACACGCGTCATGCTCGCCGGCTCAAGCAACCCCGGCCCGGACACCATCGACGAGGTCTCGGACACCATCGCCCGCATCGTGCAGGCATTCACCGAGCCGATCCCCGCCTAGCTCGTTCCGTCCCCCCCCAGGTTCTCTTCCTCGGGCTCCCTTTCGCCGCCTAATTCCTCCCGGCCTCGCTGCATAACCTGCTCCTCCACAGGCTCGCTTCCCCTGGCAGATGCAATCCACCGTTGGCCGGAATGGGTTGTGCGACGCGTGGATAGTGTGCAGCTCTTCGCCGGTGAGCGCGGACGATTGCGGCACTCGATAGACTGCATTCCCATCGCAGATCCCCAGCTGGCCTACGACCCTGGGGAACGTGGACAGGCCGACATCGATGGTGTTCGTGGACTCATCATGGTGCCATTGGCCTTTGTCAAAAAACATCCATTGCGAGATCTAGATACCCGGGGACCCGAGGGACACCCGATGCCCATGATGGGTAAGGCCGAAACCGACACCGGGTGAGCGACTTCGGCTGGGTGGGGGTTGCCGCTGGTGGGGCGCACTACGCACTTCGGATCCCTGCTCACATGTCGGCTGAGGCTATGTCATATCACTTCGATTTCGCCGAGCCAGCGGAACTAGGTATTACGCAGACGGTGGTGGCACCAGGGGGCCCATCCTCTTCGGAACGCGTCACACGGATTCTCCTTTTTGTTCCTTGGCGGGGACTGCGGTCGGTAACAACGATCGCGGTGGGCACCACCCTTATCGCGTTTCTCACCGCCCTCAATCGTGACGTCACGGGTGGTGGTTCCTCACATCGGGATGTAATCACCCTGCTGCTTTCCCTTGCGGCGATCTTCGTCGGGTTTGTTGCGCTTCGACGGGAGCCCTCGTTTGTATCGCGAATGCTCGCCCCTCTGCGGGCAACGATTGCAGTGTGTTCGTCACTCTTATTGCTGCTCGCCGGAGCGATTGGGCTGCGAACCTCGCCCACGCTCCTCTACTGGTTGTCTGCGAGCGGTGCGCTGGCGTGTGGCGTCGCATTTGTTGTATTGCTCGGTGCTCCTTTGATCCGCTTCATCCGAAAGCCAAATCACAGTAGATACCAGGGATAGCTTCGTAGCGTAGCCAGAAGACACACGTGTTACACAGGGAGGAGACAAGATGCATGATCGAAAAAAGCGAGTTCGTATACCCGGTGAACCGAGGTTTGTGGTGGAAGGGTTCACCGTTCCGCTCATGGTGGAGGAACCCAGGAGCGTCCCTCCCCATCCCGACCAAGGCTCCGAAGACGAAGGGAGTGAGTCATTTTTCTACTATCCGCAGTCTCGGATCGGGAAGAGTCGATTCGCCGACGACTAATGTGCGCGCCGGACCTGGTTGCACTCATTCGGGCTGTTCCCTTCCGGGTTAACGCCTGGACTGAGCCCTCGTGAACCTGATCAGGGAGCGGCTCTCGGTGGTGAGGTGTGAGGCGATATTGCCGGTCCGGGCGAATGTCGCCCAGTGTGCGCGCATCAGACGGCCCAGCCGGACGGATTCGGGTTCCTGGGTATCGCTGGCGAATACGGTGCCCGCCCAGGCTTTGGTAGAGCCGAGCAGGAGTACCAACTCGCTCATATGTGCCGGGCCGGTTGTGCTCTCCGGGGAGGCCCAGCGATAGCGATACCGGGTCACGTTTCCGCCTGCACGAGCGAGCCGCCGGCTGAAATTGCGCAGGGGGAGACCATACACAATCCAGGTTGTGGGGATAATCAGCAGGGCGCGCATCAGTCGGCCGAGTACACGGTGGCGGCGGATGCGGCGCAGTACGGGCAGCAGTGGGAGGTACAGTCCGGTTTCCTCGGCGGTGTGGCCGATCAACACATCGGTGCGCGCTGCGCAATCACGCCAGGCCGCGTCCCGTGTGGCTACGGCGGGCAACGGGGCAGCCCCATACTCGGGTCCAAATGGCAGTTGACCGGCAAATCCGCGCCAGGCGACCGCACGTTCGATGTGTTGCTGATACTCAACCAGCGTGGCAACCGATGCGTCCCGGGGTGGCCGGGACATCGCCCGCGCAGATCTGACCACCGCGTTGCGGTGCCGGCTGATCCCCACCGGGGCACTCTGAATAATGACCCGTCGAAACAGGTGCGCCGCGCCCTGAGCGATCATCAGATGAGCGATCGCATCGCCGCCTGCCGACTGCCCAAAGAGGGTCACCAAATCCGGGTTTCCGCCAAAGGCCGCGATGTGCGCGCGCACCCACTCCAGGGCGCTCATCAGATCCAGAAGGCCGAGGTTTTCGGGAACACCGGACTCATGGCCGAGGAAGCCAAACACTCCGAGCCGGTAGGTGACCTGCACCACAATCACGTTCTGTTCGGATACCAGCAGAGCCGGATCGTAGATTGGCACCGAACCCGCGCCGGTTGAATAGGCACCTCCATGCACCCACACCATAACCGGCAGCGAGGAGCCGGTATTAGCATCCTCCGGGGTGATAACCGAGAGCACCAGACAGTTCTCGGTCTGGTTCAGCGATGCCGGGGACAGTCTCAGCAGGTTCGAGAGCACCGGGGAGAACCGTTGCGGGCATGCGACCGGACGCTGATCTGCCGCCTCCACCGGTGTGTCCGCCGCGTCCGAGGGCGTACGCGCCGGCACTGGAACCGGTGGCTCAAACCGCCGCGCTGTGGCGTAGCGGATCCGCTCAAATCGGACCACGCCGTGACTCATGCGGCCCGCATACCCGAGCCGAGTTGTCCGCATATACTCTCCCCTCACCACATCCTGCAATGGTTGATATCCGAGAGTCTAGGGGACAAGACGAAGCGAGCCGGGCACCGAAGTGCCCGGCCCGCCGCCGTATCCGCTACTCGCTAGGCGAAGCGCTTGGGCAGGGTGTCGACGTGTGCGGTGCGCAGCTCGTCGAGGCCCACGGTGAAGACGTCCTGGACCTCGAGGGTGTTCGAGGAGGCGTCGGTGACACCGATGCGCTGCACCGGGTAGCCGCGGCCCTCGCACAGTCCGCGGAAGCGAACGTCGTCCTCGCGGCGAACCGAGACCAGCACGCGGCCGGTCGACTCGGAGAACAGGGCGGTGGTGGTGTCCACGCCGTCACGCTCGATGATGTCACCAAGCCAGATGCGGGCACCCACGCCGAAGCGCAGGACACCCTCGGCGAGAGTCTGGGCGAGCCCGCCGTCGGCGAGGTCGTGAGCGGCGCTGACGAGGCCCTCGGCCGAGGCTGCGCGCAGCAGCTCGCCCAGGACGATCTCGCCCGGCAGGTCCACCTCGGGCGGGGTGCCACCGAGGTGCGAGTGCACGGTGCCGGCCCAGGCCGACCCGGAGAGCTCCTCGCGGGTGGTGCCCAGGAGGTAGAGGTTCTCGCCGTCGTCCTGCCATCCGCTCGGGGTACGGTCGGCGACGTTGTCGATCACGCCGAGCACGCCCACCACGGGGGTCGGGAAGATCGGGGTGTCACCGGTCTGGTTGTAGAAGGAGACGTTTCCGCCGGTCACCGGGATGCCCAGCTCGAGGCAGGCGTCCGAGAGACCGTCCACGGCCTCGGAGAACTGCCACATGACCTCGGGGTTCTCGGGGGAACCGAAGTTCAGGCAGTCGGTTACGGCTGCGGGAACCGCGCCGGTCACGGCCACGTTGCGGTAGGCCTCGGCCAGGGCAAGCTTGGCGCCCTGACGCGGGTCCAGCTGGCAGAAGCGTCCGTTGGCGTCGGTTGCGATGGCGATACCCAGGCCGGTCTCCTCGTCGACGCGGATCATGCCGCCATCGTCGGGGAAGGACAGCGCGGTGTTGCCGAGCACGTAGTAGTCGTACTGGTCGGTGATCCAGGACTTATCGGCCTGGTTCGGGGAGGCCACGATCGAGAGGAACTGCTCGCGCAGCTCGCTGCCCTCGGTGGCGCGGGGCAGGGCCTCGCCGCGGTCGGCACGCAGGGCGTCGAGCCAGGTCGGGTAGGCAACCGGGCGGTCGTAGACCGGGCCATCCACCGCGACGGTGCTGGGGTCCACGTTGACGATTTCCTCGCCGTGCCAGTTGATGATCAGGCGGCCGGTGTCGGTCACCTCACCCATCACCGAGGTCTCCACGTCCCACTTGGCGGCGACGGCCAGGAAGGCGTCGAGCTTCTCGGGGGTGACCACGGCCATCATGCGCTCCTGCGACTCCGACATGAGGATTTCCTCGGGGGTCAGGTTCGGGTTGCGCAGCAGGGTGTTGCTCAGTTCGACGAACATGCCGCCGTCGCCATTTGCGGCCAGCTCGCTGGTGGCGCAGGAGATGCCCGCGGCACCGAGGTCCTGGATGCCCTCAACCAGCTCGTCGCGGTACATCTCCAGGCAGCACTCGATCAGCACCTTCTCGGCGAAGGGGTCGCCCACCTGAACGGCGGGACGCTTGGAGGGGCCGTCCTCCTCGAAGGCAACCGAGGAGAGGATCGAGGCACCACCGATGCCGTCGGCACCGGTGCGGGCACCAAACAGGACCACCTTGTTGCCCACGCCCGAGGCGTTGGCCAGGTGCAGGTCTTCGTGACGCAGCACACCCACGGCGAGGGCGTTAACCAGCGGGTTGCCCTGGTAGATCGGGTCAAACACGGTCTCGCCGCCGATGTTGGGCAGGCCCAGGCAGTTGCCGTAGAAGGAGATACCGCCGGTCACACCGTGCAGAACGCGGGCGGTGTCGGGGTGGTCGATGTCGCCGAAGCGCAGCTGATCCATGACGGCGACCGGACGGGCACCCATCGAGATGATGTCACGGACGATTCCGCCCACGCCGGTCGCGGCACCCTGGAAGGGCTCCACGTAGCTCGGGCTGTTGTGCGACTCAACCTTGAAGGTCACCGCCCAACCCTGGCCGATGTCCACCACGCCGGCGTTCTCGCCCATGCCAACCATGAGGTTCTTGGTCATCTCCGGGGTGACCTTCTTGCCAAACTTCCGGAGGTAGTTCTTGCTCGACTTATAGGAGCAGTGCTCGCTCCACATAACCGAGTACATGGCCAGCTCGCCCGAGGTGGGGCGGCGGCCGAGGATCTCACGGATCTTGAGGTATTCGCCCTCGGTCAGACCAAGCGCCGCATACGGCTGCTCGCGTTCCGGGGTGGCGATCGCGTTGGCCACGGTATCGGCCTCGGCGGCCGCGGCAGACGCGGCCTGGTTCTCTACGGTGGGGGGAATAGCGGTCACGGGTACGGTTTCTCCTCGAAGCAGCTGGTGCCGGACACCTCCCATCCTAGAGGGTGCGCGGCCCCATAAATCACCGTTCCGAACGCCCGGCCACCCGGGCTCGACACGCCGCGGAACGGCCGGGGGTCTTTGGGTTCGTAGTCGACACCCTCACCGTCGAGGAATCGGGCCGGTGGGCGTGCAAAAACCCGTTCCGTGGCATGCAGGCAAAGCAGTGCCCCGGACCCCCCTGTGGGATGCCCGGGGCACTGTGGGAGTGGGACTATTCGCCGCTCACACCCACGCGCGCACGGCGCAGGCGCGCGGCAATCAGCACGCCGCCGACCAGCGCCAGCGCTCCGGCACCGAGACTCAGCGGCATCCAGTTGGATGCGCCGGTGTTGGCCAGGTGGCCGCCACGGTTAGCGACCGGTGCGGCGACTGCCGAAGGGGTAGCCGAGGTCGGGGCGCCGACCTCGTATTCGTCCACGCCGATGTAGGGCGCGGCAACAAAGTTGAAGGTGTGCGAGAACGTCGAGTTGCCGAGGTACAGGTCGAGGCGCTTCGCGCCGGGCAGGGTTGAGGTGGTCTCGATCACGTTGACGCCGTGGGCATCCGTGACGTATCCCCGTTCGCCCTGGTGGACGACGGCAATTCCGAAGCTCTTCTCGGACCAACCGATGCTCACATCCGGCACACCCGCACCGTTCTTATCGGTCAGGGTGATACGTACGGCACTGCGCGCGGTGCCGTTGGAGAGAACATCGCCCGAGGTGAGCTGGGTGATATCCACGTTGAAACGAATCAGCGGGAAGTTGAGTACCCCCGTGAATCGGCCGGACGGATCGGCAAATTCAAAGCTCGCCAGCGTCTCATCGGGGCCGCTAATCGGGAACAGGCGGAAGCCGAGGTGGTCCCATTTACCCGGCACATCCGTGAGGAGGTTGTGGTAGCCCCCGTCGTCCTCGAAGGGGATGACCATGGCGGTTGAGGTGAACTCGGTATCGTCGTAGGTCGCCTCGGCGCTCACGATCGTCACGTCCTGGTTGGTGGCGTTCACTCGCTCGGGGTCGAAACCGAAGACGCCCGCGATGCGGTTCGAGGAGACGTCCAGCTGAGCGGTGAGGCTCTGCAGGGCGCTGGGCAGAACGTCCTCGACAAGGTTGTCCGACAGATCGATGTCGGTCGCCCCGGTCGCCTGCTCCAGGCCGGTCAGATCGATGATTCCACGACCGGAGCAATCGATGGTGGTCAGAGCGGCGATCGTTTCCGGGGTGACAATCCCGTCGGGAATCTGCTCGGCCAGGCAGGCCCGAAGCGCATCATCCGGGATGCCCGCGTCGGCATCGGCGGTGGGTGCGGCGAAGGCGGCGGCGCTGCCCGCCCCGATCAGGAAGGTAGAGAGTGCGAGCGCAGAGGCTGCGCGGGCAAGACGAGTGTGCATGGCATCACTTTATGGGGCGCGAATCGGTGCCGTAGATCCACACTCGGGGTCGAGATGGAATCGTAATGAAAATCCCGGTCAAGGCCCCTATTTGGGGGGTTTTATTACCGGTCCGAATTGCGCTTTTTGGCCGACCGCAGCACCGTTAGAGCAACCCCGGCGATGACCAGAATGGCCCCGATGATGATGATCGGGAGCAGGCCCTGGGCTCCGGTCTCGGCCAGCTGGGCGGCACCGGTGCCGGCGGCGGAGGGCAATACGGCGGCGGGCAGGACACCCATTCCCACCGGGGCGAGGATTCCGGCAAGAGCGGGAATCGACAGCAGCGCCAGCAGGACGATGATCGCGCGATTGGGGTTCGTTGTTGTACCCATGCCGTGAATCTACTCCGTAAGTCCGGAAAAGTCGAGGGTCAACCACGGGTTGATTCGTCTCATCCTCGGGACGTAAACCGGGTTGAAACCCCCGTATTTTTGCCGATCTCGATGTTAGGGTTCCGAGGTGAATGAACTGCTGACTCCCGCCCTGATCGCCCTGTTTTCCGGCGGCGTGCTCGCCGTGGTGTTGATTGTGCCGTTCGTCGCGACAAGCTATCGCAGGCGCGGAGGGCTGTCGTTCTGGCGCAGCATCGGCTGGTTGGCGTTTCTGGTCTACATGCTGGCGATCTGGTGCTACACCCTGCTGCCGATCCCCGGGAGCGCCGATTACCGCGCCAGCGGGGTTGAACTGGACATCATGTCCGGGGTGCGGGAGATCGCCAACTATCCACACGCGAACCTGCAGGACCTAGTTCATAACACCGCGTTCCTGCAGCTCGCTCTCAACGTTGTGCTGTTCATCCCGTTCGGGTTCCTGATGCGGACGTTGTTCCAGCGAGGATTCTTTGTGTCCACGCTGCTGGGTTTTGCGCTGTCGCTGCTGATCGAAACCACCCAGCTGACCGCGGTGTGGGGCCTGTTCCCCCGTCCGTATCGGGTATTTGACGTCGGCGATTTGGCGACCAACACCCTCGGTGCCCTGCTCGGATCGCTGCTGGCATTCGTGTTTGTGGGCTTCGCCCGGCGGGAGGAGGTGCGCCAGCGCGAACCGCGTCCGGTGACCGCCGGACGCCGGTTCCTCGGCTTCTTCTGCGACCTGCTGTTCCTCGGGCTGCTGGGCGGCGGGCTGGTGCTGATGGTTCGCGTCTACCGGGCCACGTTGCTGGGTCAGTCGGGTGCGGAACTCGCCACAACCACCCAGACCGAGACCCTGGTGGGCTTGATCCCGATCGCGATCCAGTACCTCTGCGTCATGATCGGCGGGGTCACCGTGGGCGAATCCGCGGTCCTGCTGGCCCCGGTGTATCACCGGGTGCCCGCGTTCTTCTCGCGCTTGCTGCGCTTTGTGTTTGGGCTCGGAGGATATGTGGCTCTCACCAGCATCGATGTCCCGGCAACCGCGATCATTCTGCCCTTCTTTACCCTTGCCTCGATCATCGGCGTCTGGGCCACCCGGGATCGTCGCGGTCTGGCCGATGCCATCGCCGGAAGCTCGGTGGCCGATCGGCGACTGGTGCGTGGCGGAGAACCGCGGGAATCGATCGGCGGACGAGGCGAAAATTACCCATCCCAGATGTGAGTTTTCTGGGGAATTTCCCCGGGGAGTGCTGCGCGCTTGCAGCGACCCGGGGCAGGCAGCACGCTAGGGAGGGGAGGCCTTCTCCCGCTGAAAGGGACGTACATGGCGGCATCGGGTTTCGGACGTGGCTGGGTGAGGGTTGCCCGAGTGGAGGCGTCGCGGGTGTGGTACGCGAGCAGCGGGCGGTGGATTCTGGTGTTGGCCGTGATCGCGACGATCGCGGCGGTTGCCTTCCCCGCAATCACTGGTGGGCTCATCGCTCAGGATGACGTGGTTCCCCTGGATCTGAATCTGGACGACGCCAATGTGGTGGGCTCCCTCTACCTGGCGGGTGCCGGGTTTATCGCCCTGCCCGCCCTGCTCTGGGGCATGATGATCGGTGATCCGCGGGCGCCCAGGCGGCATGCGAAGGCCGCATCGACACCGACGGCGGTTCCGGTATCGGCCGAGGCGCCGATCCAGTCCGCGGACGGGCAGTCCCCGACCGATTCTGCCCTCCGCACAAGCGTGGCCGATTCCGCGGACCGGTCCTTCTCGGACGAAAAGATCCGGCGCGGAAGCCTGGCCGACTCCCGGAGGCTTCGGGCCGCCCAGGCCGAGCGTCGGGAAGCCAAGCGCCGAGACCGAGCCCGGCTTCGCGCGCGGTCGGTGCGGATCTCCGAGCGAGTGAGTAGGGCCGCCGATCCTCGTGCCACGGTGGTCGCCCGCGTTGCTGTCGCCGCCGTCGCCGGACTGGTGCTGGGCGTCGTGCTGGTGGGTGTCGCCGTGTTGACCTCGGTGGTGGCCCTGACAATTTTTGGATCGTCCCTCTGGCTGACCGACGATCACACCCTGATGCTCGGGGTTCGGATGATCCTGGTCTCCATTGTGCTTACCGTTGCCGGAGCGGGGCTGGGCGCGCTGGTGCACGGCCTGCGCCCGTCGGTCTTACGGCCCATTCTGTTGGTGCTGGTGGCGCTCGCCGTGGTGGGGGTGGATGCCGGGATGCGGATCGCCAACGCGATGGGAGCCCTCCCCGATGCGATGATCCGCTTCGTACCGAGCGTGATCACCCGCGCGGCGTCCGGCGTGGCCGGTGCGGGTTTTCCTCCCGCCACTCCGTTTGCAGTTTCGGGACCGCGCACGTTCGCGCTGCTCGCGGTGATCGCCTTGCTCACGGTCGCCGCCGCCACTACCCGCGCGGCCATCAGATCCCGACGCACCCCCGACGACACGGCCCCACGGCTCGCCCCGGCGTAGACGGGAAGCTGCCCCATCGGGTGGCCAAATAGGACGGCCCGCCGGGCTCGGGTAGGCGAGAGTGGGATGTCCCGCCCGAATCGCAGCAGCGAAAGCGCGAAGGCCTGCCGGACCTGCTTAGGCGGAAACACGACGGCCCGCCGGGACTCGCATCAGCGAATCCGGGCGGGCCGAAGGTGTGTGACGGTTAGACCGCCAGCAGGGCTGTGAGAGCCGAGGCGAAGAAGCCCAGGCCGTCGGTCCCCGAACGCATGGCGTCCGCGGTGTCCGGGCCGAAGCCGGGCTCCACCGCGTGCTCGGGGTGCGGCATCAGGCCCACCACGTTGCCCGCGGCGTTGCTGATGCCGGCGATGTCGCGCATCGAGCCGTTGGGGTTGACCCCGGAATAGCGGAAGACCACGCGGCCCTCGCCCTCCAGCCGGTCAAGCTCCTCGTTCGAGGCGATGAAGCCGCCCTCACCGTTCTTCAGCGGGATGACAATTTCCTGCCCCTGGGTGAACGCGTTGGACCAGGCGGTGTCGGTGGACTCCACGATCAGGCCCTGGTCGCGACGAATGAAGTTACCCTTTTCGTTGCGGATCAGGCCGCCGGGCAGCAGGTGCGCCTCGGTCAGCATCTGGAAACCGTTGCAGATACCCAGTACCGGCATTCCGGCGTTCGCCGCCGAGATTACCTCGGTCATGATCGGTGCCCGGGCGGCAATCGCACCCGCACGCAGGTAGTCGCCGTAGCTGAACCCGCCGGGCAGGACGATCGCGTCCACACCCTGCAGGTCGTGGTCGGCATGCCAGAGGGCTACCGGCTCGGCACCGGCGATACGGATCGCGCGCTGAGCGTCGCGATCATCCAGCGAACCGGGGAAGGTGACCACACCGATCCGGTGGGTCATGCCTGGGCCTCTTCCACGCGGATGCTGGTGACATCCTCGATGACCTGGTTGGAGAAGATCTCGTCGGCGAGGGTGGCGACGTCGGCGAGAATCTGCTCGGTGACCTCACCCTCGACGGTGAGCTCGAAGCGCTTGCCGATGCGCACGTCGGTGATGGTGGAGTGGCCCAGACGGCCAAGCGCTCCGGCCACGGCCTTACCCTGCGGGTCCAGCAGGTCGGCCTTCGGCATTACTTCTACGATGATTTTTGGCACCAGTGTCTCCCGGTGAGTCAGGGGGCGGATACGCATTCAGTCTAGTGGGCGATTCACCAGAAATTTGCCACCGGCCGGAGCGCATGACACTCCGAACGATGCCGCATGTTTTCGGGGGCCGGTCACCCTCACAATCGGGCCGAAAATGCGTGTGGCTCGGTCGGTGTTTTGCCCCGCGTCTTCGGCCTAGAGCGTGCGCAGAATCGCGACCGCATGCAGGTGCCAGTGCTTGGCGAGCGGAACCACCGCCGTGTACATACCCGCGTCGTGGGTGGCCCCCTGAAACTCGATTGCGCTCGCCGAGACTCCGGCCTCACGCAGTGCCCGGGCATAGGCGGCACCGTCTCCGCGGAGGGTGTCGTACTCGGAGATCAGGATGTGGGCGGTGGGAAGCCCGGCCAGGTCCACGGCGAGCAGGGGCGAGGCCAGCTGCGTGCGTGCCTGATCGGGATGGGCAAGATAGCGTGAGCGGATTGCGCGCAGTTCGCGGGCGACCAGGAATTTCGGGACCCGCATCTCGCGCAGTGGGCGCAGGTCGATGTGGGAACCAGTGAGATCCAGGCTCGGCACCTCCAGCAGCTGGAGGCGCAGCGGATGGGCCGCCCGGGCGCGGTTGGCCAGGGTCACCGCGGCGGCAATGTTTCCCCCCGAGGATGCACCGGTGATCCCGATCCGGTTCGGATCCAGACCCAGCTCCGATGCCCGGGCAAACAGCCAGTCGAGTGCCGCATAGCCCTGCTCCACCGGGGTCGGGAAGCGGCTGCCGGGCGCGCGGGCATAGTCCACCGCGAGGTAGGCGACGCGGGCATCCCGGGTGCGCCGGCGAAAACCCGCATCCACGCTGGTGTAGTCGATTCCGCCCACGTGAAAGGCCCCGCCAAAAAACGCCAGTACCGCCGGAAACCCGGTTTTGGGTGCCGGGGTATCGGGCAGGTAGAGGCGCACGCGGACCTCGGGGAACCCGGGAACGGGGATCACAAACTCGCGCGTGGTGAGGTCGGGCCCGTCGAGCCCGACCCGTCCGTGAAGTTTGCGGTCCCAGAGCAGCGCGTTGCGCTCCTCCCAGGCGGGGGTGCCGCGTGGCACCCGGTGGGCCTTGGCGGCGGTGAAGGCGTCGAGGGCGCTGGTCGGCGTGATCTCCCGCCAGTGTGTGGTGGCCTCCGGCGCGGAATCTTCGGGGGCGGGGTTCGCGCTGGTGCAGGGATCCTCGAACTCTTCCTCTCCGTCGCTGATTTCCGCCGGGGCAGGTGCGGATGAGTGGTGGTGGTGGCCTCCGGCGCGGCGCGACCCGGGATCGGTGCCGAGAGTTTCGCCGGGACTCGCGTTTCGCCCGGCGCGAAGACTGCGCAGCCGCGCGGGCAGCGTGAGCAGCCCGGTCAGCGCGCGCGGGGGAAGTGCCCGGATGACCGCGGCTATTCGCTGTCGAATCTCGGTGATCGTCCCGGCTCGGTTTTCTCGAAGCTGACGCTCAAAGTACGGATCCAGTGGCATCCGCATCCCTCCTTCCGGCCGCACCCCCGCGCGGCCCTGTGCTCCAGGGTAGCGATCCGGAACCGGCCGGAACAGGGCATCAACACAAAACCCGGGATCTCTGGGGAAGATCCCGGGTTGTGGAGGACGCGGCTCGGGCGGCTAGGCCCCGCGCAGACGCTCCAGCAGCTCGCGGTAGCGGGCGGCGGTGCGCTCGCGAATGTCGAGGGGCAGCTCGGGCGGGGTGCCGGTCTTGTCCCAGTTGGCCGCGAGCCAGTCGCGCACGATCTGCTTATCGAAGCTCGCCATCCGCGCGGCCGGATCGGTCTCGGATGCGTAGATGTCGGCGTCCCAGTAGCGGGAGGAATCGGAGGTCAGGACCTCATCGGCGATGGTGATCGCCCCGGTCTCGGGGTCGCGACCGAACTCAAACTTGGTGTCGGCGAGGATCACCCCGCGCTCCTCGGCGATGGCCGAGGCCCGGCCGAAAATCTCCAGCGACAGATCGCGCAGGGCGGTGGCGTCCTCGAGGCCCACCAGCTCGATGCTGCGCTCGAAAGTGATGTTCTCGTCGTGCTCGCCCAGCTGTGCCTTGAACGCCGGGGTATAGAGGGGCTCGGGCAGGCGGTCACCGTTTTGCAGACCCGCGGGCAGCGGGATGCCGCATACGCTCTGGCTCGCCTGATACTCGGCCCAGCCGGAACCGGTGAGGTAGCCGCGCACCACGGCCTCGATCGGGAACATGTCCAGCGACTTGGCGCGCATCGCGCGGGCGGCCACCGGCGCGGGCAGGTCATCGCCCAGCGGCAGCAGGTGGTTGGGCACGAAGTCCAGCCGCTCAAACCACCAGTTGCTCAGGGAGGTGAGCAGCTCACCCTTGTCCGGGATTCCGGGGGAGAGGACGTGGTCAAACGCGCTCACGCGGTCGCTGGCAACCACCAGGATTTCGGGCGCGGGCGCGCCTTCGGCAAGGCCCGCGGGACGGTAGAGGTCGCGCACCTTCCCGGAGTAGAAGTGGGTCCATCCGGGCAGCTCTGCATATTCGCTCACGCCTCCATTATGGGGTATCGGGCGTGTCTCAAAAACCGGGCCGGGAATTCGCTCAGCGGTCCCACCGCGGGCTACCTGCGCGGCAGGCTTCCGCGGAGTAGGGTCGATGCATGAGCACTCCCGTGACCTCCTCGTCCTCCTGGCGACAACTCCTGCCCGGGCAGCGCGCCGAGCTGCGTATTTTCCACGTGGACTCGGGCCTGGACGAGCTTGTTTACCGCGAAAATGCGGCCGTGATCGAGGCCCCGAACTGGAGCGTGGACGGCGACTGGCTGATCCTCAACCGCGACGGCCTGCTGTATCGGATCGCGCCCACCGGCGGCGAACTCGAACGGCTGGACACCGGGGAGCTCACCGATTCCAATAATGACCACGTGCTTTCGGCGGATGGTCGGTTCCTCTATGCGTCCTCCGAGGACGGCCACCTCTACGAGGTTCCGCTGCCCGGCGGGCCGGCACGGCGGGTGACCCACCCGGGTGACGGCGTCCCGATGCACTACCTGCACGGCATCTCCCCGGATGGACGGACGCTCGCGTTTATCGGTTCCCTGCCCGCCCGGGGGATCGAGGACTACAACGTCCTCATCGCGGATGTGGCCACCGGCGCGATTGACGCGCTGACCACGGCCGCGGCCCCGCACGATGGATCCGAATACGATCCGAGCGGAGCATACGTGTACTTCAACTCCGAGCGAGCCTCCACGATCCCCGGGCACTCGCAGCTGTTCCGGATGGATAGAGATGGGTCCAACATTACCCAGCTGACCTTCGATGAGCGTGTGAACTGGTTCCCGCATATCTCCCCGGACGGCACCCGTCTGGTGTACCTGAGCTACCCCGCCGGGACCCTGGGACATCCGGCGAACCTCCCGGTAGAACTGCGCCTCAGTACCCCCGAGCTGGATCCCGCCCACACCCGCACCGTGGTGTCGCTGTTTGGCGGGCAGGGCACGATCAACGTGCACAGCTGGGCCCCGGATTCGACCCGCTTCGCCTACGTTGCCTATCCCCTGACCGAGGAGACGAACCGATGACCACCCCGATTTGGCGCACCCTGCTGCCTGGCCAGCGTACCGAGGTGCGCGTCTATGACGTGACCACCGGCACCGACTCCCTGGTTTTTGCCTCGGAGACCGACCTCTTGGAGGCCCCGAACTGGCATCCGGACGGGACCTTCCTGGTGCTCAACCACGAGGGCGGGCTGGTCCGGGTCCCGCTGAGTGGCGAGGGTTCCCCCGAGGTGATTCCCACCGGCAACCGCGGCGACCTCAACAACGATCATGTGCTCTCCCCGGATGGCGGCACCATCTACGCCACCGCGAAGAACGGGCACCTCTATGCGATCCCCATCGCCGGTGGCACCCCCACCCAGATCACCCGGGATGATGACGGCCTGGTGAAGCACTACCTGCACGGCATCAACGCCGGTGGCACCCTGCTCTCGATCGTGGGGCTGAGCTTCCCTCACGGCCCCAATACCCCCGAGTTTGCGCGGTTCCGCGTGGCGCTGGTGCGGATCGCCGACGGCGCCCTGATCCCGCTCAGTGCCGCCGCCCGGCCCGAAGACGGAGCTGAGTTCGGACCCGACGGGTCGCTGTACTTCAATGCCGAACCCGAGGGATCGGCCCCCGGTCACGCGCAGCTGCACCGGATGTCTGCCGCGGACGTGCAGGGCACGCTGGGTGAGGTCAAGGACCCGACCTCCCCGCTCTCGATTGTCGAGATCCTCGGTGAATCCGCCTTCCCGCTGCTGCGGGCGATCGAGCACGTGGAGGACTGCGCGCTGCCTCGGCTGGTGGGGGAGCTTCCGGCGGACACCGTGGCGAGCCTGGCCGATGGATCCGGGCGGGAGTTTGTCCTACCGGTGGCACATCAGCTCACCAACGACGAGCGGGTCAACTGGTTCCCGCACCCCTCGCCGAACGGGGAGCACCTGCTGTGGCTGTCGTATCCCGCGGGCACGCTGGGCCACCCGGAAAACCTCGAGGTGGAGCTGCGCCTGGGCACCCCGGACGCGGCCGAGGCACGCACGGTGGCCCGCCTGTTTGGTGGGCAGGGCACCACGAACGTCAACGGCTGGTCGCCGGATTCGACCCGGTTTGCCTACGTGGCCTACCCGATCGGCTAGTGTTCGGCCGCGCAGATTCGCTAGCCTGGAGGCATGAGTATCGAGGAGATCGCCCAGCACCGCGTGATGGTGCTGCCCGAAACCGGAGAGTATGTGACGACCCCGGACGGCATGGCCGAACTGATCGGCTCGCTCTGGGGACAGAGCGTGACCCTGGTCGCGGTCCCGCGCGAACGCCTCGATCCCGAGTTCTTCCGCCTGGCTTCGGGGGTGGCCGGGGAGTTCCTGCAGAAGCTGGTGAACTATCGCACCCCGGTCGCAATCATCGGCAATATCGATGCCGAGACCGCCGCCAGCGCTCCGCTGCGAGACTTCGTCTGGGAGTCCAACCGCGGCACCCAGGTGTGGTTCGAGCCGACCCTCGACGCCCTGCGCGAGCGCCTGCGCGGCTAGACCAGCCTCGGTTCCTTCGCGCCCGATTATGTGCCGGGCGCGGATGTGTGTTGCCGTTCGGGCGGTCACTATTATTAATTAGTACCTAACAGTGTGTGATACCTGCTACGCTCTCAGCATGTCGGAGGAAACCGAGGCCGTTCTGGTCCAGCTGCGTAAGGGCGTGTTGGAGTACTGCGTGCTCGCCTGTCTGCGGGGTGGACCTGCCTACGGGCTCGAGCTCGCGCAGCGGCTCGCACCGCATCGGGCACTGTTTGCCAACGCCGGCACGCTGTACCCGCTGCTTTCGAGGCTCAAGAAACAGGACCGGGTGGAGACGTACTGGGAGGAATCCAGTAGCGGCCCGCCGCGGCAGTACTACCGGCTGTCTCCGTCGGGGACTCGGGCGCTCGAAGCCTTTGAACTGGTGTGGGGCCGGTTCAATCAGGACGTTGAAACCGTACTAGGAGGGGAATCAGTATGACCGGGGAATCTGCCATTGACCGTCCGCTGGTGGCCGCGTATTTGCGGGAACTTGACCTCGCGTTGGCCGGTGCCGACCCGCGCGAACGTGCCGAGACGCTGGCCGCCATCGAGCGCCATGTGAGCGATGCGCTCGCCGAAGATAACTCACCGGAGGCGACCAGGCGTGTCCTCGCCGAGCTGGGCCCACCGAGCGCCATTGCCGGTGCGGCCAGTCCCTCGTCCGGTCCGCAGCAGCCCGCCTCGGTGGTACCCAAACCCGATCGCCTCGCCACCGGTGCCCTGGTCCTCGCCTGCGGCAGCATCGCGCTCATGCTGGCGTCGCCGCTGGTTGCCCTACCTCTGGCGCTCATCACGATCATCATGTCGATCGTGCATGTCCGTGCGCCCGGTGCCAACCGCCGATATACCTGGCTCGCGCTGGGACTCGCGCTCGTACCGCTGATCCTGGTGGCCGTGTATCTGCTGCTGTTTTTCCCACCAACGGGAAACGACATCAACCCGGGCGTTCCCGGGTTCGGCTACCCCGAAGACTAGGCCTCCGCCGAGCCCTCGCGCGCGAAGGCGAATTCGATGCGGTGACGCACGGTTTCACCGGGCTTCAGGATCGGCAGGGTGCCGGCCTCGCGGGCGGCGGCGCGGCCGGCGATGGTGGCGCAGTTGGAGGGTTCGAGGCCCAGCACGTAGGTGCCCTCGCCGAGCATCTTCCACTGGTAGAGGTTGCCCAGGGTGGCTCGGTCAAAGCGGATCTCGGCGCTGATGCCGATGTTGGGGTTGGTCAGGCGGGCTCTACTCCAGCCGCTCGCCTCGGCGGCGGGCGGCACGTGCCGGTACACTCGCTCGGGGATATCGGCCACCGGCGCGTGGAACTGGTTCCAGATGTCCATCTCGGCACGCGCGTGCTCGTCGATCCCGATCCGCTCATCGGCGGCAATGTCCAGGGTGCTTTCGGGGCTCAGCAGCGGCCAGCCGAAGTTCGCGTGATACAGCACCATATGCGGCTGATCGGTGTCGCCGAGGTTGGTCACCTGATCGGTGATCCGCAGCGTGCAGCCGCCCACCCGGGCGGTGATCTTCCGCCGCACCTCGATATTCTCCCCGAACACGGTGGCCTGACGCATGGTCCCGATCACCGTGAGTTTGCCACCGCGCACCCGCACCGTTTCCAGGGTGGCCGGAGTCGCGCCAAAGCGTCCGTGGGTGCCGAAGTCGCGGCCCTGATCGGTGCTGGGCGGACCAAACGTGTCCATCCCGCAGGTGGCCAGCAGCCCGCCGCCGAAGGTGCGCAGGAAGTTCTCGCCCTGCCCGTCATAGGCGGCGGGGGATCCGATTCCGGTGGGGGAGAGCCAGGCCACCGGAACTCCGGCAAAGCTCACCCGGCCCACATCCAGGGCGCGATCGGGGTGCAGGTCCACGCTCAGCCCGCCGCCGGTGTCCAGCGCAATCCGCCGCGATCCGGCCCCGGGACCGTTGGCCTCCACAAACGAATCGATGCGGGCCAGCTGCTCGGCCCGGCCGGTAAACCGGCGAATCTGTTCGGCCGGAACGCCATAGGTGTGTGCGGTGGTCAAATCCCTGAACTCCCGTGTTCGTGGAGGGCCAAGACGGTGAGTGGCCCGATCTCTCCCCATCCTGTCGCACCCGGCCGAAAATCTCGGGAGAGACACAAAAAGCGGGACGGAACCCGAGGGTTCCGTCCCGCTTCCCGGGGAGGGCGATACTACTTTCCGGCGCCCGCGGTCAGACCGCTCACCAGCTGGCGACGAGCCACCAGGTAGAGCACCAGGATCGGCAGGGCCGAGAGGACCACGGCCGCCAGGGTGGCCGGCACGTTGACACTGAACTGACCCTGGAAGTTCCACAGTGCCAGCGGCAGCACCCGGTTCTCCTCGCTCTGGGTCAGCACCAGCGGCAGCAGGAATCCGTTCCAGACGTTCAGCGCGTCGTAGATCAGGACCGAGGCGATGGCCGGGCGAGCCAGCGGCAGCACCAGCTGGCGCAGGATCGTGCCGTGGGTCGCGCCGTCCATCCGCATCGACTCAAACAGCTCGCCGGGGATATCGCGGATGAAGTTCACTAGGATCAGCACCGTCACCGGAATCGCAAACGCGATCGAGGGCAGGATGATGCCGGCCAGGGTGTCGTACAGGCCGACCCGTCCCAACATGAAAAACAGCGGGATAATCGTGGCCTGCAGCGGAATCGCCAGCCCCAGCAGGAACAGCGAGTAGGTGGCCTTCACAAACTTCTTGCGCGAGCGCACGATGACGTAGGCGGCCAGCAGGCTCACCGCGACGGTGATCACCACGGTCGTCAGGGTCACGATGATGCTGTTCACGAAGTAGCGGCCGAAGCCCGAGCCCACCACCAGGCCGAATGCCTCAAAGGTCGGATCGGTCGGGGGCAGCAGCGGGTTGCGGGTGTAGTACTGGCCCTGAGCGGTGATGCTGGTGATCAGGATGTAGTACACCGGGACGATGATGATCGCCAGCCAGATCCAACCGGCCAGGCCGCCGATGTAGTTACGACGCTGGTGGCTGCGACGCTTCGGGGTGGCGGCCGGCTGCGGCGCAGCCGTGCGGTTCCGGGGACGCGTGGGGGTGTGGGTGGACATGTGCTTACGCCCCTTCCTGCTGGCTGTTCATCCGGTTGAAGCCGGAGAACTTGGTGAGTGCGAGGGCAAGCAGCAGTCCGATGACCACCAGCAGGACCGCTAGCACGCTGGCTCCACCGAGGTCGCTCGCGGTGAACCCGGTCAGGTACATATCGAGCGGCAACAGCCGGGTCGCGTATCCCGGCCCACCCTGGGTGAGCACGTAGACGATGTCGAAGTAGGTGAGCGAGCCCACCACCATCAGGGTCGAGGAGGTCACGATGGTGTTCTTGAGCTGCGGGACAGTGATGCTGAAGAACTGACGCACCCGTCCCGCACCATCCAGCTGGGCCGCCTCATACAGCGACGGCGGAATCTGGCGCGCACCGGCCTGGTACAGCAGCGAGTGGAAGGGGATGAACTGCCAGGCGATCACGAAGATCACCACGTACAGCACCAGGTGCGGGTTACCCAGCCAGTCCTGGGACAGCAGCGGGATACCCAGGGACTGGCCGAGGCCATAGTTGGGATCCAGCAGTGCCTTGAATGCGATGGCGATCGCGGCGGAGGAGAGGATCAGCGGCAGGAAGTACAGCGCCGAGAGCACCGCGCGGTAGCGCTGCTTGCCGGCGGTGAACACACCGATCAGCAGACTGATCGGGGTCTGCACGATCCAGGAGAAGATGATCACCTGGAAGCTGAGCCACAGCGCGTTATAGGTCACCGGATCGCCAAGCTTGCGAATCCAGTTAGCCACGCCGTTGAACACCGGAGCGGTGAGGCCATCCCAACTCGTAAAGCTCAGTCCGAGTGCCACCGCGAGGGGAATGATCGCGAAGACGAGGAAGAGGATCAGGGCCGGGGCTACCAGCCAGGTGCTCGGGGCGGAGGCGTTTTCGACGCCGGCCCCACCGTTCCGTGTTTTTGTCATTGTTCTACTACTTGCCGAGGGTCTTGTTCATGTTGTCGGAGAACTGCTTCGGGGTGCTGGTGCCACCAAAGAGCAGGTCCAGCTGGGTCCACAGTGCCGCCGAGGCTGCCGGGGACAGCGCGAGGTCCCAGGACTGCTGGAAGCTCGGCGCCTCGGAGACCATGCCGCTCAGGGTGGTGGCGAAGTCGCCCTTAACCTTGGTGGCCGCATCGGTCAGCGGGGGGATGTTCCCGGCGTCGGTCATGGTCTTGACGTAGCTGTCGTTCCACACGTCGGAGGTGATGTAGTCCAGGGCCTTCTTGGCCTGGGCATCGGTGGCCTTGGCCGAGATCGACCAGTACACCGAGGGGTTACCGGCGAGCGACTTGGGGTCGCCCTTGCCGCCATCCACCGCGGGGAAGGCGGCGTAGCCGAGCTTGCCGTCGGACTCGAACTTGGGGTCGATGTCCTTGATGCCCGAGTATGCCCAGGAACCCTGCAGCAGCATGCCGGCGCGGCCGGTGACCATGAGCGCCAGGTCGGCGTTGGTGTCGGCGGAGACCGAGGCGTAGCCGTCGGCGAATCCGCCGGCGTCCACGAGCTGACGGATCATCTCGCCGGCCTTGATCACGGCGGGGTCGGACCAGGCATCGGGCTTGTTGTCCACGATGTTCTGGAAGACCTCGGGGCCGCCGATGCGGTCAACCAGGTATTCGATCCACATCAGGTACGGCCACTTGCTGCCGCCACCGAGGGAGATCGGGGCCACACCGGCCGCCTTGAACTTGGGGATCGAGGCGATCAGTTCATCCCAGGTCTGCGGGGCTTCGACGCCCGCCTTCTTCAGGACGTCCTTGTTGAAGTACAGGACCACCGGCGCGGTTGCGCTCATCGGCACCGCGTAGGTCTTGCCGTCCACGACGCCGGCCTGGGCAACGGAGGGAACGATCTTCTGGGTCCAGTCGGTCTTGCCCGAGAGGTCCGAGGTCAGGTCGCGCACGAGCCCGGCCTTGACGTAGGACTTCAGCGTGCCGCCGCCCCAATTATAGACGAGGGTCGGAGCCTGGTCGGAGGAGACCGCGGTGCGGATCTTGTCCTTGAAGTCGTTGGTGCCGAAGTAGTTGTCCTTGATCTGGTCGTCCGGGTGAGCGGCGTTCCAGTCCTTGATCGAGGGCTCGACGTAGGGGCGGTCGGCCGTGGTGCTCCAGGCGCTGAGCCCGGAGGAGCCGGAGGGCCCGGTGCTGCAGGCTGCCAGGCCGACGCTGAGCGCGGCGACGAGGCCGAGCACCGAGGCGCGCAGCACTGCGCGCTTTCGAGGCGAGGTACGGGTGGGGGCGGAATTCTTCACGAGAATCTCCTTGGGGGAAAAGGAAGGGGGTGTGCCGGTACGGTGCAACGTTGCACCGGCGGGGAGCGAAGGGGGTTCGCTTGCCCGGGATCGAGACGACGACTCAGTCGTTCGGTTTCGGGCTGGCACCGTGAGGCTTGTTCGGAGTGTGGGACCGGCCACTTGTGGTGGGGGAGCGGTCCGACAATCGTCGGTCACCTCATTGTGTGTCGAGCTGTGGAACAAAAAGTTGGATACGTTTCCAATCGAAAGACTAATCCGATTGACGGCATTCTGTCAAACCCAGAATGCGCTCATTACCTGCAAATTTCTGGGACTTTAGCGCAATATTGGCGCAATTTTCCCAGTCGATTGATGGAACGGGGTGGAACAGGCGTTGTGGGGGCTATTCCTCCTTCTCTTCGGTGTAACGCCGGGCGGCACGCGCGTACTGCGTGCGCAATTCCGGGAGGGCCTCACCATCCACGCGGACGGCGGGGGCGGCGGGCCAGGCGGGACGCGAGCCGGTGAGGGCCCAGGCCGCCTGCGCGGTGGCACCGGCGGCCACGTACTCGCCGGGTTCGGGGATCAGCACCGGGGCGGAGAAGATCGATGCGGCAATCCGCTGCACGGCCTCGCTCTGCGCGGCACCGCCGATCAGCAGGACCCGGGCCGGGGTGATTCCCGAGCGCTCCACCAGTGCGTCAAAGCCGTCGGCCAGGGCACCGAGCATGCCCTCGATTGCCGCACGGGCCAGGCCTTCGCGGGTCGTGGAGCCCAGCGTCATCCCCGACAGGGTCGCGGTGGCATCGGGGTGGTTGGGGGTGCGCTCGCCCTCAAAATAGGGCACCAGGGTGAGGCCGTCGGCCCCGGCGGGGGCCGCCAGCGCCAGGCGGGAGAGCTCGGCATGATCCACGCCGAGCAGGCTGGCCGTGACATCCAGTACCCGGGCGGCGTTCAGGGTGCACACCAGGGGGAGGTGCCCGCCGGTCGCGTCGGCAAACCCCGCCACGATGCCGGTGGCATCGGCGGTGCCGACCGCGGTTTGGGCGAAGACGGTGCCGCTGGTGCCCAGCGAAATGGCCACGTCTCCGGGCTCCAGGCCGAGGCCCAGGGCCGCCGCCGCGTTGTCGCCCGCACCGGGTCCGAGCACAATCCCCGCGGGGATCTCGGCGTGTGCGACGGTGCTGCCCGCGGATTCGCCCGGGCCCAGCACGATCGGCAGGATCGCGTCGTGGCCGAGTGCGGCGATCAGCAGATCCCGGTCGTAGTCCTCGGTGGCGGCCGACCAGTACCCGGTGCCGCTGGCATCGGAGCGGTCGGTGCGCAGCGCGGACAGGTCGGGTCCCAGCGGACTCTCGCCCTCGGGCCCGAATCCGGCCAGACGCCAGGTCAGCCAGTCGTGGGGGAGCGCCACCGCGGCAACGCGGGCGGCGTTTTCGGGCTCGTGATCGCGGAGCCAGCGCAGCTTGGTCGCGGTGATCGAGGCCACCGGAAGGATTCCGGTGCGCTCGGCATAGGCCTCGGCCCCGATCTCCGCAATCAGATCCAGGGCTGCCTGGGCGCTGCGGGTGTCGTTCCAGAGCAGGGCGTCGCGAATCACGCGACCCTCGGCGTCCAGGGCAACCAGCCCGTGCTGCTGCCCACCCACCGAGAGTGCGGCCACGTCGGTGAGTCCACCGGCCGCGGCAACCGCCCGGCGCAGTGCGTCCCACCAGTGGGCCGGGTCGACCTCGGTGCCCGCGGGGTGATCCGCGCGCCCGGAACGGACCAGCGCGCCGGTTTCCAGGTCGCGGATCACAACCTTGCAGCTCTGGGTGGATGAGTCGACCCCGGCAACCAGGGTGCTCATCGGGTACCGGCCCCCGGGGCCACGATGACCTTGAGGGTCTCGGGGTGGGTTGCGGCTGCCAGCGCCTCGGTGACGCCGTCGAGGTCGAAGCGGGAGGTGACCAGATCGTCGAGGTCCACCGCGCCGGTCGAGGCCAGCTCGATGGCCAGCGGCCAGGTGTTCGCATAGCGGAAGACGCCGGTGACGTTGAGTTCCAGGTTCTGGATCCGCGAGACCGGCAGGCGCTGATCATCCGCGCCCATCCCGACCAGGACCACCGATCCGGCGGGGGCGACGGCGAAGATTCCGGCGCGGATCGCGGGCTCGGCCCCCGAGGCGTCGATGAAGGCATCCACGCCGAGGTTCAGGCTCGCAATGTCCTGGGCGATCGGGTCGATAACCTCGGTCGCCCCGAACCGCAGCGCCACCTCGCGGCGCTCGGCCACCGGGTCGCTCACGATAATCGAGGTCGCGCCGAAGGCGCGGGCCACCTGGGCGATGATGATGCCGATCGGGCCAGCCCCGGCGATCAGGACCGAGGATCCCGGTCCCACACCCGCCTTCTGGTTGGACCAGATGCCCACCGAAAGGGGCTCGCACAGCGCGGCGGCCTCGAAGCTCATGGTGTCGGGGATCGCGAACGCGTAGTCGGCCTCAATCACGGCGTACTCGGCAAAGGCACCGTCGATCGGCGGAGTTGCGTAGAACTCCATGTCCGGACACAGGTTGTAGCGGCCGCGCTTACACTGCTCGCAGCGACGGCAGGCACGCTGGGGTTCGATCGAGACGCGCTCGCCGATGCGGTCGGCGGCGACGCCCGCGCCCACGGCGACGATGGTTCCGGCCGATTCGTGGCCGAGGATCATCGGGGCATCCACGATGAAGGAGCCGATGCGGCCCTCGTGGAAGTAGTGGACATCGGATCCGCAGACGCCCACGGCGGCGATTTTGACGAGGACCTGACCGGCCTCCACCGCGGGCAGGGCGCGGGTTTCCAGGCGCACATCATTGGCGGCGTGCAGCACGCTCGCTCGCATTTCGGTGGGGAGTGACGAGTTCATGAGGGGAACCCTTCCGGCCGCGACTATGCGGCCAATCGAGGCGGCCGGGGAAGCCACCCGAGATCTAGGTGAAATGGAATCGGTTCCAGTGTCACTCACAATATTTTTTCTGTCAACTCCGAATTGAAATTCGCATAATCCCCGCGAATACGCGGAAATTCTCAGGAAACTCGGAATTGACAATCAAAACAAACCGGGCTTAGGCTCCTGATTGGAAACGTATCCAACAATTCCAGCTCAGATCTCGGAGAGGAGGCCAGGGCTCATGATCGTATCGATCGGTGACGCACCGGTGCCGCCTCTGGCTCGTACCCGGGAAGCATCTGGTATCCAGGAACCACGCCCGCTTCGCATCCCCGCGAGTGGGCCGCTGATTCCTGCCGCGTTTTCGCGTGGCCAGGGTTCTTGGAAGAGGGCAGAGTAATGAGTAATGCAACCGGCGGACGCCGGGAAAACGGTGGCAAGCAGACCACAATGCGTGATGTCGCTTTGGCGGCGGGCGTGGGCCTGGGCACCGTATCCCGAGTGTTCTCCAACGTCGGCAGCGTGGCCCCGGCCACCCGCGAAAAGATCGAGGCGGCAGCCCGCGAACTGAACTTCCGACCGAGCGCGCTCGGCCGGGACCTGAAGCGGCGCACCACCAACAACATCGGCCTGATCGTGACCGACATCTCCAACAACTTCTACGGCGAATTCGCGCAGGGGGTGCTGGCCACCGCCAAGGAGCAGGGCCGGCACGTGATCCTCTGCGCGAGCGGCGAGGAACCCGAAACCGAACGCGAATATATCGACCTGCTGGTGGAACAGCGGGTGGATGGCATTATCGCGTTCCCCACCGGGCACAACCTGGACTCCTGGCGCAGCGCCCGCGATCTCGGCATCAACATCGTCTTTGCCGACCGGGAACTACCGGATCTGGACATCCCCTCGATCGTCGTGGATAACGAGGCCGGTGCCCGCCGGCTGACCGAATACCTGCTGGCCCTCGGGCACAGCCGGATTGGCTACCTCGGTGGACCCTCGGAGCTGACCAGTGGTGGTCAGCGCGAGGCCGGATACCGTCAGGCACACCTCGATGTGGGCGTAGCGGTCGAGGAGGACCTGGTGGTTCGCACCCGGTTCACCCGCGACACCGCCTACGCCAGCGCCCTGCGCCTGCTGGAAAACCCGGTGCCGCCCACCGCCCTGGTCGCCACCAACAACGTGCTCGGCGAGGCCGCCCTCACCGCGATCCGTGATCGCGGACTGAGCGTCCCCGACGACATTTCCCTGGTGATGTTTGACGATGTCCCCTGGGCCAATCTTGTGGAACCCCCGATCACCGTGGTGGCACAGCCCGCCTGGCAGATGGGGCAGTCCGCAACCCGCATGGTTCTTGCCGCCGACGGCGAGAAGGTGCAACCGCAAACGGTCAAAACCGAGATGGTGCTGCGTCGCAGCGCACGGCCGTTGCACTCGTCCGCACCGGCATAGCCGGGCCGGCGGGCGGGTGCTCCCCCAAGAAATTGATAGCCCCCGCTGACGTGGGAGAAAGAGCCTGATTATGGAACGCGGTATTTACTTCGACGGATGGTATCCGAACGAGTACTGCACACACCCGAGCATGCCCCCGCGGCGGCTCACCATGGTCGATGACATTGCCGAGATGGGTGGCACGATGCTCGTGTGGGCCGGCCTCGGTGGTGGCTCGATCAGCCTGCCCTACCTCGAGGAGGAGGCCTTCGGGCACATCCCCGCGCGGTTCCGTCAGCACGGGTATGTGAACGACTCCGAATTTGTGGCCCACGCCAAGGATCGCAACATCGACCTGTTCGGCATTATTTTTGAGGCTCAGGCCTGGGAGTTCCCGGCCGAGATCGTGGACGGAGAGGTCCTCGCTCAGAATAAGGTGCGCGGTGTTGCGCCCGAGTCGACCATCGGTCTGCGTGAATTCTCCACCGACACCGGTCCCTCCTCCTGGAAGCCCTTCCGCCACTACTTCCCCGAGGGACTGGTGAACTCCGACGGCGAGCAGGTGGTGGACCTCTGGGAGGAGGTTGTCTCCCGCGACCTCGAGGGTAACCCGCTGCGCGCCCACTGGGTCGAGATCGACGATAAGAAGCAGGTCTGCTACCTCGCCGACCGCAACAACCCGGTCTGGCGCGAATACCTGAAGGCGGTCATCCGCATCCAGATCGACGCCGGGGCCCCCGGAATTCAGCTGGACGAGACCGACGTGCCGCTGCTCGCGCTGCGCTACGGCGGCTGCTTCTGCAAGGACTGCGTCAAGGGCCTGCGCGCCTACATCAAGACCCTCCCCGAGACCCCCGAGGAACTCGCCGGGGTCGACCTGGACACCTTCGACTACCGCGAATGGCTGTTGGCCCAGGGCTTCAAGGCCGGAACCGCGCCGCAGGCGCTGCCGCTGTACGAGCACTACAGCCGTTTCCAGCAGTTCGAGATCGCCAAGACCTTCCGCGAGATGGCCAGCTACGTCAAGGAATACGCCGCCGAGGTGGGTAAGACCGTGCGCGTGGCCGGAAACTTCTACGACTGCGCCCCCTACTATGACGCGATGGTGGACCACGTGGACGTGCTGGTCACCGAGATGCGCGAAACCCGCTACCAGCAGCCCTGGTACTACCGTCACGGTGTGGGCCTCAGCCGAGGCAAGCCGCTTGTCGCGGTCGAAAACCCCTACGGCGGCGTGACCGAGGACCTGCTGCGTCAGATTCAGCTCGGTAAGGGTCGGGACCTGTTCCGCCTCTCGATCTACGAGGCCAGCGCGATGGGTGCCAACATGTCGCTGCCCTATGGCTCCTGGCTCGGCACCGAGGTGAAGGACTCCTACTGGGTGCCCAAGGAGCTCGCGGTGGAGGTGGGCCAGTTCCTGGTCTCGATCGACGAGGTCACCTCGAACGTATCCAAGCACCAGACCGCGGTGATCTACTCGGTAGCTTCGATCGCCCGCGACACCATCGATTCCGACCAGTTCAGCGACGACGGTCGCTGGTTCGAGCCGGTCAAGGCCCGCGACGCCCGCCCCGCCTCCTACTGGCAGACGGTTGAGCACCTCAGCCGCAGCGCCCGGGTCTTTGACACCATCGTGCTGCCGGATGAGGAGCTGCGTGCCACCGATGTGACCGACGCCCAGCTCGCCACCTATTCGACCGTGGTGGTACCCGATGCCTGGAACATCTCCGCCGGTCAGCACGCGCTGTTGGTGACCTTCCTCAACGCCGGTGGCCGCGTGGTTGTCAACGGTGCCTATGCCACCGAGCTGGCCTCCGAGGTCGCCGCCGAGGTGCTGGAGCACGCGGGAACCGTGATCGTGGACGGCTTCGAGAAGATCGCCGCCGAAACCCCGCTGGAGGTCCTCGGCGACCTGGGCGAGAAGGCCGCCGCGAGCGTGCACGTGCTCGCCGATGGCGGAACCGCGCTGCACCTGGTGAACTTCGACTACGTGGATGAGAGCGATCTGATCGTCTCCCGCCCGGACTTCACCGTGGGTCTGCGCACCGAGGAGTCCTTCACCTCGGCCGTGTTCTTCGAGCCCGGTGCCGAGCCGGTGACCCTCCCGGTCACCGTCACCGACGGAGTCGCCTCTGTGACCCTGCCGGTGTTCAACGCCTACGCCATCGTTCGCTTCAACTAGGCGATCCGAGATGTCACAGGTACTTGTTGCGCCCCGGGTGTACTCACCCATCGTGTTTGGCGCGCATCAGCCCGATGAGCGTCCGTACCGCGGAGGGGCCGGCATCGCCGCTTTCCGCGGGACGGAGGCCCCGGCGAGCGAGTTCACCCCCGAGGACTTCGTAGCCTCGGTCACCGAGGTTCACGCGGGCGGCGGGATCGGACTCTCGCGGCTCGATGACGGTTCGCTGCTGCGTGACGCCGTCATCGCGGACCCGATCGGGTTCCTTGGCGAGGAGCACGTGCGCCGCTTCGGCGCCCGCACGATGCTGCTGGTCAAGCTGCTGGATACCGCCGAGCGACTCTTTGTCCACTATCACCCAGACAACGCCTTCGCCCAGACCCAGCTGCACACGCCGCTGGGCAAGACCGAGGCGTGGGCGATCATCGGTGTGGCCGATGGTGTGGAGGGTCACGCGCACCTCGGGTTCAACCGCGAGGTATCCGAGGCCGAGGCCGCGCACTGGGCACAGGCTCAGGACGTGGAGAGCATGCTCGGTGCGATGAACCGCATTCCGCTCGCCGTGGGCGACACCCTGTTGGTTCCCGCGGGCCTTGCCCACGGCATCAGCGCGGGCATCACCCTGGTGGAGTTGCAGCAGCCCAGCGACCTGTCGATCCTGCTCGAATATCAGGGCTTCCGGGGTCTCGGCCCGGCGGATGCCCTGCTCGGGCTGGACCTCGACACGGCCATCGGCGGTCTGGATCGTCGCGCGTGGGACCCCGAACAGCTCGCGGTGCTCAAGAGCACCCGCGCGCTGGCCGGCGGTGGAAGCTCGCTGTTCCCGGCGGTGGCCGACGAGTTCTTCGGGGCCGAACGCTTCACCGTGGCCGGTTCCCGAGAGCTTGAAGCCTCGTTCTCGATCCTGGTGATCGTGGATGGCTCAGGCTCGCTGGAGAGCGCCGCCGGCTCGCTGGATCTGCGCCGCGGCATGACCGTCCTGGTCCCGCACGGCCTCGGCGCGGTCACCCTGACCGGCCAGCTCGAGGTTATCCGCGCACTGCCCCCGCGCGCCTAGTCACACATAAAAACCCCGGGCCGATCGATGAACGATCGGCCCGGGGTTTTGTGGTTAGGGCAAGCCGAGGGCGGTTAACAAATCCTCGGAGAGAATCGCGACCGCGGCAGAAACCTGGGCGGGCTCACCCACCACTTCCTCGGCCCGTCCCGCCATCATCGATCCAATGGCTTCTGGGCCGGGAGCAAAGAGGTCCGACAGGTATTCCAGCGCCTCCCGAGTTGCCGAGTTGCTGAGGTCATCGGCGAGAAGCCGAGTAAAAACGGCGCTCAGATCCGCGGTTTCCACGGCCCGAAGTACGCGGTAGGCGTCGTGCGCATCCTTATCGTTGAGTCGACCGGGGGTGGCCACGCGCTCGCCGATCTTGTGAAGCTTCGCCACCAGCAGGGCGGCCGCACCGGCGACCCTGACCCTCCGAACTCGAGAATCATGAGGGTCGAGGGCCGTCACCTCCATTTCGTCACAATCAACGAGCGCAGCTTCGAGACCGCGTGCACGTCGGGTCGCCCGCACATCGTGGGGAGGGATACGAGCGCCGCGAGAACCCGGTCCCGCCAGGTCCTCGGGCACCATCAGATCGACGGGAATACCCTCGGCGTTCACCCACGATCCGGGCTGGGCGGTTGCCGAAGGGAAAAACCCCGCCATTCTCATGGCGGCTTCCAGGCGAGGATCCGAGGCAAGGTGCCGAGGATCCACCGCGACGTCGCTGTCTTTTGTGGCCTCGGCGAGCGCCACGTCGATTCCTCCCGTGCGCAGGTACACGGCCTGCGCGCCGATCACGATGATGGCGTCGCGGTGATCCCACAGCGCATCGAGCGCATCAAGGAGCACCGAGCGGGCGCGCACGAGGAGGTCAACTCCGGAGTCGCCAGATCCCTTCATGCGCCGTCATCCATTCCACGAGAGCTTCGGCCTCCGCGGGTGCCCGTCCGGGCCCGGTCATCAGGTCGGCGGCCACCTGGGTTGGGGCCGCAACCCTCAGCCCATCAGGACGTTCGATCGTTTGGCTGAGAGATACCCCGTAAGCCGGACGGGCCAGCATGACGTTGGCACCGGTATCGGTCGGGCGCAGCCCCCACGCGGCGGCCGAGGCATCTATGTCTGTGGTGTACAACATGGCGGCGCGCACGGGAGCGTAGGGTGCCCAGGTGGCCGCGGCAACCGAGCCGGTGACGGCAAAGTTCGGGCCCTCGGTCTGGCGAACCCGGTCGAGAAACGCCTCGATTCCGCGCGGTGCGATCCACCGGGTGACCGTATTGGTGCGCAGGAACTGGTAGTCCTCGCTCCATCGGCGCAGGAGTGCGGGCCAGTCGGGAACCGCAATGAACCCGTCTTGTCGGCGTACCAGCGCCTCGGCTTCCAAAAATTCGATGACTCGATATACGGAACCTGTCGAGGTTGCCGAGGCCCGCACTAGTTCGCTGATTTTCCAGGGACCGGGAGCATCGAGTAGGGTTCGGACGACCATGGCCGCGGGGCCACCCGAAAGTGTGCCCCTTGGTCGGCCTGGTCCACGCCAGGGATCGCTATCAGCGCCTCGGTCGGAGAGAAAAACCGCGGGCGAATCTGCGCGTAAAAAAAGGTTCCCGGTGGCATCAACGTAGGACAACCCGGCCTCGGTGAGTCGCTCCCGAGTGGATTTTGCGAGATATCTGGCCGCGACCAGACCAATTGATGTTGGTTGTTTTGCCCGTAGCAGGTCGAACTGTTCCCTGATTCGGGGAACATCTCGTACCTCGATGAGCCGCTTTGCGTTTACCGAGATTGGAGCCTCGACCCCATCGGGGGAGCGCAGGGTGAACGCCGAATCCTTGCGGGAAACGGTGAGGGGTGCAGCCGTCTTGGTGAGGAGCCACTCTCCGGGCAGACGTTTGCGGAGCTGCGCTATGGCGTCCCCGACGATATCTGTCTCCGCGCGTTCACTTACTTTCTCCATGTTCAGATAATAGGCATGTTCCGTACGCGGCGGAAACATTTATTTAACTGAATATTGAGACGAACGGAAGAGACGGAAGCTGAGCGCCTAGTCACACACAAAAACCCCGGGCCGATCGTTCACCGATCGGCCCGGGGTTTTATGGTGCGGGCGGGTTAGCGCTGCGCGCCCTGCGGGCCCGGGCCGGTGGGCTTGTCCGGGGCGATCACGGGGATCGAACCGGTGTCGGCACCCACCACGGAACCGGCGGCCACGGTGACCGAGTCCACCGAGATGGAACCGGTAGCTGGCGCGGAGTCCGGGCCCTGCTTGGCTCGCTCAAGCGAGGTGGCCAGCGGCTTCTCCTTGATGAAGAGCAGCAGCACGATGCCGAGGATCACCAGCGGAACCATGTACAGGAACACCGGGGTCAGTGCGTCGTTGTAGGCGCCGATGATGATGTCGCGCACCTCCTTGGGGAGGGCCTTGACCACGGCCGGGGTCAGCGAGTTGCTGTCGCCGCCGGAGCTCCCGCCGCCGGGCTGCTGAGGCATCCGCTCGGCGAAGAGGTCGCGCAGGCGGGCCACGAAGAGGCTACCCACGACGGCGGAACCGATCGAGGCACCGATCTGACGGAAGTAGTTGTTCGCGGCGGTCGCGGTACCCACCTGGGCCAGCGGGAACGAGTTCTGCACGATCAGCACCAGGATCTGCATGTTCAGGCCGAGGCCCAGACCCATGATGGCCAGGTAGGCGCAGATGATCCACACCTGCATGCCGGCGGTCATCGTGGACAGCAGGACCAGCGAGAGCGCAACCAGTGCGGTACCGATGATCGGGAACATCTTGTACTTGCCGGTGCGGCTGACGATCTGACCCGAACCGATCGAGGAGATCAGCAGCGCGGCCATCATCGGGATCATCAGGAAGCCGGCCTGGGTGGCGTCGGCGCCGGTGACCATCTGCAGATAGGTCGGCAGGTAGGCCATCGCACCAAACATGGCGATACCGATGATCAGACCCGCTCCGGTGGAGAGGTTGAAGTTACGGTCGCGGAACAGGTGCAGCGGCATGATCGGCTCGGCGGCGCGGCGCTCGACCATCACGAAGGCGACGGCGGTGACGATGGCACCGATGATCAGGCTGATGATGACCGGGGAGTTCCAGTCATAGGTGGTGCCACCCCAGGTGGTGACCAGCACGAGGCAGGTCGAAGCCAGGGCGATAAACAGCATGCCGGCCACGTCGAGCTTCGGACGGGCACCGGTGTGCTTGGGCAGACGCAGGAATGCGACGGCCGAGGCGATCGCCAGGATACCCAGCGGAATGTTCATCCAGAAGGCCCAGCGCCAGCCGATGCTCTCGGTGAACCAGCCACCCAGCAGCGGTCCGGCCACCGAACTCAGCGCGAACACACCACCCATGATTCCCATGTAACGGCCACGCTCGCGGGCGGGGACCACGTCGGCGATGATCGCCTGGGAGAGGATCATCAGACCACCACCACCGAGGCCCTGGATCGCACGACCGGTGATCAGCCAGGTCATGTCGGGGGCGAGGCCACCGACGATGGAACCGACGATGAACAGCGCGATCGCGCCGATGAACAGGCCCTTACGGCCGATTAGGTCGCCGAGCTTGCCGTAGACCGGCAGCATGATGGTGGACGCCAGGATGTAGGCGGTGGTGACCCAGAGCATGTGGTCCACACCGTCGAGCTCGCCCACGATGGTGGGCAGCGCGGTGGAGAAGATGGTCTGGTCAAGCGAGGAGAGCAGCATGGTGACCATGAGCCCCGCAAATACGAGAAGAATGCTGCGCCTGGTGGGGGTGGCAGCCGCTGAGGGAATAGACATGAGGTGTGTTTCTGATCCGTGTGTGAGTGGGGGAATTAGGAGTGTGTGGGCTCGTCGATGATCCGTCGGATCATCTGGAGCGAGTCTGCGATGAGCTCTTCCTGGGGTGCCCCGTCGGGGTCTTCGAGCCAGCGGTGCATGGCCGGATGCATGATCGCGAAGGCGAGCAGCACCACCACGCGGGGCTCATCGGGGAAGACGTCGGAACCTTCGGCACCGACGGCGTCGCGCCGCCGCTGCAGCAGGGCCGTGAGTTCGGTTTCGGCCTCGGCCATCCGCGCGAATTCGCGCACCGCGAGGTCCGGGGTGGAGTGGATGAGTGCCCGGCGCTCGCGCATCGCTGCGGGGTCGGTGCGGTTGCGGGTGCTCATCATCCGGCGGAACAGCTCAACCAGGTCGAGCAGCGTGGTGCTGGGCCGCTCGTTGACAAACCAGTCGATCATCTCGGGGGTCGGGCGGGGCGGGGTGTGTCCGAGGAACACGCCCTCCTTCGAACCGAAGTAGTTGAAAAACGTGCGCGGGGAGACCATGGCGGACTCGCAGATCATCTCCACGGTGACGCCCTCATACCCGTGTTCCTGGGCGAGATCGAGGGCCGCGCGTTCGATTGTGCGTTCGGTGGCCAAGCGCTTACGTTCGCGCAGTCCCAGTTCGGACTCGGGAACACCGGCGGCGGGGAAATACATAACTAACCTTCTTCGTGCAGAGAAGTTAATTATGCAGAGACTGCACGCTTTGTGCAATCCGGTGTGGCTGACACCCGTTTTGTGCGGCTTCCCGGCGACCCGAGAGCCGCGTCATTCCGGGCGAAATTAAGTAGCTGAGAGGTTGCTGCGAGGGGTGTGCTTCCGAGGGTTCAGGATGTGGACGATGCCTTGATGAGGGTAGAGATACGCCGTGTGATCTCGGCCCGCTCCTCCTCGACCGGGACCGCGACCAGGTAGCGCGCACCCGACTCGGTGTGGATCGAGAGGGCGGGGCCGCCGCGATTAATGAGTCCCAGAGTGCCTCCGCCGAGCAGACGCAGGCCGAGGCCGGTGTGCCAGGGATTCACGGTCTCCGAGGCAACCGAGCGAAGCTGGTTCGCAGGGATGGTCTTGACATACAGGGGGAACCAGATCAGCCGCACGTTGTCGTCGCCGATTTCGATGCGATGGTGGCTGAGCAGGCACCCGGTCAGGACCGCGGTGACCACAACGAGGACGACCGAGGACAGAATCCATTCGCCGGACGAGAGCCCCTGGGCGGTCAGGAGATAGACGAACATGCTCGCGCCTGCGAGCATCAGAAGGGCAACCAGGGTCAACACGAGTGGTGAGAGAAACGTCGACGTGGTGCGAAAGCGGTTCCGGGGCTGCATGCGGTCAGTGCTCCTTCGGGGCGGCCGAAGGTGCGGGCCGGGCGGGGAGTCTGTTCGCCTCGCGATACGCGCGCGGTGCCAGCTCGAAGGCGCGCGTGAAGGCGCGGGAGAAGGCAAACTCCGACGTATAGCCCACGCGGTGGGCGATGCTCGCGATCCGTTCGTCGGTTTCGCGGAGCTGCTGGGCGGCGAGATCCATTCGCCAGGACACCAGATAGGCGCCGGGGGACTGCCCGACCAGCGCGGAAAAACGGCGGCTGAGCGTTGCACGTGAAACACGTGCCTCTTCGGCCAGGGTATCGAGGTTCCACTCGCGGGCGGGTTCGGCGTGGATCGCGTTGAGGGCGGTCGCGACCACCGGGTCGGTCAGTCCACGCAGCCAGGAGGCCCGGGTGAACTCGGTGGTGGCGATCCACTCGCGCAGGATGTGAATCAGCAGCACGTCGATCAGTCGATCGATGATCGTGTTGGTGGCCATTCCCGGCCGTGCCACCTCCTGGGCCAGCAGCTTTGTCACCTCGATGATCGCGCTCCCCTGGGGGTTCGCGGGAATGTAGATGACCTCGGGCAGCAGCTCAAACAGCGCCGTGCTGGTGGTGAGGTTGTGGATGTAAAACGCGCACAGGACGTTGGTCGAGCGCGGCGCGCTGCCGGCCTCGAGGGCCTCGCCGGGGGTGCGCGAGCGCACGTGGTTGTAACGGTCGAAGTGGACCGGGGTGGTTTCGCGGTCACTCGCGAAGACGTGCGCGGAACCGTGGGGGAGGAGCACCACATCGCCGGGGAGCATCTGGATCGTCTCGTGCCCGGGCACCGACAGGTAGGCGACCCCCGCGGTAATCGCGTGGAAGGCCGCCTCGGGAACCGCATCCAGCTCAAAGCCCCAGCGATTGCCGGCGCTGATCGGGGTGGTGAGGCTGCCGCGAACCCCGGCCAGGGACAGGACGTCTTCGAGTGCGCTCATGCATCCAGACTACTCAGAGCCGCATTCGCGGCAAGTAAATGAGACGAACGGATAAAAAATCGAGTAAAACAAGCATTCACCGAATCAGCGTGGGTTTCTAGAGTCGAATTATCAACTACGAATTGAGGACATCATGCAGATCAACAACGCCATCGTCTTTGTAACCGGAGCCGGCCGTGGCCTCGGCACCCACTTCGTCGCCCACCTGCTCAAGCAGGGTGCGGCCAAGGTTTATGCCGGGGCCCGGGACACCGGTCGGGTAAACGCCGAGTGGGTCACGGATGAGCGCGTGCAGCTGGTCCCCCTCGACGTCACCGACCCGGCCAGTGTGGCCGCCGCCGCCGAGATTGCCGCCGATGCAACCATCCTGATCAACAACGCGGGCACGCTGAGTTTTGGCGGCGCGCTGGACGGGGCGATCGAGGACTACCGTCTGGACCTGGAAACCAACCTGTTTGGGGTGCTGAACACCTCCCGAGCCTTCACGCCCCGGCTGATTGCCAATGCCCCCGCCGCGATCGTGAACGTCGCCTCGATCCTCGCCTTCGCCCCCGCCCGCAACATGACCGGCTACAGCATCTCCAAGGCCGCCGCGCATGAGTACGGACAGGCGCTGCGTGCCGAGCTGCAGGGCAGCGGGGTGCAGGTTTCGGTGGCCTATCCGGCGCAGATCGACACCGAGATGCTCAGCGGTGTCGACATGGATAAGGCGTCGCCGGCGAGCGTGGCCGAGCGGATCCTGGCCGGGGTGGTTGCCGGGGAGCGCGACATCTACCCCGACGATGCCTCCGCCTCCCTCGCGGTGCTGTATGCGGAAAACCCGTGGAGCCTGGAGCGGGTCTTCCTGCGTACCGGCGAGTAGCGGGTCTGGCCAAAAAATCTCATCCCGTCCGCGGGATGAGATTTTTTGGTTGCCGCGATAGATTCCGCGGACTTCTTCGTCGTCCTGGGTGTTGGGAGATGAAATCACGGGTGAACCCGCCCGTGGGGGCGTGCAAAATGTACGCCGAGTGTGGCCCTGGTGTTACAGTCGTCCTCTTACCAGCGGTAATTATTTCTGCGTTTCCTGGTTTGCGTCTCCCCCGAATAGACCTCGAAACCTACCCGAAGAAGGACACATGCCCGCTGTACGTTCCCGAGCTCGTGCTCGCCACTCTGCCCCGAGACGGTTGACCCGTCTGCTTGCGGCCCTCGGCGTTACCGCCGCCGCGCTCCTCGGTTCCCTCATGGTCCCCGCGGCGGTTTCCGCCGCCCCGCTGAATACCGATTGCAGCTATGCGACCTCGGGCGGGAAGTACCCCACCTCAACCTGCTGGATCGACTTCACCGGGTTTGATGCCACCCAGGCCGCCGGGCCCGCGGGCCAGGACATGACCATGATGCTCGGGGACTACACGGTGACCTTCAACGTGACCCAGCGTCCGGTTCCCGGCAAGACCGCCCGCAACGTGATCGCCAGCCCCACCGTTTCGGTGTTCGGCAGCCCCGGGTACTACCAGGGCATCACCGGAAAACCGCTGCTGTACTCCCTGGGCGGGCTGTCCAACGGGGCCGTAAACATCGAGATTCGTAACGTGGCGATCAGCCTGAATGGCACCCCGGTCACCGGGTACTCGCTGGTGAGCGCCTCCGCGGAAACGCTGGATGGGCCGACCGGGTTCTTTCAGGAGAGCATCACCTGGACCTCGGATGTGCCGTTGACCATGATCGATCACGCCTATGAATTCACCACCGGTGGCGGCTGCCCGCTTCCCCCGGCCGGCAACGGAAACACCACCGTGTCGTGCACCGGTGCCCCGGCGGGCACCAACAGTGCGCACGGCGTGATCATGGCCGGTGCCTCGGCTACTCGGATCAGCGGCGCGGTACACATGAACACCGGTGGCGAGCGTGAGGCCGTGGCGTTCGGTATTCAGACCGCGCGGGCAACGGTGACCAAGCAGGTTGCCAGTCGGGTGGACCCTACCGACTCATTTGACGTGTCGATCACCTCCCCCGAGGGGATTCCCCTGGCCCTGGCCAGCACCGGCACCGCCACAGGCGCGACCACCGGACGCGAGACGGTGATCCCCACCGGGACGCTGGCCCTGGCCGACCGAACCACCGCCGGGACTCGCAGCGCGCTGAACTACTACGCCGCCGACTGGAGCTGCACCAATGCGACCACCGGGAGCACCACGGTTCTCCCGTCCGGCAGCAACCCCAACCAGAACCTCGCCCTGGCGGTGGGGGATGATGTCAGCTGTGTGGTGACCAACACCGCGCTGCCCGCGGCGCTGCGTCTGGAGAAGGCCGTGGATATCTCCACCTCGGTCCTGGGCGACACGGCGACCTACGCGTTCACGGTCACCAACACCGGTCAGATTCCGGTGGATTCGCTGGCCATCGACGAGACCGAATTCGGCGGATCCGGGTCCCTCTCGGCGATCACCTGCCCGGTAACCGCGCTGGCACCCGGTGCCTCGACCACCTGCCGGGCCACCTATGCGGTGACCCAGGCGGATGTGGATGCCGGCCGGGTCACCAACACCGCCCGCGCCACCGCACATCCGGTGGTCACCGCCGCGGTGGTCACCTCGAATGACTCCGCCGCCGAATTTGCCGCGGTGGGCCACGGTGCGCTCACCGTGACCAAGGCCGTCTCGGCAACCTCGGCCGCCGTGGGTGACACCGTGACCTACACCCTCAAGGCCCGTAACAGCGGTGGCCTCAGCCTGCACGGGGTGAGCCTGGAGGACCGGAACTTCACCGGGACGGGTGCCCTGAGTGCGCTGACCTGCGATCGACCGCAGCCCGCGAGCCTTGCCCCCGGCCAGAGCCTGACCTGTACCGCGACCTACACGGTGACCGCGCGCGATTCGGGCACCCTCACCAACACCGCGGTGGGTTCGGCACTGGATCCCGCGGGCACCGCCCTGACCGGCACCGACGTGGCCCGCGTGGCGCTGCGCCCCAGCGGTGGCGGCGTGACCCCGGGCCCCGGCCCATCCGCCGACCCCACCCGTCCCGGCCCGAATAATGCCGGTGGCGGGGACACACACCTGGCCTATACCGGGGGCGACTACACTGGCAGCACTATTGCCGGTGTGGGAGGAGTGATCCTTCTGATCGCCGCGGCGGGGCTGTTGGCTCGTGCGCAGCGTCGTGCTCGTCGCACCACCGGCGCCTAAACGAACGGTAGTCGGCACCACCTGGGCGACCCCGCGTTCGGGCCGTTTGCACCCCCTCGGAGCAGACGGCCCGTTCCGGTCCCTCCCGAGGGACGCGTCGGAGAGGAGTCTCGGTGAGTGCTGAGGAACGGATGGACATCTCCGACGAGGAGCTGATGCGGGCTGCGGCCGCGGGGGATACCCGGTCCGCCGCGCTCTATCTTCGTCGGCAACTGCCGTTTCTGCGCGCGATGGCCACCCGGATTGCCGCCCCCTCGATGGATGCCGAGGACCTCCTGAGTGAAGCCCTGCTCCGGCTCACCAAGAAGTGGCGGGAGGGTACCGGGCCGCAGGCATTTGCCCATACCTATGTCATCCAAACCATGCGGAACCTCGTGATCGACGAGGCTCGCTCTGCACGAGCAAGGACTTCGGCCGTGTCCGATGAAGTGTTAGAACTCGTCCCGGACGAGTACGCCGAACGCCGCATCCGCGACGTTGACGCGTATGACGAGTTTGCCCTGATCCAGCAGTCCTTGGAACTGCTGCCCGAGGATCAGCGCCGGGTGCTGATCGGCGTGGTGGTGAACGGGATGAAACCGGGTGAGATTGCCGAGGAGTGGGGGCGTGCACCGGCGGCGGTATCCAACCTGTTGCAGCGGGCGAAGGGCTCCATGCGCCGGGCGGTGCTGGTGATCCTCCTCGGCCGCGGGGAATTTGAGTGCGCACAAAATGCCGACCGAATCCCCCGGGTACCGCTACCCGAGCCCGATGACCACGATGCCACCGAGCGCGGAATGCGTCACGTTTTGGGCTGTGAGGACTGCCGGCGGAAATGGTCGCGCTGGGCGAAGATGAGCTCGGCCCGGGGCTTTTTGCCGCTGCTGTTCCTGGCGCAGCTTGCCCGGCCCGCGCCGGCCTCGGCGCTTCAGAACGAGGGGGATTCGGGCCGCCTCGATCCGGCTCGGTCGGATTCGGCGGTGCCCTCCTCCGCGATGCTGACCGGTGTGGGGGCGCAGACGGAGGCCTCCTCGGCCGGTGTGGGCGCACGGGCCGGCGCTCCCGAAGCCGGGGTGCTCCCGCCGGCGGGGTCCTCGGCGGGGACCTCGGCGGGCACTTCGGTAGGCACCCCGGCGGCCGGCACGGGTACGGCCGCGAGCACGTCGGAGGCCGGGGTGGGCGCGCAGGCCGCCCTGGTGGTGGTACCGCCCGCGGCGACCCTGGCCGGTGCCGCCCTCCCGCGCGGTGCGGACGAGAGGGCCGCGGGTGCTGCCGCGGAAACGTCGGATCCTGTGCGCGCAACCGGATGGCTGCGGCGAGCGTGCGGGCGGATCCTGCGGTGGATCCGGCTGCGGCCGATCCTGGCCTCGGGAATCGGATTGGCGGCCATCGGAGCCGTGCTGCTGGGCGTGGGCCTGGGTGGATGGTTCGTGCCACAGAAACCCCCGGCGAGCATTGCCGTGACGATGCCGGACCGGGCGCACCTGACCATCGGATTCGATGTCCGGGCCGAAACCTGGCGGGCCGAGCGGGTGGAGATTACCCTCACCGGCGCGCGCATCGTCTCGACCCCCGCGGGCTGGAGCTGCACCACGGGTCCCTCGACCACCGTGTGTGATCCGGGGGCCGGGCGGGTCTCGGGCACCGTCACCGTTTCGGCCGGGGACGGACCCGTGGGCTACCACGTGCGGGTGAGCGCCCGGGCGGAGTCCTTCACACTGACCGGAACCGGCGACGGCACACACCCGTAAAACTGTTTCGGCGTGTCGCGCGATAGAAAATGGCACCCGTTACGTCCTCTTGGGTGGCTGACGCGTCACCGGAACACTAGATTTCGGCCCGAATCCCCGGGAGCGTGCAGCCTGCCAGCCTCGGCTGGTAGTACGCCATTACGCGTGCGGGGCGGTGTCGGCACCGGGGGGAGTCGGCACCGCCCCTGCGTTTTCTACCGGAGGACTCATGGAGACCACACAGGCGCGGCCCCAGGGCTCACACAACGAATATTTTGTCACCGAGCGGCAGGGCAACCTGATCGCGGTGGCCTGCTGGTGCAGCATCGGCAAGAACCACACACACGACGCGTGGATTCGGGCCGGACGCCCGGCCTCGGAGCAGCCCTCGGCCTAGCGCGTTTCCGCCGCCTCTACGGCGTGGTGATCTCTGTCCCCGTGCGGTCGTTGATCTTCTGCAGCGGACGGGAATTGTGCGGATAGAGCTTCTCGAATGCACTTAGTTGTGTTGTCGAGATTTCGCCCGGCGTCTCATAGACATTCCAGTGCACACCCTCGCTACACGGCGGCGTGGTGAGCGAGCCCTCATATTGGATGATCTTCGAGTCGGCGGGCAGGAGTTCGGCGGGGTTGATGGTGCCGGAAACGGGGTCGGACTCCTCCTCGCCGGTGACCTTTTGTGGCATCTCCGCGAAGAAGTTTGCCAGCGCCGTGTTGGCAGCTCCAGCGTTAAAGAGCACCGCGAGGACGGCGACCTTTCCCGAAGTTGTCTTGTTCACCAGGTGGAGTTCGAGGTCGCTCCGGACGCCATCGATCGTGTGTTCGCTGGTGCTGTGCAGATGGAACTGCTGGAGATAATAGGTCTCGCCACCCAGCACCATGTAGTTGTCGGTTTCGTTTTCGGGGGTGACCTCGATGGTATGGCCGTTGTTTTCAACCTCAAACACGGTGGGCTGATAGTGGACCTCGGGTGCCCCGACATCGGCGACGTTCAACATGCTGCGGGTGAGCTCGATCGGGGACTGGGCGGTTCCGGTGGAGCAGGCTGCGGAGATTTCGCCCCAGCTTTTTGGTCCGGCCGGACCGGAATAGGACCAGGCCTGTGGGTGTGGGGAGCCCGAGGCGGTCGAGGAAGCGTTTGTGGTTGTGGTACAGCCGGCGAGCAGCAGCGGCAGGGCGAGCGACAGGGAGGCGATCTGCAGGGAGTGTTTTTTCATGACCTCATGACGCTATGCCCCTGATCAGGGCCTGAATAGATTACATTTATGATCCTGTCGCATTTGGTCGCTGATCGCCTCCACTGATGTGCGCGCACCCGACGAAACACAGTGCCGTGATCGGTGCCGGGGTGCTGGGCGCCGCTATCGGTTACTCGTTGGCCCGCGGTGGGTCGCGCGTTCTGATCCTTGACGCCGGGCAACCCGCCGGTGGCGCCACCGGAGACGCATTCGCCTGGATCGGGCTCTCCGCCTCCGCGGCCGACCCCGAACAGGCGGCGCTGCGACGCTTCGCCTCCGCGGAACTTGACCGCCTTGCCGAGGAGCTGACGCTCCCCTTCGCCCTGACCCGTCGGGGTGCGCTGTCCTGGTCGGACGCCCGCGGTAACCCGGATGCGGACCTGGTGATCGATCCGAAGCTACGGGTACACGTACGCGTACTATCCACCGAGGGGTGCGCGGCCCGGGAACCGAACCTGCGTACCCCGCCCCGGGCGGCGGTCCTCGCCGAAACCGATGGCAGCGTGGATCCGGTGGCGCTCACCCGGTCGCTTCTGAGTGGTGCCCTCGCGCTCGGAGCGGAGTTTGTTCCCGACACCCGTGTGCATGAGCTGGTGGTGACCGATGGCCGGGTCACCGGGGTACGAACCGCGTCCGGTACCGTCGCCGTGGATGAGGTTGTGATCGCTGCTGGGACGGGAACCTCCGCGCTGCTGCGGAGCGCCGGGGTGCACGTGCCGGTGGTCGCCTCACCGTGCATCCTGCTGCGGCTGCGAACCTCGGAGCCACTGATCAACGGGATCGTGTCCGGTCCCGAGTTCGAACTTCGCCAGGCAGACGAGACAACGCTGCTCGCCGCCGAAGACTACCTCGATGACTCGGTGGAAAACGGGCCGGAGGCGGTAGCCGACCGCGCGCTCGAGAGCATTCGCCGGGAAATCCGCGGGGCCGAGGAGGCCACCCTGGAGAGCGTTCGGGTGGGACTTCGGCCGATTCCCGAAGACGGACGTCCGGTCCTTGGGCGTACCGGAACCCCGGGGCTGTCGGTTGCGGTCGCCCACGCCGGAATCGCCCTGGCAGCGGGCATCGGCACGCTGCTGGCACGGGAACTGCTGGAGGGGATCGAGTCCGACCTGCTGACCACGTTCCGACCATCCCGCTTCGCCGAGAAGGTGCCCGCTCCGCGCCCGTGACACAAAAACCACCGTGGGCCCGCCCCCATACGGAGCCGGCCCACGGTGGTCAGGGGTCGAGCTAGTTCGCGACCTTCGCGGCGATGTCGGTGCGGTACTGACCGCCCTCCAGGCCGATCTTGTCCAGCGCCGCATAGGCGGCGGCACGGGCGGCGGTGAAGTCATCACCGAGGCCCACCACGTTGAGCACGCGCCCACCGGTGGCGAACAGCGCATCGCCCTGAACGGCCGTTGCCGCGTGGGTCAGGTGCACGCCGGGGATGTTTTCGGCGTGGGCCAGGCCGGTGAGCACTCGACCGGTGATCGGCGCCTCGGGGTAGCCCTCGCTCGCGAGAACCACGGTGACCGCGGCCTGGTCGGAGAATTCCGGACGGGGCTGCTCGGCCAGTGTGCCGGTCGCGGCCGCATAGAGCAGCTCGGAGAGGTTGGAGGTGAGGCGCGGCAGGACGATCTGGGTCTCGGGATCGCCGAATCGGGCATTGAACTCGATGACCTTGACCGTACGGCCACCATCCACCAGGATCAGACCCGCATAGAGCAGACCGACAAACGGGGTGCCCTCGGCGGCCAGCTGACGGATGACCGGGGCGGCCACGGTGTCCAGCACCTGGTCCACAAACGCGCGCTCGGAGCCGAAGTGCTCATCCAGCCAGGGCAGCGGAGAGTAAGCGCCCATGCCGCCGGTGTTGGGGCCGGCGTCGCCGTCCTGCAGGCGCTTGAAGTCCTGGGCGGGGGAGAGTGGCAGCACGTTCTGGCCGTCGCTCAGGAAGAACAGGGAGACCTCTTCGCCGTCGAGGAACTCCTCGATCAGCACGCTGCCGGCGTCGAGGTACTGGCGGGCGTGCTCGATCGCGGCGTCGCGGTCGGAGGTGACCAGCACTCCCTTGCCTGCGGCCAGGCCGTCGGCCTTGACCACGTGGGGTGCACCGAGCTCGTCGAGGGCGGCCACAACCTCCTCGACGGTGGACGCGCGGAATGCACGCCCGGTGGGGACATTCGCCTCGGACATGATCCGCTTGGCGAAGTTCTTCGAGCCCTCGAGGGCGGCGGCGGCACGGTCGGGACCAAACACCGCGAAGCCGGCGGCACGCAGGGCGTCGGCCACGCCGGCCACCAGCGGGGCCTCGGGACCGATGATCACCAGGTCGGCGTTTTCGGCACGCGCGAGTTCGGTGACCGCTTCGGGGTCGGTGGCGTTCACCGCAACCACGGGCACGCGCGCGGCGATACCGGCATTGCCGGGGGCCGCCACGATGGCGTGGCCGGCGTCTTCGCCGAGCAGGGACAGGACGATTGCATGCTCACGGGCACCGGAGCCGAGGACCAGGATCTTCACGGTACTAGCCTAGAGGTATGGCACGTGCACAGATACCCGATTCCGACGGTCTCGCGGCCGTTCTGGCCACCCGCGGCGAGGCGCCGACCCGCGATCAGAAGGCGATGGCCGTTCGCTATACGCTCCAGCTGCTCGCCGAGCGCGCACCCGGAAACACCGTCGAGGTGCGGGTTCCACCCTTCGGGGCCACCCAGTGCATCGAGGGTCCGCGGCATACTCGCGGCACCCCGCCGAACGTGGTCGAGATGACCGCCGAGGTGTGGCTGGATCTGGCGCGCGGCGTCCTGGACTGGGATGACGCGGTGCAGGCGGGTAGTGTCTACGCCTCGGGTCAGCGCGCCGATATTGGTGGGCTGCTGCCGCTGCTGCGTGGAAGGTTTGCCGAGTGAGCGCCGCCGAGAACCACGCCCCGGTCACGCTGATCACCGGCGGAACCCGCGGCATCGGGGCCGCAACCGCCCGCCGTCTCGCGGCGGCCGGACACACGCTGGTGCTCGGATATCGGGGTAATATCGCCGCGGCGCAGGCGCTGGCCGCCGAGCTGGCCGAGGCCGGAACCGAGGTCCTGGTGGTCGGGGCCGACCTGTCCACCGACGCGGGCATCGACACCCTCTTTACCGCGGCGCTTGAGCGTTTCGGTCACCTGGATAACGTGGTGAATAACGCCGGGGCGACCCTGCACATCGGACCACTGGCCGAGACGCCGAGCGACATCGTGCGTGAGGTCATCAACATCAACCTGACCTCGGCGGTGCTGGTCGCCCGGCGTGCGGTGCGCGAATTCCTGGCCGCCGAGACGCCCGGCGTGCTGGTGAACGTCTCCTCGACCGCCGCTCGCAACGGATCTCCCAACACCTACGTGCACTATGCGGCGGCCAAGGCCGGGGTGGATGCGCTGACCCAGGGACTCGCCGCCGAGGTCGCCCCGCACGGAATCCGGGTGGTCGGGGTGGCCCCGGGCACCACGATGACCGATATCCATGCGGATGCCGGAGAGGCCGACCGCCCGAAAAAGGCGGCCGCGCGCATCCCGCTGGGTCGGGCCGCCGAACCGGACGAGATCGCCGCGGCAATCGCCTGGCTGGTCTCGCCGGATGCGAGCTACACCGCGGGCACCACGATCCGGCTCTCCGGCGGGGCGTAGCGCTTCTCGATCAAAGCAAACGACTGTTATTCTGGGGTCCACTATCGAGGGGGAACCATGGAACCGAATCCGCTGCTACCGGCCGGCTACGACATCGTCTGGAGCCTGGTCCTGTTGGCGATCATCGGCCTGGCAGTCGCCGCGCTGATCTCGCTGGCACGCAGCCCGCGCACCGGCACCCCCGCCGACTCGTTCCGAGCCCTCTGGGCCCTGGCAATCATCTTCCTGCCGCTGATCGGATCACTCACCTGGTTCTTCTTCGGTCGCCAGCCCACCCGCGCACACTCCCGAAGCTAGTACCCCGGGACTAGCGCAGCGGCACGATCAGGGGCGGGCGGCCCGTGCGCTCGATGATTTCGACCCGCTGGCCGTAGACCTCCTCTACCCGCTCGGCGGTCAGTACGTCACTCGGGGTGCCCGATGCCGCGATGCTTCCGCGCGAGAGCAGGGTGATCCGGTCGGCATAGGCGGCGGCGAGGTTCAGATCGTGCAGCACCACCACCACGGCATCGCCGGCGCGAGCCCGGTCGCGGGCGATGCGCAGCACGTCCTCCTGATGGCGCAGATCGAGGGCCGCGGTGGGCTCGTCCAGCAGCACAATCGGCGCGCGCTGGGCGAGCACCCGGGCCAGGGCCACGCGGGCGCGCTCGCCGCCGGAGAGGTGCGGGATTTTGCGGTCCATCAGGTGGGCCACGTCGGTCTGTGCTACCGCCTCGGCGATCGCCCGCTCATCCTCGTCCTCGGCGGGGGTGCGCTGCCAGGGCGCGCGTCCCATCTCCACGATCTGCGCGGCGGTAAACGGGAAGGTGACCGTGTTGTCCTGGGTGAGGACCGCGCGCTCGCGGGCCAGCTCCTTCGGACGCCACTCGCCGAGGTTCTTCCCGTCGAGCAGCACCGCCCCGGATGCCGGGGTGCGATCGCCCGAGAGCATCGCCAGCAGCGTGGACTTCCCGGCACCGTTGGGCCCGATCAGGGCGTGCAGTTCCCCGGGAAGGACCCGCAGCGACACATCCCGCAGCACGGGCTTTCCCGAGAAGGACAGCGAAACGCTCTCGGCCATCAGAGCACTCATGCCCAGCCTCCCTGCGACTTTCGGGTGCGAATCAGCAGCCAGAAGAAGAACGGCCCACCCACCAGCGAGGTGACCATGCCGATCGGCAGGTCCGCATTGGCAATCGCGGTGCGGGCAAACAGGTCGGCGAGCACCACCAGCAGCGCGCCGCCGAGCACCGAGGCCAGCAGCAGCGGGCGGTGGGCGGGGCCGATGATCATCCGCATCAGGTGCGGGATCACCAGACCCACAAAACCGATGATGCCGGTGAAGGCCACGGCCACCGAGACCAGCACGGCGACCAGCAGGATCACGGTGATCCGCAGCGCCTCCACGTTGACACCCAGGTGCCGGGCGCTCTTCTCGCCCAGCGCAAAGAGGTCAAGCTTCGGGGCGACGAGGTAGGCGACGATCAGGCCGATCACCACCACCGGGAATACGGTGGCCACCTGCTTCCACAGGGCACCGTTCAGGCTGCCCAGCTGCCAGAACACGATCTGCTCGCGCGAGGACGTGTTGCCGAGGAAGGTGAGGAACCCGAGTCCGGCGGCGCAGATCGCGTTGATCGCGATGCCGGTGAGGATCAGCGTGACCACCTCGGTTTTTCCGCCCGAACGGGACACCATATAGACGGCAAACACGCTGATCAGTCCGCCGACAAAGGCCAGCGCGGGAACCGTCCAGTTGCCCAGAGCCGCCATCCCGGTGACAATTGCCAGGGCCGCGCCGAGCGCCGCCCCCGAGGAGATTCCGATCACGCCGGCATCGGCCAGCGGGTTGCCGAAGATCGCCTGCAACAGCAGACCCGATCCGGCCAGCGCGGCCCCCACCAGGACACCCAGCAGCAGCCTGGGCATCCGCACGGTCCAGAGCGCCGCCTCGGCACCGGGGGCCGCGGGCGGAACCGAGACGCCGAACTTGGCGATGATCAGGTTCCACACCTCGTGCGGGGCGATCGGAAACTGGCCGAGTCCCAGCGAGATAAAGATGGCGAGCACCAGCGCGATCGCCAGCCCGCCGATCAGGGCGAGACGACGACCGGTCAGGCGATGCCCGGACAGACGGGTGCGTGAGGGGGCCTGCGCGCCACTCATTTGGCGGGGGTGGCGCTGGGCTCCGGCGCCGTATACAGGGCGCGGGCGAGGGACTCCACCACGGCCGCGGTGCGCGGGCCGAAGCCGAGGATCTCGGTGTCGTTCATGGTGACCACGCGTCGGTGTTCGCCGGCGGGGGTCGAGGCCAGGGCGGGGATCTGCTCGAGCAGCCCATCGATGCCGTTGACCGATTTCAGGCCGTCGGTCATCATCAGCAGCACGTCGGGCTTGGCGTTCATCAGGGCCTCGGCGGTCATCGGCTTCATGCCGCTCCAGCCGATCTCCTTGGCCACGTCCACGCCGCCGATCGCATCGATCAGCGAATCGGCACCGGATCCCTCCCCGAAGAGGTAGTAGATGCCCGCGCCGCCGCGGGCGTAGAGGAAGATCACGCGGGGACGCTTGGATTCGTCCGTGGGGGCGATCTTCTGGATGTCCGCCAGGCTGGCCTTGAGCTCCTTGTCGATGCGCTCGGTCAGCTTGGTGCCGGTCTCGGGGATACCCAGGGCGGTGGAGACCTCGCGCACGATGTCACCGGTGTTGGAAATGGTGCGGTCCTGGGTGATCTTGACCACCGGGATGCCCGCCTGGGCGAGCTGCTCGCGGACGGCCTTGGGGCCGAGGCTGCCATCGGTGAGGATCACGGTCGGGGCCATCGCCAGGATCGCCTCGGCGTTCAGGGTGTGGCTGGAGCCGGTGGCCAGCGGCAGCTTCTCGGTTCCGGGGAACGAAGTGGAAGCGTCGCGTCCGATCAGGTTCTTGCCGAGGCCCAGGCCCCAGACGGTGGCGGCGAGGGTGCCGGAGATGTCGAGGGCGAGGATGCGCGAGGCATCCTTCACGGTGACCTGTGCGCCGGCATCGTCGGTCACGGTGACCGGAAGCGCGGGGGTCGGATCCTTCTCGATCGGATCGATTGCCGGGTTGGCCAGGCAGGCGTCGGAGACGCCGGTGATCTGGTTGGCCGGGGTATCCAGCTTCAGCTCACTCAGCGGGGTTTGGGCGCAACCGTCGTTCTCGGGCGTCGTTGCCGTGGCGCTGCATGCGGTAAGCAGCAGCGCGGTCAGGGTGAGAAGTGCGGCAGTGCGCACGCTTTTTCCGCGGGGTGACATCTGGTTTCTCGCTCTACGTGGGGAATTTAACGAGGTAAGGCTAGCCTCAGCTTGACAAGTGCCGTCCCGACCAGATTTACTCGATCATAGCCTTGCCTTACTTAGGCTAACCTATCTGCGCCTCAAGTGGAACTTCACCTCGAGCCGCCGCGGATAGAAACCCCACACCCCACCACTGGAGTTTCCGTGTATCTCTCAGCCCTGTCTTCGCGGCTGCGGGTCTGGCTTGCCCCGATCCTGGCACTGGCGCTTGTCGCCGGTGGTCTGATCGTTGGCAGTGCCCCCGCCCAGGCCGCCACCGCCCCCTCGATTTCGGTCACGCCGAATTCGTTCCTGGACCCGAGTGTGGCCAACACGCTCACGGTCAGCGGATCCGGATTCGTCGGGGATGGGGCTGCCAACGGCGCCTACGTCCTGTTCGGCGAAAAATCCGTGTGGAGCGGCGGCAGTGCGCTGCCCTCGGACGGCTGGATCAGCCAGGCCTGGGTGCAGAAGAGTCAGATCGTGGATGGTGCCTTCACCACCACCATCTCGGTGCCCGCGGGCAAGCTGGACCCGGCAAAGTCCTACCAGGTGGCCACCTCGGCCGCCCACGGTCTCTCGATCACCGACCGCAGCCTGGACGCCTTCGCACCGGTTTCGGTCAACCAGCAGGCCAACCCCAAGGTGACCGTCTCCAAGACCACGGGGCTGAACCCCGACGGCGACACCGTCACCGTGAAGGGCTCCGGCTTCTTCCCGACGGCCAACACCGTGGGAGCCCGTCCGCCGCTGGCGGGGAAGTTCACCGGCGCCTACGTGGTGTTTGGTAAGTTCGCCGACACTTGGCAGCCCTCGGCGAATGCGCCGGGATCTGCCCGTTCGGTTTCGGCGCAGAAGTGGGCTGTGCCGGCCGAATCCATGGCAACCATCGGGGGCGCCGGGGCGGGCGCCATCGAGATCAAGTCCGATGGCACCTTCGAGACCACGCTGAGCGTGAAGAAGGGCTACGCCAACGAGCCGGCCACCGGTAACTACGGCATCTACACCTACCCCGGCGGCGGTGCCAAGGAGGCGCTGTTCGAGACGGCGACCCCGATTAGCTTCCAGACCCCGACCCCGCAGCCCACGGTCACCGTGTCGAAGACGACCGGTCTGAACCCGGCCGGGGAGACCATCACCGTCACCGGAACCGGCTTCACCCCGACCGATAAGACGGTGGGATCGCGTCCGCCGCTGGCGGGCAAGTTCACCGGTACCTACGTGGTGTTTGGCAAGTTCGCCGACACCTGGCAGCCCTCGGCGGGAGCACCCTCGAGCGCCCGGGTATCCGGAGCGACCAAGTGGGCGGTACCGGCCGAGTCGATGCAGGTCATCGGCGGGGCAAACGCCGGCGCGATCGAGCTCAAGCCGGACGGATCCTTTTCGGCCGACATCCTGGTGAAGCCCGGCTTCGATAAGGAGCCCGCCACCGGTAACTTCGGCATCTATACCTACGCCGCGGGTGGCTCGGTTGAGGCGGCCTTCGAGACCGCAACCCCGATCACCTTCGCGGCCCCGACGGCCAGCCCCAAGGTGACCGTCTCCAAGACCACCGGCCTGAACCCCGACGGTGACACCGTCACCGTGACGGGTACCGGCTTCCTCCCCACCGCCAACACCGTGGGCACCCGTCCGCCGCTGGCCGGCAAGTTCACCGGTACCTACGTGGTGTTTGGCAAGTTCGCCGACACCTGGCAGCCCTCGGCAAACGCCCCCGGCGCTTCCCGTTCGGTATCCACCCAGAAGTGGGCGGTTCCGGCCGAATCCGTGGAGACCATCGGTGGGGCCGGATCCGGCGCGATCGAGCTCAAGGCCGACGGGAGCTTCGAGGCCACGCTGAGCGTGAAGTCCGGCTACGCCAACGAGCCGGCCACCGGTAACTACGGCATCTACACCTACGGTGGCGGCGGTGCCAAGGAGCCGCTGTTCGAGACGGCGACCCCGATCACCTTTGCCCCGGTTGTGCAGCCCGCGAACCCGACGGTGACCATCACCCCGAACACCGCGGTCGACCCCAAGGTGGCCAACACCTTCACGGTGACCGGTACCGGCTACACCGGTGCGGGTGCCGCCAACGGCGCCTACGTGCTGATCGGTGCCAAGAGTAACTGGGCCGCGGGCACCCCGCTGCCCGCGACCGGCTGGCTCGCGCAGGGCTTCGTGCCCGCCGGTCAGATCACCGACGGGAAGTTCACCACCACGCTGACGGTGGCCGCGGATGCCTTTGCCGCCGGCACCGACTACGCGGTGTTCACCTCGGCCGCCCACGGCCTCTCGGCCACCGACCGTTCGCTGGATGCCCAGGCAGCCATCGCGCTCAAGCCGGTGGACGTCACCAAGCCCAGCCTGACCATCACCCCGAATAAGGACGTGGACCCGGCGAAGAACAACACCTTCACCGTCTCGGGTACCGGTTTTGTTGGCCCGGGTGCCGTCAACGGTGCCTACGTTCTGATCGGTTCGAAGTCCAACTGGGCCGCGGGTACCCCGCTGCCCGCGGACGGCTGGCTCGCCCAGGACTTTGTTACCCCCGCCCGGATCAAGGACGGTGCCTTCACCACCAAAATCGTGATTCCCAGCGGTCAGTTCGTGTCCGGTGGCGAGTACGCGGTGTTCTCCTCGGCTGCTCACGGCCTCTCGGCTACCGACCGCTCGCTGGACGCCCAGGCGGCCATCTCGATCAAGTCGGTGGTCATCATCGACCCGACCAAGCCCTCGATCGTGGTCTCCCCGAGCGCCGATGTCAACGCCAGCGTGGACAACGTCTTCACCGTGACCGGCAGCGCCTTCACCGGCCCCGGTGCCCAGTTCGGTGCCTACATCCTGCTGGGTGAGAAGGGCTACTGGACCGGAAACTCGGCCCTGCCCGGCGACGGATGGCTCGCTCAGGAGTGGGTCCAGCCCAGCCAGATCGTCGGCGGAAAGTTCACGGTTTCGATCCGGGTTCCCGCGGGCACCCTGAACTCGGCCAAGACCTATGAGGTTGCAAGTTCCGCAGCCCACGGCTTGTCGGCCACCGACCGCAGCCTGGACGCATTTGCGACCATCGCGATGCGTTCGGGCACCGGTGAGGGCGGCACGGTCGAGCCGACCAAGCCCCCGGTGGATCAGCCCGCCGTCACCAACCCGGTCGCCTCGATCACCGGCGGATCGCTGCGCTGGTCGATCAAGAACCAGTTCTCCGACTACGTGCAGGGACCGATCGCCAAGGGCTCGGTGAGCACCGTCGGCGGTGCCACCCGCGCAAACGGGGCGTTCCAGTTCGGCCAGGCCTCGGTGAGCGACTTCAACCGCGCGACCGGCACCGGCAGCGTCAGCTACTCCGGCGGTGTCCGCTTCTACGGCCACGGCGGCGTGCTGGACTACACCCTGTCCAACCCGACCATTCAGGTCCTCTCGCCCACCAGCGCGACCCTGACCGCGAGCCTCAACGGCAACCGGATCGTCTTTGGCACCCTGAACCTCGGCGCAGCCACCCGCACCGAGAACGGTGCGGCCACCACCTGGAGCGGCGTGCCCGTTCAGGTGAGTGCCGCCGGCGGCGAGCTCTTCCAGGGCCGCTACCCGAGCGCCGACCCGCTGACCTTCACGATCGGTTCGCCGGCCGCCGCCCCGCTGGGTGTCACCGGTACCGTCCTGTCGGTCTCGGCGAAGGACAAGAAGACCGCCCTGCCCATCCCGGCCACCCCGCCGGCGACCACCGGCCTGAACATCACCGAGACCGAGCTGGCCAAGCTCGGAACCGGCGAGAGCGCAACCGTGACCGCCTCGGGCTTCCAGCCCGGCGAGAAGGACATTCGCGTAGTGGTCTACTCGACCCCGATCCTGCTTGGCACCATCGCCGCCGACGCAAACGGCAACGCCAGCTGGACCGGTGCGCTGCCCGCAACCCTCGAGGCCGGCGAGCACACGCTGACCTTCCAGGGCTCGGTCAACCGCGGCGTGGTGTTCACGCTCGCCGAGCGTGCCCTCGCCGAGGGCTGCGCGGTCGAGGGGGCCACCCTCAACTGGGGCTTCAAGGCGTCGTTCCTGAACTACATCGAGGGCATCGCCCGCGGTGAGTACACCGCCGCCGATGGTGCCACCTTCACCTACCCGGAGTTTGCGTTCACCGCGGGCACCGGATCGGTGGATGGCGAGAAGCAGCGCGGACTGGTCACCTTTGCCGGCACGATGCACTTCACCGGACACCAGGGCGTCCTGGACACCACCCTGGCCAACCCGCAGATCGAGCTGGTGGATGACAAGACCGCCTATGTGCTGCTGGATGTTCACGGCACCACCCAGGACGGTCAGGCCATCGATCAGAAGCAGGTGCGGTTCGCCCAGCTGGATCTGAGCAAGACCCCGCTGACCCGTGGCGAAACCGGACTGAACGGCGACAAGGTCCCCGCGACCCTGACCGCCGAGGGTGCTGCGGCGTTTGGAACCTACCCGGCCGGTGAGGCGCTGGACGCCGTCACCTTCAGCATCCCGCTGGGCGCCGACTGCGGCGTCAAGGTCGAGGCCAAGCCCGAGGCGGCTAAGCCGGTGGCTGCCAAGCCGACCGTCACGACCGCCGAGGCACCGGCCGACAACTCCTGGATCTTCTGGACCGCGGGCGGCCTGCTCGCCCTGATCGTGATCGCCACCGCGAGCACCATCGTTGTGGTCCGTCGTCGCCGCCTGGCCGAGGCCGGCGAGTAGCCAGAACCATACCCCGCGGCCCGGATCTCCTCAGAGGATCCGGGCCGCGGTTTTTTGTGCGGATTCTCCCGATTCGTCAGGCATCGATCAATAGGGGAGAATAGGGGTATGACCGAGTCTCCGGAGCCCCAGTCCGACCCGCTGCAGGAGGAACGTACCCGCACCACCGTCCGTGTGCGCCGCTCCCCGAAGTACTTCACATTCATTGTGATTGGCGGGGTTGTGGGCATCGTTGCCGCGATGATCCTCACCTTCTCGTTCCCCAAAAATGAGGACTTTAGCCAGGGGCAGATCTTCGGATTCCTGGCGCTGGTCTGCGTGGTTGTGGGGATCGCGATTTTTGGGAGTTTGGCCATCCTTTTGGATCGACTGGTTGGACGCAAAGAACACGTCATCGATGCGGATAAGCTATACGTGCACCCCGTGGAAGAGCCCCAAGATCTCCACGAGCCGGTGGCTCCGACTACGACCGAGGGTACCGACCAAAAATGACCTCTGCCTCCGCCTCCTACCGTGACGCCGGCGTGGATACCGCCGCCGGAGACCTCGCGGTTTCGCTGATGAAACAGGCGGTTTCCGCCACGCACGGACCGGAGGTGCTGGGAGGTTTTGGCGGCTTCGCCGGTCTGTTCGACGCGTCCGCCCTGCTGGGCTACCGTCGCCCGCTGCTGGCCAGCTCGACCGACGGCGTGGGCACCAAGGTGGCCATCGCCCAGGCGCTGGACAAGCACGACACCATCGGCCAGGACCTGGTTGGCATGGTGGTGGATGACATCGTCGTGGTGGGGGCCAAGCCCCTGTTCATGACCGACTACATTGCCTGCGGCAAGGTGGTTCCCGCCCGTATCGCCGACATCGTTGCCGGCATCGCCCGCGCCTGCTCGGCCACCGGCACCGCCCTGGTGGGCGGCGAGACCGCCGAACACCCGGGTCTGCTGGGTGTGGACGACTACGACGTCGCCGGTGCCGCCAGCGGTGTGGTCGAGGCCGACCGCGTGCTCGGAGCCGAGCGCGTGCGGGACGGCGACGTGGTCCTGGCACTGGAATCCTCCGGGATCCACTCCAACGGTTTTTCCCTGGTCCGGCACATCCTCGCCGGCGCGGATATTCGCTACACCGATCACAGCGCCGAACTCGGTGCCAGCTTCGGTGAGGCACTGCTTGAGCCCACCCGGCTCTACACCACCCCGCTGTTGAACCTGCTCGGCGATGAGCGTTTCGACGGTGCCATCCACTCCCTCTCACACGTCACCGGCGGTGGCATTGCCGCCAACCTGGCCCGCGTGCTGCCGCTGGGTTCCTGGGTCGAGGTGGAGCGTTCCACCTGGTCGCCCGCCCCGGTCTTCCGGGTCCTCTCGGACATCGCCGGCACCAGCCTGGAAAGCGCCGAGGGCACCTGGAACCTCGGCATCGGCTTCTTCGCCGTGGTCTCCGCGGAGGTGGCCGATGCCGTCACCGCGGAACTCACCGCCGGTGGAATTCCGACCTGGGCCGTGGGAACCGTGCACACCTCTGCGCGCGACTTCACCGGCTTCGAGCAGGGTGCCAAGGGTGTGGACGGCGGCGCCGTGCGACTCATCGGTCACTACGCAAACTAGAACCCCTCACACCCCGAAGAGAGCCTTTAAAACCCATGTGCGGTATCGTCGGCATCGTCTCATCAAGTCCCGTCAACCAGCAGGTCTATGACGCACTGCTGCTCCTGCAGCACCGCGGTCAGGATTCCACCGGAATCGCCACCTCGGACGGATCCACCTTCCACATGCACAAGTCGAAGGGGCAGGTGCGTGAGGCGTACCGCACCCGGAACATGCGCTCGCTCACCGGCACCGTGGGCCTCGGCCACGTGCGCTACGCCACCACCGGCAGCGCGGCCAATGAGCAGGAGGCCCAGCCGTTCTATGTGAACGCGCCCTACGGCATCATCCTGGTGCACAACGGAAACCTCACCAACACCCGCGAGCTCTCCCGCGACCTGTTCCATGTGGACCGTCGCCACGTGAACTCGACCAGCGACACCGAGCTGCTGCTCAACGTCCTGGCCAACGAACTCCAGTCCTCGCTGAGCGGCCTGGACCTCGACCCGGACACCGTGTTCAACGCGGTCTCGCAGGTCCACGAGCGGGTTGAGGGCTCATATGCGGCGATCGCGATGATCGCCGGTCACGGACTGCTCGCCTTCCGCGACCCGTTCGGCATCCGCCCGCTGGTGCTGGGTCGCCGTCCGGGCAAGGGCCAGGACGAGTGGATCGTCGCCTCGGAGTCGCTGGTGCTGGAGAGCGCCGGCTACCAGCTGGTGCGCGATGTTGCCCCCGGCGAGGCCGTGTTCATCACCCCGAGCGGTGAGCTGCACATCCGCCAGTGCGCCCTGAAGCCGCGCCTGGTGCCCTGCTCGTTCGAGTATGTTTACCTGGCCCGTCCCGACTCGGTGATGAACGGTATCTCGGTCTACGACGCCCGCCTGCGCCTGGGTAACCGCCTCGCCGACACCATCGCCGAGCACATGCCGCTGGGTGACATCGACGTGGTCATGCCGATCCCCGATAGCTCGCGTCCCGCCGCCATGCAGGTCTCGCAGAAGCTCGGGATCGAATACCGCGAGGGCTTCTACAAGAACCGCTACATCGGTCGCACCTTCATCATGCCCGGGCAGGAGCAGCGCTCCAAGAGCGTCCGCCAGAAGCTCAACGCGATGGGCAGCGAGTTCCGCGGCAAGAACATCCTGATCGTGGACGACTCGGTGGTGCGTGGCACCACCTCGCAGCAGATCGTGCAGATGGCCCGCGAGGCCGGCGCCAATAAGGTGACCTTCACCTCGGCGGCCCCGCCCGTGCGCTTCCCGCACGTGTACGGCATCAACATGCCCTCGCGTGCCGAGCTGGTGGCCCACGGCCGCAAGATCCCCGAGATCGCCAAGGCGCTGGGTGCCGACCACATGATCTACCAGGAAGTAGCGGACATGCAGAGCGCGATCATCGAGGGCTCGGATGTGACCGAGCTTGAGATGAGCTGCTTCACCGGTGAGTACGTGACCGGCAGCGTGAGCGAGGAATACCTCGCCTGGGTCGAGAAGAACCAGCTCTCCTAGACCGCGTTTAGCGGGCACCGTCCCACCCGGGTTTTCGGGCGAGTTGGTGCCCGCTTGGCGTTTAAGCGCGCCAGATTTCCTCACCGTCATCGAAGACTCCGGTGGGGGAGAAGCCCAGGGCGCGGGCCACCCCCTGGGAACCGATGTTGTCGGGGTGGATGGACGCGGCCAGATCGGGGATCCCGCCGGCTCTGAGCGTGGACACCAGCTCGCGGGCGGCCTCGATGGCGAACCCGCGGCGCTGGAACCGGGTGCCGATAACCCAGGCGATCATTGCGCTTCCGGTGGCCGGGGTAATCGTCGCCTGCACCGTCCCCACCAGCTTGCCGGTTGCGTCCTCCCGGAGCAGCCAGTTTCCCCACACCTCGGCGGATCCGGCCGGTGCTCCGGTGGACAGGCGTCGATAGCGGGCGCTCAGGGCCTCGAGACTCAGCGGTGCGCCGCCGATATGGCGGTGCAGCTCGGGGTCATCGAGAAACTCGAATGCCTCGGGCGCATGTGCGGGCCGCAGCGGCTCGGCACTCAGTCGACTGGTGTGGAAGGGAACGAGGGGATTCGTAGTCATCGGTCCCCACCGTAGCGCATCCCGTTCCATCGGCTGCCGCCGTTTCTCGGGGTGAGCGCGGTGAGGTGTTCCGGGGCTCGGGTGCGGGGTAGCGGCGGCCGCGCGGGGCACTGCCCCGGGGTTAACGCCGTGAGGCCCCGGCCGGGTTACGGCAGGGGCCTCACGGGCACGGTGGAGGAACACGCTAGGCGTGTTTGCTCTCACCCTCGTAGTCGTCGGCATACTCTGCCCACTTTGCGATCTCGGCGTCGTAGTGATCACCGGGGGCATGCCCGGTGAGCTCGCGCTCGAGCGCATCGTAATTGACCTCGGGACTGAATGATTTCAGCTCACGAGCGATCTTGGTGTGCTTTGCCTTTTGACGGCCGCGCCCCATGCGAGACCCCCTCACGAATCAGTTTGTCGAACGGGGTTACCCGCCCGATGGTTTCACCAACCAGGGAACGATAAAGACTAACCTTGATCGTAGCATGCCATGCGACAAAGAGCGTCCATCGGGACACTCGTGCAGGGACGCCACGCCGAAAAACACGAATTCGTTACGCGGGGCGCGCACAGGCGGCATATGCTTCCAACACACGATGGAGAGAGGGCGGTTTCGGTGAGCGAACGTGCACACACATACCCGCCGCTGCATACGTTTATTCTGGTGGGCATCGGCGCGATGGTGGGTGTTGCCGCGCGGGCGATGCTGGGGGAGGTGTGGCCGCCGCAGAACCATGTCGCCTATACGACGGTGGGGATCAACCTGCTGGGGGCGTTCCTGCTCGGCCTCCTCACCGACCGCCTGGCCGCCCGTGGTCCGGAGACCCCGCGCATCCGCGACGTGCGCCTGCTGCTGGGCACCGGGGTCATCGGCGGGTTCACCACGTTCTCGGCCATCGCCATGGACACCGTCACCCTGCTCCACCTGGGTCGGATCACGGATGCCCTGATCTACGCCCTGATTTCGATGCTGGGCGGCGTGCTGACGGCCTGGCTCGGCATGATCCTGGGTGCCAAAATCTTTAGCGGACGTGCCCGATGAACGCCGGGGTTTTCACACTGGTCATCCTCGCCGGCGGACTGGGCGGAATCCTGCGCTACTGGCTGGACGACCGGATCCGCGCGCGGGTGGGCACGACATTCCCCTGGGGTATCTTGGTGGTGAATGCTTCCGGGGCCTTCGCGCTCGGGCTCCTCACCGGGCTACTCGGAGCCTGGGGCTTGGACGACAGCGTCCGGCTCATCCTGGGTGTTGGATTCCTGGGTGGGTATACAACGCTCAGCACCGCGAGTGTGGACTCGGTGAAACTCATTCGGGCGGGCCATCCGGGCCGCGCGCTGACCAATTCGCTGGGCAGTCTGGCGCTCGGCGTGGCGCTGGCCGGCCTCGGCTACTTTCTGGGCTCGCTCGCGGGATAGCCCCGGCCCGTCTGGGACTCTCACCATCGTCACGAGCATCACTCGGGGCCACGAGGGGTTAAAGAGGGGTGTCGCGGGGGCCCCACGCCCCCGCGACACCGCGGTTCCCGGCCTGTCTAGGCGGCGGGAACGTTCGGCACGTCCGCGGGAGCAATTGCGCGTCGACGTGGACCGAAAATGAGCAGGGCGGCGGTGGCGAGGAGGAGTCCACCGGCGCCGAGCAAAAGGAGTTGTTCAAGCGGGCTCAGGCTAAAACCCGGGGTGATCGGGGTCAGGTTTTCGCCCAGGGTCACCACATCGGGATCCTCGGTCTGGGCGGGGGCTGGGGCGGCATCGGGGGCCGCGGCCAACGCCTTGGGAATCGATACCGGAACCCAACCCACCAGCTCACCCGCGGTGTTCAGCACCGCAAACCGGTACTCACCGCCGGGGAGTCGGCTGAGATTGAGCCCGAGCGTGCCCGCATCACCCACGCGAACCCAGTCCACGGCGGTCGCCGAGGGGTACACGTAGAGGAAGAACCAGTCACCCGGCTTGGCTCCGGGCACGGTGATCGCCAGGACCCCGTCGGTCAGGGTGGCTTCGAGCCCGCCACGGTTGGACTCATCCAGTGCTGCGGTCGGAGCCTCCGGCGCACGCTCGGGCTTGGGCGCGCTCTTCTGCGGGGGCGCGGCGACCGCGCGCGGGGCGAGGGCGGCCGGAGCGATTTCGGACCCGGAGCCTCCGGAGGTCCCGGGGCCACCCGGCTGACCCGGAGTGCCCGGCTGGCCCGGAGTCCCCGGAGTTCCGGGGGTTACGGGGGTGCCCGGTGTGCCCGGTCCCTCGGAGGTCCCCGGTCCGCCGGGCTCCTCGATCCGCACCGGCCCGGTGATCACCGGCGCGGGTGCCTGCGCGCCCGCCGGGGCGGCCCAGGACACCGCATTGCGGAAGATCCGGGTGTCGCTGCCCGACCAGTTGCGGCTGTCCAGGCCCGCGGAGGTGCCGTTGAGCGCCATCAGCACGTGCCGGTTGTGGGCGCGTTCATCCACGGCGATCCCCGTGCCGCGTGCGGTCGTGACCGCATCCTTCCCGGTCCCGACCGTGGTCACGGTCTCGGCCAGGATGCTCACCCGGGTGCCGGTGAAGCCTTCGAACCAGGCGTGATCCTTATAGGTCGAGGTGGAATCATGCACCACTACCGAGCCCACGCCCGGTGCCTCGCCCGCGGCAAAGTTGGTGGTGAAGATCGGGTGATCGGCCAGCAGTCGATAGCCGGTGCTCGCCAGCGCCTCGTCGTCGGCGCGCTCGCGCACCGCCGGATTGCCGCGCAGGGTGCTCAGCTGGTTGATGCCCGCCTGCGGGCCGGAGCCGTTATCCAGCCAGAGCACGCCGGTCCCGGCCGCGTCGGTCTGGGCGATGAACTCGGTGAGTCTTGCGGCATCCACGGCCTCGGGGGCATCCCACACCACCACGTCATAGCGGGTGGCATCGAAATCGGCGGGGAGCGCGGTGGCGCGGGTGGCCATGAGGTCACCGGCCGAAAGCATCGCCGTGGTCTGTCCACCGCTATCGCCGAGGACCAGGACGCGCGGGAGCGGTGCCAGCCGAAAGTCGATGGTGGTGCGTGAGGCCGCGCTTACGGCCGCGGCAGGGGAGAGTGCCCCGGCAAAACCCTCGGCCTGAACCTGCACCTGATACTCACCCGGCGGCAGCCCGGCGAAGGCGAAGGTACCGCGGGCATCGGTCCGCGTGTGCTGCGGGATGCCGCGTACTCCGACGCTGGCCCCGACGATCGGTGTGCCATCCACATGGGAGAGCACCGTCCCGCGCAGCTCGCCCACGGTGATGGTGGGCAGCGCGAGGGTCAGATTCTGCATGGACTGCGCGGTCACGGTCACCGTTTTACTCGCCGTGGTGTGGCCCAGCTTGGTCGCGGTCAGGGTATAGGTGCCCGGCACCAGGCGCGCGGTGAACCGGCCCCGGGCGTCGGTGGTCCAGGTTTCGCCGCGCTCCCCGTGGGAGACCGTGGCACCCTCGATCGGGACCCCCTTCTCGGAGGTGACCACCCCGTTTACCCCGGAGGTCTGGCGCAGCGCGTTGAGGGCGGCAAACACGTTGATCCGTCCGGCACCGAACCGGGGATTCGGCCGCGCGCTGCCGTAGCGGTCGTCAAAGTAGGAGGTGTTTTCCAGCGCGGTGGCAATCTGGTCCACGCTCAGCCCGGCCTGGGCCGAGCGCAGCAGGGCCACGGCCCCGGCCACGTGCGGGGTCGCCATCGAGGTGCCGGTGGAATCGCCCCACTTACCGCCGGGCATCGCCGAAAACACGCGGGTTCCCGGTGCCGAGGCGTTGGGCTTCACAAACGCCTGGGGCCAGCCCTGGGCGGCGGTGATCTCGGCGGGCCAGTCGGTCACGGCCCCGCAGGATCCGGGGTCCACGACGTTGTCGGGTCCGGTCATCCCCACCGCGAAGGTCTCGAAGATGTTCCCGGGGGAGGAGGTTCCGGTCGCCCCGCAGGGGGCATTCCCGATCGCGATGGCCGGGAAGATCCCGGCCTTGCGCAGCGCCTGCACCGGGGCGATAAACGCGGCATCGTATCCGTTTGATCCCAGCGACATGTTCACCACGTCGGCGGCACGGCCCGCGGGTTTCCCGTCGCCGTCATAGGGGGCCATCGCCCACTGCATGCCGGCCAGGATCTTGGCAAATGAGCCACCGCCGGCCCCGCTCAGCACGTTGCCTACCATCAGGGTTGCGCCCGGGGCCACGCCGATCTGGGTGCGTGAGGCGGACCCGCCCACGACGGTTCCCGAGACGTGGGTGCCGTGGGATCCGGGGTCCGAGGGGACCGTGCGGATGGGCTTGCCGGAGCGATCGTAGGCGATCCATCCGCCGGGGAAGGTGGGGTCGTTGAGGTTGCCGCCGGCGAGCTTGCCGGCGATGTCCGGGTGGGTGGCATCCACGCCGGTGTCGAGGACCGCGACGCGTACGCCGGCACCGGTCATCCCGAAGTCCTTCCAGACCCGGTCCGCCTCGATCTGGCTGATGCCGTAGGTGACCGGGGCGGATTCCTCCGCGATCCCCGAGGTCTCGGTCGAGGATCCGGCGGACGCGACCGCGGGAATCCCCGGTGCCTCGGCCTCGGTCGCGGTAAACGACTCGGAGGGGGAAACGTCAAAATTGGGGACCACGCTGGTGGCGCCGGGCAGTGCGGCAAGCCGGGCGAGGATCTCCGGGGTATTGGGGGCCTGGACCAGGATCGAATTGTTGATCCAGAACCGGTTGAGGACCCGCACCCCCTCGCCCGAGAGTGCCGCGAGGGCCTTCTCGGCGCGCGCCTGATCGGCGGTGGCGGTGCGTTCGAGCGCGGCGCGGGTGCGGGCCGGGTCGCCGAGCGCAGCCTCGGGGAGTTCGGCCTCGGCCAGGGTGATCAGGATTTCGATGGTGTCGGCGGTGCCGCCGGTGGCACCCGTCTTCGACGAGGCGGCACCGGCCAGGAGCTCGGGCGCGATCGCAGCGGGCTGGTCCGAGCCATCGGTGGGGGCCGAGTACTCCGGGGAGCCCGTGAGTTTCGTGGTCGCCGTGAGGTCCGTGATTCGCCCGTTCTGGCCACCGGCCTGAGCGGACCCGGGCCCCATCCCCTGCGCGAACGCAAACGGTGCGGCCAGCGTCCCCGCGGCCACCAGGGCGAGCGCGGTCAGGCCGAGTGCGGCCGGACGCGACCGGGCCCGTTTCACCGCGGCGCTCCGGCGGGACACGGCGGTTTCGGCGCGCGTCGATGCGGCCGGGGGATTCGATCGGTGCAGGGGCATGACTCTCTCAGGGATTGGCGGGAAGGGCGCTCGGTCGGGTGTCGGGAAACCGAAGGCAACGCGATAACCATAGCGCATGATTGAAGAATTAATTAGGTAAGCCTTAACTAAATCTTGTTTAATTGAATAAGGTCACGCTAACCTAACTTCCATGCCCCTCAACTCCCTACCCGGAGCGGGCCGAATCCTCAGAATTGCGCTGGCTAGCGGTCTAATTCTTGCTCTTTCGGCGTGCTCGCTAATTGTGGGCGACACCCCCGATGTCGCCCACACCTCCGCCGCATCCGCGCAGAGTCCGCGCCTCTTCGAGGGTCCCGACACCGCGCTGCTCGCCTCGAGTGACATCACCCCGATCACCACCGATCCGAAACCGCAGCTGCCGGTCACGGTGACCGGTTTGGACGATGTCGAGGTGCGGATCACCGATGTCAGCCGGATTATCGCCATCGACGGCACCGGCAGCCTGGCCTCGGTTGTCTTTGGGCTCGGCTTTGGCAAAAACGTGGTGGGACGAGACATCACCACCGGGTTCGATTCGGCCAAGCACCTGCCGCTGGTGATGGACAAGCACACGCTCAATGCCGAGTCGATCCTCGACCTCAACCCCACCCTGATCCTCACCGATTACAGCGTGGGTCCCTATGACGTGCAGATGCAGATCCGCAATGCGGGCATCCCGGTGGTCTTCTTCAAGGCCGCCGAAAACATGGACGATATCGGTTCGGTGATCCAGGCCGTGGCCACAACACTGGGTGTGCCCGAGCTGGGCACCACCTACACCGCAGATTTTGAACGCCGCCTCGCCGACACTCTGGCCGAGGTCAAGGCGATGGCTCCGCAGGCCGCCGCCGATCGGGTACGGATGGTCTTTTTGTACATGCGTGGCAAGGCCGGCGTGTACTACATGTACGGCAATAATCCCGATGGCTCGATGGGCATTGCCGGGGTCCTGATCGAGGCCCTGGGCGGGATCGATGTGGCGCGCGAGGCCAACTGGACCAGCGGATCCCTCACCGCCGAGGGGCTGATGAAACTCGAACCCGATCTGATCCTGATGCTGACCCTCGGCCTGGAATCCGTGGGTGGGATCGAGGGACTGATGAAGGTGCCCGGCGTGGCCCAGACACCCGCCGGGGCACGCGAACGCGTGGTCGATATGAGTGACTATGAGATGTTCACCTGGGGTCCGCGCACCCCGGACGTTTTGCTGGCGCTGGCCCATGCGATCTATCGCACCGGGGATCACGCATGAGTATCCAGGACAAGCCGGTCGTCTTCACCGATCCCGCCGCCGGGCTCGTGCTGAGCACCCTACTGCCCGGCGCGCAGGTCCCGGCCGAGCTGCCGCGTCCGCGCGCCGGACGGGTAGTGGCGCTGTTTGTCTCACTGGGTGCGGGCCTGCTGATCGCGGTCCTGGTGGCCGCGGCGCTGGGGCAGCTCCAGGTACCGCTGGTGGAGGTCATCGGCTCAATCTGCGCCCGCATGGGTCTCGGCTGCGGGGTTGCTCCCGCACACCCCAACGGCGACGCGGCGCTCTGGGAGGTACGCTTCCCCCGGGTCGCGCTGGCCGTGCTGGTGGGGGCCGCGCTCAGCGCCGCCGGCGCGCTGATGCAGGGGGTGTTTGGCAATCCGCTCGCCGATCCCGGGGTGGTCGGGGTGTCCGCGGGGGCGGCCCTCGGTGCCAGCACCGTGATCGTGCTGGGATTCGGGGCGGGCAACGCCTGGGCGATTCCCGCGGGTGCCTTTGTCACCGGGATGTTGACCGCGCTGCTGGTCTACTCGATTTCGCGCTCGGGCGGACGCTCGGAGGTCATCACGCTGATCCTGACCGGTATCGCCGTTAACGCGTTTGCCGGGGCCGTGCTGGCATTTTTGACCTTCGCCGCGACCACCAATCAGCGCGAGCAGATCGTGTTTTGGCAGATGGGTACCCTCTCCGGGGCGCTCTGGCCGCAGGTCGCGGTCATCGTGCCGCTCTCGGTGCTGGGGCTGCTGTGTGCGTTCATGCTGGCCCCGCAACTGGACCTGCTGGCCCTCGGCGACGATGCGGCCCGGCACCTGGGGGTCAACATCGAACGCCTGCGCATCGGCACGATCGCCGTGGTCTCGATCCTCACCGCCGTCGCGGTGGCCTTCGCCGGGATCGTCGGTTTTGTGGGGCTCGTGGTGCCGCACGTGATCCGGATGATCATGGGCCCCGGAAACCGGGTCTTGGTCCCGGCCAGCGCGCTCGGCGGCGCGCTCCTGCTGGTGGTTGCGGATACCTTTGCGCGCACCGCGATCCCCTATGCCGAGCTGCCGCTGGGCATGCTCACCGCCCTCGTGGGTGGGCCGTTCTTCTTCTACCTGCTGCGCAGCGCGCGCAGTCGCACCGGGGGGTGGGTGTGATGATGTTTGGTCGACAGCTGCGGCTGCCCGAGCCCGCCGAATACGGCAGCGTGGTGCTCTCCGGGACGGACGTGAGCGTGCGCCGCGGCGGGGACGACATCCTGCACGGGGTGGATATCGACGTGCGTGCGGGCGAGGTGGTGGGCATTCTCGGGCCCAACGGGGTGGGTAAATCCACCCTGCTCGGGGCGCTCTCGGGTGACCTGACCTATCGCGGTGCGATCACGGTTTCCGGACGCGAGGTGGGGGCCTGGGGTGGGCGGGCGCTGGCCCTGCGCCGCGCGGTGCTGCGGCAGTCCAACCCGCTGAGCTTCCCCTTTCCGGTCCTCGACGTGGTCAAGATGGGGCGCGCACCCTGGCGCGGCATGCTGGATCCCGATATCAACAACCGGATCGTGGCCGAGGAGCTGGTGCGCACCGACACGATGCGCTTTATCGAGCGTGTGTTCACCTCGCTCTCCGGTGGCGAGCGCGCCCGCGTGGCCCTGGCCCGGGCGATGGCGCAGCGGGCCGGAATCCTGCTGCTGGATGAGCCCAGCGCCGCCCTGGACATCAACTATCAGGAGCAGGTGCTTGCGCTCGCGCGCTGGTACGCCCGACGCGGGAACGCGGTGGTGATCGTGCTGCACGATCTGGCCGCGGCCGCCGCCTACACCGACCGCATCCTGCTGCTGCAGGACGGGCGCTCCCGAGCTTTCGGGACCCCGGAGGAGGTGCTCACAGCCGAACTGCTGAGCGAGGTGTATGAGCACCCGATCCGGGTGAGCCGCGAACCCGATGGAGAGCTGATCGTGCTGCCCGTGCGCTTTGCCGACGAGGGCCCGCGGCACGGTGCCGAGTCTCCCGGCGCTGAGAGTTTGCGCCACGACTCCGGGTCTCCCACCGATGCGGGTCCGCCCCGCAACTCCGGGTCGCCCGCCGATCCCGGCCCTCTTTCTCCGTCCGTTCCCCACTCGAATCAGGAAGTGTCCCCGTGACCACAGTGTCCCCGTTCCCTCGCGTCCTGCGCCGCACCGCGGTGCTGCTGCTCGGCGCGCTCATCGCGCTGGCCGGGCTGGTATCCGCCGATCCCGCGCACGCCGCCTCCTCGGTGAGCGTGACCGGTCGGCCGGCCCTGGAATCGCCCACCCAGCTGAGCCTGAGTGGGCGCGGATTCCAGTCGCTGCCCAATGCCCCCGGGGGTATCTACGTGTTCTTCGGCGCGGTCTCCACTCCCGGATTCAACGCGTGGGCCCCCAGCCAGGGCGGCAGCACCGGCGTGACCTATAACTACGCGGGGACCGGGGGAGCGCAGCTGCTGGTGTCCTTCCCCGGCGGATCCTCGGCGAGCCAGGCCAACGGCCAGATGGATGCCGCCGGAAACTGGAATGCCACGATCACCGTCCCGGGGCTGAAGTTCGCCGCCAAGGACCGCAACGACGTGGTGCGCCAGGTGGACTGCGGAACCGTGCAGTGCGGGATCATCACGATCGGCGCGCACGGCCAGTGGAACGCCAATAACGAGACCTTTACCCCGGTGAACTTCGCCGAGGGCACCGTCTCGTACTCAGACGCGCCGGTCGAGGTACCCGCGGTCTCGACGATCGAGGGTGCCAGCGAGGCCCCCGTACCCGCCGCCGAGGAACCCTCGGCCGAGCCCAGCGCGGCTGCCGCCCCCGCCGCCAGCCCGTCGGCCTCGCCCCGACCCGAGTCGGCGGCCCAGAACTCCGGAGCCGATGGCGCATCCGTCCTGGTGATCGGGGTGCTCGCGGCCTCCGTGCTCGCCCTCGCCGGGGCCGGTTTCACCGTCTGGTTCCGTCGCCGAGCCGTCCGCACGGCTCACGGCACAGCACCCGAAGAACCCAACCTGGAGGAACGCTAATGTTACGTCCTACCCGGCGCCCCCGAGCGAGCTTCGGCTCGCGTGGGATCGCCCTGACCCTGGGCACGGTCCTGCTCGCCGGCGCGTTTGCCACCGGCACCGCGCAGGCGCTGCCCGCCCCCGAAAACCCATCCGCGGCCCCCGCGGCCGCCAGCGACCGGGTGACCTCGGGCAACCTGAGCTGGGGTGTGCGCACCTCGATCCGCAACTATCTGGAAAACTTCGGCCACACCAACGGCTCGGTCGAGGCCCGTCCGCCGGCGACCTACGCGCCCGGTGATGAGGCCGCGGTCTTCCCCGTGACCCGTGGCACCGTGGATGCTGCCGTCGGAACCGCCGATATCGAATTCGGCGGTGCCTTCAACATGAAGGGCTTCGGCGAGGCCTGGTTCCACTTTGATCAGGTGCGCCTGGTGATCGAAAATCAGACCGCGACGGTGCGCGTGAACATGCGCGAGACCTACCAGAACAAGACCGCGCAGCCCGGCTTCGCGATCGCCCGCTTCCCGCTGGCTCAGCCCCCGAAGCCCGACGCCAACGGCGTGCTGGAGCTCCGGGCGCTGCCCGGAAAGTTCACCACCGAGGCCGTGGCCAACCTGCCGGTCTTCGGCGCCGAGTCGCCCTATGCGGCCCCCAACGATTTTGTGGATCCGCTGAGCGTGCGGGTTCAGGTGGGCGAGCCCGCCACGAACCCGTCCACGCCGCCGACCCCCGACCCCAGCACCCCGCCCACCACCCCCTCGACCCCGCCCACCACCCCGGAAACCGGACCCTACGGGGCGAGTCAGGGCAAGGCGCTCGCCGGATCGGCCGCCCGCATCACGGTCACCCCGGGATATGCCCTGAACGCCGCGGGGGACACCCCGATCACCGTGCAGGGCACCGGATTTGATCCGGGCACCGCCGCCCCCGGTGAGGGAACCGGTGGCATCTACGTGGGCTTCGGTCAGCTCGCCACCCCCACCGACACCGAGTCCTGGCGGCGTAGCAAGGGCGGCGTGAGCGGCGTGGGCCGCGACTTCAACTACGGTGCCCCGCGCTTCGTGGCCGCCCACAACACCGCCAACGGTGCGGTGGCCGACGCGGTCATGGATGCCCAGGGCAACTGGACCTTCAGCACCGTGCTGCCCGGTAAAACCCTCGCCTCCTTCTTCGACCCGAACGCCACCATGGACTGCGTCGAGGCTCAGTGTGGCGTGCTCTCCTTCGGTGCGCACGGCGTGATCAACGCCGCCAACGAGGCCTACACCCCGCTGTACTTCCAGGGGCAGGATGAGACCGGCTGGCCCGAGCGCGGCACCGTGGTGGTTCCGCCGATCACGACCCCCTCGACCCCGCCGACCACCCCGAGCCCGCAGCCCAGCACCCCCGCCACACCCGATCTGGTGACCCCGCCGGTGGGCAAGGCGGCCCCCTATGGAACCAGCACCGGCACGAATCCGACCGGTGCCAGCCTGACCGTCTCCCCGGCCTGGAGCCTCGGCGATAAGCAGCAGCAGGTCACCCTCACCGGAAAGGGATACGACACCAGCAAGGACTTCGGTGGTGCCTACGTTCTCTTCGGCTGGATCGACCCGGCCAAGGGCACCCAGTGGGGCCCCGCCGGCGGCGGACGCACGGGCTTCGAGTACGTCTACCACCAGGAGGAGGAGTTCCAGGGGCTCGTGCTCTACCCCGGGAACACCAACGCGGGCAGCACCGATTCGGCGCGTCAGGGCCGGATGGATGCGGCCGGAAACTGGTCGGGCACCTTCACCATCCCCGCCTCCCAGTTCACCGCGTTTGGCAAGACCATCGACTGCTACCGCGTGCAGTGCGGCGTGATCACGATCGGGGCTCACGGCGTGCGCAATGCCGGGGTCGAGGTGTTCACCCCCGTGTACTTCACCGGTGAGGCCGACAATGCGGTGGTCGCGGGTGCCCGTCCCGACACCGTGAGCGGGCAGGGCCAGGCCGTTGACGGCCAGGGCCTCGCCGGCACCGGATTCGACCAGAACCAGCGTCCGCTCTGGCTCCTCTCCGCCCTGATTCTCTCCGGCGCCCTGTTCAGCATCGTGCTGGCACGCCGATTCCGACGCACCACCCCCGAAACAGCAACCTCCCACAACTAAGGAACGATGATGACCCGAGAAAGAACTCGCACACCCCGTCGTGTGCTCACCGCGACCGCCTCGGTGGCCGCCGCGACCCTGCTCAGCATGAGCCTGGCGACCCCGGCCTTTGCCGCGATCCCCAGCAACCCCGATGTCAACCCCACCGGCACCGCCACCGGAACCGGCGAGAGTGGCAACACGGTCACCGTGAGCCCGGCGAAGGGCCTGGATCCCAATAAGCCCACCACCGTGACCCTGAGCGGGGCCGGCTTCAACACCGGAACCGCGCCGTTTGGTGGGGCCTACGTCCTGTTTGGCTACATCAAGCCCGCGGATGCGACCAAGCCCGCCTCCTGGTCGCCGAGCAACGGCGGCTCGACCGGGAAGACCCTCAACTACGCCGAGGGCGCGGGAACCTTCCAGGGTCTGGTGGGCTTCCCCGGAACCGATGCGAGCGGCGCAACCCTGGGCCTGATGGATGCGACCGGTGCCTGGTCGGGCACCCAGCAGATCCCCGGCGCGGTGTTCACCTCTCAGGTGGGCAAGGAAACCATCGACTGCTATGAGGTGCAGTGCGGCTTCATCACCATCGGTGCCCACGGCCAGATCAACAAGGGGGTGGAGTCCTTCACCCCGGTGAGCTTCGCCGCTCAGAAGGTGGTGCCCGCCGCGCCGACCACCACCATCGTGAACCCGCCGGTCACCAACCCCAACGCCTCGGCCAGCTACTTCCTGGGTGCCAACGGTCAGGTTTCCGCCGCCGTGACCCCGGCAACTGCCGCCGGAACCGTGGAGTTCTTTGACGGGACCGTGAGCCTCGGCAGCGCCCCGGTTTCCGCCGGAACCGCGACCCTGACCACCAAGAAGTGGGCGGCCGCGGGGTCGCGGGCGATCACCGCAACCTTCACCCCGAGTGACGCGGCGGCGTTTTCAGCCTCGACCACCGAGCGCGCGACAACCTATAAGGTGGTCGACACCGCCCGCGTGATCGGCGACATCACCGCCGCCGACGCCGGATCCATCGCGCTGGATGGTGCGGTCCTGAACTGGCCGATCGCCAACGTGTACAACTCGTTTGGCTACTGGTTCGACAAGATCGCGGTAGACGGCAACGTGAGCGTCCCGGCCACCAAGTCCCCGGCCACCGCCGAGGACCGCCAGTACAACACCAACCGTGAGTTCACCTTCAGCAAGGGCACCGGCAAGACCGACCCCGCCGGCAACACGGTGATCGAGTACACCGGCACCGCGCGGATCACCTCCGGTGAGGCCAACCAGTGGAACTTCGCCAACCCGCGCGTGCACGTCAACGCGGCCGGCGAGGGCTACATCGATGCCGAGTTCACCGGCTACTTCAAGATCGACGAGCAGATCGACTACACCGCCGAGCGGCTGACCATCGCCACCTTCCGCGGGGCGACCCCGGCCACCGACACCGATGGTGTCACCTCCTTCTCGGTCACCCCGATCTGGGAGGGCCAGACGGTTGCCGGCACCTGGAGCGGTGCCTACACCGGTTCGTTCCCGAACGAGTTTGTGTCCAAGCTCAACCCGGGAATCTCGTCCTTCTTCTACCAGTCGGGATCCAGCGCCGACCCGTTCAAGGCCGCCCGCGCACTGAGCGTCAGCTTTGAGCGTGCCGCGGTGCCGGTCACCGTGGACAAGACCCCGGTGATCACCGGTGCCACCGCCGATGCCCAGACCGGCGTCTACTCGATTGCCAAGGACGGCTCGGCTACCCTGACCGCGACCGCCCAGGGCTTCCCGACCCCCGTCGTGAGCTGGGAGCGCAGCACCGATGCCGGGAAGACCTGGCACGCCTTCCCGGTGAAGCCCGCCGCTACGGTCGCCGCGTTTGCCGCCGCCGCCGCTGCGGACGCCTCGGCAACCATCACCGTGACCGCCGATGACGTGGCCGAGGGCGCGCAGTTCCGCTCGGTCGCGACCCAGGGTGACGCGGTGGTGCACGGCACCGCGGTGAGCTTCGCGGTGGCCGCCGCCGTGGACCCGGAGCCGACTACCAGCCCGGAGCCGACCACCAGCCCGAACCCGTCGAACCCCACCTCCGCCCCGAGCACCCCGGCCACCCCGGGGAACTCGGCCAACCCGACCGCCGGTGCCGGAAACCCGAGCACCCCGGGCGCTACCCCGGGTGCCGCGGCCGGTGCCAAGGAACTGAGTAACACCGGTGCGAACGGCATCTGGGGTGCGGGCATCGCCTCGGCCCTGCTGCTGGCCGCCGGTGCGGGACTGTTCCTGCGTCGCCGTCACGCCACTAAGTAACACGAGTGCGGCGCATCGTTTGTGTCGATGCGCCGCACCTCCCCCACGGATCGGGACTCGGGTTTTCCGGGTCCCGATCCGTGCAGCGTTTTCCCTCATCTTTCAGGAGCATCATGACCGATCCCACCCTCACCTCTTCGTCAGATGCCGGTGCCGCAACCGATTCCGCCCTTCCCGGCTCGGACGCCACACCGGCCCCCACCCTGTCCGCCCGGCTGCGCGCGGTGTCCTTTGGTGGACACGAGCAGCCCGCACCGGTTGCCGAACCCGCCCCCAGCTACTACGACGCGTTTCTTGATGGCGAGCTGAGCCCGCACGGCGTGGGCGCGCAGGTCGCCCAGCACTACCTCATGTACGAGGCGCTTGAGGCCGCGACCGATGCCCATGCGCGGCGGCACGGCCCCGGATTCCCCTTCGATTTCCCCGAGCTGCGTCGGATGGAGGCGCTGCGGGCGGATATGGAGCACTGGTTTGGACCCGGGTGGCGCGATCACCTGGAGAACACCCCGTTCATCGCCGAATACGTTGCGCGGATCAACGCCGTGTGCCCCGACTCGCTGCCGCACCTGATCGCCCACCACTACACCCGCTATCTGGGGGATCTCTCCGGCGGGCAGATGATCGGCCGCCGCTTCGCCCGCTCCTATGGGCTGGACACCGAGGACGGTCGACGCTTCTACCTGTTCCCCGAGATCCGCGATGCCCGCGCCTTTAAAGACGGCTACCGTGTGCTGCTGGACGGCCTGGACCTCACCGAGGCGGAGATCCTGCTGATCGAGGACGAGGTGCGCCTGGGCTACACCCTCAACAACAACGCGGTCCGCGACCTCGACGCCCGGCTCGACTCCTATCGGGCCTGACCATGACCCGCGCCGCCGAGAACGATCCACCGGAGTGGATGCCAACCGAAGCGGATCCGGCTGTCGGTGTGGCCGTCGCGACCGGCCGGAGTGGTATTCGCGTCCGCACCGTTGTGGCAAGCCTGATCGCTGCCGTGGGGGTGGGGTGCCTGATCGTGGCCGCGCTTGCGCTGGGAGACCGGCCGGCGGCGAGCGCCGAGGAAGCCGACCTCGCGCGAGCCTCGGTCCCCGCCGCCCCTTCGACGGGGCACCAGACACCCACGGACTCGCCGCTGATCGTGACCGCCGAGGGCATGCTTCCCGAGACATCGGGCACCGGTTCGCCCGGCACAGATGGGCCGGGCACCCGCTGGATCGTCGCGGTTTCCGAGCGCACGGGCATCCCCGAACGCGCGCTCGCCGCCTACACCGCGGCGGCCGCGCGGATGGCCGAGGAGTCTCCGCGCTGCAGCCTCGGCTGGAACACCCTCGCGGGGGTCGGCGCGGTGGAGAGCGATCACGGGCGTATTCACGGGGCGAGCCTGAGCGCCGAGGGGGTCGCGAGTCCGGCGATCATCGGCCCCGCCCTCGATGGCAACGGATTCGCGGCGATCCCGGACACCGACGGCGGCACCCTGGACGGGGATCCCGTGTGGGACCGCGCGGTCGGGCCGATGCAGTTCATCCCCGACACCTGGCGGCGCTATGGGACCGGCAACATCCACTCGATCGACGATGCGGCGCTCGCCGCGGGCCGCTACCTGTGTGCGGCCGGCACCAACCTGCGCGACCCCGATGGGTGGCGTCGCGCGGTCGCCGCCTATAACAACACCCACGACTATGCGATGGCGGTCTCCGAGCGGGCGCACGCCTATGCCCGCGCGGATCGGGACTGAACCCGGCCCCGGCTGCCTAAGATGGGGGCATGAACGAACCCGCGCTCGCCGCCCGCACCCTCGTGGTCCTGCTGGGGGATTGGCGCGGGTCCGGCACCACCTATCGGAACCTGGCCGACCGCATCCGGCTGCTGATCCTGGACGGCCGCATCCCCTCGGGCACCCGGCTGCCCGCCGAACGCGACCTGGCCGAGCGGCTCGGGCTCAGCCGGGCGACGATCAGCTCGGCCTACCGGGATCTGCGCGAGCGCGCGGTGCTGCACTCGGTGCGTGGATCGGGGAGTGTGGCGCGGATCAATCCCGCATCCCTGGCCCGCGAACCCGGGGGACGCCCGGTCTTGCTTGATCTCGCCCGCGCCTCGCTGCCCGCGGCCCCGCAGCTCCCCGAGGCCGCGCTGGCCGCCGCCGAGGCCCTGCCGCGCTACCTGGATGCCGACTCCGATCCGGTGGGTCTGCCCGAGCTGCGCGCGGCCATCGCCGCCCGCTACAGTGCCCAGGGGCTGCCGACCCGGCCCGATCAGATCATGGTGACCCTCGGCGCTCAGCACGCGATCGGCCTGGTGACCCGGCTGTTCCTGGCCCGCGGGGATCGCGCCCTGATCGAGCATCCCAGCTATCCCTACGCCCACGACACGATGCGCGCACTCGGTGCCCGCGTGGTGGCCGTTCCGGTGACCGCGGAAACCGGGTGGGATGCCGACGAGCTGATCGACACCGTCGAGCGCACCAGCCCCGCGCTGGCCTACCTGATGCCCGATTTTCACAACCCCACCGGGGCCAGCATGCCCCGCGACCTGCGCGAACGGCTGTGCCGGGTGGCGGCCAAGCAGGGCACCGTGCTGCTGATCGATGAGACCACCGCGGACCTCGACATCGACCGTCCCGGACCGGTGCGTCCCTTCGCCGTGGACAACCGCTCGGGGGCCGAGATCATCACCGTCGGCACCGTGGGCAAAACCCTCTGGGCGGGCATCCGGCTCGGCTGGATCCGCGCCGAAGCCTCCACGATCACCCGCCTGGTGGCCTCGCGCACCCGCAGCGACCTGGGCACCTCGATCCTCGAACAGCTCACCGTCCTCGAGGCTTTCAAGGCGATGCCGCAGATTCTTGAGCTGCGCCAGCGGCAGCTTCGGGCCACCCGCGATGTCACCGTGGCCTACCTCGCCGCCCGGGTGCCCGAGTGGCAGATCCCGCACGTGCACGGGGGGCTGGCCCTCTGGGTCAACCTGGGTACCCCGGTCAGTTCCAGGCTGACCCTCACCGCCCGCGGGCACGGACTGCTGCTCTCGGCGGGGCCGCGGTTCGGGGCCGATGGGGCGTTTGAACGCTTCCTGCGCATCCCGATCACCGGACCCAGCGAGGTCACCGAGACCGCGCTGGCCGCGCTGGTGGACAGCTGGGAGGAACTTCGCCGGGCCCCGGATCCGGAGCTGCCGCCACCCGGACGCTATTAAAAAGCCGAAAGTTTTCCTTCGGACCGGCAATATCCGTGGGAAAAGTGGTGTTGCAGAGAACGACGCGGTTCCCGGAAAACGCCCGCGATCATGCGAGAATAGGCGGCGAGGCGTACCGACACCAGGCCGGTATCGGGCGCCCCACACCGACACCCAGGGAGTAACGTGCATAAGCTCGCCGTCCTCAGTCTGAAAAACCGGGCGCTGATCGCGCTGATCACCGTGGTGGTTGCGCTCTTCGGTGGCCTCGCGATGACCAGCCTCAAGCAGGAACTCGCCCCCAGCGTGCAGTTCCCGCAGCTTGTGGTGTTTACCGCGTACCCCGGAGCGGCCCCGGAGGTGGTCAATAACGACCTCTCCACGCCGATCGAAACGGCGATTCAGGGGGTGCCGGGACTCGAATCCACGGCCACCACGTCGAGTACCAACTCCTCCCTGGTGACGGCAACGTTCAAATACGGCACCGATCTGGCCACCGCCGAGCAGAAGATCGGCCAGGCGATCAACCGGATCAAGTCGACCCTGCCGGATAACACCGATCCGCAGGTGATCTCGGCGAGCATCGACGATCTCCCGGTCATCCAGATCGCGGCCACCGGCAAGTCCACCATCACCGAGCTCGCCGACGCGCTGCGCCGCGAGGCCGTGCCGGACCTCACTAACGTCGAGGGTGTGCGCGATGCCTCCCTCGTGGGTGCGCCGACCCAGCGCATCACGATCACCCCGGATCTGGCCCAGCTGGCCGCCGCCGGGGTATCCTCCAGCGCCATCTCGGACACCCTGAAGCAGAACGGTGTGCTGCTGCCGGCTGGTGAGATCACCGAGGCAAATAAGACCTATTCGGTGCAGGCGGGAACCCAGCTGGGAAGCGTCGCCGACATCGCCGCCCTCCCGCTGGTAGGCGCAACCCCGAGCCCCGAGGGGGTCGTGCACACGATCGGTTCGGTGGCCAAGGTTGAGCTCGGCCAGGACCCGCAGACCTCGATCTCCCGGGTGGATGGTGAGCCCGCCGTCACCATCGCGATCACCAAGACCCCGGACGCCAACACGGTTGCGGTTTCCCAGGCCGTACGAAACCTGATTCCCGATGTGGAAAAGAAGCTGGGCACCGACGTCAAGCTCTCGGTGGTCTTCGACCAGGCCCCCTACATCGAGCAGTCGATCGAGTCGCTGGCGACCGAGGGCCTGCTGGGTCTGGTGTTTGCAGTCCTGGTGATCCTGCTGTTCCTGATGGACGTGCGCGCGACCCTGGTGACGGCGATCTCGATCCCCACCTCGGTGCTGATCACCTTCATCGGGCTGCAGGCCACCGGCTACACCCTGAACATTCTGACCCTGGGTGCACTCACCATCGCGATTGGTCGCGTGGTGGATGACTCGATTGTGGTCATCGAAAACATTAAGCGTCACCTCCAGCTCAGCCCCGATCAAACCCCGGCCGCGCGCCTGGGTGCGATCGGCGTGGCCGTGCGCGAGGTGGCCGGGGCGATTACCGCCTCGACCATCACCACCGTCGCGGTGTTCCTGCCGCTGGCCTTCGTGGGCGATATGACCGGCGAGCTGTTCCGGCCGTTCGCGCTTACGGTGACGATCGCGCTGGCGGCCTCGCTGCTGGTTGCGTTGACCATCGTGCCGGTGCTGGCGTTCTGGTTCCTCCGGGTCAAGAAGGACAAGCCGGCCAAGGAGGTCAAGACCGCGCCGGAGCCCGTCCGGGCCCCGCTGGCGATCGAGGCGGCACCGGCGGCCCCTGCGGAGGCGACTGCCGCTACGGCGTCCGCATCCGCGTCCGAGTCTGCCGCTGCCGCTCCGTCCGCGTCTGCCGCTGAGTCCGCCGCCCCGGCCGCCTCTGTCGACAACCCCGCAGGGTCCGAGCACGCGCCCGCGTCCGACGCCGGGGTGGATTCCGCCACCACGGAGATCGCCGTCGTTCAGGAGACCGCCGAATCCGGTACGCCGGTGCCCGCGGCAACCGAAGCCGAACCCGCGCCCGCGGCGACCGACGTGCCGGAAAACGAGACCGCCTCCGCGGAGCCAGTTGCCGCCAACCTCGCGGCCGCGGGAGACGAAACCGCGAACACGCTGGCATCGACCGAGGCCGCTGCCCAGACCGCACACACCCCGCACGTCCCGCACGCCGCCCACGCGGCCCATGCCGGGGCCGACGGGGTTGTGCTGGAGCCCTCGCTCACCACCACCGCGACGCTCGAACAGGATGCCGAGCCGGAAACCGGGTCGATTCCCGTGGTTCCCGGTGCCCCGCGCACCCGCCGGGCTCGCCGGGCAGCCTCCGGGGAGGGCATCGAGCCCGACGAGCTGGACAACCCCAGCTGGCTGCAGCGTGGTTATCTGCCGATCATCTCCTGGACGGTCAAGCACTCGGTCACGACCCTGCTGCTCGCCCTCCTGGTGCTGGGCGGAACCGGGTTCCTGGCGCAGTTCATGAAGCTCAGCTTCCTGGGATCCTCGGGCCAGAACACCCTGAATATCTCGCAGACCCTGGAACAGGGCGCGAGCCTCCAGGCTCAGGACACCGCGGCCTCCACGGTGGAGAAGAAGCTGCGCGAGATCAAGGGCATCGATACGGTTCAGGTGTCGATTGGTTCCAGCGGCAGCGCGCTCTCCGACGCCTTCTCCGGCGGTGGATCGGGCAACATCAGCTACTCGATCACCACCGATGCCAACGCCGACCAGGACGCCCTGCAGGACACCGTTCGCAAGGAACTGGACAAGCTCAAGGGGGTCGGCACGCTTAAGCTGGCTGCCAGCTCGGGCTTCGGTGCCTCGAACGTGATCAAGATCGACGTGCAGGCCTCCAGCGCCAAGGCTCTGGCCGAGGCGACCAAGACCCTGCACGATAAGGCGGCCAAGCTCGACGGTGCCGCCGAGGTGGATGACACCATCTCCGAGGCTCGCCCCTTCATCCAGGTGAAGGTGGACCGCGACGCCGCCGCCAAGGTTGGACTCTCCGAGGTGGCACTGGGTAGCATCGTGGCCCAGGCAATGCGTCCGGGCCAGATCGGTCAGATCGCGCTGGATGAAACCACCGTGAAGATCTACCTCGCCAGCGAGAACCCGCCGCAGACCCTCGCCGAGGTGCAGGGCCTGATCATCCCGACGCTGGGCGGCCCTCAGCGTCTGGACGCCCTGGCCAACGTCTCGGTGGTGGATGGCCCGGCTACGATCACCACGATTCGCGGCGACCGCTCGGCCTCGGTCAACATCACCCCCGCCGGCGAGGACATCGGCGGGCTCAGCTCGCAGGTGACCAAGCTCCTCAAGGACACCAAACTCCCCGACGGGGTGACCGCCGCTATCGGCGGTGTGGCCTCGGATCAGAGCACCGCGTTTAGTCAGCTGGGCCTGGCGATGCTCGCGGCGATCCTGATCGTGTACATCGTCATGGTGGCCACCTTCCGCTCGCTGCGTCAGCCGCTGCTGCTGCTGGTTTCGGTGCCGTTCGCGGCCACCGGTGCCATCGGCCTGCAGGTGGCAACCGGCGTCCCGCTGGGTGTGCCCTCGCTGATCGGTGTGCTGATGCTGGTGGGTATCGTGGTGACCAACGCGATCGTGATGATCGACCTGGTCAACCAGTACCGCGAGCGGGGACTCAGCGTCCCCGAGGCGGTCAAGCACGGTGCCGCCCGACGTCTGCGCCCGATCCTGATGACCGCGCTGGCGACGATCTTCGCGCTGATCCCGATGGCCCTGGGCATCACCGGACACGGCGGGTTCATCTCGCAGCCGCTGGCGATCGTGGTGATTGGTGGTCTGCTCTCCTCGACCGTGCTGACCCTGATCGTGCTGCCGAGCCTCTACAACCTCGTCGAGGGTGCCAAGGACCGTCGTGCCGAGAAGCGTGCGGAAAAGGCCGCGGCCAAGGCGGCGGCCGATTCGGGAATCTCGAACGCGGCCCAGACCGATTCCGAGGCGGCGCGGTCCGGTTCCGACCCGGCCCGGACCGGCCGGAACGGCTAACCCGCACCCATCACACTCGGGGCCTCGCACACGCCGTGCGGGGCCCCGAGTGCGTGTGATGCCCGTGAGTCGAGACGAGCGTGCGCCGCCGCACCCGTGCCGAGCGTGTGCGGTGCCCGTGTCTGCCTGCCGGACGTGTGCGCCGCCGCACCCGTGCCTCGAGTGCGTCTGGCCCCGTGTTGCCCCGCCGGATGAGTGCGCCCATGACACCCGAACGGGGTGCGTAAAAACCCGCGTTCGGGGTACATACACCCGGCAGCGGGTGGGTCAGACTGTTGGATGGTTCGTGCCCACACGGGGTCGCCAGAACAGTCAGCAGCGTGGGCAGATCCTGACCCGTGCGACCAACGCCCGGGAGTTTCCCTCGATGTTTATTTCTGGCCGCGCGCCGGCCGTCCGCCCGTCCGATTCCTCCCGGGGAGGGTGGATCCGTCGCCTCGCCGCCGTGGCCGTGACCGCGCTGGTTGCCGGTGCCCTGAGTGTCGTTATGGGTACCCCGCAGAGCGCACAGGCAGCACCCGTCCTGTTGCCCGGCGCGGTCAAGTCCCTCACGATGGACTCCTCGGTCACCGACGGGAACTCGGAGTTTCGGCTCCAGGTGGGCTTCAGCGCCCCGACCGCCCAGGCCGGCGACTACTTCGACGTGGAGCTCGACCCGCGCCTGATGTCGCTGCGCAGCACCTATGTGGTCCCCAACCGGGAAACCAATCGGGTGATGCTGGACGTGAGCGTGACCCCGGCCTCGGGCACCACCGGACCGATCGCCCGCTTCACCTTCACCGACGAGGTGGACGGGATGTCCAACATCTCGGGGTCGGCGTCCTGGGGCGTGAAGTTTGCCAACATCATGACCCCCGCGGGCACCTATGCGGACATCGTGACGAAGGTCAACGGCTCCATCCGGGCCACCCACTCGGTCACGGTCAAACAGGTGCACAACCCCGATGCGACCTGGATCGATGGCCCCTCCAAGCAGGCCTGGAGCTCGGATTTCGGGGGCGTCCCGCGGGTGCAGTACCTGCTGGTGGGTGGACCCGGACCGTTTGCTTCGATCACCCTGAGCGACTCCGATCACTCGCCCGAGGCCGGGACCGGTGCTCCCTGGACCATCAACTGTGACCTGCCGATTTCCACCCAGCTCCGCGATCAGAACGCCCAGAACGAGGCGGATGCGCGCGCCCCGGTGACCTGCGCGGACGGCACCATCTCGGCCACCTTCACCAACGTGCCGGCCGGACGCGTGCCGATCCTGGTGTTCTTTGCCACCTCGACCCAGCCGCTCAGCGAGCAGGGGGACCTGACCTTCGAAAACACCGCCGTGTACACCAGCGCCGTGCAGCCCTTCCCCAACGGGGAGCGACGCTTCGAGGCGAGCCAGACCTACACCCAGAACTTCGGAGGTGGAGCCGGAGGCGAGGCCACGCTGAAGACCCCGGTGGCGACCGAGTTCGCCTGCTCGGCCCCCGGGGAGTCCACCGGTCCGCAGTTTGAGCCGCTGACCAACGGCAACGGGGTCCGCTATACGGTGCCCGCGCGGATCGTGCCCGGCGCAACCGCCGCGGTGCGCGCGACCCTGCAACAGGGATACACCTTCCCCGAGGAGCTCCCCGAGGGATGGGTTCGTCTGAGCCCGACCGAGGCGTCGTTCACCCACACCTTCCAGGGGGCGGTGTCCTGCACCGCGGAGGCGGATGCGCTGCCCGCACCCACGATCACCCAGGCGGAGTGCTCGGCGCTGGGCATCCCCACGGTCCCGCGCTTCGAGCTGGCGACCGAGGGGCTGCGCGGCATGACGTTTGAGCAGGCCGGTTCGCCGATGAATGGCGGAACGGTGACGGTTACCGCGACCCTGCTGCCCGGTTTTGTCTTCCCGAGTGAGGCCACCGCGGGCTGGATTGTGGATACCGGGGCGGGGACCGCAACCCTCGCGGTACCCTTCGAAACGCCCAGCTGCCTGATCTCCGCCGGGATCCTGCCGACCCCGAGGCCGTTCGCTCCGGTGTGTCAGGAGGATGGAACCTTCAGCGCCGGATGGCTGGATTACTGGGTATTTGAGGATATGGAGGCCCGGATTACCACCGGACCGATCACCGAGGCGGACGGCATTCAGCGGCACACCCTGATCGCCACCGCCAATCCCGGCTTCGGTTTCACCGGAACGCTGACCCCGGGCTGGGTTGCCGATCCCTCCGGGACCCGCGCGGTCTTTGTGCACGACTTCGAGCTGGGCCCGTGTGACGAGGTGATTCCGAACCCGACGCCGACCCCGGGGGAGTCCGAGGGCCCGACCTCGTCACCCGAGCCGACGGAGGGCAATACTTCGTCGCCCGAGCCGACGGAGGGCAACACCTCGTCACCTGAGCCGACGGAGGGAAACACTTCGTCGCCGGAACCGACGGAGGGAAACACTTCGTCGCCGGAACCCACCGAGGGGGGAACCTCTTCGCCGGAGCCGACGGACGGCAACACCTCGTCACCCGAGCCGACGGACGGTAACACGTCGTCCCCCGAGCCCACCGAGGGCAACACTTCGTCCCCCGCGCCGACCGACGCGACCTCACCCCCGGCAACGCCGTCCTCGTCTCCCACCGAGATCGCCGCGCAGCCGGGCGCGACTCCGGACGCCGGTGCGGCCACCCCGGCAACCCCGGGAACCGCCCCGACCGTGCCCGCCCCGCTGCCTCGCACCGGTGCCGGCACGGGACCCGCCCTGCCGCTGATCGGCGGCACGCTGATGCTGGGACTGCTGCTCCTGGCCGGATCAATCCTGCGGCGTCGGGACACCCGCGGCTAGTCCCGCACCGGCCACCCACGCAGAAACGGCGACCCCGAGCGGGGTCGCCGTTTCTGCGTTTCGGTTATTGGTGCGCGGCCGGTCTACACCGTCCCGCGCAGCGGGGTGAAGTCCCCGGTGTCGCGTCGTCCCGGCCGCGCGGGCCGTGCGGTGGTTTCGGTCTGGGTTGCCTCGGCGGTGGGCGGCTCGGTGGGCTCGCCCGCCGGATCGCGGTAGGTCAGCGCGTCAATCTCACGGTCGCGGATGGCGCTCGCGGTGATCGGGCGGGCGGGCACCGTGGTGCCGCGGCGGGCGGCGGAACGCTTGATGATCGCCCGGCGGATCCGGCCCACGGTGTCGATGATGATGCCCAGCAGGATCGCGAATCCGATGCCCAGCACCGCCCCGATCAGCGGGTTGCCCTGGGTCAGGTGTCCGGCGAGGGCACCGATCAGGATCGCGTGGATCGACCAGAGGAACCCGGCCACCACGCTGAGCGCGGCAAAGCGTCGGGGCGGGAACCCGGTGGCACCCGCGGTCATGTTGATCGCGATGCGCCCCACGGGAATGTAGCGTCCCCCCAGCACCAGCAGGGTGCCGCGCTTTTCCAGGCCGCGGCGGGCGAAGTCCAGCGCCGCCACCACCCGGGGTTTGCGCATCCAGGCGTAGCGTTCAACCCCGACCGCCCGGCCGATCCGGAAGGCGATGTTGTCGCCGATGGCCGCGCCGATCGCGCCGGCCACCAGGAGCACCCACACGTTGGGGGAGCCCGCACTGATCGCGATCGCGGTGGCTCCCACGAGCACGGCTTCACCGGGCACGGGCGGGAAGAATCCGTCGATCAGGACCATCGCCAGGACGATCAGATAGATCCACGGAGACGTCGCCATGGTGAGGATCGCGTCGGTCAGAAACTCCATGACATCTCATTCGTTCGGGGAGACGAGTGCGGGGGCACCCGACTCTTCCACGATACGTTTTGATGTCACATCAGAACATCCCTTGGGGGATGATCTAGGGTCCATCCACAGGATGATCGAACCCCGAGTCGGCCAGGTCTGCGGAGCCCAGGGAGTGCAGCCCGGAGAGAAGGATCCCGAGCCCGAGCCGGAACTGATCGGCTGGATCGCCATCGATGATCGGTGCCAGCAGGGTGCGGATTCGTGGATCTTCCACGCCGTCCCAGTGCGCCTCCCACTCGCCGGCTGCCTCGAGCTCGTGCTGGGCCTGCTCCTCAAGGGTGTGGCCGATGATGAAGCGGGACAGGGTAAACATCGCAGTTCCCGCATGCCGTTCGGGTACCCCGGCGCGCAGGAGGGCGTCGATGAAGGTGCCACTCAGGGCGAAGGTGTTGGGGCCGCCGCCGTAGGCCCCGGCCACCACGCGGGCACCGTCGCGGTGGGCCAGCAGCGCCGCACGGAAGCGATGGGCGAGTTCGGTGAGCTGGGTGTGGGCATCGCCCGGTGCCAGCTCGGCCCCAACCCCGGCCATGATGCGATCCGAGAGTGCATCCAGCAGTGCCCGCTTATCGCGGAAGTGCCAGTAGAGGGCACCGGCCTGGACATCGAGGGCCAGCGCGATCTTGCGGGTGGTCAGGGCGTCGACGCCGTGCCGATCGAGGATGATCAGGGCCTGATCAACAATTTCGTTGCGCTGCAGTTTCGACATGACACCAAACATTTCTGGGGATTTACCCTTCGATCTTGACACAGCCGTCCCCAAAAAACTAGCCTGAACATTGTTCAAATTTGAACAACGTTCAATAAAGAGGTTTCCCATGTTCACACCCCTGAGCCCCGCGCGTTCGCGGGCCACCCTGCTTGCCCTGGCCCTGTCGGTTTCCGGCGTGCTGCTGGGTAGTACGATCTTGAATGTCGCGCTGCCCTCGCTGGCCCACGCCCTCGGGGCCACCCTGTTTGAGCAGCAATGGATCCTCAACTCATACACGCTCACCTTCGCCGGATTTCTGCTGATTGCCGGTGTTGTGGGCGACCGCTTCGGACTCACCCGCACCCTGATGATCGGCCTGATCGGATTCCTGGTGACCTCGGCTGCCGCTGCGCTTGCACCCAACGTGGCGGTGCTGATTCTCGCCCGTGCGCTGATGGGGATCGCGGCGGCCCTGATCATGCCGATCAGCCTGGCCATCATCCTCCGTGTGTTCCCGCGGGAGGCGCGGGCGCGGGCCATTTCGATCTGGGCGGCGTCCTCGGTCCTGGCGATCTCCGCCGGTCCGCTGATCGGCGGCGCGCTGCTGAGCGCCGGATTCTGGTGGGGCAGCGTGCTGGTATTTGTGGCGGTCCTGGCGGCGGTGGCGCTGGCGGTGTCGGCGCGGGCGATTCCGAGAATTCCCGGCAGCGGCGTGGGGGAGCTGCGCTGGGTACCGGTGATCGCCTCGGTCGCGGGCATCGCCCTGCTGGTCTTCGGGGTGCTGAACGGTGGGCAGGATGGATGGACGAGCCCGCTCACCCTGGGGCCGCTTGCCCTGGGCATCCTGATCGTGGCGGTGCTGGTGTGGACCGAACGCCGGCATCCGCGCGCCCTGGTCGATGTGGCCCTGTTCCGACACCCGGGGTTCGGCATCGCGACCCTGGCGCTGACGGTGGGCTCATTTGTGCTGTTCGGTTACCTGTACTTCATCATGTTCTACCTGTCCGAGGAGCGCGGGCTGAGCCCGTTTGCCAGCGGGCTGGTTCTGCTGCCCCTCTCGGCGGCGCTGGTGATTGGAGCCCCGCTGTCCCGCCTGATCGCCGAGAGGATCGGCATGCTGATGACCCTCACCTCGGGTCTGCTGCTGATGGCACTGGCGCTGGGTGGACACATCTTCCTGAGTGCCGATACGCCGATTCCATCGCTCATGGGGCTCGCGTTTGTGCTGCAGTTCGGATTTGCGCTGGTACTCACCCCGGGGACCGCCGGGGCGACCACCGGGGTTCCGGCCGATCGTGCGGGAGCCGCCTCGGCGCTGCTGAACACACTGCGCCAGCTGGGGAGTGCCCTCGGGGTGGCGGTGCTGGGTTCGCTGCTCTGGGGAATTTACGCGGCGGGGGTGCGCCCGGTCGCGGGTGCGCTGAGCGCGTCCGCGCGAGATGCGGTCGAGGGTTCGCTAAGTGCTGCGCTGTCCACCGGGGTATCGGAAATCTCGATGGCGGCCACCCGGGCGTTCCTGGATGGCCTCCACCTGAGTGTGCTGGTGGCCGCGGTGGTTTCGCTGCTCGCCGGCGTGCTGACCCTCACCGCGTGGTTGAGGCGGCGCGGCACGCGCCGAACGGCCTAGCGGGTGCCGCGCCCGGGTGTGATGGTGGGCGTGCTCGTTTGGCCTAGCGGCGGCGCGGAGGCTTTTGAAGCCAGGGGCGCAGCCAGCGGGTCACCGTGGGCAGGCCCCAATAGGCCATGATCGGGGTGAGCACGAGGGTGCTGACCAGCACGCGCAGCCACACATCCCACTCATTCCAGCCGGGAATGAGGTAGGTGGCAATCAGGGTGAAGACCAGGTTGATCGGGAAGAATCCGAGCCAGATGCTGGTCGCCTGTTTCCAGCGCGGGGGCACGATGGCCGGCTGGATGGCCGCGGTGGCATCGATCGGGGTGTCGAACCATCCCTCGATCCCGGTGCGCCGTTCGGTGCGGGTCTCCTGAGCGAATTCGCTCCCGGTGCCCAGCCACCAGCGACGCTCGGGGGAGTTCTCCCAGGCGTCGAGGGTTTGGGCATCGGCGAAGCGATAGAGCATGTGCCAGCTGGTTTCGCTGCTGCCCGATCGTACCCAGCCGGAGCCGAGGAAACCCGGATATTTGTTTGCAAGATTGATTCCCGCCTGAATCCAGACGGTGGCCTCGGAGAGTCGCGCGGGATCGACCGTGCGCTCGATGGAGACCGTAATGGCATTGTGTCCCATACCTTCCAGTGTGAGGCATGTTTGTTTCCAAAACATCACGGCCCCGGGGTGAATGCCCCGGGGCCGTGATCGCTATGCCTTTTTGCGCCCGGTGATGGCGCCATAAATGAGGAGGACAACGATCGATCCAACAATCGCGAGTGCCCAGCTGCCCAGATCCCAGAATGCGTCGATCTTGGCGTTGAAGAGCAGCGAACCGATCCATCCACCCACCATCGCGCCGATGACACCCAGGATGAGGGTGGCGATCCAGCCGCCCCCCTGCTTACCGGGCAGGATGGCCTTGGCGATTGCTCCCGCGATCAGCCCCAGAAGTAGAAAAGCGAAGAAACCCATGGTGTACCTCCTGTTTTTCCGATGTGTCGGAACCCTGCGGCCCGACACCGTGAACACAGGCTAACGCTCGTGATCTAAATGGTCCAGCCCCGGCCGGGAATCCCCCGTGGAAACCGCCGTGGTGGCGAGCCACGGGTGACAGAGCCGAAAAACTAGCGTATTGTAAGGAAGTCGGCTCTAGACGTCGCGGTGGGTACCGCGAAGCAATTGTCAGTCTGGTGGGCCGGTTTTGCACACGGATCTCGTGTGCATATTCACACGTTGTGAACGGCCCCGGCCCACTGATGTCCGGGGGAGAGAGCGCCGCTGCGCGCGGCCCTTCGCTGTTTCATGCCTGAAATACCCGGAAATATTGTTATGCCTAAAAAGAACCACGTGGGCGGAAAGCGCCCCGCAAAGAACTACGATCCGAGCTACGCCAAGCGTCCCGCCAAGGGCGGCCCCAAGGCCGGTAGCCGGAGCCCCGGACACCGCGGATTCCGTCCCGAGGTAGAGGACGCCCCGCGCCAGAAGAACCGCTGGGATGCCGACGACCGCGCCGCCCGTTCGGGTGCCCGCGACGAGCGCGCCCCGCGCCGCTTTGACCGTGACGATCGCGCGCCGCGTTTCAACCGTGACGAGCGTCCGGCCGCCGGTCGTGGCGACCGCGAGGGTCGTCCCGCGCGCTTCGACCGCGATGAGCGTGCCCCGCGCCGCTTTGACCGCGACGAGCGCGCTCCCCGCTTCAACCGCGACGAGCGTCCCACTCGTGGCGGCGACCGCGATGGCCGTCCCGCACGTTTTGAGCGTGACGATCGCGCCCCCCGTTTCAACCGCGACGAGCGTCCCGCGCGCTTCGACCGTGACGACCGCGCGCCGCGCCGCTTTGATCGTGATGAGCGTCCGGCCGCCGGTCGTGGCGACCGCGAGGGTCGCCCGGCACGTTTTGACCGTGACGACCGTGCCCCCCGTTTCAACCGCGACGAGCGTCCCGCTCGCGGCGGTGACCGCGATGGCCGTCCCGCACGTTTTGAGCGTGACGAGCGTGCCCCGCGCTTCAACCGTGACGAGCGTCCCGCGCGCTTCGATCGCGACGACCGCGCGCCGCGCCGCTTTGACCGCGACGAGCGTCCGGCCGCCGGTCGTGGCGACCGCGAGGGTCGTCCCGCCCGTTTCGATCGTGACGACCGCGCGCCGCGCTTCAACCGTGACGAGCGCCCCGCTCGCGGCGGCGACCGCGACGAGCGTCCCCGTTTCACCCGTGACGAGCGTCCCGCCCGTCCCGCCTTCGGTGACCGTCCCGAGCGTCCCGCACGCTTCGACCGCGGTGACCGTCCCGAGCGCCCCTCGCACGGCGACCGCGGCGCCCGCCGTGGCGGCTACCAGCCGCAGGATGACGTCGTGCTCGAGCGCCTCGAGGCCGAGGCCATCCAGGCCGAGGACGTCGAGGGCAAGACCTTCGGCGACCTGGGTCTCGGTGGCAACATCGTGAACGCCCTGGCCGAGCTCGGTGCCGCCGCACCGTTCCCGATCCAGGCAGCAACGATCCCCGTGGTCCTCGAGGGCCGCGACGTCCTGGGCCGTGGCCGCACCGGATCCGGTAAGACCATCGCCTTCGGTGCCCCCCTGGTGGAGCGCCTGATGGAAAACGGTGGCGGAAAGAACCGTCGTCCGGGCCGTCTGCCCCGCGCGCTGATCCTCGCCCCGACCCGTGAGCTGGCCCTCCAGATCGACCGCACCGTGCAGCCGATCGCCCGCTCCGTGGGACTGTTCACCACCCAGATTTACGGTGGTGTTCCCCAGCACCGTCAGGTGGGTGCGCTGCAGCGCGGCGTCGACATCGTGGTGGGTACCCCGGGCCGCATCGAGGACCTCATCGAGCAGGGCCGTCTGGACCTGTCCGAGGTCAACGTGGTGGTGCTGGATGAGGCCGACCACATGTGCGACCTGGGCTTCCTGGAGCCGGTGCAGCGCATCATCCGCAACACCGCCGATGACAGCCAGAAGCTGCTCTTCTCGGCCACCCTGGACAAGGGCGTGGCCGCGCTGGTCAACGAGTTCCTGGAGAACCCGGCCGTGCACGAGGTCGCCGGTGAGGACCAGGCGTCCTCGACTATCGACCACCGCGTTCTGGTGGTTGAGCACCGCGACAAGGACCGCATCCTGGAGCAGCTCGCCGGTCGCAACGGTAAGACCGTGATCTTCTCGCGGACCCGTGCCTACGCCGAGCGTCTGACCGAGCAGCTGGAGGATGCCGGTGTCTTCGCCGTCGCCCTGCACGGTGACCTGAACCAGGCCAAGCGCACGCGCAACCTGCACCAGCTCACCAGCGGCCGGGTGGATGTCCTGGTGGCGACCGACGTCGCCGCCCGCGGTATCCACGTGGACGACATCGACCTGGTGATCCAGGCCGACGCCCCGGATGAGTACAAGACCTACACCCACCGCGCCGGTCGTACCGGCCGGGCCGGTCGCGAGGGCACCGTGGTCACCCTGATCCCGCGCTCGCGCCGCCGCCGCATGGAGGAACTGCTCTCCCGCGCCGAGATCTCGGCCGAGTTCGTGGACGCCTTCCCCGGCGACGACATCATCGATGAAATCGCCGGCCGGGTCCCCACCCGCGCCCAGCTCGAAGCCAAGACTGCCGAGTAGTCCACGCCGCCGAGCCGCCCAGCTCGAAGCCAAGACTGCCGAGTAGTCTGCGATCCGAAACCGCCCGCCACCTCACGGTGGCGGGCGGTTTTGCGTGCAGATCGGGACCTAGCGGCCAGCAGAGGGACGGGGAAACTCGCTCCAGGGCACGGCCCGCAGGGTTTTCGCTGCCAGTGCCTCCAGCGGAGTTTCGCCGTACCGACCCGGAGTGACCCACCAGCGGGCGGCAACCCAGCTTCGCCTCTCGCGCTCATCCGTACTCACCGTCTGGCCGATCAGCTCCAGATTGATCGAGAAAACCCGGTCCTGAAAGAGCGAACTCCCCGCGACAAACTGAAACGTTGGGAACGCCCGCTGTGCACCGATGGGCAGAGACAGAAGTTTCCCCTGGATCATCAGCGCCCTGATGCGAGACTTTTGGGTGGAGGGATTGTTCCTGGGGAACAGGAGGGTTCGTACCGCCGAGCGTGAGACCGAGGGGAGCCTCCCCAGCAGCTCATCGTGTTCGGTTATCTCGGCGTGCTCGCGCACAAAGGATGTTGCCCAGATTGGTTGTGTAGACCAGGCAACGGGGAACCCGAGCGTCGAGATATCGAGGCTGGAAGCGCGGGTGCGTTCAACCACAAAGGCGGTGATGTGCTCCGCCCAGGTGCTCGCTGGTTTAATCGTTGCGAGCATGAAGCGAAGAATAGTGATCGTTGCATAGATCCGGCTTCGGGCCCGTGCTTCCGTCAGGTGCATGAGCGCCGGTATCTGTCGGGGCAGACCAATCGGGGTGGTGAGTGCCCGATTCCACAATCGCGAATGATGAGCGCAGACGTTTCGCACAGTTCTGAGGTGATTGAGCCAGGTGGCGAGCGTAGCCCCATCGCCCACCTGCGCGGCATTGCGAATGCCGAATTCTGCGGCAATCGTGTTTCTTAGCGAGGTATTTAGTCCCTGATAGAGCCGGATCAGTTCTCCGAAGGACATGATTTCCGGTGCCATCCACACCGGTAGCGGGCCGCCATATTTGCGCCGGAAGTGCGTAACGAAGTCCTCATGGGACCGCGCTTCGGCCGCATCGATGCGGCGCAAGACGTGCATATGCGAGCGTGGCCCCGCTGCTTCCACGAAGCCGTTGGCAAAATTCCGCGGGTCTCGATGAGCAAACACCCCGATCCGGCCCAGGTGATAGCCCAGCTGAAACCTGAGTGCGCTCTCGATGGTTTCAATCGCATCGAAGACCCGAAAACGGAGTTCCCGGTCGAACTCGTAGATGCTTTCGATCTGCCTGAGTGTGGTTCCGGGTAAGAATCGCGGGGCAGAACCATTGCCGCCCGCGGGGCAGGGCGTGAGATCTCGGAATGGGTGCCAATAGCCGGAGAGCCGAAAATAACCCACGCGGGTGAGGAGTTCGGTTGCATTCACACCCGAGAGGTCCATGCCGCGACGCTCGAGGAGCTCGATCTGTTCCGCGATCGATTGATGTGCCCGTTCATATCGCTGAGACATTCCGCCAACCAATTCACTCGAGTACTGCACTGTGCCGATGAGATGAGTCGGGGGAAAAAGAAGACTAGCCGCCTCTCCGTGTGTACAGAGAATGACGACTAGTACTGGTACCCCCGAACCTAACACACCCTCCACCCGATTGGAACGCCTCACAGGGGTTATCCCTCGCTGGGAGTCTCTTGAGGGCGGGCATGTCGCCGGGGCGGCCAACCTACGCTGGAATGTGACATCCAGGTCCACAGGGGAGGCATCGCATGCGGGTTCGCGAGCGCAACAGACGAGCACTCGGAGGCGAAAGCTACGGGCATAGCGAAGCGACGTCGCGGTGAAGACGTCGTCCCGCCTGCAGGCGCGGATGCTGAGCATCGACACGGCGCTGCGCACCCGGATCGCCGGGGTCTCCAACCGCGCGCTGCTGCTGACCTCGGTGGTGCTGTTCCTGATCGGGTTTGGCGTGGTGATGGTGCAATCGGCCTCCCAACCCGGTGATGCCGAAAACGCCGGCGACCCCTTCGCCGGGGCGCTGCGTCAGGGCGGGGTCGCGGCGCTCGCGCTGATCGCGATGTTCCTGGCCAGCCGGGCAACCCCGAGGTTCTGGAACCGATTCGCCTGGATCGGCCTGGCCGGGGCGCTGCTGCTTCAGCTCGCCGTCTATACGCCGCTGGGCTACGAGTCCGGCGGTAACCGCAACTGGATCCACCTGGGGTTCATCTCGATGCAGCCCTCGGAGGTGATGAAGTTTGCCTTCATCATCTGGGCGGCCACGGTGCTCGGTTCCAAAGAGCGGCTGCTCAAGGGGTGGAAGCACGCGGTGATTCCCGTGGTTCCGGTGGCGGCCCTCTCGATGGGGATCAACCTGATCGGCGGTGACCTGGGCACCGTGCTGGTCATGGCGACCGTGATGATCGGGGTGCTGGTCTTCGCCAACGTGAACCTGCGCACGATCGGAATCGTGGCGCTGTCCGGCATTGTCGCGGCCCTGCTGATGACCGCGATTAAGGCCAACCGCGTGATGCGCCTGGTGCACTTCTTCCAGGTGGATTGCCGCACCGATAAGTCCGAGTACCTGGGCCTGTGCTGGCAGCCCCTGCACGGCACGTGGGCGCTGGCCGACGGCGGGGTGTTTGGGATCGGCCTGGGCAACTCGATCGAGAAGTGGGGGTGGCTCCCCGCCGCCGATAACGACTACCTCTTCGCGGTGGTGGGGGAGGAACTCGGCCTGGTGGGCACGGTTCTCGTCCTGCTGCTGTTCTGTGTGCTCGCGATCGCGCTGCTGGCGATCCTGGCGCGCGCCCGCGGAACCTTCGGCCGGGTGGTGGCCGGGGGCGTGTTCACCTGGCTGATCACCCAGGCCTTCATCAACATCTCGGTGGTGGTCGGGCTGCTCCCGGTGTTGGGAGTGCCGCTGCCGCTGATGTCCACGGGAGGATCGGCGCTAATCTCCGCGGGGGCGGCGATCGGCGCGGTGCTCTCGGTGGAGCGCAATTCGGCGGTGCCGGGGGAGGCCCGGACGGATCCCACACCGCGTATGCCCGTCCCGGCGGCGCAGAATTCCGTGCCCGTGCCCGCGGCGAACACCCCCGCCGCGGCGAGCGCGCACACGGCCGGGCCCGCCCGGAAGTCCGCAGCCGCCCGGAAGTCCGCAACCGCGCTCGCCGAACCCGCGCCCAAGCTGGTCGACTGGCTCCCAGCTCCCACCCCGAGCGAACACGAAACGCCGCCCGCCACCGAGCGGTGACGGGCGGCGCGAGGGGAACCGACTAGTCGTTCACCGAGGATTCGGTGGACTCGGCGGCGGCAGCGGCGAGTGCGCGCTTACGACGCGAGGCCACAAACACGCCGGCACCGGCCAGCAGCACCAGTGCGGCGATCGGCAGCACGGCCGATACCTGCGCACCGGTGTTTGCCAGGCCCGATCCCGGGGCCGCGACGGCCGGGGCGCTCGGAACCGTGGACGGGTCGACCGGGGTGACCGAGGGGGCCGGGGTACCCGGGTCGGTGGGCTCGGGGCTCGGGACCACAACCGCGGCGGCGGTCACGGTGACCGGGAACTGCACCATGGTCTTGGACTCCAGCGAGGTCAGGGTCACGGTGTGAACGCCTTCGGCGGTATCCGCGGGCAGGGCCACGGTCACATCGCCACCGGTTCCGGTGACGGGCGAGGTACCCAGCGCGGTGGTACCCAGCGAGGCCACCACGGTGGTGGTGACCGGGGATCCGGTCGAGGTGCGGTCCAGGGTGCCCAGCTTCACGCTGAAGGACTTTCCGGCCTCCACCGCCTCGGTGGGCAGACCCTGGGCCTGCACGCCGGTGCGGGCGAAGCTCGGGGTCAGGGTGCCCTGGGCGCGGAGGTAGTCGATCCAGGCGTCACGGTCGATCAGACCCGAGTCGCGGGTGCCGACTCCGTTGTTGAACTCCCGGAAGTTGTCCCCACCGGTGATCAGGAAGCCGAAGGTTCCCACGCGGTAGCCGCGGGCGGGATCGATCGGGGCACCGGCCACGCTGATGGTGGTGATCCGGTCGCCCTCGGGACGGCTGGCATCAAACGTGTAGTGCACGTTATCGCTCAGGCTCAGCTGCAGGTACGGACGCGAGGGTACGTTCCCCGCGGCGTCACGCTGCCACTGCTCCTCCAGCACCTTCTTGACCTGCGCCCCGGTGAGGGTCGTGGTGTAGAGGTTGTTGAGGAAGGGGAGCACGCCGTTTGCCTGCGCGTAGGTCACGTTGCCGGCGGGAATGTCGGTGCGCATGCCACCGGGGTTGACGATGCCGATTTCGGCGGCACCGCGCTCGGGGGCGGAGAGCGAGGCCAGCAGCGAGTTGGCCACCAGCGAGCCCAGCGAGGACTCGGCCGAGCGGTCATCGCCCACCGGACCGTTGAAGGCACGGGTGATCGGGGCGGCGGCGGTGGCCACCACCTGGCTGCCGATCTCGTTGGCCTTGGCCACGGCCTCGGTCACGATCGTATTAACGGTCGCGACGCGGGGATAGGTGGCGATCAGATCGGCAACCGGGGTCTTGACCCGGGCGACGTTCTTGGCGTCGGCGTTTTCGATGGCACCGGTTTCGCGGTTCACGGTCAGCACCACCTGGCCGATGCGCTCGCCGTAGCTGCCGGTCTGCACGATCGGACGGGTGCTGCCGGCCTTGCCGGGAACCGGGGCCTGCCACGCGTATTCCTTGTGGGTGTGACCGGTGAAGATCGCGGCCACGGCCGGATCGGTCTGGGTCACGATCTTGGCGAAGACGCCGCCGGCGGCGATCTCCTGATCCAGGGTCGCGCCGTCGGGGGTGCCGGCGGAGGCACCCTCGTGGTACTCGGCCACAAACACGTCGGCCTTGTTCTCGGCCTTGAGCTTGGTGACCACGCGGTTGACCGCGTCCACCGGGTCGCCGAATTCGAGGGTGTCGATGCCCGAGGGGGTGACCAGGGTCGGGGTTTCCTCGGTCACGGCACCGATCACGGCGACACGCATGCCGTCGGCTTCGATGATCTTAAACTCGTCGAAGGCGGGCTCGGTGGTGCCCTTCTTGTAGACGTTGGCACCCAGGTAATCCCAGGTGGCGTTGTTTCCACCGTTGATGACGCGGTTCTTGAGATCATCCAGACCCAGGTCAAACTCGTGGTTGCCCAGCGCCGAGGCCGACAGACCCAGGGTGTTCAGCACGTCGATGGTGGGCTGATCCTTCTGGGTGGCCGAGGCGAACTCGCTGGCACCGATGTTGTCGCCGGCGGAGAGCAGGATGCTCTGGTCCGGGGCGAACCCGGCGCGCAGCGACTCGACGGTGCCGGCGAAGTTCACGGTACCGGTCGGGACGCCCGAGGCGAGGGATGCGTTGATGCGACCGTGGAAGTCGTTGATGTTCATCAGGTTGATGGTGGCCGTGTCCGGGGCGGCCTGAGCGGGCAGCGCGGCAAGCGGTGCCATCAGGACGCCGGCGAGCGCGGCGAGGGTGAGGGTGCGCCGGTGGCGCGGGAGTAGCGACATTGTTCTCCTGGTGCGAAGGACGGGGGGCCGCACACACGGGTGCGTGCACGGGACCAGCCTGTGGCGGTGACCAACATCACACCCCGGGGAAGGGAATGACCGGCTGTTGTCCCCCGAAATAACCGTGGGTCAAACCTACCCAAACACCCCCGTGTGGGGGAACCGGACGCGGCGAAAGAAACCGATTGTTTACTCGATCGCCGCGGTGCCGGGGCGCCCCGGGGCAAATGACGGTGGACCGGGATACCCTGAGAGGGTGTCCAACGTGCATCCCATCAAGTCACACTCGCCCTCCGTGCTGGAGTTCTTCGCCGGCATCGGACTGGCCCGAGTGGGACTCGAGCACGCCGGTTTCCGGGTGGCCTGGTCCAACGACTATGAGCCCGATAAGTGGGCGCTGTACGGCAAGAACTTCCCGCAGGACGCGGGTTCCGGGGAGCACACCTATGTGGTGGGAGACGTGGGAAACGTCGCCGGTGAGGACCTGCCCCGGGGCGCATCCCTCGCCTGGGCCTCCTCGCCCTGCACCGATCTTTCGCTGGCCGGAAACCGCCGCGGCCTGGCCGGTACCCAGTCGAGTGCGTTCTGGCATTTTATTCGTCTGCTGGAGGAGCTAGAGGCGGACGCCCCGGACACGGTGGTCCTGGAAAACGTGGTTGGCCTGGCCACCTCCAACGGTGGGGACGACCTCACCGCCGCCATCCGCGCCTTCAACCAGCTCGGGTATTCGGTCGACATCCTGATGATCGACGCGCGTCGCTTCGTCCCGCAGTCCCGCCCGCGCCTGTTTGTGGTGGGGGCCAAGAACCCGCCCGAATCGGTGCCCGGGGCCAACCCCGAGCTACGTCCGGAAAATCTGCAGGGGTTCTTCCGCGACTCCACGCTGACCACCCATCAGGCCCTGCTGCCCGATGCCCCGGCCATCCTGGTGGAGGGGTTTGGCAAGCTCGCCGAGACCATGCCCGCCGACGATGCCCGCTGGTGGGATGAGGCGCGCACGCAGAAATTCATCGACTCGCTCTCCCCGGTGCAGCTGAGTCGAATCACCGAGATGCGTGGGTCGGCGGGCGTGAAGCATCGCACCGCGTATCGCCGTACCCGGCACGGACAGGCGGTCTGGGAGGTCCGTCCGGATGATATCTCCGGCTGCCTGCGCACGGCCCGCGGGGGTTCCTCCAAGCAGGCGGTGGTGCAGCTGGGCAACGGCCAGCTTCGGGTGCGCTGGATGACCCCGCGCGAGTATGCCCGGCTAATGGGGGTCGGCGACTTCGACCTGAGCGGTGCCCGCGACAATCAGGCCTTCTTTGCCTTCGGCGACGCGGTGGCCGCCCCCGTGGTGGGCTGGCTGGCGGAGAACTACCTGCTGCCGGTGGTGCGTGGGGTGCGCTCGGCGCGGGGCAGTGTGCGGGCCGCCGGTGTCTGATCTCGAGACGCTCTTTTCCGGTTTCGACGCCGAGGAGGCCGCCGCCGATTCGGCCGAGCCGGTGCCGGGTGGTCCCGAGGGCACGGACCTTGCCGGGGTATTGCCGGGTATGGAACCAGCCGAGGTTTCACCGGGCACGGCCAAACCCGCCAAGCGCGAGCTGGCCGCCCCCGAGGTACGCCGCTTCCGAGATGAACTCTCCCGCTTCCTGACCGAACGCGACGCCCAGGGCCGCCCCTGGGCCGACGCACAGTGGGGCGTCTACGCGTTTTATGACTACGAGGGCGAGCCCATCTATGTGGGCCAAACCAACGAGCAGCTGCGCACCCGCATTCGCCGTCACCTCACCGGGCAGCGCACCGACGCGGTGGCGATGCGGATCCTCGACGTTTTCGAGGTGGCCGAGGTCGAGATCTGGCCGCTCTGGGACCTGGAGGGGGTCTCCGGCCGGGACCGCGCCTCCCGGCGCATCCTGGACGCCTATGAATACACCGCCTACCTCGATGCGATCGAGAAGTCGCGCTTCAAGGCGATCCTGAACGAGAAGATTCCGCCGGTGTCCCCGCGGGTCACCCTGCCGGCCTCGCTGCGCTGGCAGGTGGTGACCGACGAGGTTCGTGCCGAGCGTGGCCACCCGGACATCCGCATCGCCCGTCGCGCCGAGACGGTGTCCCGGCTGGCCGCGGTGGCGCATGAGCGTGGCGAGGTATCGGACGGGCTGCGCCGCGTGCTCGTGGTCCAGTCGGTGCGGCTGGCCTTCCTGGCGGCCGAACGCTTCGCCTTTGCCGGCGGGACCGCGGCCCCGGACCCCTCGGCCATCTCGGTCGAGAAACTGGTGGGCTCGGTGCGCGCCGAGCATCCCGAATCAGCGGAAGAGGACGATCCGGCGGCGGTGCTGAACCGCCTGGCCGAGGAGTCCGAGGACGCCGGATCCCGGGCACACCTCGATCCCGCGCGGGCGGATTCCCCCGCGGAGGACAACGAGATTCCCCGCGAACAGATCGAGTATCGGCTGTTCTAGCCCCGGCGTTACCGGATCCAGAGGGCCGCGACGAGGACCGCCGCGGTGAAGACCCAAAACCCGATCATGAACACCCAGTCGCGGGTGCGCACGGGAATCTGATGCCGCTCGGTGCGGGTGTCGTGAGCCCCGAAGGCACGGGCATCCATCGCCAGGGAGACGCGTCCCGCATGCCGAATCGCGCCGGTGAGCAGCGGAACCACATAGCCGAGGCTGCGCCGGGTACTGGCAATCGGTCCGCGCCCGGGCGACATTCCCCGCACCCGGTGCGCCTGCCGGATCGTCTCCAGCTCATGGCCGAAACGCGGCACAAAGCGGGTCGCGGCCAGGGCGGTGTAGCCGATTCGGTAGGGCAGGTGCAGGTGCTGAATGCTCGAACGCACCAGGTCCGGCCCGGTGCTGCTGAGGCCGCCGGTCAGGGCCAGACCAAACAGGGCGGCCAGGCGCAGGGCCGTGGTGAACCCGATCTCCAGGGCCCCCGAGGTGACCGGGAAGGACCCGATCTCAAACACCACCGGGGTGTGGGCCACCCGCCGCTGATCGGCCCACAGCGTGAAGCTGAAACCGAACACCGCGATAAACAGGGGCAGGGCAAGGCCCAGCGTGATCAGCGAGGAGCGCTGCCAGCGCAGACCGGTGAGCATCAGGACCGCGCAGAGAATCACAAAGCACAGCGGGGTGAACATCGTGCCCGAGAGCAGCACCAGGATCATCGCCGGAATCGGACCCAGGATCTTGGCGAGCGGGTTGAGCCCGTACAGGTACTCCCGCCGGGAGGCGAGGGGCGCCTGGATATCCGCCCGATACGCATCCAGCGCGCCGCCGTGCCCGCCGCTCATCGGAGACCTCCGCCGCCGGGGAGCTCGGCCAGCCGCGTCACGGTGCGCCAGCTGGGGTGTGCGGTGAGGCCCCGCATCGCGCGGATCAGCGGGGGCATGCGCAGTCCCGCCTCGTGCAGCAGGTCCTCATCGGCCAGGATCTCGTCGCGGGTGCCGATCCGCACGAGTTCGCCGTCCTTCATGACCGCCACGTGGGTGGCAAAGTCGGACACCAGCTGGAGGTCGTGACTCACCACGATGATCGTGGTACCGGCGGCATTGAGCTCATGCAGCAGCGCGAGCAGTTCGCCGGCGCGGGCACGGTCCTGGCCGAAGGTCGGCTCATCCAGGGCCAGCATCGAGGCTCCGGCCACCAGGGCGGTGCCCACCGAGAGGCGTCGTTTCTGTCCACCCGAGAGCAGGAACGGGTGCTGATCGCGAGCCTCGGTCAGCGCGAATCGCTCCAGCAGGTCGTCCACCCGGGCATCGATGATTGCCTGATCGATCCCGCGCAGGCGCAGCCCGTGAGCCAGCTCATTGGCCACGGTGTAGGTCACAAACTGGTTCTCGGGGTTCTGGAAAACAAACCCAATCCGGGTGGTCAGGGTGCGCACGTCGAGGCGGGCCGGGTCCAAGCCGCCCAGGCTGACGGTCCCGCGCGGCGGCTGGATAACCCCGGCGATGGCTTGCACCAGCGTGGTTTTCCCGGCACCGTTGGTCCCGATCACCGCGAGGAAGGAACCGGCGTCCAGGGAGAGGTTGATATCGCGCAGCACGAGACGTCGGCCGCGCTTGAGGCTCAGCCCGGTTACCTCCAGCTGCGGGGTGTCCCAGATGCCCGGGGTCGGGGGCGGCGGGTCCACCAGGACCGGGAGATCGAGGACATTCAGTGCGGCTGTCAGCTCGCGCGGGGTCAGCGGCAGCGGGTCGAGGACAATTCCGGCCTCGTGCAGGTGCAGCGCCGCCATCAACGAGACCGGGAGCCAGACGCCCAGTTCCAGCAGCTCGGCGGCGTGGGTGCGCAGGATCGAGTGCGCGTCCCCGAGGAAGGCCGTGCGCCCGAGCCCATCCAGCACCAGAACTCGGTTGACCAGGTCCATCGCCGGGTCCAGGTTGTGTTCGATCAGCACAATCGAGCGATCCTGGCGGGCGACCACCCGGGCCAGCACCCGGTAGACCTCCTCGATCCCCGCGGGATCGAGGTTTGCGGTGGGTTCGTCCAGGACCAGCACCGGCGAGCGCATCGCCAGCGCGCAGGCGATCGCCAGTCGCTGTCGCCCGCCGCCGGAGAGCCGATCGGGGTTCTCGGTGCGACGCTCCCACAGGTCCACCTCGCGCAGCGCGGTTTCGGCTCGTTCCAGGACCTCGGCGACCGGCAGCCCCAGGTTCTCGGGGCCGAAGCACACCTCGTCGAGCACCGAGCCGGTGATCATCTGGGAATCGGGATCCTGAAACACCATCGCGACGGTCTCGCTCAGGGTCGCCACCGAGGCCCCGACGGTTTCGGTTCCGGCCACCCGCACCGATCCGGTCAGCGTCGCCGGGATCGCGTGAGGCACCAGGCCGTTGAGGGCGAGGGCAAGGGTGGACTTGCCGGATCCACTGGGACCGAGTACCAGCAGGACCTCGCCGGGAACCAGTTCCAGGCTCGCACCATCGGGTCCGGGGCGAGCGCCACCCTCGTGGGTAATGCTCACCTCGGTCAGGGCCAGGGGTGGGTGCGCGGAAATACTAGGCCGTCGCTTTGCTTCCGCGGCGATCGCGTGGATACTCCAGCCCGCGCATCACCCCGGTTTTTGAGATGCGGGCGGCCAGGAGCTGGGCGAGCCAGGTGAAGAGGACCGGTCCCAACACAAACATGACCATAAAGATGACCTGCGAGATCGGGTCGAACCGGGAGGCGTCCAGGGCGAGGGCCATGATCGCGGCCAGGGCCCCACCGCCAAAGAGTGCCCCCACGTAGTAGAGCCAGCTGGGCCAGTAGCGGAATCGGGTGAACAGGAACGGAATCTCCTGGATCAGCCCGATCAGCAGCCCGGTGCCGATGTGTCGGGTCCACTGGGTGGGGTCGATCGCCGAGCTGGTGAGACCGGCGACAAATCCGGTGATCACCGCGACGCCCGGGCGGCGCAGCAGCCACTGCGCGATGATGCCGGGCAGGAAGTACACCGAGATCAGCAGCCCGTAGATGATCGGGATCAGGGCCAGGACCACCACGTGCAGATAGCCGGTGATACCCAGCGGGATTCCGCTGCCCACTCCGATGGCGGCGCACGTGAGCAGAAGACGCGTGTTTGTCCGATGCATGTGGGTGTGCTCCCGCCGAAAAAAGTGAGGATTACCTTCCAATTTAGTCGACCCTTCGAGAAGTCCACAATCGAGCGTCGCGCCCGGTTCGAGGGAGGAGCCGTGAAGGGTCTGTGTATCGAGTATTCTGGGGGAGAACTCAGGGAGGATTCCGGTGGTGGAAACCAACAGGCGCGTGCTAGCGCTGCGTGGTGTATCCGCCGCCGTGATCGCCACGTTTTTCGCCGCCCTCTCCCATGGCATGGCCGGGATGTCCGGGCCCTCGGCCCCGGCGATCGTCTGGGCGCTGATTCTCTCGGTGTTTGTCTGCATCGCGCTCGCCGGGAAGAAGCTCTCCCCGGTGCGGATCGGACTCTCGGTGGTGATCGCTCAGTCGCTCTTCCACGCGCTGTTTGCCTTCCTCCCCGCGGGTGGGGCGAACGTCGCGCCGGCGGCGAGTGCCGATCACGTGCACGGTGGGCCGGTGGTGATCAGCGCGCTCGAACCGCTGACCCACGCCGGTCACGCGGGTCCGATCATGTGGGTGGCCCACGTGGTGGCCGCGGTGGTGACCTGGCTGTTCCTGCTGCACGGCGAAGCCGCGCTGTACTCGCTGGTGCGGGAGCTGCGTCTGCTGGCTCGGGTGCGCATCCTGCTGGGAATCCTGACCGAGCGTCCGCTGAGTCGTGCCCGGGTGCTCGTGGCCGAGGCGATTACGCCGCTGCGCGAGCGCCATCTGGAAATTCGTTGTACCCGGGGCCCGCCCGTTCCGGCCGGGGTATCCCTCTAGCTCCCTCCCCGCGGGGGCGCTGGCCGTGATGCCCAGACGCCGGTGCGCGAGAATCCTCGCGCATCCCAACGGATCCAGAAAGCCCCCAATTTCATGAAGCACACAAAGACCCTTTCGATCTCCGGCGCCGTGCTGGCCGGAGCAATCCTTGCCGTGGCGGTGCCTCTGGCGGCCAGCGCCCACGTGAGCGTGAAGCCCTCGGATACCTCCGCCGGGGCCTATAGCCTGCTGACCTTCTCGGTCCCGCACGGCTGCGAGGGCAGCCCGACCACCTCGATTAAGATCACCATTCCCGAGGAGATCAACGGCGTGACCCCCACGGTCAACCCCAACTGGGATGTGACCAAGGACATGGTTGATCTGGCCACCCCGATCAAGGATGCCCACGGAAACTCGCTCGCCCAGCGGGTCGGTTCGGTGACCTACACCGCCAAGACCCCGCTGGCCGACGGCTACCGCGACGCCATGGTCCTCCAGCTCCAGCTGCCCGCCGAGGCCGGCAAGACGCTGACCTTCCCGACCCTGCAGACCTGCGAGACCGGATCGACCAACTGGTCCGAGATCCCCGCCAAGGGCCAGAGCGAGGAGGACCTCAAGGCTCCGGCCCCGAGCCTCGTGGTGACCGCCGCGGCCAAGGATGCCGGTCACGGTGGACACGATGCGTCGGCCACCGACACCGCCGCCGAGACCCACGCCACCGCGGCCGAGCCCGATGTGCTGGCCCGCGGCCTGGGCATCGCCGGTCTGGCACTGGGCGTGATCGGCATCATCGTCGGCACCCTGGGCCTGCGCGCCAAGGCGGCCCGCAAGTGAGCCGGGCCCGTGTGATCACGCTGCCGCAGGCATCCGTGCGTACGGCACTCGTCCTGATGCTGGGACTCGTGCTGGCGATGGCCGGACTGGTGCTGAGCGCGCCCGCCGCGCAGGCACACAACACGGTGGTGTCCGAGTATCCGGCCGCCAAGTCCACGGTGACCGAGCAGCCCGGACAGATCGTGCTGACCACCAACGATAATCTGACTCCGATCGGTGTCAACACGATGATCGTGGTGGGTCCGGACGGTAAGCACTATGCCTCCGGCTGCGGCGTGGTTAACGGGCCCGCTCTGACCATGCCGGCCGATCTCGGTCCGGCGGGAACCTACACGGTTACCTGGCAGGTGGTCTCGACCGACGGTCACCCGATCTCGGGAGACTTCACCTTCGACTGGCAGCCCGCCGCCGGTCAGAAGCTGGGCACCGGCCAGACCGAGCGCCCGGTGTGCTCAAGCGCCGACCCGGGAACGGGCGAGGTCACCACCCAGGGCACCGGTGCCACCCCGCAGGCCGGCACCGATGCCTCCGCCGCCCCCGGCGAGGAGGTCGGTCCGAACGTGCGTCCGCACACCGCGGCGATGGATGACATCGGCTGGATCGTGGTGGCAATCGGCGTGGTTCTCTTCGGCGGCCTGGTCCTGCTGGTGCTGCTGCTCGTGCAGCGCCGCCGCAGCGACGTGGCCCGCGAGGAGGCCGAGAAGGCCAAGCGCCAGAACCCGTAGGTTCTCCGATCGAGGGCCCGGTCACGCATCCGCGTGGCCGGGCCCTCGTGGTTTCCCGGGTTCTTGTGGGCTTTCGAGCCCCCGGAGCGAACAGGCTCGTGTGGGTCGCCGTGCCCTCGGGCTGGCCGGTCCCCTGGGGCTCGCCGGGATTTTCCTGGGCCGTGCCGTACCTGGGGGTCGGGGTGCGCCGCGCAGCGGGTAGCCTGGGAAGGATGAGCACGCAGACAGCACCCGACGCCCCCACCGCACTGGAAATCCTGCAGCGGGTCTTCGGGTATGAGTCCTTCCGGGGCGACCAGGCGGCGATTGTCGAGACCGTGCGCGCGGGCGGCAACGCGGTGGTGCTGATGCCCACCGGTGGCGGAAAGAGCCTCTGCTATCAGGTGCCGGCGCTGCTGCGCGAGGGCACCGCGATCGTGGTGTCCCCGCTGATCGCGCTGATGCAGGACCAGGTGGATGCGCTGCTCTCGGTGGGGGTGCGCGCAGCCTTCCTCAACTCCACCCAGGACTTCGAGGAGCGTGAGCGGGTCGAAAACGCCTATCTCACCGGCCAGCTCGATCTGCTGTATGTCGCACCCGAGCGGCTGAGCTCGGCGCAGACCAAGCGGTTCTTGGCCAACGGCAATGTCTCGCTGTTTGCGATCGATGAGGCCCACTGTGTGTCGCAGTGGGGCCACGATTTCCGCCCCGACTATCTGGCGCTGGGTGAGCTGGCCGAGCTGTGGCCGGACGTTCCTCGAATCGCGCTGACGGCCACCGCGACCGAGGCCACCCATCGCGAGATTCGTCAGCGCCTGCACCTCGAGGACGCCGCCGACTTCGTCTCCAGCTTTGACCGTCCCAACATCCAATACCGGATCGTGAATAAGGCCGAGCCGCGCAAGCAGCTGCTCGAGTTCATCCGTTCCGAGGGCGAGGGTCAGGTGGGCATCGTCTACGCGCTCAGCCGCAAAACGGTCGAGGCCACCGCCGAGTTCCTGCGGGCCAACGGAATCAACGCGCTGCCGTATCACGCGGGGCTGCCCGCCGAGGTGCGGGCGCACACCCAGGCACGCTTCCTGCGCGAGGACGGCATGGTGATCGTGGCGACCATCGCGTTCGGGATGGGCATCGATAAGCCCGATGTCCGCTTTGTCGCCCACATCGACCTCCCCAAGAGCATCGAGGGCTACTACCAGGAGACCGGACGCGCGGGTCGCGACGGCGAGCCCAGCGTGGCCTGGCTCACCTACGGTCTGCAGGACGTGGTGCAGCAGCGCCGGATGATCGACGAGTCCCCCGGGGATGCGGCGCACCGCCGTCGCCTGGGCCAGCACCTCGACGCGATGCTCGCGCTGTGCGAGACCGTCGAGTGCCGCCGAGTCAACCTGCTGGCCTACTTCGGCGAGCGCGGCACCGCCTGTGGCAACTGCGATGTGTGCCTGAACCCGCCGCAGGTGTGGGACGGCACCGTGCCCGCCCAGAAGCTGCTGAGCACGATCGTGCGGTTGCAGCGCGAGCGCAACCAGTCCTTCGGTGCCGGCCAGCTGATCGATATCCTGCGGGGCAAGACCACCCCGCGCACCCAGCAGTGGAGCCACGAAACCCTGGCCACCTGGGGCATCGGCAACGACCTGTCCGAGCCGCAGTGGCGCGGGGTGATCCGCCAGCTGCTGGCCCGTGGTCTGCTGATCACCCAGGGCGAATATGGGACCCTCGCGCTCTCGCAGACCAGCGCCGCGGTGTTGCAGGGGGCGCAAACCGTGCCGCTGCGCACCGAGATGGCGCGGATTCCGCGCGGGAGTTCCTCGGCCAAGCGCAGCGCGCTGGCGGATCTGGCCCCGCGCGAGCTCGAGCTGTTTGAGGAGCTGCGCGCCTGGCGGGCCTCCGAGGCTCAGGAGCAGGGCGTGCCCGCGTACATCATCTTCGGGGATGCCACCCTGCGCGAGGTGGCGCAGTCGCGTCCGCTGGATGAGTCCAGGCTCGCGGGCATCACCGGGATCGGGCAGAAGAAGCTCGAGCGCTACGGCGAGGAGCTGGTTGACGTGGTGCGGACGTTCCTGGGGCGCTAGCCGTACCTATCCCACCACAATAGGGGCGGGCCTTAGTGGAAGTCCTACAGGTTTTCCCGGTGCCCGGGCCGGGCATTTGTGCTCCGCACACGTGATGCTTCCGTTGCGTGGATTGTCCTCCTAGCGTGGGAGGACGATCCACGATTTTGGAAAGGCACGGCCAGCGATGTCCAACACCTCACCCAACGCCTCCGGCAATGGCGCCACCTTCAACCACGAGATCCTGCATCGGGCGCTCCTGGGCCGTTGGCCCGAGGCTCGGCTGCACTCGCGCGAACTTGCGGCCAAACCCGAGATGCAGCGCGATCCGCTGCTCGGGATGGACGAGCACCGCGAGCGCGTGCTCGACCAGCTGAAGCTGCTGGTGAACGACGGCCAGGTTCACGCGGCCTTCCCCAAATCGGTGGGTGGGCGCGAGGACCATGGCGGCAATATCGCCGGGTTTGAGGAGCTGGTGGCGGCGGATCCCTCGCTGCAGATCAAGGCCGGCGTGCAGTGGGGCCTGTTTGGGTCCGCGGTGATGCACCTGGGTACCGCCGAGCACCACAAGCGTTGGCTGCCGGGCATCATGAGCCTGGAGATCCCCGGGGTCTTTGCGATGACCGAGACCGGACACGGATCGGACGTGGCCTCGATCGGCACCACCGCGACCTTCGACGGCGACACCGACGAGTTTGTGATCAACACCCCGTTCCGCGGGGCCTGGAAGGACTACCTCGGCAATGCGGCCATCCACGGCCGCGCCGGGGTGCTGTTTGCCCAGCTGATCACCGGCGGCGTGAACCACGGCGTGCACGCCTTCTTTATCGAGCTGCGTGATGAGCACGGGAACTTCCTGCCCGGCGTCGGCGGCGAGGATGACGGCCTCAAGGGCGGGCTCAACGGCATCGATAACGGTCGCCTGCACTTCACCGATGTGCGCATCCCGCGCACCAACCTGCTCAACCGCTACGGCGACGTGGCCGCCGACGGCAGCTACACCTCGCCGATCGAGAGCCCGGGTCGTCGCTTCTTCACGATGCTGGGGACCCTGGTTCAGGGGCGGGTGTCGCTGGATGGTGCGGCCACCGTCGCCAGCGCCATCGGCCTGCAGATCGCGCTTACCTACGCCAACCAGCGCCGCCAGTTCAACGCGGCCTCCGAGTATGACGAGCAGGTGCTGCTCGACTATCAGCGCCACCAGCGCCGGCTGATCCCCAAGCTCGCCCAGACCTTCGCCCAAAACTTCGCCCACGATGAGCTGCTCACCAAGTTTGATGCGGTGTTTAGCGGGGCCGAGGACACCGATGAGGACCGCCAGGATCTGGAGACCCTGGCCGCCGCCCTCAAGTCGCTGTCCACCTGGAACGCGCTCGAGGTGCTGCAGGAGGCGCGCGAGGCCTGCGGCGGCGCGGGCTTCCTGGCCGAAAACCGCCTGGTCGGGCTGCGCGCCGACCTCGATGTCTACGTGACCTTCGAGGGCGATAACACCGTGCTGCTGCAGCTCGTGGGCAAGCGCCTGCTGGGCGACTACGCGCGTCGGTTCAAGGGTGCCAGCGGCGGAGACCTCGCCCGCTTCGCGGTGGGCCAGGCCACCGACCGCGCCTTCCACGGATCGGGGCTGCGCCGGCTCACCCAGAACGTCGCCGACCTCGGTCAGGTGGCGCGTTCGGTGGGGCATGTGCGGGACGCCGATGAGCAGCGCGACCTGCTGACCGGCCGCGTGGAAACCATGATCGGGGAGATCGCCGGACGCCTGCGCCCGGCCGGCAAGCTCGGTGCCACCGAGGCTGCCGCGCTGTTCAACTCGCAGCAGAACGAGCTGATCGAGGCCGCCCGAGCCCACGCCGAGCTGCTCCAGTGGGAAGCCTTTACCCGGGCCGTCGATAAGATCACCGACCGGGATACCCAGTCCGTGCTGACCTGGCTGCGCGACCTCTTTGGGCTCAGCCTGATCGAGAAGCACGCGGCCTGGTACCTGATCAATGGTCGCCTCTCGCCGGCGCGGGCCCAGGCCGTGAGCGCCTATATCGATCGCCTGGTCGAGCGTCTGCGTCCGCAGGCTCAGGGTCTGGTGGAGGCCTTCGGTTACGGCCCCGAGCACCTGCGCGCGAAGATCGCCACCGGTGCCGAGGAGGAGCGTCAGGAGGAGGCTCGTCAGTACTACCGCACCCAGCGCGCGAGCGGTGAGGCCCCGATCGACGAGAAGAAGCTGAAGAAGAAGGCGGCGCGCGCCTAGGGACTGCCCCGAGAGTGCCGCGTGTGGGGGTCATCCGATCGGATGATCCCCACACGTCTGTTTTGGCCCGTGGGGTGGATGCCAGCACGGGTGTGCTGAAAATAGGGTGGGAACATGATCAACGCAACCAATCTCACCAAACAGTACGGGGCCAAGACCGCCGTCAACGGGGTGACCTTTTCGGTAAAGCCGGGAATGGTGACCGGGTTCCTCGGTCCCAACGGCGCCGGCAAGTCCACCACGATGCGCATGATCGTGGGCCTCGACAAGCCCACCGCGGGCAGCGTCACCGTCAACGGCAAGCGCTACCGCGATCTGTCCGCTCCGCTGCAGGAGGTGGGTGTGCTGCTGGATGCCAAGGCCGTGCACACCGGCCGCAGCGCCTTTAACCACCTGCGTGCCCTGGCCGCGACCCACGGAATCCCGGTCCGCCGCGTGCACGAGGTTATCGAACTCACCGGCCTCGGCGCCGTCGCCCACAAGCGGGTGGGTGGGTTCTCCCTCGGTATGGGCCAGCGCCTGGGCATCGCCGCCGCGCTGCTCGGCGACCCGCAGACCCTGATCCTCGACGAGCCGGTGAACGGTCTCGACCCCGAGGGTGTGCGCTGGGTGCGCCAGCTGACCCGCTCGCTCGCCGCTCAGGGCCGCACGGTCCTGCTCTCCAGCCACCTGATGAGCGAGATGGCGCAGACCGCCGATCACATCATCGTGCTGGGCAAGGGCCGCCTGATCGCCGATGCCCCGGTGCAGGACTTCATCGCCGGTTCCTCCCATGAAACCGTGCGCGTCACCAGCCCGCGGGCAAACGAGCTGGCCCAGGCCCTACTCAATGCGGCCGGTCCCGGCTCGCGCGCCCGGATCGATCCGCTCGGCGTCAATCAGCTGCAGATCTCGGGATACACCGCCGCCGGGGTGGGCGATGCCGCCGCCGAGCTGGGCATTCCGCTGCACGAGCTCACCCCCGTTCGCGCCTCGCTCGAAGAGGCCTATATGGAACTCACCGAAAACGACGTGGAATACCGCACCGGCGGTACCCTCGAGGAGACGAAACGATGACCGCAACCGCTACCATCCAGGCCCCGCCCCGCGCGAGCTACCGGCTGAGCTTCGGCGGACTGCTGAACTCCGAGTGGATTAAGCTGCGCACGCTGCGTTCGACCCTGTGGTCGTTTGCGATCATGATTCTGCTGAGCGGTGGCCTGGGGTTGCTCATGGCCACCTCCATCGATACCGCCGGCACCGGCGATTTTGCGATGACCCCGATTAGCGTCGTGCAGGCGGCCACCTCCGGCAGCGTGATGATCGGCCAGCTGATCGCCGCGGTACTCGGCGCGCTGATCATCACCGGCGAGTACTCCACCGGCATGATCCGGACCACGCTGACCGCGGCCCCCAAGCGCCTGGGCGCGTTCATCGCCAAGGCCGTGGTGCTGTTTATCAGCACCGGGATCATCGCCCTGGTTTCGGCCGCCGCATCCTACCTCGCCGTCGCGCTGATCCTGATGGGTCGCGGCCAGAACGCCTCGCTCTTCGACGGTGACGTGCTGCCCCACGTGCTGGGTGGCGCCCTCTACGTGGCCTGCGTGGCCCTGTTCGCGCTGGGCCTGGGTACCCTGATCCGCAGCGGTGCCGGCGCGATTGCCGGCTCCCTGGGTGTCATCCTGGTACTCCCGCTGGTACTGGGGCTGATCCCGGTCGAGTGGATCAACAACCTGAACCCGTACCTGATCGGTTCCGCCGGTCAGCGCCTGGCCGGTGCACCGATGGGAGACGACTGGACCTTCGCCACCAGCGCGCTGCTGCTGGCCGGATGGACCCTGGTGTCCCTGATCCTCGGTGTGTTCTCGCTGCTCAAGCGCGACGCCTAACCCACACCCCGGCGAAACTTCGGCGGGGACAACCCCGGGACGATTCATCGTCCCGGGGTTTTGTGTGTCGGGCGGGGATGAACCCGGGGGCCCGGGTGCGCTATCGTGGCGTGCAAGGACAAGGAGTTCACGCGTGACATTCAACCCCAACTCGGATATTGGCGGCACCAACGTCAAGCGCGCCGGTCGCGGTCGCACCACGGGCCTGGCCCTGGGTGGCGGCGGTCTGGGGGTGATCGCGATCTTCCTGATCGCCCAGTTCACCGGCGTGGACCTGTCGGGATTCCTGGGTGGCACCGAGGTACAGCAGCCCGGCGCGATCGTGGGGCAGAGCCTCGAGGGGTGCAAGACCGGGCAGGACGCCAACAACAGCGTGGACTGCCGGATGGCCGGGGCCGCGGCCTCGCTGGATCCGTATTGGACCGGGGCCTTCACCACGCTGGGGGCTCGGGCGAGCTACCACACCCCCGAGTTCACGTTGTTCTCCGGGTCCACCTCGACCGGATGCGGCGCGGCCACCAGCGCCACCGGGCCCTTCTACTGCCCCGGGGACGAGACCATCTACATCGACACCGCGTTCTTCGATCAGCTGAGCTCGCAGTTCGGTGCGCACGGCGGACCGCTGGCCGAGCTGTACATCGTGGCGCACGAGTGGGGTCACCACATCCAGAACCTTGAGGGAACCTTCGACACCGTGGACCGGACCCAGACCGGTCCGACCTCGGGCACCGTGCGGATCGAGCTGCAGGCCGACTGCTACGCCGGATCCTGGGTGGGCTCGGCCGCCAACGTGCGCGATCGCGGCGGCAACCGGCTGATCGAACCGCCGACCGACGCGCAGATTCGCGATGCCCTCGATGCGGCGGCCGCGGTGGGCGACGACCGGATTCAAGAGCTCGGGGGTGGATCGGTCCACCCCGAGGCCTGGACCCACGGGTCCAGCGATCAGCGGCAGCGCTGGTTCCTCGAGGGCTACCGCGGCGGCGCCACCGCCTGCAACACGTTTGATACCAAGCGCCTCTAACCGGGCCGTTCCGGTCCCTTCGGCGGGATTTAACATTCCGCCTAATATGCTGGGGGAATGACCGAACTGTCCTGGGGACACCGCCATCCTTTCCTGCGTGTGATCGCCATCATTCTGGCGATCATTGTGGGACTGGCCACGCTCACCTGGACGGCGTTTCGGGTGAGCCCGTGGCCCTCGGCTCTCGTGGTGCGCTCGATGTTTGACCGCGGCGGCGAGGAGATGAACGCGGCGCTAAACCAGCGGGCGGATGCGCTGCCGGTGCAGGTGACCTCGGACGTGAATTACGGGGATGAGCGCGATACCGTGATGGATATCTACCGTCCCCGGAGCGCCGGTTCCACGCCGCTGCCCACGATCGTGTGGGTGCACGGGGGCGGCTGGATTTCGGGGGACAAGGGGCAGATCACCAACTACCTGAAGATTCTCGCCGCCGAGGGGTTCACCGTGGTGGGGATCAACTATTCGATTGCCCCCGGGGCCACCTATCCCACCCCGGTGGTGCAGACCATGTCGGCGCTGGGGTTCCTGTTGCACGATGCCAGGGAATTCGGGATCGATCCCACCAACCTGGTGCTGGCGGGGGACTCGGCCGGCTCGCAGATCGCCGCGCAGGCCGCGACGATCATCACCAACCCCGAGTATGCGCGCGAGGTATCGATCGAGGCCTCGATCCCCGCATCCTCGCTGCGCGGGATGGTGCTGGCCTGCGGGGCCTACGACCTCTCGCTGGCTAACGTCGAGGGTCCGTTCGGCGACTTCCTGAAGACCGTGCTGTGGTCCTACACCGGCACCCGCGACTACGCCTCGGATCCGCGTACCCGCACGGCCTCGGTCCTCAACTACGTGGATAAGAACTTCCCGCCGAGCTTCCTGACCGCGGGCAACGCGGACTCCCTGGCCCCGCAGTCCGAGGCGATGGCCGACCGGCTGGCGGGACTCGGGGTCGAGGTGGACACGCTGTTCTACCCGAAGGATCACGAGCCCGCGCTTCAGCACGAGTATCAGTTTGATCTGAGTAACGCCGACGGGGAGCACGCCCTCGAACGGATTGTGGCGTTTGTGCGCGAGCAGACAGGTCCGCGTTCGTGAGCGGTGCGATGACGCGCGGCCTGAGCGTCGCGCCGGTTCGGGCGGTGTCGCCGCTGCTGGGGGTGAGCCTCGGGCGGATCGGGGCGGTGCTGGCGGTCCTCGCGCTGATCGCGATCTGGGTGATCCGGCTGCGCCATGCGGCGCCCGCCTATGTGAGTGAGCTGGGCGCCGATGGGGCCCCCGATGCCGGGTGGTTTGCGCTGGCCCTCGGGACGGTTGCGGCCGCCGGGGTGCTGCTGGGCACCGCGGAGCTGCTGCGTATGCCGGTGGGTCCGGGCCCGGATGCCCTGCGCGCCGCGCTCTCGGGCGAGAGTCGGGGAGCCGTGCGCGCCGCGCTGCTGGGTGGTTTCTGTCTCATTCTGGCGGGCATCGGTTTCCTGGTTGCCACCGTGTATCCGTGCACGGCCCGCTGCCCGGTGCCCGGCGATCCGCTGCATACGATGCGCGATACCGTCCACATCAGCGCGGCGATCGCCGGCTTTGCCCTGGTGGCCATCGCGATGCTCGCGCAGGCGTTCGCCGGAGCCGAGCGCCGAAGCCGACTGATCGCCTGGGCTGCGGCGATCGGCGTGGCGGTGATCGCCGGGGTGGGCGGCCTGCTGGCGCTGGCCCACGTGGCGACCGCGCTGGGCGCGTGGTGCGAGCTGGTGGCGACCTCGATCGCGATCCTCTGGTGCGCGACCCGCGGGGTGGCGCGCGCGAGGGATTAGCGCACGAGCTGCTGGGTGATGATCAGCGATCCGTACCAGAAGACCTGGAGGACGCAGAGGTAGAGTCCGATCAGGCCGAGCACGCGGGCGGCCCGGTGTCGGGCGATCGCCAGGATGCTCATCACCAGGCTGATCACCAGGCATCCCAGCAGGATGAAGTTCACCGGCGGCAGGATAAAGAGCACGGGGACCCAGAAGGTGCCCTCGAGCCCGTCGGAGTAGAACATCGCCAGCGTGAACACGGGCAGCACCATTCCGGTGAGGATCGAGATGATGCCAAAGAAGATCCCGAGTCTCGACTGTTTCACGTGGTGCCTTTCCGGTACTCCGGGCGGATCCCGGGAGCATGATTGTGATGCAGCCTCCAGACTAGTACGCCCGCTGTTTGGTAATCGCTGTGAAGAGTGAGATCAATCCCTGAGAGGGATGCGGATCACTCCCGGGGCTGAGGGCGGCATCCCGCGGCGATTTCATGCCGCGTAACCCCCCTGTGTGGTGGCGCCGATTCGCCGCGCCCGGTCCACCCGGAGTTACACACATGTAATTACACACAGGTTGTGGATAACTCTGTGAGTAATGTGGGGGAAACTCACAACCCGGGGTGGAAAACGCCGTGGTTAACGGGGAGAAGCTGTGGACAACCCTGGGGAAAGTCCCCCGGCCGGGTGACGCGCCCGGGCGTGCACACGCGGCGATGGTGGGGAAAACCGTCGGCGTCGGGTAGTGCGGCGTGGGCTAGGCCGGGTTGATCAGCGCGAGCACACTCATCGACACCACCAGCGCGTTCACCACAACCAGGATGATCGGACCGGCGGTCGGGCCCTGCTTGGCTATGCGGCGCAGCCCGATGAACATTCCCAGGGCACCCAGGACCAGGGCGGCGGGGAGGGCGAGCGGTGCGAGCAGGATGACATAGACGATCACAAGCACCGGCAGCAGCACCCAGAGCAGCGTGCCCCACCAGGTGGGCCGCGGCTGTTCGGAAACGGGCTGGTCGCTCGGGGTGCTCATCGGGATCCTTCGGTTGTGGGGTGGTTCTTCCGAGCCTAGCGCGCCGTGTCACCGAAACAACGGGCCCTCGGGGTTAGACCGTGTGCTGGGTAAATTCCTCGCGCGTGGTTCCCGGCCCAAAGGACCAGAAAATACGCGTGGTGTCCCCGGGTTTCAGCGGGTCAAAGAGGACGGTCACCGTGGACCCTACCGCCGGAATCAGGGCGCGCTCGAGGCGTACGGTGGGCTGGATCCAGCGTCGGGTTCCCGCGGAATCGGTGAACTGAATGGTGAGGCGCCCGAGGACCCGGGCCGCATCGGGGGAGGCCGTGGGGGCGGAGGTGATCAGACCCGGGGTGCGACGTCCGCCGGTGAGGAGGCCATCGAGGATCATGGTCCGGCGGCGACGCCGGGCGCGCGACACCACCCCGATGATCAGGCTGATCACGCACAGGGTGGTGATGATGCCGGGCCACCACCAGCGTCCGGCGTACATGATCCACGCCCACACGCCCCAGGGCTCGTTCTGGCCAAATGCCGGATCCACCGTCGTACCGATCCGATCGGGCCGCACAAACAGTGAGGCCGCATACCAGGCGGCGATGCTCCAACCGATCAGTGCGATGGTCAGCGTGCCCAGAACCGGGGTAAACAGGGTCCCGGTAAAGCGGGTGCCCCAGATCCGATGCAGGGCAAAGGAGAGGAGGGAGCCGATAAACCCGATCGGGAGGAGCCAGAAGAAGTGCGCCCCCAGGGGGCCGTCCGGGGTATCCGAGAAGATGCTGTTCAGTGTGGCGGCGCGCAGCAGATCGAAGAGGCCGCTGAAGGCATAGGCGAGCGTGGCGCCGGATGCCAGCAGGAGAATACCCCAGAGCGTGGTGAGGAAGGCGGCGCGGCCGCTTCCGCGATATTCGCGCAGGCGGGTGTGGGCGGCGGCCAGCGGATCGGTGGTGCTCATGCCGGTAGCCTAGCGGCGGGGCACGAGCTCGGCTAGCAGGCTGAGGCCGATGATCCCCAGGCCGATCCATCCCGGCGGGCCGATGTGTTCGCCGACGATCAGGACCGCGAGGACCGCGGCGATCGCCGGTTCGGAGAGCGTGAGCATCGTCGCCGTGCTCGCCGGGATGCGGGCGAGCCCAAACCCGAAGAGTAGATACCCCAGAAACATCGGGATCAGTGCCATATATGCGGTCACCGCGAGCGGGGCCGGACCGGAGAGGATCGGGGCACCGGTGGCAAGCAGGACCGGAATCAACAGCAGCGCCCCGCACCCAAACACCGCGCCCATCGAGGCCGAGCGCCCGATGCCGTGCCGCATCATTCGCCGCACGGCATATGAGTAGGCCGCATAGGTGGCCCCGGCGATCAGTCCGAGGATCACCCCGAGGGGAATGTTGGGGCCCGCGGGCGGGGCAGCGGGACCCTGCGGCAGACACAGCAGAATGCTGCCGATGATGCCCAGGGCTGCGGCCACAAACCAGCGGCCGCGCAGGCGGGTGCGATCCAGAACCGCTTCCAGCACGGCGGCGAGTAGCGGGGCCGAGGCCAGCGAGATGACCGTGCCCAGCGCCACGCCACCCAGGCGCATCGACCCGTAGAAGGCCAGCGGATAGATCGCGACCGAGATCGCCCCGAGCACAAGCATGCCGCGCCGGGCGGCGAGGGTGCGGCGCGAGCGGCGCAGGGCGGGGAGGGCGATCAGGGCCTGGAGGAGGCCGCCGATTCCCATCGCCGCCGAGCCGATTGCCAGCGCGCCCACCTGGGAAACCAGGCTGGCCGCGGTGCCGGTGGTACCCCAGAGCAGCGCGGCGGTCAGGACCGCGAGGACGCCGGTGGTGTGACGGCTCACGCGCGGGTCAGGAGCCGCGCGGCGAGTGCGCGCGCGGTGTGCAGTTGGTCCGAGGTGCCGTCGAGCCCCGCCCGAGCCATCGATCCCTCGAGTAGAAACGAGAGGTGGGTGGCCAGCGTTTCGGCCCGTTCGGCCGCGATGGGCGGTGACGAGGTGCCGGCGGGTGACGTCCCTGCGTTTTCGGCCGCGACGAGCCGGTCCAGTTCGCGCCGCAGGATCCGCTCCACCTCCTCCTTATGCCGCCGCACGGCCAGGCGACCCGGATCGCCGGCGGGGAGCTCGGCGGCCGCGTTCAGCAGGCCGCAGCCGCGGAACGCGTGATCATAGGCGTCCTCCGCGTGGTCGATATAGGCATCAAACACCGCCAGGATCCGAGCCCGCGGAGTCTCGGCCTCGCGGAGGCGGACGTCGTAGAGGTGAAGCCACTCCTCGTGACGGCGCTCGATATAGGCCTCAACCAGGGCTGATTTGGACGCAAAGTTGTTGTACAGGCTCATCTTCGCGACCCCGGCGGTGGCGGTGATCGTGTCGATCCCGGTGGCGGCGATCCCGTCCGCATAAAAGTGACGGGCGGCGGCGTCGAGAAGGCGTTCGCGGGCGGCGCCGCGGCGGGCGCCGATATTTCGGCCCTGTGATTCCATGCCCCCAGTATTTCTTAAATAGACTCGGCTACCTAATTAATGAGTTCGGGTCTGCGTCGGCGGACCTTCAGCGCGCTGAGGACCACCGAGGCCAGGGCCGCGAAGACGGCGATCCACAGCACCCCCGCCGCCGCATCCGCCTGCTTGGCCAGCGAGGCCGCCTCGGCCCCGAACAGGGCGAAGGCCATGCTGACGGCCCCGGAGCCAGCCGACTGCCCGATGGTCCGGTTGGTATTGAGCACCGCCGAGGCCGAGGAGGAGAGTTCAAGCGGTGCCGAGGAGAGCATGTCGCGGTTGTTGGGGCTCTGGAAGGTGCCGAAGCCGAGACCGCAGATCGCGGTGGCGATCAGGATCGGCAGGATCGAGGGGTGGGGGCCGGCAATCGCCAGCATCAGCAGTCCGACGGTGTAGATGCCGAGGCCCACCAGGGCGAGCACGGCGGGACGGATCCGGTCGGCCAGGCGACCGGAGATCGGCGCGACCAGGATGATGACCGCGGGCCACGGGGTAAACAGCAGGGCCGATTGCAGCGGGGTCGCACCAAACTCGCTCTGGAAGAGGAAGGGGAGCGCCACGAAGGCGATGCCCTGGGCGAAGAAGGAGGTCCAGGCGGTGAGCACGGCGATCGAGAAGACCCCGTTCCAGATCCGCGGCGGGATGATCGGACGCGCGGCAACCCGCTCATGCCGAATAAACCACAGGGTGAAGGCGGCACCGATGGCCAGCAGGATGCCCGGCACCCAGATCGTGCCGAGATCCACCAGCTGGTTGACACCCAGCAGGAAGGCGGCGATGGCCAGCGCGATCAGCACGGATCCGCGGGCGTCAAAGTTCCCGCGCTGCGCCCGGGTCTTCGGCAGGAAGAGCGCGCCGAGCACAATCGAGATGAGGCCGATGGGCACGTTGATCAGGAACAGCCAGGGCCAGTCGAGACCGGAGAGGATCAGGCCGCCGAGGGTGGGGCCGGCGGCGGTGCCGATGGCGACCACCATCGCGTTGATGCCCATCACGCTGCCGATGCGCTGCGGCGGGTAGAGGTAGCGGAACATGGGAATCACGGCGGCGATGATCATGGCCGACCCGATGCCCTGAACCACCCGGAAGGCGATCAGCCAGCCCAGGCTCGGGGCGAGTGCGCAGGCCAGCGAGGCCAGGGTGAACAGCGGGGCACCGGCGAGGAACAGGGTGCGCTGGCCGATCTGGTCGCCGAGGGCGCTGGTCATCGGCACCATACAGGCCACCGCCAGCAGGAATGCGGTGGTCACCCAGACGGTGTCCGAGGGGCCCGCGTGCAGCGAGCGGGAGAGGGCGGGGAGGGCGACGTTGACGATCGAGGCGTCGATGGTCGCGGTGAGCTGGCAGAGCAGGAGCGCGATCATCGCCAGGAGGCGGCGCAGCGGGGTGATTTCGTGAGGCATAGTCGATTCGCGCGAGATGTTTAGGATTGCTAACGATATGGGCGTAACGTCCGACACACATCGTATATCGCCCCCGCCGTGGATCTCATGTACGTTGATCTAGTGATTGACCCCGTACACCTTCCCCTCGGTATTACGCTGCGTGATCTGCGCGAGGGTGATGAGACGGCGCTTGTTGCCGCCTATGAACGTAACCGTGAGCACCTGGCGCCGTGGGACCCGGCGCGTCCCGAGGACTACTACACCGAGCGCTGGCAGGCCGAGGACGTTCGCCGGCAGATTGCCACCCGCGACGCCGGTTCCACGTATCCGGTGGTGCTCACCCACGACGGGGAGATTGTGGGGCGCTCTGCCCTCACCGCGATCATCCGGGGTCCGCTGCAGAGCGCGTTCCTGGGGTACTGGGTGGATGCCCGATTTACCGGCGGCGGGGTGGCCTCGGCGGTCGCGGCCGAGATGATCCGGCTCGCGCGCGAGGACCTCAAGCTGCACCGGCTGGAGGCCGGGGCCATGCTGCACAACACGGGATCCCGACGGGTCCTTGAACGGAACGGGTTCGAGTACATCGGGATCGCCAAGCGCTACCTGCGTATCGCCGGCGAGTGGCAGGACCACGCGCTGTATCAGCGCATCCTGGAGTAGGCCCGGGGTTCCGGGTAGGGTCGGAGCATGGTCGATGATCCCGGTATTCGAGACGCCTACGATTCTCGCGCCGCCGAATATATCGAGGTGTTGGGGAGCATCGAGTCGACGGCGGCCCCGGATCGTGAACTGATCGACTCCTGGGCGCGAGGGCTTGCGGGGCCGGTGCTGGATGTGGGGTGCGGGCCCGGCCACTGGACCGAGTTTTTGCGCACCCGCGGTGCCTCTGCGGTGGGGATCGACCCGGTGCCGGCGTTCATCTCGTATGCGCGTGCGCGGTATCCGGGTGCGCGTTTTCGGGAGGGCGCGGTACAGGATCTGCCGGCGGCGGATCGGAGTATCGGCGGCATTCTCGCCTGGTACTCCCTTATTCACCTCTCGCTCACCGAGCTGGACGGGGCGCTCGCCGAATGCGCGCGGGTGGTGGTCCCGGGTGGCGGTTTGGCGGTCGGGTTTTTCACCGGTCCCGTGGGGGCTCCCTTTGATCATGCGGTGGTCACCGCCTATGCCTGGCCAACCGCGGAGTTGGCCGCGCGGATCGAGGCGGCGGGATTTGGCGTGCTGGAGACCCATGAGCGCACCGACCCGGGGGCGCGTCCGCACGGTGCGATCCTCGCGTTGAGGCGTTGAGGCGTTGAGGCGTTGAGGCGTTGAGGCGTTGAGGCGTTGAGGCGTTGAGGCCCAGAGGCGCAGCGGCGCAACGGCGTTGAGCTGTGGGGCTTCAGAAGCGTTGGGCTTCGGCGACGTGGACTCGAAGCGGGGTGAGGTCGCGGAGGATGCCGAACTCGACGCGGGTGCCGAACCCCTCCGCAGATCTAGCGAGAGTCGCCCGATTCGGCCGTGAGCGGGAACGGCCGGGTGCTTTCGAAGCGACGTTCGGTTCCGTCGATCGGATCGCTGAAGCTCAGGGTGTGGGCGAGAAGCTGGAGCGGGGTGCTGAAGTCGTCCACGGCGACGTCCTGGGCTACCGGGTAGAGCGGGTCGCCGGCGATCGGAATCCCCAGGCTCCACAGGTGCATGCGCAGCTGATGGGTCTTGCCGGTGCGCGGGCTCAGCCGGTAGATTCCGCGGCGGGTACCGTCGGGTCCGGGGGCGATCTCGGATTCCAGCTCGACCAGCGACTCGGAGTTGGGCTCGGCCCCGGGCACAATCTCCGCGTTCATGATGCCACGCTCCTTGATGAGGTGGTTGCGCACGACGGTGGGCAAGACCAGATCCTCGCGGATCCCGGCGAGTGCCCGGTACACCTTCTGCACCTCGCCGCGCATAAACATGGTTTGGTAGGGCGCGCGCCAGCGCTGTTCGGTCGCGAGCATCAGGACTCCCGAGGTGACGCGGTCGAGGCGGTGCATGGGGGAGAGCTCGGGAAGTCCCAGCTCCTCGCGCATCCGCACCACGACGCTCTCGCGGACGTGGCGGCCGCGGGGGATCGAGGAGAGAAACGGGGGCTTGTCGATGACCACGATCCGCTCATCCCGGTGGATCACCCGGATCCTGCCCGGCACCGGGGTCTCGACCGGGAGGTCGCGGTGGAACCAGATAAACGTGTTGGACCGGTAACGGTCTTCCCCATGGACGGCCTCGCCGTTGGCATAGACAAAGCGGCCGGTGTCGAGGAACGCATCCACCTCGACGTTCTCGGGCAGGCGATAGTGCAACCACTCGCGCATGGTGGTCCACACCGGAGGGGCCGAGCGGTCGCCATCGTTGGTGCGCAGCCATGCCGCATCGAGGCCCAGACGCTGGGGGAGGGGGGAACGCGGAGGCACTAGAAGAGCATAGCGCGAGCGGGGAAGCCCGGACTTCCTGTGTGCCGGCATCCGGATCTGAGGGGCGCTCGAATTGCCCCGATAGCGCGGGGTGACCCGTGCGACCGCGCTCGGAGGCTCGACGCAGGGTTCCGAGCGCAAGGTTCTCTTTACCCTTTGCTAAGCGGCCGCTCCCTAGACTGATCGCATGAGCAACTATGTCTTCTCCACCGACCCCGCCCGCGTCGACCGGGACCGGGTGCACGCCTGGCTGCGTGATGAATCGTATTGGGCGCAGGATCGATCGCGTGAGGCGCAGGAAACGGCGATGGACGCGTCTCGAAACTATGGGATTTACGAGGAGGAGACCGGTCGCCAGGTTGCCTATGCTCGTGTGGTGACCGACGGGGCAACGTTTGGCTGGGTCTGCGACGTCTTTGTGGACTCGGATACGCGTGGGGAGGGCCTGGGCAAGATGCTGATGGCCGCCGTCATCGAAGACCTCGAACCGCTGGGTCTGCGCCGCCTCATCCTTACCACCGTGACTGCCCAGGGCCTCTACGAGCAGTACGGCTTCACCCACTTCGCCGATCCCACCCGCGTGATGGTGCGCGGCGCGGGCGACACGAGCGGAGACTAGACGCGCATGCAGGTGAGGTAAGACCGCAGTCCGGTAGTCGGTGGAGAGGACCTGGTGGAATGAGGAGTCCCAACGACCTCGGTTGATGAGGTCTGGCACATAAATAGTTCAACTGAAATAGAATTGACAGCTATAGGCTTCAGAATGGGGTGAATTATGGTCATGCGTCGGTCGCCGGCGAGAGATCGGCAGCTCGCGGATCTCGGAGAGAACATCGCGCGCTGGCGGAAGCTCCAGGGCATGAGCGCTTCGCAGCTCGCTGAGCGCGCATTCGTGACGCGTGACACGCTCCGTTCCATTGAGAACGGAGCGGGCTCTGCCCGTATGGATTCCCTTTTGGCGGTTTTGAGTGTTCTTGGTATCGCGAACACCGTCATCTCGAGTAGCGATCCGTGGGCCTCACCTGCCGGACGAGCGCTCATGGACGAGAAGATTGCGCTCACGAAATGAGACTGCTGAACGAAGTGGAGGTCTATCTCGATGAGGGTCTCGGCGAGCCGGAACTGGTGGGGATTCTTCGGGCGTCCTTTGGGGCGGGTAGGCGGCTGTCGGCTTCGTCCTTCGAATATGCTTCGTCGTACCTTCAGGATTCGCGGAGTTATGCGCTTTCGCCCGACCTACCGCTCGTACCCGGACGGCAGTATTCGGGTGCGGATACCGAATTGTTCGGGGCGTTTGACGATGTTTCGCCCGAAGACTGGGGCGCGGCACTGATTGATGCGGCCTATGCCGATGAGCGCGACCCGGAGCAGCCTCGCGCAATTGGGGCTTTCGACCACCTCGTACAGCTCAATGATGTTTCGCGGATGGGTGCGATTCGGCTCAAGCATGCTGGTGAATGGCTCACGAATGCACCGCATTCTGAGCCTCGGGTTGCGGATGCTCACCGCCTGGCCGCAGCCGCAGCTCGGTTTGAGGTCTATGAGTCCACTGCGGAGGATTTGGAACTTCTCGGTGTTGCGGGCTCAAGCCTGGGTGGGGCCCGACCGAAGGTGAATATACGGCGAGAGGACGGCTCGTTGTGGATTCTTAAGCTTCCCTCAAACAGGGATCGACGTGTGGATATCGAGGCGTGGGAGGCCGTGGCTCTCGAAATTGCAGGCGAGGCCGGATTAGACGTTCCCCCGTTCGAGCTGATCCGCGCGGAGGGCCTGGGGTCGTCGCTCCTCGTGAAGCGTTTTGATCGAGTCGATGAGCGTCGAGTGGGCTACATCTCTGCAATGTCGGCGATGTCCCTTGGACGCCAGGGGCGTGCGACCTACGCAGATTTTGCCGATACGGTTGATTCACTCACCGGGTCTCGAGATGACTTGAGGGAGCTGTTTGGACGGATCGCTCTCACCCTTCTCGTGAGAAACCTCGACGATCACTGGAAAAACCACGGGTTTGTGCGCGAAGGGGGCGGCTGGCGGCTGAGCCCACTATTTGACGTCAACCCCACGCGCGCCGGTGTGAAGGTTCAGGCGCGGCCCATCAACGACGATGATAATCCGCTGGATCGAGATATCAGCCTACTTGCCGCTGACCACAAGACCTATGGGCTCACGGCGCGGGAGGCAGCTCAGGTGTTTGCTCGTGTTGTGGACGCCGTAAAGCGGTGGCGAGAATTCGCCAGCCGTCGCGGTATCTCCGCGGCCGAAGTTGAGCACATGTCGAGCGCATTTGATGAGCGGCAGCGTGAGTGTGCCGAAGGCTTCATCGAGACACATCTAAACGCTTGATCACGCAATTTGAAGGCAACAAAACCCCGTAATCCGTGAGATCCGGGGTTTCGTTGTAGCGGGCGGGGAAAATCCAGGTTCTGCGCTATGCCTATACCAAAAGAAAGGTTGAAATGTTAAGGAAGGTGCAAGTAGACCACAACCTGTATCTAATCAATTAGCAATTTACTTTCACGAGCCTACGATAATTCTTACGGTATGGACCGCTCATCTCCCAGAGGTTGTTTTGGTTTTTTCAGCAGCGGGAACCAGGAATTTTGTCATGCCCAGGCTGGTAAAGAATTTTGTTTTTAGCTCGCTTCCTTTGAACAGTGCGTCAACTCGCTTTACATCGTTGGGATCGCTGATGAGCTTGTAAAGCTTTTTATGAATCTCTTGTAAGGTAGTCGCCGTTGGCTTCGAATCGAGTTGACTAATCCTCGCGTCGAGGCGGAACGTAGTCTGATCTTTTACCTTGAGGTGTGACACGATGTACCCGCTGACGAGGTAGTAACGATCGTTGGTAAAGTTGTCGGATACGGCTTTGCCTTGGTCTGATCTGAGGTAGTTTTCGACTGTTTCGACGAGCTCCAACGATTTTGCATAGAGCGCTTCTGGAACTTCTTCGGCGAACACCTTGGAATACCCAGCCTTCTTGTTAAGCAGTGACGCAGGTCGTGCGCGAGCTGTGTCTGGCTGGAGCAACCGGGTCGCGATGACTGCCTGACCAAGTTCACTGATGCTCTTGATTTTCGATGCGCTCACGTTGCTTCCCCGGAACTGCCAGCGCCGTCGCTCGTAGAACCATCCCTTGGTGAGCAAGTACGCTTCTATGCGCCGTTGTACATCATCATTTGCAAACAGTTGAAGGCTGCTCACGTTGGTCTGGTTGTTTGTCCCAGTCACGATAGATTCGCGTATGGCTGAGTCTTTCTCGGTAACGATTCTTACGAGGACAGTTTCGTTAAGGCGCTTGCGCGTTATCAATCCGGCGATATCTGCCGAGTGAAGAACGTGGCTAGTTTGTAGACCATTCACGATTTGAGGGTTCTTGAGGAGCCAGGTATCGTTCACCGGTTCAGTTGCGGAGTCTGCAAGAATTGTAATTCCGTTATTCATCCACCAGAACGCAGCGAGGCTATCAGCCGAGAGCGTTGACTTGATCGCCGAGTTTACTGGGTTGCGATCTCCTGCGAACTGACGAACATTTACCCCAAAGAATTCATCGCGAAGGACCTTACTTTTTTCTCTTCGCAAGAAGTCAAGGTATTTTTTTATCGTGATCAAGCCGAGAAATGCCTGACTTGATCCTTTGGCTTCTCGGATTGGAGACTTAGTGAAAGTCAAGATCCCGTCGAAATTTCCTTCCTGCTGGATGAGCTCTAGGAGTGATTCCGCACCGAGCGCTTTAACGATGATGCGCGTGCCGTGGGGCATCCGAGCTTGCACTGCTGCTTCGAGGTCTCGTAGAGACCGTTTCATATGCGTATTAAGTGCGCCTTCGGGTGCGTTAGATGCGAGATAGACCGCAATCGATCGTCGAGGATTAAGGGTTATGACCTTACGCTCGATTCGTCGCAAGGCATCGACCTGGTCGATAACATTTTGGTTCAATGGTGTCTCATACAGTTTGGTAAGTGTGTTTGAGCCATTGAGGATGGCGTCAAGCGTCTCGCGCAGTTTCCAAATCGCGGTGTGGTCCCATTTTCCGTCGCTCTTTGACTGGGCAATAACGACATCAAGGGGTACCGCTGATTCAACGCCCTTTGGCGGCCGTGTCGTTCTTATTCCCTGGGTCGATAGAGTTACGGATTCAGTGAGGTTGAGAACGATATGGAATGAATCAATGCCTCCATCGTATTTGCCGTCTACGATGCCTGCAGAGATCTCTGCCTGTTCAACTTTGAAAGGCTTGAGGGTTAGATGGGCGATGAACTGCTCCCATGCTTCAGGTCTTGAGAGACTCGGGAAGTTCTTTTTGTGATATTCCGTGAAGTGATATTCGACAATATCCTGTGTTGAATTCGTAGGCATCCCACAAAGTACCAACCTGAAGTATCGAGACAATGTGCGACGCTCCGAAATGTAAGGTTTTAAGGTGGTGGAGTTCACATATTCGGAAACATCGATCGCTGAACGATTACGTCCGGCAGGCACCTCTGATACGTAACCAGGATGCTCAGTCCAATCCTGGAAAATTCGGAGGTGCTCTTTTGAGGGCAACAAAAAACCCCCACGATCGGCGAGATGTGGGGGTTTTGGTGGCTCCGACCGGCATCGATCCGGTGACCTTTCGATTTTCAGTCGAACGCTCTACCAACTGAGCTACAGAGCCAGGTGGCAAATACTTGCCGCCTGAGATAAAAAACCCTTCCCGATGGGAAGGGTTCTTCACCTTGGCGACCCTGACGGGACTTGAACCCGCGACCTCCGCCGTGACAGGGCGGCACGCTAACCAACTGCGCTACAGGGCCTTACATATTGAATTGTACTGCATTACTTGGTAGTGGTGACCCCAACGGGATTCGAACCCGTGCTACCGCCGTGAAAGGGCGGCGTCCTAGGCCGCTAAACGATGGGGCCGTGAGGTTCGAAGACCTCGGCTACCGAAGTAACAGACCGGAGTTTGGGATGATTTCCTTTCGGATTTCGTTTCCCGCTCTCTTGCCTGAAATCAGTATATGGGCATAATCCTCTCACAGAAAAATCGAGGCCGCCCCGGGCGCGTCCGATTTGAAGAAACCCCCGGTCAATCGGCGTGGCGGGACCGCGGGTTTCGGCGTGGCGGACGCCCGCAAAACCGCGCTTTTTGCCTCGCTGCCGAGCAGTAAACCCGGGGGAATGCCGTCCCTCATATGCGAAACGGCGGCCCGGGAGACCCCGGACCGCCGTTTCGCGGGGGCAATTAGTGCTTGCCCTCGGCCTCAAACGCGGCGAAACCGTCGGTGACGATCTGCTCGGCGGTGGCGGCGTCGGCCCAACCGTCAACCTTGACCCACTTGCCGGGCTCCAGGTCCTTGTAACGGGTGAAGAAGTGCTCGATCTCGTTCTTGGTCTGCTCGTCCACATCCGAGATGTCCTGGATGTGAGCCCAGCGCGGGTCCTTGGCGGGGACAACCAGAACCTTGGCGTCCGAGCCGGCCTCGTCCGACATGTTCAGGACGCCCACCGGGCGAACCTTCACGCCGACGCCCGGGAAGACCGGGTACTCCAGCAGAACCAGGGCGTCAACGGGGTCGCCGTCGAGGCCCAGGGTGTTCTCGAAGTAGCCGTAGTCGGTGGGGTACACGAAGGTGGTGAACAGCACGCGGTCCAGGTAGACGCGACCGGTCTCGTGGTCAACCTCGTACTTGTTGCGGCTGCCCTTGGGGATCTCTACGACGACGTCGTAAGTAGCCATGACTTGTTCTCCTTAGTTAGAACGGATCAGAATCGGGAAAGTCTGTAATAACGTTACTTGATGCCCGAGAACACACAAGCACCCCGTCGCCCAGGTTTGGATACGTCCAGCGCCCGCATTCGTAGCGCCGTCCGTCAGGCCCTCGCAGAACGCGCCAATTCGGCGGATACCACGGGTGACGCGCCGGTATTTGTGGCCCTCTCCGGCGGGCCCGATTCCCTCGCGCTGGCCGATGCGTTGGCGTTTGAGGCACGCTCGGCCGGGATTTCCGCCGGCGCGATCATCGTGGACCACGGCCTGCAGGAGGGGTCGGACCTCGTGGCCGAGCGGACCGCCGCCACCGCCCGCGAGCTGGGCCTGGACCCGGTGATTGTGCGCCGCGTGAGCGTGGGGACCGAGGGTGGTCCCGAAGCTGCCGCCCGCGAGGCCCGCTATGCGGCGCTGTCCGAGGTGGCTCGCGAACACGGATCGGACACCGTGCTGCTCGCCCACACCCGCGATGACCAGGCCGAGACCGTGCTGCTGGGTCTTGCTCGCGGTGCCGGTGCACGCAGCCTCGCCGGCATGGCACCGCGTTCGGGGCTCTATGCGCGTCCGCTACTCGGGATCGACCGGGTCGACACCGTGGGCTCCTGTGCTGCCCGCGGGCTGACTCCCTGGATCGACCCCCATAACTTTGACCCCTCCTATGCACGCGTGCGGGTGCGCGAGACGATCCTGCCGATGCTTGAGGCGGAGCTTGGTCCGGGCATCGCCAAGGCGCTGGCCCGCACCGCCGATCAGGCCCGCGAGGACGCCGACGCGTTTGAGGACATGATCGAGGAGTTCATCGAGGAGATCGTGGAGCACGCCGAGGCCGGCATCGCCGTCTCTGTCCAGGCCCTGGCCGCGAACCCCGCGGCGCTGCGCAACCGGATTATTCGCCTGGTGGCCCAGGGGGAGTTTGGCGTCTCCCTCGAACGCTCCCACACGCTGGAAATCGCCGAACTGGTGACCCGCTGGCGCGGTCAGGGGCCGATCGATGTGCCGGGGATCCGTGTACATCGCGACAACGGCCTGATCGTTTTCACCGCCGCCGGGGCCCTCGACTAGCGCGGGCATGCGGGTGCGCCGAACAAAAGGGCACGGCACACCCGCCAAACCTGCCGCCGGGAGAAAACACGGCGCGCTGGTGGATTTCCCCGATCACCAGGACAACGTAGACTTGGTTCATGGAATCCAGCGACATCCGCAATGATCTGACCGAAATCCTCGTCACCGAGGAACAAATCAACACCAAACTGCGCGAGCTTGCCGCTCAGATCGACGCGGACTACGCCGGAAAGGACCTGCTCCTGGTGGGCGTCCTGAAGGGTGCCGTCATGGTCATGGCAGACCTCTCCCGCGCGCTGACCCAGCACGTGCAGATCGACTGGATGGCCGTATCCTCCTACGGCGCCTCGACCAAGTCGAGCGGCGTCGTGCAGATCCGCAAGGACCTCGACACCGACATCGCCGGCCGCCACGTGCTGATCGTCGAGGACATCATCGACTCGGGTCTGACCCTCTCCTGGCTGCTGGATAACTTCGCCGCCCGCGGTGCCGCCTCGATCGAGGTCTGCGCCCTGCTGCGCAAGCCCGAGGCCGCCAAGGTCGAGATTGACTGCCGCTACGTCGGCTTCGACATCCCCAACGACTTCGTGGTGGGCTACGGTCTGGACTTCGCCGAGCGCTACCGCAACCTGCGTGACGTGGCCGTGCTGGCCCCCCACGTGTACGCCTAATATTCATATTTGACGCCGACCCCGCGAGGTTTCCTCGCGGGGTCTCCTCATATCCTCCGAGCAGCCCGAACGCAAGCTGTGAACACGCATGGGTTCATCCCACGGCGAACATGGGGCGGACTTTCGCCCCTAGCGGCTACCCTAATCAGTACGGGCCTCCTCGACCCGTCCTTGCCTCACCCGCAGAAAGGTCCGAGCGTCCGCTCGCACGCACATGAAACCCAATCGCCTTTTCAAGGGCCCGCTGCCCTACATCATCGTCGCAATTGTTGTCTTTCTGATTGGTTTTAACCTGATCGCGGGGCTGAACGGATTCCGTGAGATCAACACGGACCAGGGCATCTCGCTGATCAAGGACGGCAAGGTCAAGGAGGTCACCCTGACCGCCGGTGAGAACCGGGCCGACCTGGTGCTGAAGGACGACTTCAAGGACTTCGGCAAGCGGGTGCAGTTCAACTTCCTCGACGCGCGTGCGGACGATGTGATCACCGCCGTCAACGAGGCCAAGCCCGCCGACGGCTTCACCGATAAGGTGCCCCAGCCCAGCTGGATCGGCTCGCTGCTGCAGTTCCTGATCCCGTTCCTGATCATCGGTGTGGTCTTCTGGTTCCTGCTGTCAAACATGCAGGGTGGCGGCAACAAGCTGATGTCCTTCGGTAAGTCGAAGGCCAAGCTGGTGTCCAAGGAGTCCCCGCAGGTCACCTTTGCGGATGTGGCCGGAAGCGACGAGGCGCTTGAGGAGCTCAACGAGATCAAGGAGTTCCTGAAGGAGCCCGCCAAGTTCCAGGCCGTCGGCGCGCGCATCCCCAAGGGTGTGCTGCTGTACGGTCCTCCCGGAACCGGTAAGACCCTGCTCGCCCGCGCCGTTGCCGGTGAGGCCGGCGTCCCCTTCTACTCGATCTCCGGTTCGGACTTCGTGGAGATGTTTGTGGGTGTGGGTGCCAGCCGTGTGCGTGACCTGTTCCAACAGGCCAAGGAAAACTCCCCGGCCATCATCTTTGTGGACGAGATCGACGCCGTCGGTCGCCACCGTGGCGCGGGAATGGGTGGCGGTCACGATGAGCGTGAGCAGACCCTGAACCAGCTCCTGGTGGAGATGGACGGCTTCGACCCCAAGACCAATGTGATCCTGATCGCGGCCACCAACCGTCCCGACATCCTGGACCCCGCGCTGCTGCGTCCGGGCCGGTTCGACCGTCAGATCGGCGTGGATGCGCCCGATCTGCCCGGCCGTCGCAAGATCCTCGAGGTCCACGGAAAGGGCAAGCCGCTCTCCAAGAACGTCGACCTTGAGGTTGTCGCCCGCAAGACCCCCGGGTTCACCGGTGCCGACCTGGCCAACGTCCTCAACGAGGCCGCCCTGCTGACCGCGCGCTCCAACGCGCAGCTGATCGACAACCGTGCGCTGGACGAGGCCATCGACCGCGTAATCGCCGGTCCGCAGCGCCGTACTCGCGTCATGAACGACCGTGAGAAGCTCATCACCGCCTACCACGAGGGTGGTCACGCCCTCGCCGCCGCCTCGATGCGGAACTCCGACCCGGTGACCAAGGTCACCATCCTCCCGCGTGGGCGCGCCCTCGGTTACACGATGGTGCTGCCGCTGGAGGACAAGTACTCGGTGACCCGTAACGAGCTGCTGGACCAGCTGACCTATGCGATGGGTGGCCGTGTGGCCGAGGAGATCGTGTTCCACGACCCCACCACCGGTGCCTCAAACGACATCGAGAAGGCCACCTCGATCGCCCGCAAGATGGTGACCGAGTACGGCATGAGTGCCGGTATCGGTGCGGTCAAGCTGGGTGCCTCGAGCGGGGAGATGTTCCTCGGCCGCGACATGGGGTCCCAGCGCGACTACTCGGAGCGGATCGCCCAGCAGGTCGATGACCAGGTGCGCGCGCTGATCGAGCAGGCCCATGATGAGGCCTGGAAGATGCTCAACGCCAACCGCGACGTGCTCGACCGTCTGGCTCGCGAGCTGCTGGAGAAGGAAACCCTGGATCACAACCAGCTGGCCGAGATCTTCAAGGACATCAAGAAGCTGGACGAGCGCCCGCAGTGGCTCTCCAGCGTCGACCGTCCGGTGAGCGACCTGCCCCCGATCGAGATGCCGATCACCTCGGTGCCGATCCAGCCCGAGCTGACCGATGGGGCCGTGGCCTCGGCCACCATGGAGCCCACCGAGGACCCGGCCGCCGAGACCGGTACCGCGGCCGACGCCGCAGCCCCCGAGGCTCCCGCCGCCGAGGCTCCCGCCGAGGCTCCCGTCGCCGAGGCTCCCGCCGCGGATGCAACCGAGGAGAAGCCCGCTCAGGCAGACCAGAAGCCGACCGACACAACCCCGGAGTCCTAGCCGCATGGCAGTGGATCGCGAACGCGTGATGCGGGCGGTGTCCGAACTGATCGAAGCGATCGGGGAGGACCCCGCCCGTCCGGGCATGCAGGACACCCCGCGTCGGGTGGCCGAGGCCTACGCCGAGTACTTCTCCGGAATCGGCGTGGATGCCCGCGCCCTGCTGAACAATACGGTGCCGCTGGATTCCGCGGCCGATGAGCATGAAACCTCGGGACCGGGGGAGATCGTGCTGCTGCGCGATATCGAGTTCCGCTCGATCTGCGAGCACCACCTGCTGCCCTTTATCGGGGTTGCCCACGTGGCCTACCTGCCCGGCGAGAAGGTGGTGGGCCTCGGCGCGCTGCCGCGAGTTGTCGACACCCTGGCGTCGCGCCCGCAGCTGCAGGAACGCCTGACCGACGAGATCGCCGACACCCTCTTCACGGGTCTGGACGCCCGCGGGGCGCTGGTGGTCATGGAGGCCAAGCACGGCTGCGTGTCCGCCCGCGGACCGCGCCAGGTGGCCTCCAGCACGGTCACCATGGCCAGCCGCGGCGAGCTGTCCGACCCACTGCGTCGGGGGGAAATTTTCGCCCTGATCGGTGGGACCCATGACCGCTAGGCCACTGATGGTAGTGGATGGTGGTTCGGTGACCACGAGGCCGCAGATGGTTGGGAATGGTGGGCTCTGTGTCCGCTAGGCCGCTGATCATGGGGGTGCTGAACGTCACCCCCGACTCCTTCTCCGACGGAGGCCACTATCTGGCTCCCGAGGATGCCATTGCCCGCGGCCGAGCCCTCGTCGAGGCCGGGGCGGGCATCGTGGATGTGGGTGGGGAGTCCACCCGTCCCGGTGCCGAGATTGTCGGGGTCACCGAGGAGATTGCCCGGGTACGACCGGCGCTGGAGGCGCTCAACGCCGCGGGGATCACCACCTCGATCGACACGATGAACGCCGAGACCGCGCGGGTGGCTCTCGCCGCGGGCACGCTGTACGTCAACGACGTCTCGGGCGGCCAGGCCGACCCCGAGCTGCTCCGGGTGGTGGCCGCCTCGGAGACCGCGATTCTGATCGCCGGCCACTGGCGTGGTCGACTCGACGCGGGCGACAGCCTGGCCCACTATGCCGATCCGGTGAGCGAGGTTGTGGAGGAACTCTCGCGAATCGTTGCCGGTGCCCGGGCCGCGGGGATTCCCGACGAGCGCATCATCCTGGATCCGGGTCTCGGGTTTTCCAAGACCGGCGCTCATAACTGGGCGATCCTGCGGGGACTTGACCGACTGACCGCGCTGGGATTCCCGCTGCTGATCGGGGCCAGCCGCAAGCGTTTCCTCGGCGAGATGCTTCCCGCCGATGCCGAGGTGTCCGAGCGGGATCTACCCACGGCCGTCCTGACCGCGCTGATCGCCGACGCCGGCATCTGGGGGGTGCGCGTCCACGAACCCCGGGCGAGCGCCCGCGCGCTCGACGTGTGGGAGCAGCTGCGCTCGTAGCGCGCCGCGGTCTGGACCGCACACCGCACCCCGGGCGCCGCGCCCGGGCGTTGGAGCCGGAGCCGCCGTTCGTGTGGCGGGGCCGAACCCGCGCCCGTAGACTAGCCCCGTGGCTGCCAACGACTTCATTACCCTGACCGGGCTGCGTGTACGCGCGCACCACGGCGTCTTCGACTTTGAGCGCGAACAGGGCCAGGACTTTCTGATCGATCTGGTGGTCTGGCTCGACCTGCATCCGGCCGCCGCCGGGGACGATCTGGCCGCCACCGTTCACTATGGCGAGCTCGCCGAGGCCGTGGTTGCCGCCGTGGCCGCCAACCCGGTGGACCTGATCGAAACCGTGGCCGAGCGGGTCGCCGCGGTTGCCCTGAGCTTCCCCGCCGCCGAGCGTGTCCGCGCCACCGTGCACAAGCCCGACGCCCCGATCTCGGTGCCGTTTGGCGACGTGGCCGTGACGATTGAGCGCACCCGATGACCCCGCTCCCCGGCGGGCGCATCGCCCCGCCCACGCGCAATACCCAGGCGAAACTCGAGCGGCTCGCCCGCGATGAGGCGCGCGCATCCGAGGCCCCGCGGCACTCCGTATCGGCGATCCTCGCGCTCGGAGCCAATCTCGGAGACCGCGCCGAAACCCTCGACGCGGCGGTCCGCGACCTGGCCGATGTGCCCGGGATCCTCGAGGTCACCCTGTCCCCGGTGGTCGATTCGGTGGCGGTGAAACTCGACGGACCCGATCCCGATGCGCCGGGATACCTGAACGCCGTCGCCCGCGTGCGCACCACGCTCAGCCCGCGCGACCTGCTGGCTGCCGGTGCCGAGATCGAGCGTGCCCACGGCCGCGAGCGTCTGGAACGATGGGGCGATCGCACGCTGGACATCGACATCATCACCTACGGCGATCTGGAAATCGAGACGCCCACCCTGACCATCCCGCACCCGCGCGCGGTGGAGCGAGACTTTGTGCTGGGCCCGTGGTGGGCGCTGGATCCCGACGCCGTCCTGCCCGGGGCCGGCCCGGTAGCCGATCTGCTGCGTGCGTTGAAAACCATCCCGACCGAAACGGAGCTGCCGTGAAGCGCACCTCCTACGGGGTCCTGATTGGGCTTCTCGCCGTCGGTGCCGCGGTGGGCGCGCTGACAAATATGACCCTCGCCGGGCTCGGCCGTCCACTGCTGACGCCCGCGCTGTCGCTTCCGATCACGCTGCTGCTGATCGCCGGGGTGACCGTATTCCTGGCGGCTTGGATCTATCGCGCGATCCGGGCGACCCCGCGCCGCCGGGTCGACTCGTTCTACGCGATGCGGATCCTGGTCCTGGCCAAGGCGGAGGCCGTGACCGGTGCCCTGCTTGGCGGCGTGGGATTGGGACTGATCGGATTTCTCCTCAGCCGCGCGGTGAGCCCCGCGCTAAACTCGTGGGTACCCCTGGTGATCGCCACCGTGGGCGCCCTGATCCTGTGCGCGGGCGGCCTCATCGCCGAATACCTGTGCACCCTGCCGGAGGATACCGACGATGACCTACCCGGAGCAGCCCCCGCGTCTTCCTGATGTGCCGAGCGAGCCTGTCGCTAGTGGTCCCGAGCTGAGGTCACTGGAGCTCGACTATCCGCGCGATCAGTGGCAGCGGATTTCGCCGAAGTTTGCGGTGATCGAACAGATCGGGAACACCGTCACGATGATCGTGGTCGCCGCGGTGGCCGCCCTGATCTGGTGGCTGAACGAGTCGATCTGGCCCCTGCTGGCCGGCGGTGCGATCCTGATCGTGCTCATTATTACCGCGATCCTGATTCCTCGTCGGGCCCGCTCGATCGGCTACCTGCTGCGCGAGGATGACCTGCTGTTTCGCCGCGGGATCATGTGGCAGCGGTTTGTTGCGGTGCCTTACGGTCGGATGCAGCTGGTCGATATCAACCGGGGGCCGATTGCCCGTGCGTTCGGCCTGGCCGAGCTGAAGTTTGTCACCGCGGCGGTGGGCACCAACGTGATCATCCCCGGGATGCCCCTGGCGGAGGCCGAGCAGCTGCGTGACCACCTGGTGGCCGTCGCCGAGAGTCGTCGGAGCGGGCTGTGAGCGGCGAGTTTGAGCCGATCCCGCCGCCTACTCCGGCAACCGCTCCCGCCGCGACGCCGCGCACAGTCGCGGACCTGACCGACGGCGAGTGGCACCGGATGCACCCGGCGACCCCGCTGCTGCGCGGAGGGGTCGCGTTCATCGTGATCTTCGGCATCGTTGTATCGAATTTCCGCGAGCGACTGGTGGCCTTTTTTGTCCCGGTGCTCAACGGTCCCGAACAGTACGATCCGGTCACCGCGATCCTCAACTCACCCAATATTCTGCTGATTCTTGGCGGGGTGCTGGCCGTGCTGGTGCTGATGATCGTGTTCTTCTATATTTCCTGGCGGATGGCGACCTTCCGAATCGGAGCCGACGCGGTGGAGATCCGCAGCGGCATCCTGTTCCGGCGGCACCGTCGGGCCCAGTTGGATCGGATCCAGTCGGTCAATATCGCCCGGCCGCTGTTCGCCCGGATTTTTGGGGCGGCCAAGCTTGAGGTATCGGTGGCCGGAGACGGTGCCAACGTCAACCTGGAGTACCTGCACGCCCGAGATGCCGAGCCGCTGCGTGCGGCCCTGCTCACCCTCGCCTCGGGAAAGCAGCACCGTCCGGCAGCCCCGGCCCCGGCTACGCAAACCGCCGGCGAGGGCACGCCCAGCACCGCCTCGAAGCTCGAAAACCTGGTGACCGATCGCGCACGTGATCTGCTCGGACCCGAGCTGGATCTTGCCGCCCACCAGGTCACCGCGGTGGTTCGGGTGTCCCCGCTGCGCCTGATCGTCTCGACCGTGGTGAGCCTGTCCACCGTGCTGTTGATCGTGATGGTCGTGGTGGTCACGGTCATGGTCACCCGGGGAATCTACTGGTCGCTGTTTGCGCTGCTGCCGGCGATCCTCGGTGTGGTCTCCTATTACTGGTCGCGGATCTCCAAGTCCATGCGCTACTCGGTGGCGAGCACCTCCGCGGGCATGCGGATCGGTGCCGGTCTGCTCTCCACCACCAACGACACCGTTCCGCCCGGCCGGGTGCACGCGGTGCGGGTGACCCAGCCGCTGCTGTGGCGTCCGTTTGGGTGGTGGCGGGTTCAGATCAACAGGGCCGGCACCTCGGCGCTGAACGCCGCCGACTCGGCCACCACCGCGCTGCCGGTGGGGCGGCTCGATGATGCGGCGGCCGTGGTGGGCCTGCTGCTCAACCAGCCGTTCTATCAGCCCGTGCGCGAGCTGCTGGATGATGCGCTGAACTCCCGGAATCCGCGTGGGTTTGTGGGGAACCCGCGGCGCGCGGCGTGGGTGGATCCCTTCGCCTGGCGACGCACCGGCTACACGCTGACCGGGGATCTGCTGATCTTCCGTCGCGGGGTGATCTGGCGTCACCTGGATCTCATTCCGCTGGCCCGCCTACAGAGTCTCAACACCACGCAGGGGCCGATCGAGCGCCAGCTGCGAATCGCCAGCGTGACCGCCCATACGGTGCTCGGTCCGGTTGTGGCGACCCTGCCGCATATGTCCACCCGGGACGGTGTGGACCTGTTTGAGAAGGTTTCGGCCGCGGTGGTTGTCGCCATCGGGGCCGATACCTCGCACCGCTGGGCGCAGACGCGCGCCTCGGCACCGGTGCCCGGGGCCCCGCGGATCGACCTGGGACGCTGGGAACCGAGCAGCGAACGCGAGGCCGAGCTGGTGGCCGAGAACGCGCAGCGCTATCCGGTGGCGGGCGTTGCCGAGAATATTGAATTAGGCCCGAACCTCGGGCCGCAGGAGGAAAAGTAGTGAGTGGTCGGGCCGGACGTTTGGGTGTCGGAATCATCGGAGCCGGGCGGGTGGGGCCGGTCCTCGGGGCGGCGCTGGCCGGTGCCGGGCACGCGGTAATCGGGATCTCGGCGATCTCCGAAGCCAGCCGGGATCGGGCCGAGGCCATTCTGCCCGGCGTGCCGATCCTGGGGATTCCCGAGATCATCGAGCGCAGCGAGCTGGTCATCCTGGCGGTGCCCACCGCCGAGCTTGCCGCGCTGGTTGAGGGGTTGGCCGAGGCCGGCACCTGGCAGCCGGGTCAGATTGTGCTGCATACGGCCGCCGAGTTTGGGACCGCGGTGCTCGCCCCGGCGGCATCCCGCGGGGTGATCCCGCTCGCACTGCACCCGGCGCTCGCCTTCACCGGCACCAGCATGGACCTGGCCCGGCTGGCCGAAAGCTATGTGGCGGTCACCGCCCCGGCACCGGTCCAGCCGATCGGGCAGGCCCTGGTGGTGGAGATGGGGGCCGAGCCGGTGATCGTCGCCGAGGACGACCGCCCGGCCTATGCCGAGGCCATCACCACGGCCACCGCGTTCTCCCGCTCGATCGTGACCCAGGCGACCTCTATCCTCGCGGACATCGGGGTCGAGCATCCCGGCGGATTCCTCTCCTCGCTGGTGCGCAGCGCGGTGGATCAGGCGCTGCGGGAAACCACCCGCCAGCCCGAACCCGATTCGCTGATCTAGGCGACGGCGCGCGGCCGCGTCGGTCCGGGCTAAACTGGGGTGCGAACGCCACCGTCCCCAAGGAGAACACACAGTATGAGCGACTCCCCCGTTGCCGCCCCGACCGATGCCGAAATCTTCGAGCAGAAGGCGGTGCGTCTGGCTAAGCGCGAACGGCTGATTGCCGAACGCACGGATGCCGCCGGCGGAGCCTACCCGGTGAGCGTCCCGATCACCACCACGATCCCCGAGCTGCGCGCCGAGTATGCCCACCTTGAGGCCGGCGAAGAGACCGGTATTACCGTGGGGATCGCCGGGCGCATCATGCACGCCCGCAACACCGGCAAGCTGTGCTTCGCGAGCCTGCAGTCGGGCGATGGATCCCGCATCCAGGCCATGGTTTCCCTGGCCGAGGTGGGCGAGGAATCGCTCGCCCGTTGGAAGGACCTGGTTGACCTGGGCGACCACGTCTTTGTCTCCGGACAGGTGATCTCCAGCCGCCGCGGCGAGCTGTCGATCATGGTGACCGACTGGCAGATCGCCGCCAAGGCCATCCAGCCGCTGCCCAACCTGCACAACGAGCTCAGCGAGGAGAGCCGCGTGCGCGCCCGCTACCTCGACCTGATCGCCCGCGAGCAGGCCCGCAAGACCGTGGTCGCGCGTGCCACCACCATGGCTAGCCTCCGCCAGACCCTCACCACCCGCGGATTCCTCGAGGTGGAAACCCCGATGCTGCAGGTTGTTCATGGCGGGGCCGCCGCGCGTCCGTTCGTGACCGAGTCGAACGCCTTCGACACCGAGCTGTTCCTGCGCATCGCCCCCGAGCTGTACCTCAAGCGTGCGGTGGTGGGCGGAATCGACCGGGTGTTCGAGATCAACCGCAACTTCCGTAACGAGGGTGCCGACTCGACCCACAGCCCCGAGTTTGCCACCATCGAGGCCTACCAGGCCTATGGGGACTACAACTCCATCGCCGATCTCACCCAGACCATGATCCAGAACGCCGCCCTCGCGGTGGCCGGATCGCACGTGGTGACCTGGGCCGACGGCACCGAGTTCGACCTCGGTGGCGACTGGGATCGCATCGACCTGTACACCTCCCTGTCGGCCGCGGCCGGTCGCGAAATCACCCCGGAGACCCCGATCGAGGAGCTCAAGGCACTCGCCGAGGCCGAGGGTGTGAGCGTGGCCCACCCCATCCACGGCAAGTACGTGGAGGAGCTGTGGGAGCACTTCGTCGAGGGTACCCTGACGCGCCCCACCTTTGTGATGGACTACCCCGTCGACACCTCCCCGCTGGTGCGCGAGCACCGCACCAAGGCCGGCGTGGTGGAGAAGTGGGACCTCTACATTCGCGGTTTCGAGCTGGGCACCGGATACTCCGAGCTGGTTGACCCGGTCATCCAGCGCGAGCGCTTTGTGGAGCAGGCGGCGCTGGCGGCTCGCGGAGACGATGAGGCCATGCCGATCGATGAGGACTTCCTGCGGGCCCTCGAGCACGGTATGCCGCCGTCGGGTGGAATGGGCATGGGGATCGACCGTCTGATGATGGCGATCACCGGCCTCGGCATCCGCGAGACCATCCTGTTCCCGCTGGTCAAGTAGGACATTTCCCCAGGAGCCCCGGGTTTTCCCGGGGCTTCCGGTATTTAAGCGGGGACACGCCCCGGAGATGCGGACAACGCACAGGGTTCGGGCTTAGCGTGTGGCCATGTCTACCCCAGAAGAGAACCAGTCCGCGTCCCCGCAGGGCCCCGAGTCCGCTGGCGTACCCGAATCGGGTCAGCCCGTTCCCGGCTTTACCCCGCCCGAATCGGCTCCCGCGTATCCCGTTCCGGGGCAGGCCGCCCCGCATCCGGAACAGACTCCCGGTGCCTTCCCTGCACCGGAACAGACCCCCGCGCCGGGCTTTGCCCCGCCCGCCTATGGCGCGCCCGCCGCCCCGCAGCCGGGGTACGGCCAGCCCGCCGCCCCGCAGCCCGGATACGGACAGCCGGGATATGGCCAGCCCGGATACGGACAGCCGGGGTACGGACAGCCCACGAATGGCCAGCCGGGTGCCGTATATCCTCCACTCACGGGCGCACCCCCGGTGCACCCCGATCAGTTCGAACGACCGGGCCAGCGAGCCTTCCCGGCGTCGGTATCGGCACCGCTGGCATCGTTTACCCTGATTCAGTACGCGGTTCTGCTGGTCGGTGCCCTGCTCAGCACCTGGATCGGATTTGCGATCACCGGAGCCCCCTCGATCGGCGGCCTGGGTAGCAGCGCCTACACCGTGACCCTGGTGGGATCCTCGATCTTCACCGTGCTCTTTGCTGCCGGTAGCGCGGCCCTGATCTACTTCCCGGTTCGCCGCGGACGCGCCTGGGGACGGGTGGTTGGGACCATTTTTGCCTCGATCGCCGCCGTGCTTGCGCTGTTCCAGGTCGTGGGCGCGTTGATTCAGCTGGCCTCCGAGCCCGCCCTGGGCATCATCGATCTGGTGCTTTCCCTGGCCGCGGTTGCGGTGAGCGTCTACTGGCTGGTCCTTGCCTGGCGAAAGCCGCGCGTCTAGGCCACCGAGGGGCATCCCCGGCGCTCTCGACCGAACGAGGTAAGTCTCGCGCGAACGAGGTACCATGGATACATCATGGACAACTTCTGGGTAAACGCGCTCTGGTCGGTCACCCCGACCATCCTTGTCGGTCTGGTGTTCTGGGCCATCGTGCGCTCGATCATCCGGGCAGACCGCGGCGAACGTGCCGCGTATGCGGAGATGGAGTCGGTGGAGCGCGTACGTCTGGGCCTGCCGCCCGCACCGCGTTCCGGTGGTGCCGCCGCCAAGACGGCAGCCCCCGAGTAGCCCGGTCCCATCCTCGCGGAGCTCCCGCCCGCGCGGATCGGTGACCTTCCCGGATGTCCCTCGCCCCGTGCGAGGGGCATCCGGCGTTAACCCGGGACCGTGGGCGGTGTTCTCCCGTTCCCGCTTCGAAGACACGGCACCAACTCGCCCGTGATACCCGCGTTGCTGCCCCCGGTTCGCTAAGCTGGCCTGACCCGACGGAACCGCGGCAGGGCCGCGATTTCGACCGATCGAGAGGAGCGCCGTGGGCCTCGACCTATTCCTGGGTGGGTTCGGCCTCTGGAGTGCGCTCTACCTGGTTCTTGACATCACCATCCGGGTGATCGCGGTGATCGTGGTTCCGCGCAACCGCAAGCCCACCGCGGGAACCGCCTGGCTGATGCTGATCTTTATTCAGCCGGCCGTGGGCATGCTGATCTTCCTGCTGATCGGAAATCCGAAGCTCCCGCGTAAGCGACGCAAGATCCAGGAGGAAATCAACGACGCGGTCAAGGCCGGCGTCGAAGCCCTCCCCAATCAGGAGCACCAGCCCGGTGCTCCCACCTGGTTTAACTCGCTGGTGGAACTCAACTCGAACCTCGGGGCGCTGCCCCTGCTGGGTGGCAACACCGCGCGGCTGATCCCCGACTATGACGGCACGATCGCCGAGATGACGCGTGAGATCGACACCGCGGTGGACTACGTGCACATCGAGTTTTATCTGGTGGCCTACAGCGACAAGACCGAGGAGTTTTTCAACGCGATCGGGCGCGCGGTGGCCCGCGGGGTCAAGGTGCGGGTGCTCTTTGACCACATCGCCACGCTGCGCTCACCGCGCTATCGGCAGACCAAGCGCCGCCTCAATCAGGTGGGGGCCGAGTGGCACATGATGCTTCCGGTGCAGCCGCTGCGGGGAAAGTACCAGCGTCCGGATCTGCGTAATCACCGCAAGCTAATGATCGTCGACGGTCGCGTCGGCTACATGGGTTCGCAGAACCTGGTGGATCGGACCTATCTCAAGCGTGGCAACCTGCGCCGCGGGCTGAAGTGGAAGGACCTGATGGTCCGCGTGGTGGGTCCCACCGTGGACGCGCTGAACGTGATCTTCCTCTCCGACTGGTACGCCGAGTCCGGCGAGATTATCGCGCTGCGCCTGGACATGGCCGAGGCCGTGCCCGAGGGAACCCCCGATGTGCTGGACTGCCAGGTGGTGCCCAGCGGCCCGGGATTCGACGGCGAAAACAACCTGCGCCTGTTCCTCGGCCTGCTCTATGCGGCGCAGAAGCGCATCGTGATCACCAGCCCGTACTTTGTGCCGGATGAATCGATCATGTACGCGGTGACCACCGCGGTGCAGCGCGGGGTTCCGGTGGACCTGTTTGTCTCCGAGGAGGGCGACCAGGCGGTCGTATTCCATGCCCAGCGCTCCTACTATGAGGAGCTGCTGAAGGCGGGCGTGCGCATCTTCATGTATCCAGCCCCCTACATCCTGCACTCCAAGCACTTCACCATCGACGATGACGTGGCCGTAATCGGCTCCTCGAATATGGACATGCGCTCCTTCGGCCTGAACCTCGAGGTTTCGCTGCTGGTGCGCGGTGCCTCCTTTGTGGAGGAGATGCGCGGGATCGAGGACCAGTATCGGGCGATGAGCCGCGAGCTGACCCTCGAGGAGTGGGAGCGGCAGCCGCTGCGCTCGACCGTGCTGGACAACCTGGCCCGGCTCACCTCGGCGCTGCAGTAGCGCGCCGTTGCCGCACCGGGCGGCTGCTACCGTAGAGGTATGACTACGCCCCCGCGCCCGCCGATGACCCGCGCCACCATTATCGGAATCATCCTGGTGGTGGCCAGCCTCGCCGCCGGGATCGTGTCGACCCTCTCGGGAAACGTGACGCTCAAGGCCATCGCGCTGGGAATCTCGTTTGTGGCCCTGGTGGGTGCCGGCGTGGTGATCGGAATTCAGGTGGCGGCCGAGCGCCGCAAGGTGAGCGCCGCCCGCCGTGCCGCCGCCGCCGAGCGTGCGGCCGGAGATGGCTCCACCCAGTCCTAGACGCGGAAACTCCGCACGTTTCCCCCGGTGTCACGCCCACGGCGAACAGGGGACTATTGAGCGCTTCGGCGCGTTATTCTCGATGTAACGACGCCGACCCACGCCGCGGCGTTTAAGGAGTGAAATGTTCGAGAGATTCACGGATCGTGCCCGTCGCGTTGTCGTTTTGGCCCAGGAAGAGGCCAAGATGCTCAACCACAACTACATCGGGACCGAGCACATCCTGCTCGGCCTCATCCACGAGGGTGAGGGGGTTGCCGCCAAGGCACTCGAATCCCTCGGGATTTCGCTTGACGCCGTGCGCGAGCAGGTGCAGGACATCATCGGTCAGGGCCAGCAGCAGCCCACCGGTCACATCCCGTTCACCCCGCGCGCCAAGAAGGTGCTTGAGCTCAGCCTCCGCGAGGCCCTGCAGCTCGGCCACAACTACATCGGGACCGAGCACATCCTGCTCGGCCTGATCCGCGAGGGTGAGGGTGTTGCCGCCCAGGTTCTGGTGAAGCTGGGTGCCGACCTCAACCGCGTGCGCCAGCAGGTCATTCAGCTGCTCTCGGGTTACCAGGGTAAGGAGACCGCCTCGGTCGGTGCCGGTGCCCCCGAGCAGGCTGCGCCGCAGGGTGGCTCGGCCATCCTCGACCAGTTCGGCCGCAACCTGACCCAGGCCGCGCGCGACAACAAGCTTGACCCGGTCATCGGCCGGGAAAAGGAGATCGAGCGGGTCATGCAGATCCTCTCGCGTCGTTCCAAGAACAACCCCGTCCTGATCGGTGAGCCCGGTGTGGGTAAGACCGCCGTGGTCGAGGGCCTGGCCCAGGCCATCGTGGCCGGCAACGTGCCCGAGACCCTGAAGGACAAGCAGGTCTACTCGCTGGACCTCGGTTCGCTGATCGCCGGAAGCCGTTACCGCGGTGACTTCGAGGAGCGCCTGAAGAAGGTCACCAAGGAGATCCGCAACCGCGGCGACATCATCATCTTCATCGACGAGATCCACACCCTGGTGGGTGCCGGTGCCGCCGAGGGTGCGATCGACGCCGCGAACATCCTCAAGCCGCTGCTCGCGCGTGGTGAGCTGCAGACCATCGGTGCGACCACCCTGGACGAGTACCGCAAGCACTTCGAGAAGGACGCCGCCCTCGAGCGCCGCTTCCAGCAGATCCAGGTGGGGGAGCCCTCGCTGGCTCACACCATCAACATCCTGAAGGGTCTGCGCGACCGCTACGAGGCCCACCACAAGGTGTCCATCACCGACGGTGCCATCGTCGCCGCCGCCAACTTGGCCGACCGCTACATCTCCGACCGCTTCCTGCCGGACAAGGCCATCGACCTGCTCGACGAGGCCGGCGCACGCCTGCGCCTCTCGCTGCTGTCCAGCCCGCCCGAGCTGCTCGAGTTCGACGAGAAGATCAGCGACGTGCGTACCCGCAAGGAAGACGCCATCGAGGGTCAGGACTTCGAGAAGGCCGCGTCGCTGCGCGATGAGGAGAAGAACCTCCTCGGCGAACGTCTGCGCCTGGAGAAGAAGTGGCGTTCGGGCGAGGTGACCACCGAGGCTACGGTCGACGAGGGTCTGATCGCCGAGGTGCTCGCCCAGGCCACCGGTATCCCGGTATTCAAGCTCACGGAGGAGGAGTCGGCACGTCTGATCTTCATGGAGAAGGCCCTGCACGAGCGGGTGATTGGCCAGAACGAGGCGATCAGTGCGCTCTCGCGGACGATCCGTCGTACCCGTGCCGGCCTGAAGGACCCCAAGCGTCCCTCCGGTTCGTTCATCTTCGCCGGCCCCACCGGTGTCGGTAAGACCGAGCTGGCCAAGGCCCTCGCCGAGTTCCTGTTTGACGACGAGAACGCGATGATCTCGCTCGACATGTCCGAGTACGGCGAGAAGCACACGGTCTCGCGTCTGTTTGGTGCTCCCCCCGGATTCGTTGGATTCGAAGAGGGTGGCCAGCTGACCGAGAAGGTGCGCCGCAAGCCGTTCAGCGTGGTGCTGTTCGACGAGATCGAGAAGGCTCACCCGGACATCTTCAACTCCCTGCTCCAGATTCTGGAAGAGGGCCGGTTGACCGATGGCCAGGGTCGCGAGATCGACTTCAAGAACACCGTCATCATCATGACCACGAACCTCGGTTCCAAGGGCATCGCCGGCGGTCCGGTTGGTTTCCAGGCCTCGGGCGACTCCGCCGCGACCTACGACATCATGAAGGGCAAGGTGAGCGAGGAGCTGAAGAACCACTTCAAGCCCGAGTTCCTGAACCGCGTGGATGACGTGATCGTGTTCCCGCAGCTGAACAAGCCCGAACTGCTCCAGATCGTGGACCTGTTCATCGGCCGCCTGCGCGACCGCCTGATGGACCGCGACATGACCATCGAGCTGACCCAGGCCGCCAAGGAGAAGCTGATCGACATCGGCTTCGACCCGAGCCTCGGTGCCCGGCCGCTGCGTCGCGCGATGCAGCAGCACATCGAGGACCAGCTCTCCGAGCGCATCCTGCACGGTGAGCTGGGTGCGGGCGACCACATCCACGTGGACGTGGCGGACAATAAGTTCGTGTTCACCACCTCCCGTCAGGCCAACGCACTGGACGCCTCGCTGACCAACGTCGCCCCGGCGATCAGCACCGGTCCGGCCACCCCGGACCTGCTGGCCTCGGGCGAGTAACTCGCGGTACACAGAACCGGCCCATCCCCTCGGGGGTGGGCCGGTTCTGTGTGTCCGGGGATATCGGGGCGTCGGCGGGTGGCAGCGAGTCCGTGGTGTCCGCCAGACCCGTGGGCAAAAAAATGGGTTCCGGGCCCGTAACCGCGGGGCCGGAGGCGCGGGGCTGCGGGAGACCCACCCGCGGGCGCGGCCGGCGGGGCTAGCGTGGTGGTGTTGGCCCGTGCTGTCCCCGTCACGGTGCCAATGTTTCGGCCCCGCGACCCCGTATCCCCTTCACGTGTGTCGCGGGGATCGTAACCCGGGGTGGGCGGGAGGACCCGATGAGCGGACGGCAGGGTGATGCTCCGATAGCGGTGGTGCTGGGTACCCGCGCCGAAACGATCAGGCTGGCCCCCCTCATTCGACGCCTGCATGGGCGGGCCCGGGTGTTTCATACCGGGTCGCTCGGCGAATCCGGGGTCTCGGCCCGTTTCTTTGCGGGGCTGGGTCTGGGCACCCCGGACGTGGTGTTGAACGGGACGCGCGGGCCGGGTGAGGCGACCCCGATTGGGGCCGGTCTGATCGACCTGGCCGCACACTTCGCGGAGTCGCCCCCGGCCGCGGTCATGGTGTTTGGCAACGCGCCGAGCGCCTCGATGGGAGCGCAGGCCGCACGCTATGCGGGGCTTCCGGTGGTGCAGGTGGGGGCGGGGATGGCGGCCCAGGATCGTGATCATCCCGAGGAAACCACCCGGCAGGTGGTCACGGCCCTCACCGACCTGCACTGTGTGGCCACCCCGGAGAACGCCGAAAACCTGCGCATCGCCGGGGTGGAGCCGGATCGGATTAGGCTGACCGGGAGCACCGGCGTCGAGGCGGCACAACTGGCGCTGTCCACGATGGTCAGGGCACGCCCGGTGCCCGATGCGCCCAGCGGATACGTGATCGCCACCATCGCGCACCCGGAGAACATCGAAACCCGGGCGGCGTTGGAACGGATCCTGCGGATCCTCGGGCGCGGACCGCTCCCCACGGTGCTGGCGCTGCACCCACGCACGGCCGAGGCCGTGACCCGGTTTGGCCTGGACGAGCTGCTCACCCCGCTGCAGGTGCGTCGAAATCTGGGGTATCGAGCGTTCCTGGAGTTGGCCGCGCGGGCCAGACTCCTGGTCACCGACTCCGACGGGGTGCAGGAGGAGGCGACGGTGCTGGGCAAGCCGGTCCTGGTGTTGCGCCGATCCACCCGCTACCCGGAGGCGATCACTTCGGGATTCGCGGTGCTGGTCACCCCGGGGATGGATCTGCGCCTGGAGCTTGCGGTGGCGCTGGCCGACGTGGACGGGGCCGCACGCCTCGCGGGGCAACCCTCGCCCTTTGGGGATGGGCGGGCCAGCGAACGGATTCTGCGGCACACCGCGGCGCTGATCGAGGACCATCGGCGCAGGCTGCGCGGGGAGCGGAGAACGCCGCGCTAGCGGGCGTTGCATCCAATCCGCTGCCGGATTCCGGGGGCGCACGGGTATAGCCTGGCAGTATGAGTACGCATCCCACCTCGTATCGGGTTCGCCCGGCCACCACACGCGATATCCCGGGAATCATGAGCCTGATGCAGCCCTTCGTGGAGCGACGCATCCTGTTGGGGAAGGAACGGGTGGTGTTCTATGAGGCGGTGCAGGAGTTTGTTGTCGCCGAGGACTCCGCGGGAAACCTGGTGGGGGCCGGGGCGCTGCACGTGATGTGGGAGGACCTGGGGGAGATCCGCACCCTCGCCGTGGACGAGTCGCTGCGCGGCGCGGGGGTGGGGCACCTGATCATGAGTGCGCTGGAGGAGCGCGCGGTCGCGCTGGGCCTCAGCCGCCTGTTCTGCCTGACTTTTGAGACCGCGTTTTTCACCCGGCACGGCTACTCGGCGATCGAGGAGAGCATCGTGGATGCCGACGTCTATGCGGAGCTGGTGCGTTCCCCCGATGAGGGTGTGGCCGAGTTCCTGGATCTGGCGCGGGTGAAACCCAACACCCTGGGAAACACCCGCATGCTTAAGCACCTCGCCTAGACGGGGTCTCCGGACCGAGTATCCCCGATAATCTGCCCCCGGTTCGGCGCTCCTGCCGGGCCGGGAGAAACGCGCAGATATCCTGGTTTTATGAGCTCTTCAGCACCCGATTCCGGTCGTCCGTCCAAGCAGGTTTATGCACGGCGTCGGCTGTTTGTGTTGCTGGGGCTGGTCGCGGTCATTGCGGTCATCGTGCTGTTGATTGTGCAGCCGGGATCCACCTCGGATGTGCCCAAGGCATCGGTTCCGGTGGTGACGCCCTCCGATACCGCGTCGCCGGGTGCCTCCGGTGCCCCGTCGGGGAATCCGTCGGCAAACCCCTCGGGGGCGCCGGCGGGTGGTGGTGCATCGGCGCCGAAGTGCACCTCGAAGGTCATCGTGGTGAGCGCGATCACCGATAAGGGTGACTATGCGGCGGGGGAGAAGCCCCAGCTGCGGATGTCGATTACCAATACCGGCAGCGAGGCGTGCACGATCAACGCGGGGACCAGTAAGCAGTCGTTTACGATCCTGAACGGTGACAACAAGGTGTGGACCTCCACCGACTGCCAGGTTGAACCCAGCGATCAGAACTCGGTGATCGAATCGGGGCAGACCGTTCAGTCGGCCGATGCGATCGTTTGGGACCGCACCAGGTCCTCTGCGGATACCTGCGAGGGGAACCGGGATCCGGTTCCCGCCGATGGGGCCTCGTATCAGCTGTCGGTGAGCATCGATGGGATCAAGAGCACCAACGCCAAGCGATTCGTTCTCGAGTAGGAACCCTGGGAGAATAGGGGCATGGCAAAAAAGAAGCAGCCGTCGTTCCGTTCCGAACCGCTGGCCGAGGCCCTGGCCGAGCAGGATATGGCCAAGGTGGCGTTTGCGCTGCGCAATGACAGTTTTGTGGTGCCGCTGATGAAGCCGCGCACGAGCGATAAGCCCACGGCCGAGCAGTCGGCGGATGTCTGGCTGTACCGCGCCCCCGACACCGGGAAGGTTGCGCTGCTGCTGTTCTCGGATGCCAAGAATAAGCCCGATGCCCTGCCGCCGTTTGTGGCGCTGCATAAGGGGCTGTGGCTGCATGATTTCCTGCGTACCCACGGATCCGAGATCGACACGGTGTTCTTCGACATTGCCGGGCCGCACCCGCTGCAGGCACCGGCCGCGGAGATCATGCGGGTCCTGGACATCTAGGTTTCCGCCGGCCAGGTTGTGGCGTGGGTGCAGCCGTGGCGAAGGCGCGCACTTTTGCGGGCGAGACCCAGTGGGGCCGAAACTCGGTTTGGCCGGAACCCACTGGGGTCAGACCTCATGGGGCCGCGGAATCTAAAGGAATCTAGACCCGGTTCGAATGAGACGCCGTGCTGTCGAAGCCCGGCGAGCTCGGATCCCGGGGTCGGCTAGAACGCCGCGTCGAGTTCCTTCTCTCGGGTGGTCGCGGCTGCCTTACGCGCCTGCCGGAGGGCTTCCTGAATGCCCTCGGACTCGTGATCAACGATGCTGGAATAGCCGAGCCGCTCGGCCTCGGTGCGGCGCTGCCGGGCGGAAACCACCGGCCGGATTTCCCCGGCCAGCGAGATCTCCCCGATCGCCGCAAACGAGTGCGGAACGGCGAAGTCCTTAACCGCCGAGGCGATGGCGATGGCGATCGCGAGGTCCGCACCGGGCTCGGTGAGGCGCACCCCGCCGACCGTGGACACGTAGACGTCCTTATCGGAGAGCTTGAGGCCCGCTCGGCGTTCCAGGACGGCGAGCAGCATCGAGACCCGGGAGGTATCCACCCCGTTGGTGACCCGGCGTGGGTTGGGGGCGGAGGAGGACGCGACCAGCGCCTGGACCTCGACCGGCAGCGGACGGCGTCCCTCCATCGCCACGGTCACGCAGGTACCCGACACCGGGGTGCCGCGACTGATGAACAGGGCGCTGGGATCGGGAACCTCGGCAATGCCGTCTCCGGCCATTTCGAAGCAGCCCACCTCGTCGGTGGGACCAAAGCGGTTCTTGAGCGCGCGCACGAAGCGCAGCGCGGTTTGCCGGTCGCCCTCGAAGTGGCAGACCACATCGACCAGGTGTTCCAGCAGACGGGGCCCGGCGATGGTGCCGTCCTTGGTGACATGGCCGACGATCAGCACCGGGAGGTTGCGCTCCTTGGCCACGCGCACCAGCGTCTGGGCCACCTCGCGCACCTGTGCGGGCTGGCCGGCCAGCCCATCGGACTGATCGCTAGAGACGGTCTGGACGGAGTCCACGATCAGCAGCTGCGGATCGATCGACTCCACCTGCCCCAGCAGCACGCCGAGGTCGGTTTCGCTGGCGATGTACAGGGTGTCGACCAGGGCGCCGGTACGCCGTGCTCGCAGTGAGACCTGGCCCACCGACTCCTCGGCGCTCACATAGAGGACCCGGGCACCCGAGCGGGCGACCCGCGCCGCGACCTCCAGCAGCAGCGTGGACTTGCCCACGCCGGGCTCACCCGAGAGCAGGATGGCCGCTCCGGGGACGATGCCGCCGCCGAGCACACGATCCAGCTCGCCGATACCACTGGGCCAGTGGGTGAGCGCGTTTTCGGTGATCGTGGTGATGGGGCGGGCGCTACGTTCGGCGGACACATTGGCCGCCTGCACGCGCGAGGAACCCGGCTGTGCACCCACCTCCTGCACGGTGCCCCACTGCTGGCACTCGCCGCAGCGGCCCACCCATTTGGCGGCGTGCCAGCCACACTCGGTGCAGACGTATGCGGAGGTGATCTTGGCCATATCCTCAGCGTACCCGGGACCCCCGACCGCACCGGGAATGATGCCCGTTCTGTGGACAAAAACGATCCATCCACAGGGGCTCGACACGCCGAACACGCGCAAAAGGGGCCTCGATTCGCGCCCGAGTTGCGGATATCGTAGACTCTTTCTCGGTGACGTGTCCGAGCGGCCGAAGGTGCAACACTCGAAATGTTGTGTAGGTTCACCCCTACCGCGGGTTCAAATCCCGCCGTCACCGCCACTAAAACCCCCTCTCCTCGGAGAGGGGGTTTTGCTTTTCAATATTGCGTTCTCGAATCCCATCTGAGCGTGGTGGCTTGCTCAGTGTCGGCTTTCAAGAGCCTCGTACTAAATCGCGTGCCTAATGGTAGACGACTCATCGTTATGGTTGAGAATCAGCGGCATATGCCGTCGCCAAACCACTGCGTGTTTTAGATCGCACGGTTCAACCGGAAAGGCAGATGCGGCCCTTCGTGTGCCTTCGTTGAGGCGTCCTCAATTACAAACTCGATTATGGTTTCATATTGTTAATGACGTGAATGGCATAATCGAAAATCGTCTCGCTGATCATTTAAGCTATCGATGAAAACGCCAGTCAAGGGTTGGGGCGAGAGGGGTCACTTTGGGGCATCGCAATTATATGGAATCTGGGTTCTCGAGCCCAACTAAACAGCGAAATATCATGGCCTTTGTCGGTAATGGGTTTGACATTCAAGTAATGTCCGAATATGGATCTGCACTCGATACAAGGTACGAGAGTTTTTTCTTTTTCCTGAAGCTTCAAAATTTTGATGCGACCAATGTGGTGTTCGCGGAGATGGAGCGACTACGAGCAGAAGAGAAGAAGAACTGGAGTGACGTAGAGGGTGTGGTAGCTGACCTTCAGACAGCTGGATCTGCCAGTGCTCGGCAATTGCGAAAAGCGCTGGGCGAGATACAAGAAAAGTTTGCTGAATTTCTAGACCTGGCTGTCCCTAGCTCGCTATTAGTTGAGTTAGGCAATGAATCTATGTCGGGAGGGTTGGCTATTGAATCGCTAAGCGGTTTTCTAGCTGATCTGGAGCCTGCTGCCTATCGTCAACTGAGCTTCCCGACAAGGTGTGACAATTTTGATCTTTTCAACTTTGTATTCGTGAACTTCAACTACACATCTTTGCTTGACAACCTTGTGTACCTGGATCAAAAGCAATTTGACCCACTTAAATACAGCACAGTAGACCGCAATTTCAGTTTCCGGGGGAACCCAAAGGGGGTTCCAGATGCCATTATCCGCGCAGGCGATACTTTCTCTTCCTACTTAATGACGGAAATAATTCATCCGCATGGTACTCAGGGAGTTCCACGATCGCTCTTGTTCGGTGTAGATCAGCCCGGGGAAGTAGCGGGCAATTGGGATGATTCACTTCGACTGTCCAAGCCGTTCTGGGGACAGAATGACAAACGCTATGCAAGCCTCTTTGAAACCACGGAACTATTCATAGTATTCGGGTGCTCGATTGGGAAATCGGATCGTTGGTGGTGGAAGAGTATCGCCGAGGTTCTGGGGACGGCCAGACCGTATTCGGATGGTAGTGATTCCTTTGAGCCCGAACTGATTATCTATTGGTATCAAAGTGCTGGTGAGAACACTTCAGAAGACGAGGTGCGTAGGATTTTCCTCGAGGCAGCTGGAAAACTCGATCGGTTGAAGGACCTGGAGCGAAGCATTCAGGTGGTTCTATACACTTCTTCCTCAGATCGGACCTGGCTTAACGTCCGAAGCTCCTCGCGCGTTTGAATGCGAAAATCTGACATAGAGCTCTTCTTGCAGGTATCGTGCTGCCCAATGCACCGTATTTGAGGAGCAGGCCAGGCTCTTAGCTTTGTGGACTAAACCATACGGCGATTCCTAGGTCGTGGGGAGCCGTCGCGTTCATCGCATACCTGATCTCAGGATGATGACGTCCCTTAGTAAATCTACCGGCCACGAGACCCCCCCCATCCATTTCGGAGCGAGCAGTGCACCTTCTCAGGCGGTATTTCCAGATCACTTAGAAAATGGTGTAGCTCCGATGTGAGCTCGGGGGGGGGTATAGATAGTCTGTGCCATGGAGAATCTCGGGGATTGAAAATTTGGCAGCATAAACAGAACAAGGAACTATATGCAAGATCTTTCAGCGCTGTCTGACATCGAGTTCGAGTCGTTGTGTACTGACTTGATGTCCAGTGAGCTTGGTCTACATGTTGAACGGTTCCCAGCTGGAAGAGACCGCGGAATTGACCTTCGTTGGGATACCGAGAGTGGGATAGGCATAGGGCAGTGCAAGCACTACCTGCGTTCGACCTTTAGCGATCTCAACCGCAGCGTGGCAGGAGAAGTATCAAAAGTAGAGGCGCTAGCTCCTGCGAGGTATGTGTTTTTCACTTCGATGCATCTGACTGTGAGTCAGAAAGACACCCTATTCGAACACTTTTCTCGTTGGATGGACTCCCCGAATGACATATATGGTGCCAACGATATCCAAGCACTTCTATCAAGACACGAATCAGTTCAGCGAGCGCATCCCAAGCTGTGGCTTCGCTCTGGCACACAGCTTTTTCTAGCGCTAAACTCCGAGGTTCACAATTTGTCGCGTGATCTCGTTGCTCGAGCGGATCGAGATATGAAACGGTTTGTGGCCACTGAGAGCTTCGCAAAAGCCAGGGATCTACTCTCTCGAGAACACGTATGTGTCATTGCCGGCTCCCCCGGCGTCGGGAAGACCATGCTTGCACATGCAATGGTTGCAGACGCAGCTAAAGAGGGTTTTGACATTTATGAGATAAATAGCGATGTCCGAGATGCATGGCGTTTGTATGATCCAAGCGCCAAACAGTTCTTTATATACGATGACTTCCTTGGCCAAATTTCTCTTCGCGAGCGATTGGAAAAGAATGAAGACAAAGGCATCGTTCGATTCATGGAAGCTGTCGCTAGCAGTGAAAAACACCGTTTCGTATTGACCACGCGAGAATACATCTTGCGCGAAGCTACATCTAGTTTTACAGCGTTAAAGGAAATCGGAGAAAGAAGACGATTCCTCCTCAAAGTTCCTAACTACAGCCAATCCGATAGAGCGAAAATTCTCTACAACCACGTGTGGCACTCCAAGTTGGAAGGAAGCTTTAAGGCTCAATTTGCGCAAGGAGGCTGGAAGGAAATCGTAGACCACCACGGGTTCAATCCGCGACTAATACAGTACGCAACTGGAGATCTCCTGGTTTCCCGGCGGGAGCATTATCTCGAAGAGTTTGTCGCGATCCTCGATCGACCAACCAAACTCTGGGAGGAAGGCTACGATCATCAGATTAGAGAGGAGCAGAGGGTTCTATTACGGGTATTGTGCTCGTTCAACGAGGCGAGAATTGAGAATCTAGTCGATTCAGTCGTTGCCCACGGTGTGGCTGGTGTGCAACTCTCAAATCGAACAGTGCTGAACGCGCTTAGGGAACTAGACCAAACTTTCATTTCGGTCAGAAGGATTGGGAGTTCCGACCGGGTGAAGTTTCATAGTCCCGCAGTACGGGAGTTCGTCTTGGAGCTGTTGCGTACTGATCGCCACGCGCTATTGCAAGTGGTTGAATCCGCGCAAAGCATCGATCAGCTGTTGCATTTGTATAGGGCAGGACTTGCGACGACGGAGACCAACTCTCTGACAGGTAAAACCGTTAGGGTCTCTTCTGCTCCTCTGCCATTGAGAGAGATCCGAGAGCCATACATCTCGAGACTGATAGAACTGTTTGAGGCGTCTTCAGAAGATTCGGAACGAGCGCTTGCTGAACTATCATCTTTAGAACCATACCTTGCGCCCGGCGACGAGTGGTGGTCTGCGCAGCTTCAGGATTTGTCTAGCACATGGCAAAGCGGCGATGGTGAACTCGAACACATAGAGACGATACTAACTTCGAACTTAATCGATTCAATTCCCGTTGAACTGGCCGAGGAACTGATCAGTTCCGCTCGTATACGAGTGGCGCACTTTGATTTTGAGGAGCCACACAACTGGACCCTAGCGGCGAACATTCTCGAAGATGTCCTCGGTGACGAACTGCCTTGGAGCTTCGGTGAAAACTTCTTCTACTTTGTGCAGTCAGGCATCTTGACCAGTTTTTCTGAAAGGGACTTTGGTGATTTGAGGGAGGTCGCCTCGCGAATCGGTCACGAACAGGCTGAGCGATTTATTTTGGGTGCAGAGGCGGAACAATTCGGTGAACCCGACTGGGATTATGAGCGTGAAGCCAGGTATTCTGGAGCTGCTTTTTCCAATACTGAACCCGCAGCCCAGGAGTTTGATGATCTATTTGATAGATTTCGCGAGTAAGAATAGCAGCAGACAAATCCCTTAAAGGTTTGTGCTCACGCTATTTGCGCGTACGAGAATTTTGATCCTGACAACTCTCACCAATTGCAAACATGGTCTCTCAAAAAGTAGCCACATGACTAGATAGTTCCATTTGCAAGTGGCTCTCCTCGCACAACCTTTCACCGTGCTCCGTGGACAGAGACAGCTAGGCTTCCAGTGCTTTCTCGCTTAACCAGGCACGGATTCGTCCGCGGGCGTTTGTCTGGGGGCAGGTCGTGGTGAACGAGATCATCTTGCCCATTGTCCACTTTTCAGGACAAGGCATTCCCCACAACTGCTCATCACTCTTGGCCTAAATGAACGTCACGATGTCATCCGTGGCGTCGACGAGCTGAGTCCGGATGCATGTCCAGCTTCCCCTCCTGCTCGGCAGAGTAGCGCCGAGCGAAAGCTTTCAGCTCGTTCCAGCCGATCAGGTAGTCCACCAGATCCGCTGGGCTCATCAGAGTATCTCTCGCGGGATCGGCAGTGAGACGGTCGAAGCTCACCCAAATCACACTCAGAAGGTCCGATTTGGATGCGCGAATTGGCATCGCTTCTCTCCTCTACTGGCGGTCAACGCTTCGGCAGCGGTGCGCGAGCGTCGATCCGGGCTACCTCCGAATTCGTCTTCAGGCTATCCGGGGAGTCCGCTCAGCGCACGGCGGCCGCCGCCGTTCGTGCCGCCAGCGTCGCAAATGCCGCGCGCAGCTCGGGCGGCCCCACCACCTCGATCGCGCAGTCGAAGCGGCACAGCGCCGCGGCGAGGGATACCCAGGACCAGGAGCCCACCTCCAACCGGCAGCGCTCGGGCCCGAGGTCCGTGAGGGTCCCGTCACCCACAAACGGCCGCACATCGCGCGCGGGAAGGGCGAGGATCGCCGATCCGTTGCACGGCCAGACGTTCTCCCGGTCGGACCCCTTAAAGCGTGCCGAGACGAAGGCCGAGACGTCGCCTCCGGGAACCTCCCGCGGGGTGAAGCGCGGGCCGTTCGGGGTGCGCGGGGCGATTCGGTCCACGCGGAAGATTCGCCAGTCGTCACGGTCGAGGTCCCAGGCCACCAGGTACCATCGCCCGGCCACGGTAACCAGGTGGTGTGGTTCGACCCGGCGCGCAGGCTCGGGGGATGTCGCGTCGCGGGCACCGCGCGTTGAGCCGGGGACGAGGGAATCCCGCGCCGGTCCAGTCTGGTCCGAGGCCCCCGAAGCACCTGAGGCACCCGGGGCGACAGGGGCAACAGGCGCAACGTCGGCAACCGGGGCATTCGATGCGACAGGCGCTACCGGGGCCTTCGGGGCGTCTACGACGTTCGTGATCGCGCCCCTTGCGTAGTCGAAGCGCACCACCTCCCGCGCGCGCACCGCGGCCGAGAGCGTGAGCAGTACCTCGGGCGTCGCGGGGGAGGGGATTGCCTGTCCCGGACCCGCGGGCAGCGCCGTGAACTCCAGGACATTCAGTCGGTGTCGCAGCCGGGAGGGCATCACCTGGCGCACGGTGGTCAGCGCCCGCAGGGCCGCCTCCTCGATGCCCGCGCCGGTCACGCTCGCCGCCTGGAGGGCGAGGGTGAGGGCTACCACCTGATCGTCATCAAAGAGGAGTGGCGGCAGCTCGTTGCCCGCATCCAGGCGGTAGCCGCCGTCGGGCCCCATCGTCGCGTCGATCCGGTAACCCATCTCACGCAGCCGGTCGATATCCCGGCGCACGGTTCGGTGACTGATCTCCAGGCGCTCGGCCAGCACCGCCCCCGGCCAGTCCCGCCGGGTTTGCAGCAGGGACAGCAGGGTGAGCAGTCGCGAGGTGGTGGTCATGTCCCGATCTTATGCACAGTCGAGGACCAAAACTGTCCTATATGGGCGGGAGCATGGGAATACCGGGGGATTCCCGGCCCGAGATTTAGGAGCGAACATGACCATCCAGACCACCACCCACCTCAACTTCCACGGCGACGCCCGGCAGGCACTGGAGTTCTACGCCGCGGTATTCGACGGACAGCCGACCATCGCCACCTACGCAGATTTCGGGATGCCCGTCGAGCTGCCCGGCGCACAAAACGTCGTGTTCGGCCGGGTCGAATCCGAGCGGGGCTTCCGGGTCATGGCCTACGACATCCCCGGATCAACCGGGGGATCGGCGGCGCCGGGCGGGACCACCCATCGCGAAAACGGCACCACGATCACCACGTCGCCGTTCTTTGTCTCGGTCCGTGGCGAATCGCTCGCCGAGGTCACCGGCTACTGGGAGGCACTCTCCGTCGACGCCACCATCGTGGAACCACTGGCGGCCTCCGCCTGGAGCGCGGGCTTCGGGATGCTGACCGACAGCTTCGGCGTCACCTGGGTGATCGACGTCGCCGTCTAGTCCCGGTCCGGCCGTGGCCCGAGAGCGCCACGGCCGGCTTGGTCTCCATCGGGCATGGACCGCCTTGTCCGCGACGCTTCCGAGCCATAGCGGCGGTGCCGAATCTGACGTAGGGTTACCGCACTATGAACGAGAAGCGGGGAACTCACGATGATCAAAACGGCATACAACATGGGCGAAAAGGAGGGCATGGTCGACAGCCCGCAGGGTCGTTCGGCGTCGGCGGCAGCGGAGGCGGCGGGCAGGCCCAGGACCTGCGGCACAGAGGTCTAGCTGAACCGGTCAACCCGGTCGGCACACCTGACGGAGCGGGGACGGCATGGCGTCAGCGGCTGCACCTCCTAGCCTCACTGGAACCCGGGTGGAATGGGGTGAACAGTACGCGTATTGCGCCGGCGACGCTCGCCGGCGCTGCGCAGATATTGGAGGTCGTCGCCCTCGACGTTGACCCGTTGCCCACTATTGGGCCGACCGAAGAGGCAGGCATCCTGATCGAGATGTTCGATGGGACCCAAATACGCTCGGCGGAGATCCTCTCCTCGGGGGAAATTGAACTCTTCCACATGCGTGTTGATGATGCGGGAGGCACGCACCTCAAGACGCGGGATAGCGAATCCGCGGCTCGGTTCCTGATCGGGCGACCGTGAACCGGAGGGACCAGACGGGCGCAGATGCGGGAGAACTCGAGATCCACGACGACACCGAGCTGCTGTTCCGCCAGATCATCGAGTGGATGGTGGTGGATGGCGTAGTCCTTTCCACCGTGTTTGGGCCGTATCCGTTGGCGAAGCTTTACACCATGAGCTTCGCGCGATAGACGATAGCAAGGTTCAAAAAACCGGCGAGATCCAGGCTCCGGGTCACTGCTTTCTTGGCTTTCGGGAGCTCACCCGCAACCAGATCAAGGAACGAAGATTTCGTCTGTACATCACTGCCCGCCGCCGGGGAGCGGTGTAGACCGCGCCCTAACCGGGTAGCGCGCGGCCCCGTACCCGCAACCGATGCATGCAATTTCGGACAGGCGGGTGTACTTCCCAGGTTCGGGTTTGCCACAGTACGTAGATGAGTGCGCGCCCGCAGGTACACCCCGAGAGCTTTCGGGAGCGCAAGCGAGCCCTGGTGGATCGGACGCTGCTGGTGTGTGCGGGGCTCGGGATCGTGGTGGGCATCGTGATGATGACCGACACCCCGTGGGACCACATCGACCGGTCCGAACAGCTGCGCACCTTTGGTGGGGACTATCAGCGGCTCCCGCTTCAGTTCTACCCGTATCCCTAAATCTGGCAGGACGGGCACCAGTAGGTGTCCCGTTCGCGCGTCGGGTCCGCGCCGAGGCGGCCCGTGAGAATGCGCGTCCCGCAGCGTCGGCAGGGCTTGTGTCCACGCCCGAACACCCAGTCGGTTTGGCCCGGGAGATGGATGCCGGTGGTGACCCGGCCGGGCCGATCCCGGTTAGCGCGGATCAGCCGCGCCGAGAGATCAACCAGCGGGACCAGATCCACCTCGGCGACGGGTCGCGTGGGCAGCACCCCGCGCAGGAAGCAGATCTCGTTGACATACTCATTGCCGAGGCCGGCGATATTGCGCTGATCCATCAGCGCCACGTGGATGGCCCGCTCGGGATCCGAGCCGAGCCGGGCGACCGCCTCGGGCGCATCCCAGTCGGCCGCGAGCGGATCCGGGCCGAGGAAGGCCAGCTCGGTCTCCTCCCGGCTGCGCGGATACAGCTTCACAAACCCCAGGTCGAAGCCCACCGCCTGATACTGCTCGGTCGTGATGACAGCCCGTGCCTGATAGGCAGGCCTCCGCCAGGTGGACCCCGGCCGGTACAGGTGCCAGGACCCCTCCATCCGCAGGTGGGTATGCAGGGTGAAGTCTCCCACCCGCATCAGCAGGTGCTTGCCGCGGGCGGCCACGGATTCGATCCGGGATCCGGTCAGATCGCTGGTGGTCAGGTCCGGGACGCGCAGGTCCCAGCCGGTCACAATCTGCCCGGCCAGTGCCGCATCTAGGTTTCGTGCGGCGCGAAACAGGGTATCGCCCTCAGGCATATCGGCCTCCCTCGTCCTCGATTGTGCCGGTGCTTATGCCCGGTGAGGGCATGAGCCGGCTCGACACGACAGTGCGCGCGTTCACGCGATCCCCCGACGGATGCGCAGGCCCTTGGGGGTATCGGAGAAGCCGGCCGCACGCAGCACCAGCGCCGCGGGGCTGGCATGCACCGAGCCGCCGTTGAACTTCTCGATCGCCAGCTTATCCACGTGTCCCGCACGCACCAGCGCCACGAGCGAGGCGGCGGCCAGGGCCACCCGGTCGGGATCCGTAGTGAAGGTCAGCAGGGACTTTCCGCCGCGTTCGAGGTACAGCACAAGGTCGCCATCCACGAGCGTCACCAGGCCGCCGGCCTTGCGGCCCGGGCGATGACCGGTGGGGACGGCATCCGGGGTGGGCCAGGGGCTCTCGGCACCCGCCGCGGGCCAGGGGAGCGCCGCACCAAACGGGTTGGCCGGGTCGGTGGCCGCGAGCGTGCGGACGCGCGGGGGTGCGGGATTGGGGTCGGGCAGGATCGCGCGGCGCAGCCGATCCACACTCGATGCCTGCGCGAACTGCGCACCGCCCAGGCCCTCGATGAAGTATCCCCGGCGTACGCGACCGGCGGATTCCATCTCGGCGAGCACCCGATAGGCCAGCGCAAAACCGCCCGCCGCACCCTCGGCCATGACCGAGCCGCGGGTCAGCACGCCGTAGCGCTCGAGCAGCAGTTCGGCATCGGCGGCCCCGCGCACGGTGGGATCAACGATTGGTGCGGGAAGCAGCGACCAGCGCCCCGACAGGTGCGGCGGCGCACCCTCGCGGGGTACCCCGTACGCGCTGCGCCGCGGGAGCACCGGGCGGCGGGCGGAGACGCCGGCCGCGGAGGAGCGCCCGCCGAGGCCGGTTCCCCCGGGCTCGGCGTCGGATGCGACGTCGGCGAGTCCGGATTCGCGGGGACCGATGCTCTCGTTCCCCGTATCGTCGCCCGCCAGCGCCTCATCCCGGAAGGACACGGCCCCACCCGGGCCCAGCGCCCGCGCACCGCCGCCGGGTACCCCGTAGGCCCCGGCGCCGTTCATCGGGACCGCGCCGCCGAGCGAGCGCGCCCGCGACAGGCGCGACCGGTTCAGCCGGGCCCGAGGTGCCGGCGCCGCCGCCTTATGCGCCCCGCGTCCGGCGGTGAAACCACGCAGCGGGGCGAGGGTGTCACCGGCGACCAGGCCCGCCCACACCAGTTCCCACAGCACCTCGTCCAGGCGCGCCGAGGAGATTTCGGGCAGCGCCTGCTGGAGCTGGGCGAAGAAGAACGCGCCACCGCCGGCGAGGACGTCGAGGACCGCCGCGTGTTCGGGACCCAGATCCGGCTCGGCCGGAGGCGCGGCGAGTGTGTAGGGGGCCAGGTCCGCCGGATGCAGCGCGACCCAGCCATCCCGCGCCCCGAGATTGCCCATGCCCGACCAGATCACCTCGCCGCTCGCGGTCAGCCGATCCAGCAGCGCCGGGGTGTAGTCGCGCACCCGCAGCGGGAGGATCAGGGTTTCCCAGGCGGAGGCGGGCAGGTAGAGTCCGGCCAGCTGATCCACGACGCTCAGCACGCCGTCGATCCCGTGCAGGTCGCCGCCGAGGCCGTGCCAGTCGTCGAGGAACCGGGCGAAGGTGTCCGGGGAAACCGGCTCGACCTCCTGACGCAGCGCGGCCAGCGAGCGCAGCCGCAGCCGGCGCAGGACCTCGGCATCACACCATTCGGCGGCGCGGGCGGGATCCTCGGGCTCGATCGACACCTCGGGCAGGAATTCGCCCCGCACCAGGCGGCGCGCATCGGCGAGGCGTCCCAGGGTGTGGGTCACCACGGCGATCCCCAGCCCGAATCGGTCGGCCACAGCGCCCGCCCGGAACGGACCGTGGCTGCGGGCATAGCGACCGATCAGGTCGCCCAGCGGATCGGGCACCGACTCGGTAAACACGGCGCGAACGCCCGGGGGAAGCGGAACGCCCAGGGCGTCGCGCACGCGGGAGGCATCCTCGATGGCGATCCAGTGCACGATGCCGCGCACCGGGACCGGCAGTGCCCGACGGGTGCGTTCGAGCTCGCTCAGGTAGCCCTCGGCTTCGGTGAGAGACACCGGGGGGACGATCGGAGTTTCGGGATCGGTCGGGTCGCCCTCGGAATCGGCACCGACCTCGGAATCGGCTCCGGACGCCGGAGCGGTGCCGGAACCGGCCTCGGCTTCAACAGCGACCCCGGCCCCGGCTTCGCCTGTCGCCGCCCGCCCCGGCACGGTCGCCCCGGGAGCAACCTGGCGTGCCTCGACCGGGCGCAACCGCTCGGCGACCTCGTCGGCTCGCAGCGGCCCCAGCAGCCGCAGCAGGTCGGCGGTACCCTCGATCCCGCGCAGGCGGCGTTCAGGGTCGAGACGCTGCAGCTCGGCCTCGGTCTGGGCGAGGACATCGGGATCCAGCAGCTCACGCATCTCCACGCGGCCCAGCAGCTCGGCTAGCAGCTGGGGATCGAGGCTCAGCGCGGCGGCCCGCCGCTCGGCGATCGGCGCATCCCCCTCGTACATAAACGCGCCCACGTAGCCAAACAGCAGCGCGGCCGCATAGGGGCTCGCCGATTCGGTTTCCGTCTCGGCGATGCGGACCGAACGCGATTCCAGCCGCTTCGCCAGGTCGATCAGCGCGGGGACGTCATACACATCCTGCAGGCACTCGCGCACGGCCTCCAGCAGGATCGGGAAGGTGGGATAGTTGCGAGCCACATCCAGCAGTTGCGCCGAACGCTGACGCTGCTGCCACAGCGGCGCACGCTTGCCGGGATTGTAGTTGGGCAGGAGCAGCGCCCGGGCGGCGCTCTCCCGGAATCGGGAGGCAAACAGGGCCGAGGATCCCACCTCGGCGGTCACGATCTCCTCGAGCTCGGCCGGATCAAACAGGAACAGGTCGGCCCCGGGCGGCTCGGCCTCGGCGTCCGGTAGGCGCAGCACGATCCCGTCGTCGCTGGCCACCGGGGTGCCGTTGATGCCCAGACGCTCCTGCAACCGCGCGCCCACCGCGAGAGCCCAGGGCGCGTGCACCTGCATGCCGTAGGGGGAATGGAGCACGATCCGCCAGTCGCCCAGCTCGTCCCGGGTACGCTCGACCACGAGCGTGCGATCGGTGGGGAGTGTGCCGGTTGCCTCCTTCTGAGCGGCGAGATAGGCCCGCAGGTTGGCGATGGCAAAGGGGTCGAGTCCGGCGGCGCTCAGCCGGGTTGCCGCGGGTTCGGGATCCAGCGCGGCGATCTCCCGGGCGAATGCGCCCAGCGCCTTGCCGAGTGCCGCGGGGCGGCCCAGGCCGTCGCCGCGCCAGAACGGCAGTCGTCCGGGCTGTCCGGGCGCGGGGGTGACGATCACTCGGTCGTGGGTGATCTCGCGAATCTTCCAGCTGGTGGTTCCCAGCGCAAACACGTCGCCGACCCGCGACTCGTACACCATCTCCTCATCCAGCTCGCCGACGCGCGAACCGGTGCCACCCTCGCCGTCGCCGACGAGGTACACCCCGAATAGGCCGCGGTCGGGGATCGTGCCTCCGGCGATCACCGCGAGCCGCTGCGCGCCCGGGCGTCCGGTCAGGGTGCCGTCCTCGCGGTCCCAGACCACGCGTGGGCGCAGCTCGGCGAACTCGTCACTGGGATAGCGACCGGACACCAGGTCCAGCACCGCGTCAAATGCCGCCCGCGGGAGGGCCGAGAAGGGGGCGCTGCGTCGGACGGACTCAAACCAGTCCTCCACGGCGATGGGTTCCAACGCACATACGGCGACGGTCTGCTGGGCCAGGATGTCCAGCGGGTTGCTGGGCACCCGCAGCTGTTCGATCTCCCCGGCGAGCATCCGCTCGGCCGAGACCGCGCTGGAGAGAAGATCCGAGCGATGCTTGGGATACAGGAACCCGCGCGAGACCTCGCCCACCTGGTGTCCGGCCCGTCCGATGCGCTGGAGCCCGGCGGCCACCGAGGGCGGGGACTCGATCTGGATGACCAGATCCACCTCGCCCATGTCGATGCCCAGTTCGAGGCTCGAGGTGGCCACCACGCAGCGCAGCCGCCCGGTTTTCAGGTCGTCCTCGATCTCCGCGCGCTGTGCCTTGGCCACCGAGCCGTGGTGGGCGCGGGCGAGGATCGGAGCCTCGGGATCGATGCCGTTGGTCTGCCCGCTGCCGCCCACGAGCTGCGCGGGCGGGAGCAGGGAATCGAGGTCCGGGACGGCCGAGCCCAGCCGGGCCGCATACTGCTCGTTGAGCTGCGCGGTCAGGCGCTCGGCCAGGCGACGCGAGTTGACAAACACGATCGTGGAGCGGTGCTCGAGGATCCGCTCGATCACCGACTCCTCAATAAAGGGCCAGATCGATCCGGGCCGATCCACCTCGGGCAGATCCTCGGAGGAACGGGTAGTGCCGCTGGAACGGTCAGACCCGGGGAGGTCACCGGAGGAACGGCCCGCGCCCCCTTTCCCCTCAGCTGGATCACCGGTGAGATCGATAAAGCCGTCGTCCTCGGTGTGCAGCGGCCCGTGCTCGGTGGGGCCCTCGGACACCGAGTACCGCGGCAGATCGGTCATATCCGGAACGGGCACGATGACCCGCAGGTCAAACTTTTTCTGCGAGACGGGCTTCACGATGGTGACCGGGGCCGTGCCACCCAGAAAGCGCGCGACCTCGGCCTCGGGGCGCACGGTCGCCGAGAGCCCGATCCGCTGCACGGGTTCGGGCACCAGCGCATCCAGGCGTTCCAGGCTGAGCGCCAGATGGGCCCCGCGCTTTGTTGAGGCGACCGCGTGGATCTCGTCAATGATGACGGTATCCACCCCGCGCAGGGTCTCCCGGGCCGAGCCGGTGAGCATCAAAAAGAGCGACTCGGGGGTCGTGATCAGGATGTCCGGTGGATTCTTGATCAGCGCTCGCCGCTCGGCCGCCGGGGTGTCCCCCGAGCGGACCCCGACCCGCAGATCCCGAACCGCGATGCCCTCGCGCTCGGCGGTGCGACGGATGCCGCTGAGCGGGGCGCGGAGGTTGCGTTCCACGTCCACCCCGAGTGCCTTGAGTGGGGAGATGTAGAGTACCCGGGTGGTGGTTTCCGGCGGCTCGGTGGTGGCCAATCGGTCCAGGGCCCAGAGGAACGCCGAGAGGGTTTTTCCCGAACCAGTGGGGGCGATGACCAGGGTGTTATCGCCGCCGGAGATGGCCTTCCACGCGCCGGCCTGGGCGGCCGTGGGCGCGGCAAAAGACTCGGTGAACCAGGTCCGAGTCGCCGGGCCAAACCCGGTCAGTGCCGCGCGGGCCACGGCCCTAGTACTGCCGATCGAGGAAGGCGCGCAGATCCGCCAGCTCGGGACCGGAGATCGAGTGGTCCAGGCCCTCATAGATGCGACCGGAAAGGGTGGAGTGATCGGGCAGCCAGTCGGTGGTGCGCGCCACGGCCTCGTCGCTGATCACGGTGTCGGCGCTTCCGCGACCCCAGAACACCGGGGGACGGGTTTCCTGCAGGACCGCGTCTCCGGGCTGGTCTCCGGCCACCACGAACCCCGCGAGGTTCCCGGCGAAGGCGAAGCGCTCGGGGGCACGACGCAGCAGGTGGACGGACATGGCCCCGCCCTGGGAGAACCCGGCGGCGGCGACGCTGGTCGGGGTGAAGGGGAGGGCATCGATCCAGGCGATGATGGCATCCACCGAGGCGTCCAGGCCCGCGGGATCGGGGGCACCGGGGACCGCGAGCGGGAACCAGGACCAGCCATCGATCGGCCAGGGGGCCTGCAGCGGAGCGCGCAGCGAGGCGATCACCGGGGCGTCGGGGAGGTGCGGGACCAGACCGAACAGGTCGGCCTCGTTGGATCCGTAGCCGTGCAGTAGGAGCAGCAGCGGACGTCCGGCGCGCTCCTCCTCGGTAACCGACCAGAGAACGGCATCGGGGTTGATCGCGGGGAGGGACATCGGCGGATCCTTCGGCTCGGGACGTGTGGCTAAACGGGTCACCTCCCAGGTTAGGCTCTTCCACCGACATCCGCACCAGCCGCCGCCTTCGGCCGCGCTCGCTCGAAGCGAACTGCGTTCTATAGGGCCTCGCTTCCGGCGTTGTTGTTCGGTGACCTCGTTGCGATCGCTCGAAGCGAACTGTGTTTTGTGCGGCTCGCTTCCGGCGTCGTTGTTCCTCGACCTCATGGCGCTCGCTCGAAGCGAAATCGATTGGCTCGCTTCCCCCGGCGAATCTTGTAAGAATGAAGCATGAGCGTACGCACCCCGGATCCCGAACCGCTGCCCGATGAGCCGAGCCGTCCGGTGAACCCGGGCTGGCTGAGTGATGTGGAGCTGGAGGAGATCCGGCACCGCCTGCCCCTGCTGTATGTGGAGGCAATCCCCGTGCGCCAGGACGGACTAGGCCAGGTCACCGAGGTGGGCATCCTGCTCCGGGGCACCGCGCTGGGCGCGATCACCCGCACCATCGTCTCGGGTCGGGTGCTCTATGGCGAGACCCTGCGCGAGTCGCTGTTCCGGCACCTGGAAAAAGATCTGGGTCCGATGGCCTTCCCGCTGCTGCCCGCCTCTCCGGTCCCGTTCCACGTGGCCGAATACTTCCCGCTGCCCGGTGTCTCGGCCTTCACCGATGAGCGTCAGCACGCGGTCTCCCTCGCCTACGTGGTCCCGGTGACCGGTACCTGCGAGCCGCGCCAGGACGCCCTGGAAATCACCTGGCTGACCCCCGAGGAGGCCTCGAGTGATGCGCTCGCCGCCGAGATGGAGGGCGGCCGCGGCACCCTGCTGCGTGCGGCACTGGCTTCGGTTGGCGCGCTGCGCTAATCGCCCTCGACGCCGGGAGCACGCCGTTCCCGAGTGAATAAAGGTGGGCCCCATCCGAATTGATCGGATGGGGCCCACCTTTGTCCGTGGGGCCGAAACCCCGTGCGGCCGGAGCCGCTAGTGACTAGTAACCGCTGGGAGCGGAGGCGCGACGCGGACCGTTGCCGCGACCGCGCGAGTTGCCGCCGTCGGAGCTGGTCGAGTACATGGCCGAGGAGCCGCCGCGGGTGTTGCCACCGCGACCGCCACCGGACTCGCCACGACGGGCCTGACCGGCACCGGCACCCTGGCCGCGTCCGCCCTGACCGCGTCCACCCTGGCCGGCACCCTGACCCGAGCGCTGAGCGCCCTGGCCGCGTCCGCCTTCGGTGCGCTGTCCGCCGCGACCGCCCTCGGTGCGCTGGCCGCCCTGGCCGCGTCCACCCTCGGAACGCTGACCGCCCTGGCCACCGCCCTGCTGAGCCTTGCGCTGTCCGCCACCGGGTCGGTCGGCGCGACCCTCGCGGATCGCACGCTTACGCAGCGCGTTGGCACCCTGGCTCTTACCGCCGCCACCCTGCTGCTGAACCGGGGCCAGCGGCGCGGGCTTCACAAACGCGGCAACCGGGCCAACCAGCTCGGTCACGGCGGCCGAGTCGGCATCCACCTGCTGGAAGTCCACGGTGATCGCGGCCTTCTTCATGATCTTCTTGAGGTCATCGGTCTGGCTGGGCAGGCAGATGGTCACCACGTCACCCTCGGTGCCCGCACGCGCGGTACGGCCCGAACGGTGCAGGTAGGCCTTGTGTTCCATGGGCGGGTCGACGTGCACAACCAGCTCGACACCATCCACGTGCACACCACGGGCGGCAACGTCGGTGGCCACCAGGACGCGCACGCCCTCGGGGCCGGTCGAGCCGAATGCGGCCAGGTTGCGGTCACGCTGCGGCTGCGAGAGGTTTCCGTGCAGGTCCACCGCGGGGATACCCTGCGAGGTGAGCTGCTTGGCCAGCTTCTTGGCCTGGTGCTTGGTTCGGGTGAAGAGGATCCGCTTGCTCTGGCCGCTGGCCAGGGTGGTGATCAGGTCCTTCTTACCGTCGAGCGAGGAGATCGAGAAGACGTGGTGGGTCATCGCGGCCACGTGCGAGGTGGCCTCGTCCACCGAGTGCAGAACCTCGTTGTGCAGGAAGCGGCGCACGAGCTTGTCCACACCGTTGTCCAGGGTGGCCGAGAACAGCAGTCGCTGACCGTTTTCTGGGGTGGCCGAGAGCAGACGGGTGACAACCGGGAGGAAGCCGAGGTCGGCCATGTGGTCGGCCTCGTCGATCACGGTGATCTCCACGGCGTCCAGGCGCACGTGGCCCTGCTTCATGAGGTCTTCCAGGCGGCCGGGGCAGGCCACGACGATGTCGACGCCGGCGTTCAGCGCGTTGACCTGACGGGTCTGGTTGATGCCACCGAAGATGGTGGTGGTCTTCAGACCGTAGGCCTCGGCCAGCGGGTTGATGACCGCGGCGATCTGAGTGGCCAGCTCGCGGGTCGGGGCGAGGACCAGACCCAGCGGGCGGCCGGGACGACGGTTGCCGCCGGCCAGCTCGGTGGCCAGGCGGGCAACGAGGGGGATCGAGAAGGCGAGGGTCTTGCCCGAGCCGGTCTTTCCGCGGCCGAGGACGTCGCGTCCGCCGAGGGTGTCGGCCAGGGTGTCCACCTGGATGGGGAAGGCGTTCTCCTTGCCGTCGGCCGCGAGGACCTTAACGAGCGGAGCGGGAACGCCGAGTGAGGCGAAAGTTGTTTCTGACATGCTGGTGCCTTTCGGGCATCACGTCCCCGCGGGCAGCGGCGCAGCCGAGCTTCGGGGCAGGGGTGGCGAAGGCGCAGGTGTGCGCATCCGTTCGCCGTATGAAGTGTCATCGAATCGGCGTGGCCGACGAGAGAGGGAGCGTTCTACGACGCACGTGAGCGTGGGGCGGTGCCCCGAACGAGATCACGAGTGCTTCCAGTCTAGCGCGACCGCTCGCTCACGCCCAATACTCACGGGGAAAGCACATCGGGAGGGGCGGATCGAAAAATCATCCATCGTCCCGCCCTCGGGGGCGAATCGTTGACTCCGGGCGAAACACTCCCCCGAGAGTTTGTCTTCTATGTCGCCCAAATGACGCTTATTTGTCAAATTAACTTGAATGAATGAAAACGAAAGCGTAGAGTCGTTGACATGAGCACGGTGATTGTCACCAAGACGATCGCCGGTTCTGATGGGGCAGCTGCCTCATCTCACACGGCGGTTCCTGTGACGGGGTCGCGACTTCCTCATTACCCGCCTCGGCGGGTGGGTCGCGGTACTAGACGGATGCCACGGGCGTAGAGGCGTCCCGGGTAGCTAGGAAACATGAACCCACGATTTTCGCGAATGGAAGGAGCACAGATGACGACCACACACTACGTAGCCGGCGGTCAGCCGGGATTCCCCTTGAAAAATGCGTCAACCGGTGCCGTCCTTCCCGGGCGACGATCGGTGTGGCCCGGGCGGGTGAGCGCCGAGTGAACGCCGGTGAACTCACCGCCTGGGCGGGGGAGGCAACCATCGCGCAGGCAGTGCTGGTAGCGGGGGCGATCATCGCGGTCGCGACCCTCTGCTGGCGCGTCTGGCCCTGGGTCAAGGGGTTTGTCGCGCTGGTGAGTGCGCTGGGGGACCTTCCCCGGTTCCTCGTGGACACCCGACGTCATGCCCGTGAAACCACCGCGGTCCTGACCGCGGTGAAGGACGAGGTGCTCCCCAACCATGGTGGCAGCATGCGGGACGCGGTGGACCGGGGCGAACGTGCCTCGGCCGAACTCGCGGTCAGACTCGGGGCCGTCGAACAGAAACTGGCCGACCTGGAGGACACACTGACCCGGGACAACACCCGAATCGCGGTGCTCGAGGCGGTTCAGCCGCGCGATGCGCGTGGCCGGTTCATGAAGGAGGAGGGATGAGTATTTTCACCCGAAAGTTCTGGTCCTATGCCGGAGAACGGGCCATCAAAACCATGGCACAGGCGGCCGTTGCCCTGATCGGCACCGGAAGCCTGGGGCTGCTGGAGGTCCAGTGGTGGGGCGTGCTTTCGGCCTCGCTGTTGGCCGGGATCATCTCGATCCTGACCTCGATCAGCACCCCGCAGGTTGAGGATGCACACCTCGATCGGTTCCGGGACTTCCCGCCCGGAACCTAATGCCTCGGAGCGCATCTCGCGTTCCGAGATTCACAAGAAACACATAACGAAAGGAGGAGTGATGGCAAGACTTCCGTTTGCGCGGAGTCAGGTGACCCAGGTTTTTGGGCCGCGTGATTTTCCGCAGGACCCCTTCCACAAGGGGATCGATTTTGGCTCGGGTGTCAGCGTCGGGCTGGCGGTTCCGGTCGCGGCGGCTGGAACCGTTATCGGTTCGGGCCAGAGTGCGGCGATCAACTTTTGGAAAGAGGTTGATCATGGTGGTGGCTGGACTACGCGCTATCACATGTTGGGGTCGTCCGCCGGTCCCGCCGTTGGAGCACGAGTTACCGAGGGGCAGACCATCGGTTTTATCGGTCCCAAGTTTGGCGTGAGCACCGGGGTGCACCTGCACTTCGAGGTTCACAACAAGAACCAGTCTCGACCGAACTACGACACCGCCGTAGATCCGCTGACAAACATCAACAACATCCCCGGACCGACCGGTCCGACCACCCCCAAAATTGGAGAAGACATGCCCAAGATCCTCAAGGTGCCGAACGGTACCATCGCCCTGATTTCCGAGCTCGGCCAGACCGTATACACCAGCGTTTCCGGCGGGCAGGGTTTCAGCATCGGCGCCAACACCAAGGCCTACGGCGAGGTGACCCTCGCGACCGAGGATGAGATGACCACCCTGCTGCGCGAGTCGCGTAACCGCTACTCGCAGCTGGTGGCAGATGTGGCGGCGGCGGTCAAGGCCGCCCGCTAGGCCCATCCGAGCGGGCGCATTCCCCGGATAATTTCCGGGGGCCGGCAGACGGGACCGGGGCACCACGGGGTGCCCCGGTTTTGCCGTGTGCGTCGACGGATCCTTCGGATTCGGACGTGGGCGAGGCGACGCTGGTGCAAAGCACGCAGGCTGGAGTGATGAGCAAAACCAGCGATATGAGCACCCACCCGTCCATCCGCACGCGCGTGGCCCGCGCGCTGCCGATTATGCTGGTCGCCGGATTGGCGCTCGCCGGTTGTGTGGTTCAGGCACCGGCAGCCGTCCCCGCGGGATCCGCGGAAACAAACCCGGCGTCGTCGCAGCGTGCCGGGGCACCGCGGGGTACGACGGTTCCCGCCGGTGAACGTGACGATCGATCGGGGGTCCGCCACGTAGAGCTCCGGGTATCCGGAGACGGCGCGGGCGCGTTGATCAGAGACCTCACGGTATTGGAGAGTGAGGACCGTCGGCATCACGATGACGACGAGCGCGACCGCGAAAACGCCGCCGGCGCCACCGAGCACGCACTCCCCTGGAGCACCGAATTCGACCTCACGCTGGACCCCACTGGCGACTATCAAAAGGTCATCGTCTGGGCCCAGAACACCCCCGGGAACTTCGGGGAGATTCGCTGCGAGATCTATGTGGATGGTGAGCGCAAATCCCACCACGATGAGGATGGCGACGATTCGGTCAGCTGTGATAGGAAGCTCGACCTGGACTAACGACGCGACATTTCGGCGGTCGAGGCCGTGACGCACGGATGCACACCTTGGCCTCGACTAGACTACGTTCGTGCGGCCGGATACGGCCGGGCAGGCGAGGGGCTGCTCAGGGCAGATGCAACATTAATATGGGGGAAACGTGTCACACGTGCAGGCCGGCGATCCGTTAGGCGCGTCGTATCGATTGGTTTCACCGCTCGGTGCGGGGGCTGTGGGTGAGGTCTGGAGGGTGAGCACCACCACCGAGGGCCCCGATCTGGCGGCGAAGGTGCTGCGACCCGAACATGCCCACGATCCGCAGCTGGTTGAACGTTTTATTCGCGAACGCTCGGTGCTGCTGGCGCTGCGTCACCCCAACATCGTTGCCGTGCGCGACCTCGTGGTCGAGGGGGACCGGCTGGCGATCGTGATGGACTTTGTCTCCGGAGGAACCCTCCGAGACCTCCTCGACGAACGCCTCACGCTGCCGCCCGCCGCCGCGCTGCGTCTGGGTGCCGAGATCCTGGATGCGCTCGCCGCCGCGCACACCCAAAACACCGCGCATCGCGATATCAAACCCGATAACGTCCTGCTCTCCGAACACTGGCAGCCCGGTCAGAGCGGAACCGTACGCGTCACCGACTTCGGCATTGCCTCGGTGTTTGAGGAAAAGGTCCGTCACACCACCGGGCTCCTGGGTACCCCTCAGTACATGTCTCCCGAACTCATCAGCCACGGTGAGGCCGGTGCCGCGGCCGACGTATATGCCACCGGAATTCTGCTGTATGAGCTGCTCTCCGGACGCACCCCGTTCGCGGGCCCGGGTACCGACTTCTCGGTGGCTTATCGTCATGTCACCACCCTTCCACCCCGGTTGGAGGTGCCCGATGAGCTCTGGACGATGCTGGAAAAGCTGCTGGTGAAGGAACCTCGGCTGCGCCCCGCCGCCGGGGAGGCGGCCAGCGAACTTCGGCTGCTGGCTACCCGGTTCGAGACGTTGCAGGCGCTCAGCCCCAGCACGGAGCCGTTGGATCCCGGGGAGCTCGCACGCCCGGCGACGATGATCCGTGGGTCGTTGACCAAGCAGGAACTTGCGGCGCTCACCCCCGAATCCGAAACCTTCGCGCCCGCCCCCGATCTGGGAGAGGCCGGATCCCGCACGGTCTTCCGCCCGATGGTACGCGAGCCCCTCCCCGCGCAGGCCACCGAGCCGGACGAGCCGGTGGCGGCCCCGTGGCTGTCCCGGTTCCCGTGGCTGACAAAACGTACCGCGTTGATCGGCGGCGGAGCGCTGGCGCTCAGCGCCGCAATTGTTGCCGGAATCCTGATCTTCCTCCCCGGCGGTCCGGCACCCTCGGAGGCGAAGCCTGCGGCCGGAAACCTTTCGGCCCAGCAGCAAACCCCGCCCCGCCCGTCGGGACTGAGTACCGCCCGCGCGGCCAAATACGATGCGGCCACCGAGGCCGTGACGCTCACCCTGACCTATACCGCTCAAAAGGCGGCGCTCACGGGACCGCTGCTTGAGTCCGTTCCCGGTATCTCCACGAACGGGGCATGCCCGGCGGTCACCTGGGAGGGAGCTACCGCTACCCGGAACCAGCCCAGCGTTTCGGGTATCTCGGCGACGTGTGGGTGGAGCCTGGAGGGCGTGAAGATTCCCGCGCAGGGAAACGTGGAGGTCACCGCGACCATTCCCCTCGCGATGACCGATCAAAAGGCCCTGGATACCTGGTTGGCCTCGGCCGCAACCCAGACCACCACCGCGATCGAGGATCCCGCAAATGGCGGGGCGGCCTTCCCGGTGCAGCGCCTGGTAAATATCGCCGTTCAAACGCCTCCGCGGATCGTTGGGCAGAGCGCGCTGCCGGTGACCCTGGTGCCGATCTGGGCCGGTGGGCCGGATCCGCTGAACCCGGTGTACACCAGCCCGGCAACCGGTCCCGCCTCCGCGCTGCTGGAGAGTATCGCCGGCGGGGAATCGGGTGTGCGGCTGGCAGATGGCTGCGCCGGAGGGTTGGCGGTGTCCAGCGATGGGCTGGTGGCCACCGCACTGGCGGTGGCCCCCAGCTGTGTCCTGCGGGCGAGCGTGGGAAACTTCACCGACCTCGCGAGTGATCCCTTTAGTATCACCACCCGCGAGTAGTCGGTGGGGCCTAGACGGTGAGGGTGTTGGGGCTCATCGTCTGGGCAAACGCGGCGGTTCCTCCCACACAGACATATCCGCGACCAACCGTGGCCGCGACCGGTGAACGTCGCGGGAGAGTGACGCCGAGCAGTTCGCCGTCATAGTCGACATCGGGCTGCAACAGCACGCCACACCGGGACTTGCGCAACACCTTGGTCCAGTGACCGTAGAGACTGCGGAGGTCGGCCGAGCGTCCGGACGCGATCACACACAGTTGTGACCGTCCCGAGCCCAGCAGGTTGGTGATCGACTGGTCGGTGTCTTCGAAGCGTTCGGCGTCATCGATGAGCAGGACCACCGGACCACGCTCCAGGCGCAGCGACGCGATCAGCGCCGCCACCTCCTCGGATCCCACGGCGATGCGATCCAGGTTGGCATCCACCAGGGGGGAGCGGCGGTCGGCGATTCCCCAGACGGCCACCGGGGTGGTCTGCGCCTGCGACCGCAGCGAATCGGCGATTGCCCGGAGGAGCGTGGATTTACCCGAGCGTGCGGGGCCGGCAATGAGCACGTGCTCGCCGTCATAAATCTCGAGGGTTGCCGGGGCGAGGTCACTCTCCCGCAGCCCCACCGGAATCATCCATGGGTCGGCGGAGAGGTTGGCGGCGGCGGGAACCTCGGCCACGGTGATGTCGGCGGGCAAGCTACCGATCACCGGGGTCTTGGCGGCGGCCTCGGGCCAGCGTGCCGAGACGCTTGCGACGGCCTGGATCAGGTCGCCGTCGGGGGTGGCAACATGCATCTGTCGCAGGCCAACCGTGGTGACGCAGCGTCCGGCGATTGCCGCGGGCATGTCCTGTCCGCGCACCCCGAGGGATGAGTAGTCGTAGGGGTCCGCCAGGCGGAACAGCCACTTCTGGGTGGTTACCTCATCCATCGCCGAGGGAATCGCCTTGGCACGTGTGGTGGAGATCGCAAACCACAGTCCCAGGGCCGGACCGTCGGCGTATGCGCGATAGAGGGCGTCCATCAGCGCGAGCCCGTCATAGTCCTGGAACTCGTCGCGCAGCGTGGCCAGCCCATCGATCAGCACGATCATCGGTCGGCGATGCCCGGGGTCCGCGCGGCGGCGATCGAGTTCGGTGCGCAGGAAGCGCAGGAAGCGCGCCTGCTGCTCGGAGGCACCCGCACCGGTTCCCACATAGGCGGCGGTATGCGGGAGATCGGCCAGCGGGGCAAGCGAGCGTGAGCCCACATCCAGGACCAGGAGGTCGAGTTCGTCGGGACCGTAGGCGGCGGCGAGGGTCAGCGCGATGCTTGACAGGGTGGTGCTGGTACCGCTTCCGGCGATGCCCAGGAGCATCAGGTTGCCCTGGGCGAGATCCCATCCGGCCGGGCTCTGACGTTGCAGCTCGGGCTCGTCCGAGAGCGCCATCAGCACCCGTGAACCCTCGATTGCACCCACCGAAACGGGGGCGGCCTCCGCACCATCGACGGCGAATCCGGAAAGCGAGACGCGTGCGCCAAGGGCCTCGGGCCACACCGGTCGGGGTGCGGCATATCCGGCGTCCGCGTGTGCGCCCAGGATCGCATCAATCATCAGATCCAGGTCGCTGTCATCGGAGCTGGCGCTCGCCGGCGGCTTCGGCCGGGCCACCGGCATCCCCAGTGGTCCGGTTTCACGCAGCTCGAGCGTCGCCCGATCGGTGAGCGGGGCACGGCCGGTGACCAGGGCGGTCTGAACCGGGGTGATATCGTCCTGGCCGAGCTTGATAAACGCCCGACCGGTCTGGGCTCGGCCGATACCCGCCGCCGAGGGCACACCGATGACGTTGCTGGAATCCTCGCGGCTCTGCACACGCAGCGCTACTCGGAGGTTGGTGTTGGCCAGAATATCGTCGTTCACCACGCCGGCCGGACGCTGGGTGGCCAGGATCATGTGCACACCCAGGGTTCGACCCACCGCGCCCACACTCACCAGGGAGGACAGCACATCGGGGAAGTCCTTGGCGAGCATCGCGAACTCATCCACCACCAGAAGCAGGCGTGGCATGGGCTCGCTGGGATTGGTTGCCAGGTAGGCGTCGAGGTTATCCACGTCCTCGCCGGCGGCGGCAAAGATCCGCTGACGCCGCTGCATCTCGGCCTCGAGCGAGCGCAGCGCCCGGTCGGCGAGCTGCTCATCGAGGTTGCTGATCGTACCGATGGTGTGGGGGAGCCGCTCACAGGCGGCGAACGCCGCGCCGCCCTTGAAGTCGATCAGGATGAAGTTCAGGCGGGTGGGATCGTTGCGTGCTGCCAGCCCCGCCACCAGGGAGCGAAGGAACTCACTCTTACCGGAACCGGTGGTACCGCCCACCAGGCCGTGGGGGCCATCGCCCACCAGGTCGAGGGACATGACGCCGCTCTCGCCCGCACCGATCGGGGTGGAAAAACCGGTGGAGGTTGTCCACAGCCGGCGAATATCGGCGGCTTCGGGGGTGCCGAGACCCAGCAGCTCGGGCAGGCGTACCAGCCCGGGAAGGGACGCCCCGGGAATGCTGAGTTCCGGATCCTCCAGGCGGGCCAGATCCATCGCGCAGCGACGTGCACGGTCCACGGTCAGACCGGCCAACACGGCCTCCTCTACCCGGTCCAGGCTTTCGGGCTCGTGAACGGTGATGGCCGCATCGGCACCCACGGTCACCACGCTGGTGCAGGCCGCGGGGAGCTGATCCTCGGTGGATGCGATGACGATTCCGGACACCGCAACCCGCTGCCGGGTTGCCTGCAGGCTCGAACCCTCGGTGGGCCGGCCGTGGCCCAGGAGGCTGCGGGCCGGGGCGTCGCGTCCCTCGGTCAGGACATCGGAATCGAGGACCAGGAGCAGCCCCGGGGTTGGATGCTCATCGATGCCTTCGCGCAGTCCACGAAGCAGCGCGATACTGCGCTGACGGTCGTCGGAAAGCCAGCGCTCGCCGGTGCTGGACCCCAGCCGTCGGGTGTGGGGGAGCCAGGAGGCCCACTCCCATTCGTCCCGGCGACCGGCATCAAAGAAGAACCCGATGCTGAGATCCGCGGGTCCACAGTGAACACTCGCCTGGGCGACCAGGCTGCGGGCGAGGGCCAGCGCACCGGCGCGCTCGCCGACGATACCCACCACCCCGCCGGCGGTGAGGTCCACCTGAATCGGCGCGGATCGGATCACATTGGTATCGATGGCGTCCCGGACGCGCTGGTCCAGCTTGGTGCTGGTGTTGTCATCGGTGGGCGGTGCCCAGGGGAGGTCTCCGGTTCCCAGCGACAGGGTCAGAAAATCATCGGTTCCCGCGCGTCGTTGCCACAGCGTGGTGAGCGGTGCCGCGGCACGGCGCAGAACCGCGGCCGGGTCGGGGTTGATGTCGTGGCGACGGGCGCTTTCGCTGCGCCCGGCCACACGCATGTCCTCGCTGAAATCGACGACCGCCTGCTCGAACCGGGCGTCTTCTGCCTTGAGGTTGCGGGCTCGACGCTGTTTCTGCTCAAACCAGGTACCCACACCCAGAATCGGGCTCAGCGCGGCAAACATGGCAAAGCGAGCGTCACCCAGCACCGCCACCATGACACCGGCCAGGACCAGGGGAATCAGGACCGAGAGCAGGTTGAATTTCGCCGCTTCTGGCACGTCCTTGACGGTGGGGACGGCGAGGGGTTCGGGCCCCTGGGGCGTCCCGAGCCGCGGCGGCCGGTTGAAGGGAACGGTTCCGGCCGCGGTCACATTATTCAGGGACCCGGGTTCCGGCGCTCGGGACTCGAGGAGCTGCGGTTGGAGGAACAAGCTGGTGCCACCCACCAGCACCGTGGTCGGCTGGGTGATCGCCACACCCTCGGCGTCCACCTTGACCCCCTCGACGAAGGTACCGTTGGTGGACCCGGAGTCTCGGACCCGCAGGCCGGACTCCTCCCGCTCGATGGTGCAGTGTTCCCAGGACGCACTCTCGGTACCGAGATACAGGTCGGCGCCGGGGGAGCGGCCCACGATGAGCGGACGGTTGCCGGGGACCTCGATGGTGCTACCGGAATCGAGGCCCCCGGAAAGGCTGACACTCCAACGCTGGAGGGAGGACGGACGAGCCCGCGGAACCACCGCGATCGTGCTGCCCTCCAGGAGGGTAACCTCACCGAGTGGGGTGTCGGCCTGCACGGCCACATCATCTACGTAGAGCAGGCTCGCCGGAGCCGGGGTGGTAGCCCCGGCCGCGGTGATGAGCTGAGCCAGCGTCGTCTCGCTGGAGTAACGGTCAATTTCTCGATCGAGGTGTTGGCCATCCAACAGAATGAGGACGCGCATGGCGCACTCCTTTCGGGTTCAGGGGGTGCGGACGAAGCGGTCGGCTAGTGGGAGGTGAGCGGGTACCACACGGTTGCGACCGCGCCGTCGACGCTGGGGCGAAGCCCCAAGTCATCGGTGGACGCGTGCAGACCGGTGACGCTGCCGGTGAAGGCGGCGGGCTTCTCGAAGTCAAGCGTGGGGCCGGCGATACCCTCGGCCGCACCGAGCTTCAGGGTACGCAGCGCCTCGGCCACCTTGGCCGGTTCGACGCTGCCGGCCTTTTCGATCGCGCGCACCAGGGCGATGACCGCATCGTGGCTGCGCGAGTCGGCCGCCGCGGCGACGGCGCTGAACGGCTGGTCTCCGGTGAGGTTTTGGGCGGAACCATCCGCGGCCAAGACGCGAACTCCGGCCAGGAAGGCGGACATCGACCGCCCCGCTGCGCCGCGGTCCAGGGCGACGGCATCGCCGGTGTTCGCACCCACGGTGAGCAGACGTCCGGTGACGGTACCGTCCGCGGTGCGCAGCGCGGCGGGGAAGGCTGGGCTTGTGGCACCGGGGGACAGGACCAGAGGCAGGCTAATGTTGGCGGCCTGAATGGCCCGCACAATCTGAGCCTGCTGGGCCGGCGGTGCGTTAATGATGACGGCATCCGCGGGGTTTTCCACCGGTGCGGGGGTGGGTTCTCCCTCGGCTACAACGGTGGGGGCCATGCCCGCACGCAACGCGATATCGGCGGCGAGCACCGTGGTATCGGTATCGGGAGCGATATAGATGTTGTCCACGTGTGAGACCTTGTTCAGCGGCGAGCCTTCGGCACTGATCAGCAGCGGCCGCTTGGCCTTGCCGGCGGCCGCGTTGATCGCGTTCACAAACTCGGCGTTATCCGGCCCGGTACGCCAGGTGAGGCCCACCGTGGTGATGGGGTCCGAGGAGTAGGGCAGCAGCGTGGGAATCCCCGCGGAGCGAGCGGCGTCCACACCGGCCCGCGTGTGGACCCCGGCGGAGGCAAAGACGATGCCCGCGACCGAGTCCTTGGCGAGCTGCGCGACCGCGTCGCGTGCGCCCTCGGTCGTGCCCTTATCGTTGACGGTGATCAGCTTGATCTTGGTGCCGCCCAGCTGGAGTCGGCGTTCGGCAACCGCGGCACCCTGCGCGGCGGTTTGCCATTCGGCCCCGCCCACCGGGTTTGCACCCAGGGTCACAATCACGCCAATCGGGGCATCCTGGGGAACGCCGGAGACCTTGAGGGCTACCGGCACCGTCGCGGCAACCGCCGCGTCCTCGGAACCGTGATTCGCGTTCACCGCCCAGACGATGCCCGCGCTTCCGGCGAGCACAACGGCAACGGCTCCGGCAATCAGGGTGAGTCGGGTTGAGCGCTTCACTTTGCGGCCTCGATTCGGAATCCATACAGCGACTGTGAACTGGCACCGGCGGGCACCTTGTCACCGAGCACCGGAAGCTTGGCGGTCGCCGCGATGGACGCCTTGAACTGTGCCTGACGAAGCAGAATCCCCGCCACATCCTCCGAGCGGATATTCGCGTATCCCTGTGCGTTTTGGGTGGCGAGGGCGAGCTGATAGTCGGCCGTTCCCGCCTTGGCGGCACTGGTCGACATCGAGCCGAGCAGGCCCGAACCATTTACCTGGCGGTCACCAAGATCCAGCATGACCTTGTTGAGGTCAGCGCCCAGCAGGGTCGCGGCACCCTCAACATCCCGGGTGGAGGCACCGGTGCTGCGCGCGATGGTTTCCAATGAGGCCGCGGTCTGGGCACTCAGCGCACCCACGAGGGCCTCCGACTGCTGTGAAAGCTGCGCGCGCTGCTTATCCACGGTGGTGCGGGCGTTCTTGGCGACGCTGTCGGCCGTGGTATCAAGGCCCACCACCGAGCGGTTGAAGGCGGCAACGATGCCCTCGATGCCCTGCTTGCCCTGGTCGTGAATCACCCGAACCTGGTTGTTGATCAGCTCGTCCACCCTGTCCGAGGTGTCGTTTGCGGCACCCTCGAATGCGTTTTTGATTTTCTCGGCCAGCTCACTCTGCTGGGTTTCCAGCTCCGACAGGCTGGTGGTGAGCTGATTATTGGTGTCACTGGTTTCGGTGAGAGAGTCGCGCAGCGCGGATACGGCACCGCCGAGGGACCCGTTTCCGCTGTTCAGTGCGGTCTTGACCGCGGCCACATGATCAAGCACCTCGGTGAGCCGGGCACGGGTGGCGGACAGTGCCTTGCCCAGTCCGCTATCGGTGGTGGTGGCATCGGTGAGATCGCTCACCTGGGTCCAGGTGTCATTCTGCTCAAGCAAGCGTGTGGCCAGCGCGCCGGAGTATCCGGCGGGCGGGGTCAGCGGTGGCAGCGGGTCGGTGGCGGTGGGATCCGGGCAGGCATCAACGGTGAGGTAGGCGCGCAGCTCCTCAACCTGATCGCGGGGAAGGGAGTCGTTGGTGATCAGCGTGCACAGCGCCGCGGAGAGCTCCGAGGTCTGCCGGAGCATCGACCCCGCCTGAGTCTCGCTTCCGATCTCGTTCCGGGCCTGATTGGCCAGATTGTGCACATCGGCGATGCCGGTGGACACGGAGTCCAGTGCGGTCTTGGTGTCGTTCACCGAGGTCTCCAGCGTCGATAGTGCGTCCGCGACGGCTTCGCTGTTGGTGGTGCCGGTGAGGGCATCAACCTGAACCAGCAGGTTTGCCAGTCCCGTGGTTACCGCGTTCTGGTGCTGACGTGCGCCGGCCAGAATCTCGGGCTGCAGCTCGGCGATCAGGCCATCGCCCTGGCGAACCAGGTCAATCAGCGAGCCGGTGACGGTGACGCTCGCGGCAAACAGCGCACAGGTCATCGAGGGCGCATCAACGGAGCAGGTTTCGACGCTGGGGGTGGCGGGTCCGATGCTGCGCTGCAGCTCGGTAGCCACCTCATCGCGGCAGCTTGCGCTGGCCGACGCATAGCCGTCGAGCTGGGCGGAGATCAGGGCCAGGCTGGAGTACACGTTGCTGGCTTCGCCGGGCGGTGCCACCACGACCGAGCAACCCGTGCCGGTAAGAATGGGCGAAGGCGGGGCCGACGAGGTATCGCCGAGCATGGTCTCCATCGAGTTCACCGTCTGTGCGAGCTGCTGGGTTGTGGTCTGGGCGGTGCCGGTGACGGTCGAATCAAGGTCGGTCTTGAGCGATCCCAGCTGGTCGGAGAGCCCCGAGAGGGTCTGCGCCAGGTTGGCCGAACTCTCCCGCAGCTGCTCCGCGGTGCGCGTACCCAGGGTCGTGGCGGTCGCGGTGAGGTTGGTGTTGACCTCGGTGATCGTGGTGCCGGCTTTGGCCAGGACGTCCGTCACTTCCGAGACCAATCCGATGGTGCGTCGTTGCAGGGCAAGTTCGGAGGTGGCACCCGAGGAGAAGGCGGAGTTCAGAACCCCGTCCAGGGAAAGATCGGTGGAGAGCCCCGGTTGCACGGCGAGGTCAATGCTCGGCACGGTGAAATCGGACACGTTGGCGACCAGACGCAGGGTCTTCGAGGCCCCCGAGAGCGGGGGAGCGAGCAGGGAGGCCCACTGAATCACCGTTTTACCGGTGCCATCGGTACCGATGACGCCGTTGGTGCCGGTGTTCTGATCAACCACGACGTCGCTTGGTGCGACATCCGAGAGGACACTTGATGCCGCGATGGTCAGCGGTGCCCCCACCAGGGCCGGTTCGGTACGCGCCTGACCGGCCGCATCGAAGGTGATGTTTTGCGGGCCCACCGTCAGGTTTTCGACGGTCACGTTGATGGCGACTCGACCCGTGTATCCCTTGAGGTCGGCCAGGTTTGTACCGGTCTTCTTCTCGGTGGTGTACTGCGTGGTGATCCGCACCGGGAGGTCATTCACCACGTCGGACGGTGCCAGATCGCGGGAGTCGCTCGAGGTTGTTCCCGCGGCATCATCCACCGAAATGGTGGTGTGCTTGACCGCGGTGACCGCGCCGTCACTGGCGAGCGAAACGTTGACCGCGTTGAGAACGCGGGACGTGGCGTCGACCTTGGTAGGGGTCGCGAAACATGCGGTGGTGAGCGCGGTCGCCGCGATGACGGCGGTCAGTCCGAGACTCCGGCGAAGCCAGAGTCGTTGTGGGTGCACCCGCCCGTGCACGCGCTGAGTACCGACGCTTTTGGACACGAAAAATCCCCCTTTTCGAGGCCCGCGATTCCCCCGTGGAATCCGCACAGTTGGCGGAGCACTGCGGGCCGATTGGTAATCCTACCTCGAATTCGCCGCGCCGGTGATATCTAGCATTCGTTGAGGGTACCGAGCACTTGCTATGGGTTTTTCGATGTTACGCTTATCCGGTTCGACCCCCGGGGGTGTGTAAACGCGGGGGATCACCGAGATAGGGAGGGGCAATTATGTCTCGCGTATTGTCAACCGAGCAGGCGAAAACCGCTATTCAGCAGATCCAGGCGATCATCAATGGCGGCTTCACTGATCAGATCAACCAGCTGGACGCGCAGGGTCGCGTCCTGTCCGACCCCAACGTCTGGGATGGCCCGCTGGCCGCTCAGTTCCGGGGTACGACCTGGCCGGAAACCAAGAGCGCGCTGGACAAGGCGCGCACCGAGCTTGAGCAGCTGCGTGGCCAGCTGAACCAGATCTCGCAGAACATTTTCTCTGCGGGTGGCGGTAACTAGCTTTTTCCGGCGGTGTTCTCGTCCATCATGTCCGCTTTGGCGGCATGGCGGACGGGAACACCGTTTTTCTTCGGGACGGGTGTCTCGATCTAGTTTTTAGTTTCGAAACGGGGGTTTCGAAACCGTGGCAATGGGGGTTTCACATGGTAAGCGAGAAAGAACTCGGCGTTTTTAGCAAGGACGTCACCTTTGATTTTGGGACGGCCGATGCGCTGATCGGCGCATTTAACGCCGCCGCGTCCCAGGTGTCGGGGCAGGGCGGCTCGCGTGGCTCCCTGGTGGCCACGGCCGGTACCGAGTTTCGTGGGGTGTTTGCCGAGCTGTTTCAGCAGAATGCTCGCACGGCGAGCACCGACCGGGAAAACCTAGCCGCCCGACTACGCGAGGTCGCGGACGGAGCGCGGCAGCTCTCCGATGCGGCAAGACGAGAGAACCAGCGTCGGCGTGCGGCACGCGAGTGGAAGAAGCGCGTGGAGACTCGCCGCGCCAGATTCATTGATAGCGCATGGGATTTCTTTGCCGGTGAGGAAGCGCCTCCGGTAGGCCGTCCCGAGGCCCCGGTACAGATCTCCCGCTCATCCTCGGGCAACGGCAACCGTGAAACCCCGGCACCGGGTTCCGGTGGCGGAGGCAGTGGTGGCCTAACGGCCGCGCGCCCGAGTGACCTGCGCACCTTCGCGACCGGCTCCGCCAACCTCAACGCGGACCTCGCCGGTAAGCCCGGATCGCTGCGTTCACACCTGGCCGATTTTGCCGCACGCTGCACCCACGGTCGCCTGTCCGCGGACGGGGTTGTGACCGGGTTTGAACGCTGGTTGGCCGCAAATGATCAGGACGTCGCCTGGGCCACAACTATCGCCAACGCCTTTGCCGCCGCCGGTGGCGAGGGAAACATTTCCCGCCTCGCCGACTCCGCCCTGCTGGCGGCCCTGAGCTCGGCGGGCGTGGCCGCGCAGCGCGAGGGCATCGTGATCGAACCGGCCCAGGCATTTGGCGTGCCGCCCACCACGGGCTTCACCAACGATCCGGTGAATACCTCCACCGGCAACTTCCTGGAAACCGAGATCGACCTGGGGTTTATCGGAGCATCAGCGTCGCTGGTTGCGTCCCGCACGTACAACTCGCTCGACCTGGGCGCGGGGGCGTTCGGACCGGGATGGGGCTCGATTTTTGATACCCGGCTCGACCTGGGCGACGAGGGTGCATCGATTGTGCTGCCCGATGGCCGCACCCAAAACTTCCCCCGCCTCGGCGACGGCTGGGACCGTGCCGTGGCGGAGAACGCGTGGCTCACGCGGGAGGCACCCGGGACCGCATGGCTGGCTGGCGACGACGCCGAAGTCCTTGTTGTCCGTGACAACGCGGGTTCCCGGTGGATTTTTAGCCCGGGTGGTGCCTGGCTGGGGCAGGATGCCGGTCCGGGCACCGCCGTGCGTACGCGCCGCGATTCCGAGAACCGGATCACCGAGGTTGAGCACGAGCGCGGACGATCGTTCCGGGTCGAGTGGTCGGATCAGAAGGTCGTGGTTCTCGCCGCGAGCGATGGTCGCCGGGTCGAGTTTGGCTATGCCGAATCCGGCGAGCTCATCTCCGCTCAGGGCCCGGGTGGCACGCGCCGTTACCGCTGGAATGAAGACGGCATTCTCGATGCGGTCTTCGATGCGGCCGGTCTCTGCGAGGTGGAGAACACCTACGATTCCTCCCGCCGGGTAGCATCTCAGATTTCCCCGTTTGGTCGGGTAACCCGATTCGCCTATTTGCCGGGCCGCATCACCGTGGTATCGGATGAGGACGGCACCCGCTCGAACACCTGGATCGCCGATTCCCTGGGGCGTCTGGTTGGGGTCATCGATGCGCATGATGCGCGTCAGAGCATGGCGTTTGACCGTAACGGAAACCTGGTTTCCGCCACCGGACGAGACGGACAGGTCACCGTTCACGGGTATGACGCCCGTGGCCGTCGCACCCGGACCGTCACCCCTCAGGGGACCGATCTCACGTTTGGTTACGACGAGTTCGACCGGGTCACCACGGTGGTGACCGAGTCCGGTGGCACCGTGACCTACGAATACGCCGGCGATGCCGAGCGTAACCCCGCCCTGGTGATCGACCCCGAGGGTGGTCGCACCGAGCTGGAGTGGCAGGGCGCGAGTCTGCGACGGATTACCGATCCCGAGGGCGTGGTGGTCACCTTCGGCTACGACGAGTTCGGCGATCTGATCAGCACCACCAACGCGATGGGCAATGTGGCCAGGATCGAACGCGATCAGAGCGGTCGCATGATCGCGGGGATCAGCCCCGGGGGTGCCAAAACCTCGGTCCGATACGACGCCGCGGGCAACGTCATCGCTCGGCAGGATCCGGACGGCGGAATCACCCGATTTGAGTATGGGCCCGGTGGCGCGCTGAGTGCGGTGACCGACCCGTTGGGTGCGCGCACCGAGATCGAGGCCGGTCCGCACGGCCAATCGGCCCGCGTGATCGATGCCCTGGGCAGGGCAACGCTGCGGCACTTTGACGACCTGGGTAACGTGGCCGGGCTCGAGTTGCCGGGTGGGCTGCGGTGGAGCTTTGTGCACGATGAGCTCTCCCGCCTCACCACCATCACCGATCCGTCCGGGGAGAGCTGGCGGCGCGAGTATTCGATGACCGGTGAGCTCTCGGCACTGGTGGATCCGACCGGAGTACGCCGCGAGATCAGCACCGATCTGGCAACCTCCACGGTGTCGGTCCGCGATGCGTTTGATCATTCCAGCGTGCGTTATGACGGTTTTGGCCGCCCGGTCGCCGCGGAGGGCGCGGATGGGAGCACCGACCTGGTCACCTATGACCTGTGCGGACGCCCGATCGAGCTGGTGGACGCCGATGGAGGACTCACCCTGCTGCGCCGCGATGCGGCGGGACGGGTGATCGAGCAGGTCACGCCGCTCGGTGCGACCAGCCGGTTTGAGTACGATGCGGCGGGCCGTGCCGTGTCGATGGTTGACCCCGCCGGTGCCCGCACCCGACTGGAATACGATGCCGATAGTCGGCTGAGCGCCCGGGTGCTGCCCGGTGGTGATGTCGAGCGTTTCGAATACGATTCCTCCGGCCGCCTGATTCGGCATACGGTCCCCGGCCGCGGTCAGACCCGGATCGGGTATGACCGGGCCGGACGGGTGGTCCGGGTGTCGGACGGCTGGCATGGTTCGCGCCGTTTCCGCTACGACCCGGTGGGTCAGCTGGTGTCCGTGGTGAACGGGGTCGGTGCGGAAACCCGTTTCGAATACGATGACGCCGGGCGCGTGGTGGCGACGATCGACCCGCTGGGCGGCGTGGTGCGTCACGAGTACACTCCGACGGGCCAGGTGTCCGCGGTGACCGATCAGCTGGGTCGGCGCAGTAGCGCCGGGTACGACGCCGCCGGCCGCCAGCTGTGGCAGGAAGACCCGGATGGGCGCCGCACGAGCTGGGGATATGACGCGGCGGGCCGTCAGGACTCGCTCAGTGTGGACGGGCGTGTGGTCATGCGCTCGGAGCGCGATGCGTCCGCCCGCACGGTGACAATCACGGACCTGACCGCCGGCGAGGCTGCCTCGGTGACGCACCGGTTGGAGCGCAACCGCCTCGGTCTGCTGGTGTCGCGAACCCGCGATGGTGTGGGGATCTCCTGGGAGTATGACGCCGATGGTCGCCGGGTCGCGATGGTCGCCCCGGACGGGGCACGCACCGAGTATCGCTATGACGCCGCGGGTCGGGTCAGCGCGGTTTCCCATCCGGTTTTTGGCGTGATCACGTATGAGCGTGATGCGGCGGGTCATCTGCTGCGGGCGGTCAGCGCGGGCGTGACTCAGGAGTGGGAGCTGAGCGCGGGCACCATCGTGGGGCATCGTACCCAGACGGTCACGCCGGGTACGGGTGAGTCCGAGGACTCGGTGGATGTCGCGACGACGCGTGTGGGCCGGGACGAGAACGGCCGGATTCTCTGGGTCGGCACGGATACCGAGGTGTCCCGCTATGAGTATGACGGGGCCGGTCAGCTCACCAGTGTGCGTACCGAGGGCTCGGTCGAGGCCACCGGTGTATCGAGTGTTTCCTGGAGTTTCGACGCGGTGGGCCGGCTGGTATCGGAGACCCGGGTGTCGGGTGCCGAGCCGGGTGGTGTGCCCGCCGCGGGCACTGAAACCGTGGTGCCGTCGGTGGTGTTTGCCTACGATGCGGCGGGTCAGCTGCTGTCGCGTTCGGTTGCCGCACATGCGAATGTGTCGGGTGTGGATGCGCCGGGTGTGACGCGGTTTAGCTATGACGGTTTGGGTCGTCGGGTGCGGCAGGTAGGCCCCGATGGCGGGGCCAGGTTGTGGTTGTGGTCGGAGCTGGGATCGTTGGCGGGTGTGCGGGACGTGCGTCCGGATGGTTCGGGCATCGAGACCGTGTTGTCCGTTGATGTGCTGGGGGAGCTGTCCGGGCTGGGTGTGCGCCGTTTCCAGGCGGATGACAATGCCGGCGCTGCCGGAGCTCGGGCCGCCGTCGATGGTTCTACCGCCGATGCTGGTTTCGGTGGTGACCCTGTCGGGGCCGGGGCCCACGGTGTCGATCCGAGTGCTGGCGCTGTTGGTGCGGGTGTTCCGTTGGCGGGCTGTGCGGTTGATGTGCCGGTGTGGTGGGATTCTGCCGCGGGGTGGCCGGTTTTGGTTCAGGTGGGCTCGGTTCCGGTTGGTGTGTTCCCGGGTGGGATCAGCCGGGTGGGTATCGTGGGTTCGGCCGATGCGGGGCTGGCGGGTTCGCCGTCCGTCGGGTCGTCGGCTGTCGGTTCGCCTGGTTTTGATTCGTCTCCCGTTGGTGGGGCCTCGATGGGGTCGGCTTCTGCTGGCCTGTCTTCTGCGGGCTTGTCGTCTGCTGGTTTGTCTTCGGGTGGTGTGCTGCCTGGTGGCGGGTGGCGTGGTGTTCGGGGGAGTGTGGCATCAGACCCGTGGATGGTGGTTCCGGGTGTTGATCTGTCCGGTTTGTCCGCGGGTTCTGCGGGGGCCGGGGTCGCGGAGCTGGATGCGTTGTTTGGCGCGGCCGGTGTTGGGGCTGGTTTGTTTGGTGTGACGGGTTCTGGCGGGTTGATGGTGTCGGGGGCCGAGTGGATGGGTGCCAGGGTGTATGACCCGGCGTCGTTTGGGTTTGTGTCGACTGATCCGTTGCCCGGAGTGCTGGGGACGGGGTGGTTGGGTAACGGATATGCGTTTGTGGGTAATGATCCGTTGCATGCGGTGGATCCGTGGGGGTTGCGTCCGGTGACGGACGCGGAGTTGCAGGCGTATGCGAGTGCGCATAACGGTGCGATCGCCAAGGCCGGTGAGTGGATTGGCGATAACTGGGAGTACATCGTCGGAGGTGTCGCGATTGTTGCCGGTGTGGCGTTGATGTTTACCGGTGTGGGTGGGCCGATCGGGGTTGCATTGATTGGTGCGGCTTCTGGTGCGCTGCTCAGTGGTGGTATTTCGGTGGTGTCTCAGAAGGCTCAGAATGGTTCTGTTGATTGGGGCCAGGTTGGTGTTCAGGCCGTGATTGGAGCGGCCACGGGAGGTGCGGGCGGCGCAATTTCGGCTGGCCGTGCGGGTGTCTCGGTGGCGGCGAACGCGGGGCGTAATGTGGTGTCTTCGGCGCGGAGTGTGGTGAGTTCGGGGGCCGGGTTTGTGTCGTCGGTTGGCGGCAAGATCGGGACGTATGTAACGTCGGTGGCGACTCGACAGACGGCTATAGACATGGGGTTGAATGCGGGTGTTGGTGGGGTGGGAAACCTTGCGACGTATTTGGTGAGTCCAGGGAACAAGGATATTGGTGGCGCGTTTGCGGCGTTGTCTTCGGGTGTAGTCTCGGGCGGGCTGACATCGTTAGCAGGACCCTTAGCTGACCCTATTAAAGCAGAGCTTGGCCGGAAGATCACGCAGAGTGTGCTTGCGGCGGGAGGCAACGTCGGGGGTAGTGTGATGGAAAAATCTTTGACTGGGCAAGGGTATGACGGATTCGATCTTTTCTGGGATGCAAGTATCGGGGCGGGTACAACTCACCTACCGGACGCAAACAAGCTATCTCAGGGGGCACCGTCCAAGGCCGATGTCGCGGGGATGCTCGGGATGGGACAGGTTGTGGATTGGGCTGGTGAAGGTCTGCATATGGTTTATGACAATTTTTTAGGTAAATGATGAGTGAAAAAGAACAATCAAAGAATCGGCCGACGGAACAAGAGCGATTTGAGGCCAGAACGGCCGAGGCCTTGGCAAACCCTAAGCTAGCGGAGGAGAACCGGCGTGTGGCGAGACTTGCTATGCGCTGGGCTTTGATCACGGCAATTGTGGGGGCCGCACTAGTTGTGGTGGCGATGTTTGTGATCCCGTGGGGCACGACGATTGAGGTGAGCGGGCGAGCCAGTCGGACGCGCAATATGCCCATTTTCTCGGCGTTTCTTTTCCCGCTGCTCTTTGCTGGGTTCTGGCTACAAATGAGAAATTCGCAGAAGAAGATTAAGGCGGGAACGGCTCCCCCGGATATTTCTTCTTATGGCGCGCTGAAATTCTTTAAGGTCTTAGGCTTGTTGACGTGGGCGTTTTTCTTGGGTGGCGAGCTGTATTGGTTGAGCGGGTTCTTCCGCGCGGCTTATGGCGGCTAGCGTGTGAGGTTTTTGATTGTCTGACCGAAAGCAAGACAAACATCCGAACGTGTTAGTCGTCGTGCCTGAATTCCGAATTCGGAGGGTTTGGAATGGCCCAATTTCGCAGTTTCGTGGACGCATTTATGAGGTCGAGGTTACGCCCGGGGGAGCATCTGTGCCGGCCTTTCGAGTTCGCACGGAGTTTCCGCTGGCTCTGATGAGCGCGACTACGTGGCCTTCACCGCTTTTGACTGATGAGGGACGTATTTCAGAGCGTTCTGCTAAGCGGCTGATGGCGCAGGCTGACTCTGGCCGGTGGAGCTCAAATCCAGACGGCCCATTTCGAGGCAAGTGGGTTTCTTCGTCGCCTGAATCGCATAGGGAAGTAATAGCTGAGTCTGAGTTACATGCGTACTCGAACGTCATGGATGCGCAGTGGGTTATCGCATGGTTTAGGACATTTTTGACCGAGGGCGATATCCGCCATACTTACGATCTGCTTGGTAAACACGAGGTTGCAGCGGCGATTATTTACGTTGCCTCTGCAGTGGTTGCTGAGGGCGTTTGCATTCCACTGAGGCTTGTGTCTGCTCTGTCACGGGTTGCAGCGAGGAATGGTGTTCCCGCTGATGTACTTGACCCAGTTTTTCTCCAGGTTGCAGATAGCGATTCGGCTTGGGCTTGGGCACATACGTTGAACCTGCCGAGAGTGAACATCAAACGTGTCGAGAGTGCTTCTCGGTTCACCGGTGGGCGCGTCAACGTGGAGTACACCGGTGTCGGCCATGAGCTTGTCGATTGGTCTCGAGAAATGGAAATTGACGAGGCGGTCTTGGGGGAGTGGCTTGGCCGTGAGTTTGCGCGACGTGTTATTCGCCGCATTGCTGTTCTCGAGCGCCGAGAAAATACCGGGTGGGTCTCTTTGTTTCACGAGGATACGGTTTAGATAGGCATTCGTGTCCAGAGACGATTACGGTAAGACAGGTGCTGTCGTGTTCGGGGGCGGGAAAGACTCGCATTGCCATGACGTGGGGCGGGGCTAAACGACGCATTGGCAACGCTAGATGGAGGGGAGGGGGCACTTGAGTGGTGTCGATAGCCGTGATGAGGAGCGTGCTGCACGGAGGATCGCTGCTTCTGATCCTCGGTTGGTGGCAAAGAACGCGAAGCCCTCCCGGTTTTATTTGCGCTGGTTCACCGTGTTGACGGTTTTCGGGTTTCTCCTTGCCATCGTGCCTTGGGGAACGACTATTCAGATTTATGCAAGGGCGGGATGGAATCTCAACGTTCCGATCTTTACCGCGCTTATGTTCCCGATAGTTCTTTTGTCGTTTGTCAGATCGGCGCGCAGAGATGTGAAAAACAAGCTCGTGTCCAGTGACAGCTAACGAATTTGTATCGAACCTATTTGGATCGGATTGAAATGCGCAGATTCACTACGTCGCAGGTCAGAAAGGGACAACCGGCCAAAAGCCTCAAGGGTTATTTTCTTTTCGGGGCACTGCTGCAAATTTTGATACTTGGTTTACTCACTTGGCATATGTGGGGGATCGGGTGGCTTAGCGCGGCTCTCACTGCAATTGTCGGAACCAGCTACGGTTATCTAATTGTTCGTTTTCGACCCCAGAGACGTTGGCTTTTTAACCTGCTCATTTTGGGCGCTGCCGCTGGTTTCCTAGGCTTGTTATCTGGATTATTTTTTAAGCCGGTTGGATCTTTGCACCTGAACTGGTTTGTTGCAGTAAGCCTTGGCCTCACCTTGGCCACATTGGATGAGGCTTGGTGGAGGCGATCTAGGAAAAAACTTTAGGTGAGGCCAATAGCACGCCGAGTACCTCAAACTTCTTAATGTATCGCTCTGGCACTCGCATTACGAGAGAACCTTTGGAACGATTCATCGAACGGGTAAATGGACTGGATGGCGCTAAGTACACTCGCGTGAGTGCGCTTCGAGACGAGGCACGCCTAGATGTTTGCGGTGATTCGAGGAGCGTGATGGTGGTGTATTACTCCCCGGTGCAGTCCGATGAAGATTCTTGGAGCCTCCTGACTACTCCGGACTCGGACAACGAGGTCTTGAAGGTGCCGGTCGATGAATACTTTGTTGCGCTTGAAAAACGAGAATGCACGGACCTAACCCGAGCGTTGCAAGCCGCGGAGTTTTTTCTCCGCACAGGTAAGCCTGACCCAAAGTTGTCGTGGGAAACCTCTGCTGAAGTATCGAATAAGCGGTTGATTCGTCCGTAGTAGCTTGTTGTCCCACCACAGACGTTACGTCAGCGTCAATCGCGGAACCTGCGGGCAACGCTTACTAGGGTGGGCATTCGCTCGGGTCGTCCTGGTGCGCCCGATCGAACCGGTGTGGTGGGATTCTGCTGGCGGGTCGTCGGCTGCTGGTTCGCCTGGTCTTGAATCGTCTCCCGCTGGTGTGGCCTCGACGGGGTCAGCCTCTGCTGGCCTGTCTTCTGCTGGTTTGTCTTCGGGTGGTGCGTTGCCCGGTGGCGGGTGGCGTGGTGTTCGGGGGAGTGTGGCATCAGACCCGTGGATGGTGGTTCCGGGTGTTGATCTGTCCGGTTTGTCCGCGGGTTCTGCGGGGGCCGGGGTCGCGGAGCTGGATGCGTTGTTTGGCGCGGCCGGTGTTGGGGCTGGTTTGTTTGGTGTGACGGGTTCTGGCGGGTTGATGGTGTCGGGGGCCGAGTGGATGGGTGCCAGGGTGTATGACCCGGCGTCGTTTGGGTTTGTGTCGACTGATCCGTTGCCCGGAGTGCTGGGGACGGGGTGGTTGGGTAACGGATATGCGTTTGTGGGTAATGATCCGTTGCATGCGGTGGATCCGTGGGGGTTGCGTCCGGTGACGGACGCGGAGTTACGGGCGTATGCGAGTGCGCATAACGGTGCGATCGCCAAGGCCGGTGAGTGGATTGGCGATAACTGGGAGTACATCGTCGGAGGTGTCGCGATTGTTGCCGGTGTGGCGTTGATGTTTACCGGTGTGGTGGGCCGATCGGGGTTGCATTGATTGGTGCGGCTTCTGGTGCGCTGCTCAGTGGTGGTATTTCGGTGGTGTCTCAGAAGGCTCAGAATGGTTCTGTTGATTGGGGCCAGGTTGGTGTTCAGGCCGTGATTGGAGCGGCCACGGGAGGTGCGGGCGGCGCAATTTCGGCTGGCCGTGCGGGTGTCTCGGTGGCGGCGAACGCGGGGCGTAATGTGGTGTCTTCGGCGCGGAGTGTGGTGAGTTCGGGGGCCGGGTTTGTGTCGTCGGTTGGCGGCAAGATCGGGACGTATGTAACGTCGGTGGCGACTCGACAGACGGCTATAGACATGGGGTTGAATGCGGGTGTTGGTGGGGTGGGAAACCTTGCGACGTATTTGGTGAGTCCAGGGAACAAGGATATTGGTGGCGCGTTTGCGGCGTTGTCTTCGGGTGTAGTCTCGGGCGGGCTGACATCGTTAGCAGGGCCAATGACGAAGGCCATTGACCTTGGATATTTGCGAAATTCACTACAAATAGGCATTGCCGGAACAGGAAATGCGATCGGTGGATTCATGGAGAAATCGTTGAACGGCCAAGAATACGATGGCTTCGACGCTATCTGGGACGTTGGCACCGGGGCAGGAGCATCATATATCCCCGACGCGAATCAGCTATTCAAAGGTTCCCAGACGAAAGCTGACATAGCGGGGATGCTGGGTTTGGGACAAGTCTTGGACTGGGCAGGGGAAGGTTTGCACCTCGGTTACGACAGAATGCTAGGAAAATAATCTATGGATGAGAACGCTAACTCCCCTCAAAAGAACAGGCTTGAAGAGCGCGCAAAAAGGCAAGCGTTGCTTGCGACCGATGCTCGTCTGGTAGAGAAAAGCAGCCGGCTTTCGCGCTTTTATCTCAGGTGGTCAATCGCATTCTTGATCGCGAGCGTGCTCTATGCGGTCATCGCGATGATCGTCGTTCCTTGGGGTACCACGATTCAGGTCCATGCGCGGGGCGACCGAGTCTTGAACGTACCTATTTTCACAGCACTCATTTTTCCTGCGCTAATTGCGACGTTTGTCAGATCCGCGAAACGAGACGTCAGACAGAAAGTGATCTCGACTGATGCGGGGTGGATGGGCACCCATATCGTCTCCAATTTGATTCTGGCACTCATTATTCTGGGAGAAATCTACTGGATTGGCGGGTTCTTTGCGGCAGCCAACTCATCGGGGTAAAACTGATGCGCACTGCTGGGTTGGTCGCGTGGCCATTAGCGCGCACTATCGGATCGTTTGGGAGCGGATGCGCGTTGGTTCTCTTCGGATGGAATCAATAGTTATTGCGATTCTGCATATTCATGAATCGCGACCCAGCAGTTTGTCCGTGGCGGGATATCCTTTTAGGAAGTATGCCGGGGTAGAGCGCTGGAAGAATCATTGACCGGGCAAGGGGATGACAGATTCGATCTTTCTGGGATGCAAGTATCGGGGCGGGTACAACTCACCTGTCGGATGCAAACGAGCTATCTCAGGGAGCATCGTCTAAGGCAGGAGCATCGGGGATGCTCGAAATGCGACTGGTTGTGGACCGAACTGGGCTGGTGAAGGGCCGCTTATGTTTCACTACACCGTTTTGGGAAAATGATGAGTGAAAAAGATCGAACGAATAAACAACTGAGTGAGCAAGAGGAATTTGAGCGACGAGTAGCCAAAGCCCTGGCGAATCCGGAGCTTGCGGAGAAGAATCGTCGTCTGGCGAAACTTGCGATTCGGTGGTCTTTGGTTTCTGCGATCGTGGGAGCCGCGTTGGTCGTGGTAGCTATGTTTGTGATCCCGTGGGGCACGACGATTGAGGTGAGTGGGCGAGCCAGCCGGACACTCAATATGCCTATCTTCTCGGCGTTTCTTTTCCCTCTGCTTTTTGCGGGTTTTTGGTTGCAGTCGAGGCGAGCTCAGAGGAAGATTGCGGCAGGTGAAATGCCTCCTGATACTTCCTCGGAAGGAGTGTTGCTGTTTGGGAAAATCCTGGGCTTTTTGTTGTGGGCGTTTTTCTTTGGTGGCGAGCTGTATTGGTTGAGCGGGTTCTACCGGGCCGCCTTTGCCGGTGCTGGATAAGACGCGGAGCAACTCATCGGCGAGGGGGGGGAGACATGGACGGACCGAGTCGTGCCGATAGGCCTGCCCTCGCCTGTCCACCGGCCTGAAGACGTTATCGCACCGCACGGCCAGGGTAGGCTGAAAACAGTGACCACTTGGCTATTCGGGGGAATAATCAACATGAGCGAACAGACATCGCCCGCACATTCGGATCTGAGCGGCCATAAGCTCTCGAAGCTTCGAGGTGCCAGAACAGACACCGGTGACGCTGTGCGTCACCGGACGTACACCGATGCGTTTCGTCTGCAGATCGCGGGGGACCCCCACTTCGACGAAGCCGCAGCTGAGTGATGCGCTTCCTCGCGCCCTCCGAAAAGCATGTGGCGAAGAGACGCAGGCGGCGTGCTGGTCCCGGTGTCGGATCGACATTATGGGGCATGCTCTGCGCGGCCATAATGGTAACGCTTGGCGTCATCTCCCTGTGGCCCACGAGCCCGGCATGGACCGTTGGACTGTTCTGTGCAGGCACGCTCTACGGAGCACTGTTTATTCGATTCATGCCCACGTCGCGTCGGCGAACATCCCTACTTGTTGCGCTGATGTTTGCGATATTTCTGGCGTTTAGCTTTGCCGCGCCTAAACAGGCGTTCAACCTGATTTGGTTCTTTTCGTGTTTTCTGGGCATGGGGTTTTCCGGCCTGTTCCAGAGGTCGGTGCATACTCCCCGGAGCGCTCCCGGGTCGTTTATCTCCACCGAAGACCCCGACCGGTACATGATCTATCTCCATGGCACGCGGGCGGTACGCGAACCCCTTACCGGATTCATCGAACGGGCCTCCACGCTGGATGGGAACAAGCGGTCGCGAGTGAGCGCGCTTTCCGGAGATGCAAGGCTCGATATTTGTGGAGACGCCAACGGCGCGATGGTGGTGTATTTCTCGGCCGACGATGCCGATGAAAATGCGTGGAACCTGCTCATCACGCCGGATGGCGGCGACGATGAAGAAGCCGTCAGAGTCGACGCGCTCACCGTGTATCTCAGCCGGAGGGAGACAACCACCCTGGAACCCGCGCTGCGCGCCGCGTCCTACTTTCTTCGGACCGAAACCAAGGATCCGAGTCTGAACTGGTTCGCATCCCCTGAAAACTTCAACAAACGAATTGTCCGGCCCTAACCGCGCGATTCAAGGAAACGAGAACAATCTATGACTCCGCTGAACCTTGTCCTGATCGTGGCCTTCGTGGTGGGGGTGTTCCTGCTGGTGGGTCTTGCAGCCCGCTGGTTCCGGAAGCACCCCAACCGGGCGAAAAAGGATCCCGGACGTATTCGGATGCCCAAGAATGTGCCGATCCTCGGATGGCCGGTGCTGGTTGTCAGCGTACTGGGTTTCCTCATGTCGTTTGTCTCGACCGTGGGGGAATCCAACGCGATTCCCATGCGCATTGCCTTTGGACTGCTTAGCCTCCTGGGGATATTCCTGGTCATGATGTACCGAAACTGGTACGTCAAGGCGGGCACGGATTCGGTGGAATTTCGGACAATCTTCGGGGTCCGGCATTCGTTTCTCTATTCTGAAATCAGCAGCTATGTCTTTCACGGCAACTTCAATCAGACCCAGTTGACGGTCCGCGGTCCGCGGCGGGAAACGCTCGGACTGAGTATCACCCAGTACGACGTTTCACCGATGATCGCGGCCATCAATTTCCACCAGCAAAATGGCCGCTGGCCCTTTGCCGGTGAACCGCGATAGCGCCCGTCTACTCGGGTGAATCCGCGCGCTGTGCCCACCCGGGGGCGAGCGCGCGGATTTTTTGTCCGCGCCACTGCCACAGCGCCCAGAGCACCGGCCAGTACAGCGGGGCCATCGGACCGTGAAACTCGACCCGGTCGCGCCAGAGCGTGCGGCCGGGGTCCCCGGGCAGCGGGGAGACGGCCATCCGGTGCCGCCATCCGGTCAGCAGCGCAAGCGGGCCCGAGGTTGCCCCGCCGGTGTCCACAAAGAGGTGGGTCCGGCCCTCCTCGGCCTGTTCAAAGCCCACTCGGATGACCTGACGGCCCAGCGGAATGATGCCAAATAGCCGTGCGCGGCACTCGACCGAACCCGGTTCCCACATCGTGGCCACCGCCTCGAGGTTGTCCAGCTCGATCGCGATCCCGCCACTGTCCGGGACGAACCCGCCGATCGGGCGCACATCCACCAGCGGCGAATACAGCTCGCGAACGACGGCCACCGAACGCAGGGCTCGCCAGGCGGCGTCGGCCGGGGTGTCCATCGCGAATTTCAGCTGAACGTACATCACACCAGTCTGGGTGATGATGCCGAAGAACACCAGCAGTGCGCTCTTGCGCCCGGGCACGGATACACAAGAAAATCATCGGTTGTCATCATCCTGGGCACTGAAGCTCCGAACTCGGTGCTCGCGACACCAAAGCGTTGTCATATGGTCGCCGTTTTCTCGGCTTAGCGAGCAAAATAGTTTGCTTTTAATGTCAACGAGTGCCTAATCTAGTGGACATAAAGGATCCTCCCCGACGGGGTAAACCGGATCTCTTAGTCAGGGGGCTCCCGTTGTGGTGAGCCCCATCGCAGAAACACACACAGTGAAAGGAGGAGTGATGGCAAGACTTCCGTTTGCGCGGAGTCAGGTGACCCAGGTTTTTGGGCCGCGCGATTTTCCGCAGGACCCCTTCCACAAGGGGATCGATTTTGGCTCGGGTGTCAGCGTCGGGCTGGCAGTTCCGGTCGCCTCGGCCGGGATCGTGATTGGTTCGGGCCAGAGTGCGGCGATCAACTTTTGGAAAGAGGTTGATCATGGTGGTGGCTGGACCACGCGCTATCACATGTTGGGGTCGGCCGCCGGTCCCGGTATCGGTGATCGGGTGTCCGAGGGTCAGACCATCGGTTTTATCGGTCCCAAGTTTGGCGTGAGCACCGGGGTGCACCTGCACTTCGAGGTTCACAACAAGAACCAGTCTCGACCGGGTTACGGTTCCGCCGTAGATCCGCTGACAAACATCAACAACATCCCAAGTCCCGGGGTACCGTCCCCGGAGGAAGAGATTTCCATGATTCGCATTCAGTCCCCGGGTCGCGGCTCCGCGCTCATCGGCCCCGGTTTTTTCCGTCCCCTGCGTAACGCCGAGGAGATCGAGCAGTCGACCCCGGTGATTCTGCGCCACGTCAACGGCAACGACCGTCAGTTCGATATCTGGCGTGCTCTCGCGGTGGGCGGATAACGGATCGGCAGCCCGGTCGTCCGCGTTCCCGGGCGATCGGGTTTTCCCGCGCCGGGTGTGATGGCGCGCCGCTCAAGCATCGGTTGTATGCGGTAAAAAGAACCTATGGCGATCCGTTATTGGCTCGGGGTAGTGTCCGGGCAGCAGGCCGCGTGGTGTCGGCACCACGGGGTGTTTGCGGTGTCGCCGGGTCTGCGCCGCGAGCTCGCCGACCTGGGCGAGGCCGATGGGATCGTGCTCTACAGCCCGCGCACCCGTCCCACCGATGAGGATCCGCTGCGTGCGTTTACCGCGATCGGTCGTCTCACGGCCGCGGAGGTGCGCCGCGTGGATATCCCCACCCCTCCGGGTGAGCGCCTGCGGCCCTGGCAGCGGGCGGTGCGCTGGGAGGCCGACGCCGATGTGATTCCGCTGCGCCTGCTGCGGGATGTCCTGGATCTCTCGGCCGGCTGGGACTGGGCCAAACCTCTGCGCCGCGGACTGATCGAAATCTCCGCCCACGATTTCCGGATCCTGCGGGAGGAGATGGGTCCGCCGCTGCCCGAGGAGCGTCCGCGGGGCATTGCCGCCTCGGGCCCGGGTGCCGACCCCACCATCGCGCCCGGTGCCGGGCTGCTGCGCTGGCGGGAGGAGCAGCCGGCGGAGACGCCCGGCGGTGCGCTCCCGCTCTGGGTGGCCGACCCCGAGGAAACAGTATGACGGGAATCATGACGCCCGACATGAATGCGGGGTCCCGGCGGATTACACTGGCACCGTGACCGATTCCAGCCTCCCCGAAACCTTCGCCCCCGCCCAGGCCCGCTATCAGGTGCGCTTCGACTTCGGATCGGCCGGGCTGCGTCGCCTCGCCGACGCCGACATCATCGTCTGGGTGGATGCCCTGCCCGAGGCGGGCTCGCTGCCGAGCCTGGATGAGGTCGCGCCGACCAGCGCGATCATCCTCGGTGCCCTCACCACCCGCTCGGCCGTGGCCGACTGGATCCTGCGCCGCCAGGTGGACCTCGGCACGCGGGTCAGCATCGCCCTGGTCGCCGCCGGCTTCGAGGATGGATTCGCGAGCCACGATCTGCTGGCTGCCGGTGCGATTATCGAGGCCCTCGCCGATCGCGGGATCGATTTCACCTCCCCCGAGGCCGCCGTGGCCGGTGCTGCCTATGCGGGCCTGCGTCAGGCCAGCGGACACCTGTTCACGGCCTCGGTAGTGGGCCAGAATGTGCGCCGCAAGCTGAGCCTGGAACCGGTCAAGGCCGCAGCCCAGATCGACAGCCAGACCGAGGTTGTGGTGCTGCGCGAGTCGCCGGTTCCGGTCGCGGCACACGCCGAGTAACGCCGCCCTGGGGTGCCGGTGCGGGCTCGTCCGTTCCGGGGTCCCCGCCGAGACTCGGCCTGTTTTTCTGGGGGCCCCATCCTCCGGCTTCCGGAGAGGTTCGTCGAGTGCGCGGTCTCCCGCGCTAGAGCGTGGGCAGGCGGTTCCCGGCCAGGGCCAGCTGCGTGCGCTCGGCGAGGCGTGCGCGATGACGACGCACCTTATCTCGGTTGCCACAGCGCTGCATCGAGCACCAGCGACGGGTTCCCGCGCGGGAGGAGTCGAAGTAGATCAGGTCGCAGTCGTCGGCCGCGCAGTGGCGCAGGCGTCCGGCCAGGCGGCCCGAGAACAGGGCCACGGCGTCGCGGGCGATGCTCGCCAGTACCTGGGCCGCGCGCGGTTCGGTACGGCCGGCCTGACGGGCCCCGCCGGCCAGGCGTGCCGGGACATCGGGGGTGGCCGCATACAGGTTCAGCATGTCGATGTCAGTGCCCGCGGGCGGGTACTCATCGGCCAAGGCGCGGGCGATCCGTGCGATGGTGGATCGCAGGGCCTGGGCATCCTGCAGATCGCGGTCGGTCGCGGGGGAGCAGGGGATGCGCACGGTCAGCCAGGTCCCCAGCGCGATCGGGTCGCCCAGCAGCTCCACGGCCTCGTCGAGGTGGCCGTCGGCCGCGCCCCACGCGCCGGTGTAGCAGAAGTCAAGCGCGGTGCTGCCGCTGTCAAACAGCCAGGTCACGCCCTCTCGGGAGCGGAACTCTTGGCCCGTCGCAACGGTTTCACCATTCTGATCAATCACGAACCCAAGGGTATTGAATTCGGGGCCCGAACGTGAAATCACGTGCGTGATGCGCGCGCTAGCTGGCGCGCGCCAGGATCTTCTGCAGCGTCCCGATATTGCGGGTGGTGATGTTCAGGCCGCGGGTTCCGGCCCGAGCCGTCGCCTTGGCAAACGGGGTGGTGGTGCTGGAACCGCGCGGGACCGACCACCAGAGCACGTGGCCCTCGGGGTCGCCCGCTACCCGGTCCTCGCCCTCCGCGTCCCAGCCCGTCAGTGCGGTCCAGGTTTCGATGTGGTCCGGGGCGGGATCGGCAAACACCACGTAGCGGTGACGCTCGGGATCCTCGGCAAACGGTGTCCGGGTCAGCAGTGATGCCAGGTCGGACACCTCAACCAGGATGACCCGGGCCGAGTAGCCGAAGCGTTCGGAGAGGGCACGCTCGATGGTGGCGAGTTCGATCGCCCCGGAAAAGCACACGTTGCCCGTGGCCAGAACCGTGCTCACCGATCTCAGCCCCAGGTCGGTGAAGACCGCGGCCAGCTCGGCCGAGGTGATCCGCACCCCGCCGACGTTGATGCCGCGCAGCAGCGCTACCCGTTCGGCGCTCATCGCGCGTGATCCACCGTGAGAGCGGGGAACACGATCGGCAGGCGGGTACTCATCGGCTCACCATCGCCGCGGCGCGGGTGGCCGCGGTGATCTCCCGGCGAATCCAGCGCAGCTCATACTGCGGGTCAAAGCTCGCCGAGCACTCGGCGCAGGAGCTGCGACGCACGGGCTTGCGGTAGCGAAAGATCGTATGGCCCTGGGGACACGTGCCCACCCAGGGTGCCAGCTCATCGGCGGTCTCGCCGTGGTGCAGGCGGGAACCCTCATAGCCCAGCCCCTCGGCCACGCGCCGCCACTTGGGGCCATGGGCGGCCCGGGACCCGGCGAGGGCGTGGGCAACCTCGTGCAGCAGGATCTGATGGATCTCGTCGTCCTCATAGCGGGCGGCGAGATAGCGGGATACCGAGATTTCCTTGGCGGTGTAATTACACAGCCCGGCTCGCCGCTTAGCGTTGTCGAAGCGGAAACTCCATCCCTGGTTGGGGAGGTGCAGCGTGATGAGTGCCTGCGCCCAGATTCGGACGCGCTCAAGATCGGCCATGAGACTACGGTAACCCCTTCCGGTGACTTTGGCGCCCGGAATGGGGAAACTGGGTCCCGAAGTGGGGTTAGCTTCCCTGCCTATTGAAGGTGAATACACCGCGGTCGGGCAGCGGGGACCCCACGGCGTCTGCGTCGGTGGCGGGCCGGGCACCGCCGATGAAGTCGCGTAGCTCGGTGCCCTGCACGGCCTTGGCAGGGTGCGGCCCGCCGGCAAGCAGGCGCGGAATGAAGTCCATCGGGAGCGGCGCGAAGGACCCAATCAACACCACGTTGCCAAACCGGCGTCCCTTGAGGATCTGGGTTTCGGCCAGCGCGGCCACGTTTTCGGTGACCGCACCGAGGGTGGCGGCCTGACCGCGCGCAAACGCGAGTCCCGGGCCGTCGGCCACATTGACCGCGATGATCCCGGTGGGGGAGAGGAATTTGGCGACCTCGCGGTAGAACTCGACGCTCGTGACGTGGGCGGGGGTCTGGCCGCCGGAGAAGATGTCGACCACGATCAGGTCGCAGGCCCCGTGCATCCCCGCGGGCAGTTTGCCCAGGGTTTCGCGGGCATCGCCGTAGCGGACCCGGATGGCCGCACGCTTGGGCCAGGGGAGGTGCTCGCGCACCAGGTCGATCAGCTCGCGCTCGAGCTCCAGCACCTGCTGGCGGCTGCCGGGTCGGGTGGCCTCCACGTAGCGGGGCAGGGTCAGCGCGCCGGCACCCAGGTGCAGGGCGGTGATCGGCTTACCGGGGGTGTCCAGCAGGTCGATGACGTGACCGATGCGCTGCACGTATTCGAAGAACAGGTTATCCGGGCGGTCCAGATCCACATGCGATTGCGGGGTGCCGTCCACCACCAACTGGAACGTGCCGGGCATGAAATGGTCGGGCTCGATCACCGCGTGATAGCCGCTAATGCCGAGTTGGACGCCGGGGTTTTCCTGCTGTTGAGCCACAGATAGAGCGTAGCTTACGGCCGTGGCAGTGGATCACTCGCGCGCTTATACCGGACCGCTTCAAACTTTTCAACTCGCGTACTGGACTTTGCGCGAATTGTCGCATATGCTTGACCTTTGCGCTCCCAGACGTTTCACCACGCCTTCATATTGCGGTCGGCCTCGGTGCTTCACTACCCAGATAACGGGGTTATGAAGTGTCCGCACTGTTCGTCCGGCGAGTACTCCACCTTACTCACGGTAACTAGGCCCGACGGGGCCCACGGAGGTAATTTCCTTGGCTGCTGCGCGCAACGCATCCACCACTTCACCCAAGAACGGCCGCGGGCACTCCCGCCTGTCGTTCGCAAAGATCACTGACACCCTAACGGTCCCCGACCTGCTGGCTCTCCAGACCGAGAGCTTCGACTGGCTGGTTGGCTCGGAGGCGTGGAAGACCCGCGTCGCCGAGGCTGAGGCCGAGGGACGCAACGACCTGCCGACGAACTCGGGCCTCGATGAGATCTTCGAGGAGATCTCCCCCATCGAGGACCTGGGCGAGACCATGCAGCTCAGCTTCACCGCTCCGTTCCTGGAGCCGGAGAAGTACTCCATCGAGGAGTGCAAGGAGCGTGGCAAGACCTACGCTGCTCCGCTGTACGTCGAGGCCGAGTTCATGAACCACCTCACCGGCGAAATCAAGACCCAGACGGTCTTCATGGGCGACTTCCCGCTGATGACCGAACGCGGTACCTTCATCATCAACGGTACCGAGCGTGTGGTTGTGTCCCAGCTGGTTCGTAGCCCCGGTGTCTACTTCGAGCGCACCCCCGAGAAGAACTCCGACAAGGACCTCTACTCGGCACGCGTCATCCCGAGCCGTGGTGCATGGCTCGAGTTCGAGATTGACAAGCGCGACCAGGTTGGTGTGCGTATCGACCGTAAGCGTAAGCAGTCGGTCACCGTCTTCCTCAAGGCCCTGGGTCTGACCAGCGAAGACATCGCCAGCGAGTTCGCCGGCTACGAGTCGATCGCCCTGACCCTGGAGAAGGACTCGATCGTCTCCAAGGACGACGCCCTGCGCGACATCTACCGCAAGCTGCGTCCGGGCGAGCAGGTGGCCGCCGAGGCTGCCCGCGCCCTGCTGGACAACTTCTACTTCAACTCCAAGCGCTACGACCTCGCCAAGGTGGGTCGCTACAAGATCAACAAGAAGCTTGGTCTTGAGGCACCGCTGACCGACTCGGTGCTGACCGTCGAAGACATCGTCTCGACCATTAAGTACCTGGTGCGTCTGCACGCCGGCGAGACCCACTTCACCGGTGTCCGTAAGGGCGCTCCGGCGGAGATCCGCATCGACACCGACGACATCGACAACTTCGGTAACCGTCGTATCCGTGCCGTGGGTGAGCTCATCCAGAACCAGGTCCGTACCGGCCTAAGCCGTATGGAGCGCGTGGTTCGCGAGCGCATGACCACTCAGGACATCGAGGCGATCACCCCGCAGACCCTGATCAACGTGCGCCCCGTCGTCGCCGCGATCAAGGAGTTCTTCGGAACCTCGCAGCTGTCGCAGTTCATGGACCAGAACAACCCGCTCGCGGGTCTGACCCACAAGCGTCGTCTGTCGGCCCTGGGCCCCGGTGGCCTCAGCCGTGAGCGCGCCGGTGTCGAGGTGCGAGACGTTCACCCGTCCCACTACGGCCGTATGTGCCCGATTGAGACCCCTGAAGGCCCCAACATTGGTCTGATCGGTTCGCTGGCATCGTTCGCACGCATCAACGCCTTCGGTTTCATCGAGACCCCCTACCGTCGCGTTGTCGACGGTGTGGTGACCGAGAACATCGACTACCTGACCGCCATGGAAGAGGACGACTTCATCGTCGCCCAGGCAAACGCACCGCTGAACGAGGACGGTTCGTTCTCCGAGGACCGCGTGCTGGCTCGTAAGAAGGGTGGAGAGGTTGACCTCTTCGCACCCGACGAGATCGGCTACATGGACGTCTCCCCGCGCCAGATGGTGTCGGTAGCAACCTCGCTGATTCCGTTCCTCGAGCACGACGATGCAAACCGCGCGCTCATGGGTGCCAACATGCAGCGTCAGGCTGTGCCGCTGCTGCAGAGCACCTCGCCCATCGTGGGAACCGGTATGGAGGGCTTCGCGGCCATCGACGCCGGTGACGTGGTGACCGCAAACCGCTCGGGTGTTGTAGCTGAGGTTTCGGCAGACGCCGTGACCGTTCAGCTCGACGAGGGCGGCTCGGAGACCTACTACCTGCGCAAGTTCGACCGCTCGAACCAGGGCACCAGCTACAACAACCGCGTGGTTGTGACCGAGGGTGACCGGATCGAGGCCGGCGAGGTTATCGCCGACGGTCCCGCCACCGAAAACGGTGAGCTGGCACTGGGTAAGAACCTCCTCGTGGCGTTCATGACCTGGGAAGGTTACAACTTCGAGGACGCGATGATCCTCTCCCAGAACCTGGTGAAGGACGACACCCTCTCCTCGATTCACATCGAGGAGTACGAGGTTGACGCTCGCGACACCAAGCTGGGTAAGGAAGAAATCACCCGCGACCTGCCCAACGTATCCCCGGACCTGCTGAAGGACCTGGACGAGCGCGGCATCATCCGCATCGGTGCCGAGGTTCGCCCCGGCGACATCCTGGTCGGTAAGGTCACCCCGAAGGGTGAGACCGAGCTCTCCGCCGAGGAGCGCCTGCTCCGTGCCATCTTCAACGAGAAGAGCCGTGAGGTTCGCGACACCTCGCTGAAGGTGCCCCACGGTGAGCGCGGAACCATCATCGCCGTCAAGGAGTTCAACGCCGAGGACGGCGACGACGAGCTGGGCTCGGGCGTCAACCGCCGCGTCGTGGTCTACATCGCCCAGAAGCGTAAGATCACCGAGGGTGACAAGCTCGCCGGTCGTCACGGTAACAAGGGTGTCATTGCCAAGATTCTGCCGGTTGAGGACATGCCGTTCCTCGCCGATGGAACCCCGGTGGACATCGTGCTGAACCCGATGGGTATCCCGGGTCGAATGAACTTCGGTCAGGTGCTGGAAACGCACCTCGGCTGGATCGCGACCCAGGGCTGGAAGGTTGAGGGCAAGCCCAGCTGGGCCAAGAACCTGCCCGAGCAGGCTCGTGAAGCCGCCCCGGGCACCAAGGTTGCGACCCCGGTGTTCGACGGCGCGTCCGAGGAGGAGATCGCGGGTCTGCTGGACTCCACGATCCTCACCCGTGACGGCGACCGCCTGATCGACCACTCCGGTAAGGCACAGCTGTTCGATGGCCGCTCCGGTGAGCCGTACCCGATGCCCATTTCGGTCGGTTACATGTACATCCTGAAGCTGCACCACCTGGTGGACGACAAGATTCACGCGCGTTCGACCGGTCCGTACTCCATGATCACGCAGCAGCCGCTGGGTGGTAAGGCACAGTTCGGTGGACAGCGTTTCGGTGAGATGGAGGTGTGGGCCCTCGAGGCCTATGGCGCCGCCTACGCACTGCAGGAGCTGCTCACGATCAAGTCCGATGACATCCTTGGCCGCGTCAAGGTGTACGAGGCGATCGTGAAGGGTGAGAACATCCAGGAGCCGGGTATCCCCGAGTCCTTCAAGGTTCTGATCAAGGAAATGCAGTCGCTCTGCCTGAACGTGGAGGTCCTCTCCGCCGATGGCCAGGTTGTGAGCCTGCGCGACACCGATGACGACGCCTTCCGCGCCGCCGAAGAACTCGGTATCAACATTTCTTCCCGGTTTGAGTCCTCGTCCGTGGACGAGATCTAACCAGGCCCACGCAGAGATTTTCCAGAGAATTTCCTGAGGAGAGAAATTGCTCGACGTAACAACTTTTGACGAGCTTCGCATTGGCCTGGCTACCGCCGACGACATTCGTCGTTGGTCGCACGGTGAGGTCAAGAAGCCGGAAACCATCAACTACCGCACCCTGAAGCCCGAGAAGGACGGTCTGTTCGGTGAGCAGATCTTCGGCCCGAGCCGCGACTGGGAGTGCTCCTGTGGCAAGTACAAGCGTGTCCGCTTCAAGGGCATCGTCTGTGAGCGCTGTGGCGTAGAGGTCACCAAGTCCAGCGTTCGTCGTGAGCGCATGGGCCACATTGAGCTCGCCGCCCCCGTCACCCACATCTGGTACTTCAAGGGTGTGCCCAGCCGTCTGGGTTACCTGCTGGACATGGCACCGAAGGACCTCGAAAAGGTCATCTACTTCGCCGCCTACATGGTCATCTCGGTGGACGACGAGGGTCGTCACGCGGACATGCCGGGCCTGGAGAACGAGCTGCGTCTCGAGCTCAAGACCCTGGGTGACCAGCGCGACGCTCGCATCGCCGACCGCCTGAAGAAGCTCGAGGATGACCTCGCAGCCCTTGAGGCCGAGGGTGCCAAGTCCGACCAGAAGCGTCGTGCGAAGGATGCGGCTGAGAAGGAAATGACTCAGACCCGCAAGTCCTTCGACGAGCAGATCGCTCAGCTCGAGCGCGTGTGGGAAGACTTCCGCAACCTGAAGGTTGGCGAGCTGAAGCCCGAGGACACCGTGTTCCACGAGCTGCAGGACCGCTACGGCATGTACTTCGAGGCATTCATGGGTGCCGAGGCCATCAAGAAGCGCCTCGAGACCTTCGACCTGCCCGCCGAGGCCGAGCTGCTGCACCTCCAGATCGCCGAGGGCAAGGGTCAGAAGAAGATCCGCGCCATCAAGCGTCTGAAGGTTGTCAACTCCTTCATCCAGACCGGCAACTCGCCGGCCGCCATGGTGCTCGACGTTGTTCCGGTGATCCCGCCGGAGCTGCGTCCGATGGTTCAGCTGGACGGTGGCCGCTTCGCGACCTCCGACCTCAACGACCTGTACCGTCGTGTGATCAACCGCAACAACCGTCTGGGTCGTCTGCTGGATCTCGGTGCCCCCGAGATCATCGTGAACAACGAAAAGCGCATGCTCCAGGAAGCCGTCGACGCCCTGTTCGACAACGGTCGTCGTGGACGTCCGGTCACCGGTACCGGTAACCGCGCCCTCAAGTCCCTGAGCGACATGCTCAAGGGTAAGCAGGGTCGTTTCCGTCAGAACCTGCTCGGTAAGCGCGTGGACTACTCGGGCCGTTCGGTCATCGTGGTGGGCCCGCAGCTGAAGCTGCACCAGTGTGGTCTGCCCAAGCAGATGGCTCTGGAGCTCTTCAAGCCGTTCGTGATCAAGCGCCTGATCGACCTGAGCCACGCTCAGAACATCAAGGCCGCCAAGCGCATGGTCGAGCGCGCCCGTCCCGAGGTTTGGGACGTGCTCGAGGAGATCATCCGTGAGCGTCCGGTGCTGCTGAACCGTGCACCTACCCTGCACCGCCTGGGTATCCAGGCCTTCGAGCCTCAGCTCGTTGAGGGTAAGGCTATTCAGCTGCACCCGCTGGTTTGTGCCGCGTTCAACGCCGACTTCGATGGTGACCAGATGGCTGTTCACCTGCCGCTGTCGGTTGAGGCCCAGGCCGAGGCTCGCATCCTGATGCTTGCCTCGAACAACATCCTGAAGCCGTCGGACGGTCGTCCGGTGACCCTGCCCTCGCAGGACATGATCATCGGTCTGCACCACCTGACCACCGTGACCGAGGGCGCCACCGGTGAGGGCCGCGCGTTCGCGACCGTCTCCGAGGCGATCATGGCCAAGGACCAGGGCAGCCTGGACCTGAACGCCATGGTGAAGATCCGTCTGAACGACGTGCACTTCTACCCGGCCGTCAAGCCCGAGGGCTACGAGGGTGGACCCATCGTGGTCGACACCACCCTGGGTCAGGCGCTGTTCAACGAGCTGCTGCCCGCGGACTACCCGTACGTTCAGGACGTCGCAGACAAGGGCCGCCTGTCGGCCCTGGTCAACGACCTCGCCGAGCGCTACCCGAAGAACGTGGTTGCCGCGACCCTGGACAACATCAAGGACGCCGGTTTCCACTGGGCTACCCGCTCGGGTGTCACCGTGGCACTGTCCGACGTTCTCACCCCGCCGAACAAGCGCGAGATCGTGGCCGGCTACGAGAAGAAGGCCGCCAAGGTTCAGAGCCAGTTCGACAAGGGTCTGACCACCGACGCCGAGCGTCGTGCCGAGCTGATCGCCATTTGGACCGAGGCTACCGACAAGGTCGCCGAGGCCATGCGTGCGAACTTCCCCAAGGACAACACCATCAACCGCATGGTGTCCTCGGGTGCACGTGGTAACTGGCTGCAGATCCGTAACATCGCGGGTATGCGAGGCCTGGTGAACAACCCGAAGGGTGAGATCATCCCTCGCCCGATCATCTCGTCTTACCGTGAGGGCCTGTCGGTTGCGGAGTACTTCATCGCAACCCACGGTGCTCGTAAGGGTCTGGCCGACACCGCTCTGCGTACCGCCGACTCGGGTTACCTGACCCGTCGTCTGGTGGACGTCTCGCAGGACGTCATCATCCGCGAGGACGACTGTGGCACCACCAAGGGCCTCTCGCTCCCGATCGCCGCCGTGGACTCCACCGGTGTTCTGGTTCGTGACCCCAACGTGGAAAACTCGGTGTTCGCTCGTTCGCTGGCAACCGCCGCGGTAGCCGACAACGGCACCCTGGTGGCCGACGCCGGTGCCGACGTGGGTGACGTGCTGATCGACGAGCTGGTTGCCGCCGGTGTTCACACCATCAAGGTGCGTTCGGTGCTGACCTGTGAGTCCGCCGTCGGTGTGTGTGCTGCCTGCTACGGCCGCTCGCTCGCTACCGGAAAGCTCGTGGACATCGGTGAGGCCGTGGGTATCATCGCGGCTCAGTCGATTGGTGAGCCCGGTACTCAGCTGACCATGCGTACCTTCCACACCGGTGGTTCGGCTTCGGCCGATGACATCACCCAGGGTCTGCCCCGCGTCCAGGAGCTGTTCGAGGCTCGTACCCCCAAGGGTGCAACCCCGATCGCCGAGGCCGCAGGTCGCATCACCATCGACGAGACCGACAAGGCTCGTAAGGTGATCCTGACTCCGGATAACGGCGATGAGCCGGTTGTCTACCCCGTGCTGAAGCGTGCGACCCTCCTCGTTGAGGACGGACAGCACGTCGAGCTGGGTGCTCCGCTGCACGTTGGTGCCGTGGACCCCAAGGAGGTGCTGCGTGTGCAGGGCGTACGCGAGGTGCAGAAGCACCTCGTGGGCGGCGTGCAGGGCGTGTACCGCTCGCAGGGTGTGCCGATTCACGACAAGCACATCGAGGTTATCGTTCGTCAGATGCTGCGCAAGGTGACCGTGGTTGACCACGCCGACACCGAGCTGCTGCCGGGTGAGCTGGTTGACCGTTCGCGGTACAACGAGCTGAACCGTGCCGCACTGGCAGAGGGCAAGCGCACCGCCTCGGCGCGTCAGGAAGTCATGGGTATCACCAAGGCTTCGCTGGCCACCGAGTCGTGGCTGTCGGCCGCGTCCTTCCAGGAGACCACCCGGGTTCTGACCCAGGCGGCCATGGAGGGCAAGTCCGACCCGCTGGTGGGCCTCAAGGAGAACGTCATCATCGGTAAGCTGATCCCGGCCGGTACCGGTCTGGCTCGCTACCGTAACGTGGCTGTCGACGCTACCGACGAGGCGAAGGCCGAGCGCTACCCGAACCGGATCTTCGCATCCGACGGCGTGTTCGACGAGAACGACCTCTCGTTTGTGGACTTCGACTCCTTCACCGGTGACGACTTCACCCCGGGTACCTACAACTAGTAGATAACCCCCTCAAAAGCCCGCTCGTCTCTTCGGAGACGGGCGGGCTTTTGCGTTTTCACCGGGAATTATCGCGACTGGATAACGAATTGGTTTGTAAGGGAAATTTGTGCCGGCCGAGTCGGTGGTGGGACATAAACTGGGAGTAATTCATCACGCTGGGAACGTGGTTGATCGGGGTGTGGCCGGCACGGGGATTTCTGACCGGGGTGCATCCAGGTTGATCGAGGCTCCGCCTCTCCCGGTACGGCACGGGTCAAACGACCCATTAATTGGCGCGCCAAGACGCGAGAAAAGGAACCATCATGACCACACCCGAGGGCCCCAACGTTCCGGAAGAATTTCCGGCGGAGGCCTCATCCACCGAGTCAAAAAAATCGCGCACGGGTCTGTGGATCGGTATCGGCATTGCGGTTTTGGTGGTGATTGCGGTGGTGATAGCCGTGGTCTCGGGTGCGTTTAGTGGCGGGAAAACGGCGGAGTCTCCGAGCCCGAGCGCCGAGGTATCGGCCTCCGCTTCGGCCTCGCCCAGCCCGTCGGCGACGCCGTCGGAAACTCCGATTCCGTCGGCATCCCCGACCGCTCCGGTCCGCGTGGCCGTCCCCACCGACTGCAAGGCCGTATTCACCCCCGCATTTTTGCAGAAGATTGAGGGTGACCCCAACTACCCGCTGAACAACCCCGATGTGGGCCAGGACAGCAGCCGTGACGAGCAGATCATCGCCCTGACTAAGACCCTCGAGCCGCGCATCTTCTGCAGCTGGGGTGGCCCCAGCGAGAGTGGCGCGAATACCACCGTCGCCGCCGTCACCGACGCTCAGGCCGCCACGGTGAATGCCCGGATGGCGGACATGGGTGCCACCTGCACCGAGGTCGATGGTGGAACCCGCTGCGTATTCAGCCGGGTCCGCGCCGAGAACCACGAACAGTACGGAATGTACGCGGGGGTCGTGGAAAGCTCCTTCACCCGGGACGGGCTGTGGATCAGCACCGAACAGGTGAACTTCCTCAGCGAGGACTACCTACAGGACTCCATTACCGCCATCTTCGGCAACTAGCTCAGCGGCAGGAAAGAGAACATCATGACTACTCCGAACACCCCCGAGCACGGTGCCGAACACGTGCAGCGTCCCCGCCGAACCGGCTTGTGGATTGGCATCGTGGTTGCCATTCTGGTTGTGGCCGGCCTCATCATCGCCGCGGTTGCCGGTGCTTTCTCGGGCGGGAACAATGCGGCATCCGTGAGCCCAAGACCGTCGGTCAGCGCCTCTGCCTCGCCCAGCGCCACGCCTTCGGCCGAGCCGAGTGTCGTCCCGTCTCCCAGCGCGCCGACACGGGTGAGCGTCCCCACCGATTGTCGGGCGGGATTCTCGGCAGGGCTTCAGAAAAAGTTCGCCGAGAGCTCGCAGGAAACCCCGCTGAACGACCCGAACACGTCGGGCGGCGGGACCTCGGATGCGCAGCTGATTGCGCTGATCGAGACCCTCCACCCGAGCCTCGAGTGCCGCTGGGGCGGCCCCGGGGATTCCGGAGCGTCCACAACCTTCAGCGCGGTGGATGACGCCCAGGCCGCCATCGTCAACGCTCGGATGAAGGCCAACGGTGCCGAATGCACGCAGGCCCAGGGAGGAACCCTGTGCATCATGCCCCTGTGGACCAGCGAAGAGAACCCCTGGGCCGGGGAGGGCGCCGGGATTCTCGAAAGCTCCTTCATTCGGGATGGGCTGTGGGTGAGCACTCGACAGATCAACTTCATGAAGGACGACTATCTGCAGGATTCCATCACCACGGTGTTTGGGTCTTAGGCCCTCCTTCGCCGGACACGACGGGTTCCCGGACGCTTGACCGCGTCCGGGAACCCGTTGCTCATTCACCAGGGAACAACGCCGGGACCGACGGGCGACGGTCGCAACTCGGTAACAAAGCGCTTGGAGTAGCCCGTGAAGTAGGCCGTTCGCGGCCCGACTGCTTATTCTAGAAAGGGCGTGCTCGCGCCGATCACTCACCGAGGGAAGGGTCTGACATGACCGAATCCGGACCGACGTCCGATCCGGCCGCACCCGCGTCCCCGCCCTCGCGTTTTCGCCTTCTGATCATCATTGCCGTGGTGGCGCTGCTGGTTGTTGTGGTCGGGGTGACCCTGGTGCTCCGTGGAGCCTCGGGTACCAAGGACTCCGCGCGGCCCAAGGCCACCGCCGCGCAGGGCCCGTCGGCGTCCCCCTTGACGGAACCCTCGGCGACCCCGGAGTCGGTGAATTCAGCGGAGCCTGCGCCCACCACTGCCGCGATCGAGCTGCCCGCGAGCTGCCAGGCCATCTACTCGGGCCCGATGTTCTCGTCGCTGCGCGCGCTGGAACTGCCGCTGAACGACCCCTCGCTGGCGGATGAGACGGGCACCGCGATTCCCGAACTCGATACCCTGCTGCGCGCGAATCCCGGCCTGCACTGTTCCTGGGGTTTGCCCAGCGAACTCGGGATCAACACCAACGTGACGCTGATCGATCCGGCAGCGGCTCAGAACATCGAGGCGGCGTTGGTCGCCCGCGGTGCCACCTGCGAGGACAAGGACGACGGCACCCTCTGCACCCTGATTCACGTGGGACCGGGCGTCGAGGGATGGGCCGAGGGGGATCCCCAGGCGGGGGAGAACCACTTCTTCCGCGATAACGCGTGGATCGCCACCCACTGGAGCACGGTCGAGATGAACGGGTACACCCCGGACATCGTGCATACGCTCTGGCCCTAATGAGAACTTGGCCCTAACTAGGTCTTGGCCCCGGCCGGCGTCTCGCCGAGATCGCGAGCGACCGCTGGGTGATCCCCGTGGAGGGTGTGTCAAACCCGCGTCCCGGACGCATCGATCACCGGAGCATGGCAGACTTGAATGATCCGAGGTGCCGATGGGATCGGCACCGCACCGCGACCGAAGGGCGAGCGTGAGCGAGAATCCCCCGTACCCGCCCCGATCCGAGGGACCCGACGAGGCCGGGATCACCCCCGAACCGCTCGGTGCCACCCCCGATCCGCTGATTACCGGGGGCATCCCCGCACTGCCGCTGAGAGTGCCGCCCATCCCCGCACCGCGTCGCGCACGCGGACCGCGCTGGGTCGTGGGCATTCTGGCATCCTTCCTGGTGCTCGTGGCGATGATCGCCGGGGTGATTGCGATGGACAACGGCGCCTTCAACCTTTCGGCCCCCGCCTCGACGAGCGGCAGCTCGGGCGAGCGTCCCCGCCCGGAGGTGGTTCCCGGCCCCGTCCCGGTCACCGTTCCCACCCCCTCGGCCTCGCCCTCCGTCACCGAGACGCCGGTGGCCGAGGGGCTGCCCGCGAACTGTGATGCGCTGTACTCGGATGCTTTCAAGACGGCCCTGGCGGCGGATGGCGACCCCAATACCGCCGCGGGTCTCGCCTATCAGCCCACCACCGATACGCTGCTGGCACCCCTGCTGGCCACCCCCGGATCCCTGCGCTGCAGCTGGGGAGACCCGACAACCAGGGGCCTGCTCACCACGATTGCCTCGATCGGGAAAACCCAGGCCGCCAACGTGGTCACCCGGCTGGAGAGCCTCGGTGCCAAGTGCTACGCGGAGTTTTCCGGTACCCGGTGCGTGCGCAGCATGACCGGATCGGGCGGCGGTCCCCGGGGAGAATCTCACCTGTTGCGAAACGGAATCTGGATCTCCACCTACTGGACCGCGTTTAGTCCCGATGGGTACACCGCGGAACTCGCCAAGCACGTTTTCCCCGCCGCCAGATAGCGTCCGCGGCACGCGTCATTTTGCGTGCTGACCGGCCCCGCTCCCACCAAATCGCCCGTTGTGGCGATAGGGTATGCCCAAGCGAGCGCGAAATAACGACCCGCAGTGAGTGAGGAGTATCGCATGCCCGAGAACACCACCGGTGCCGAGCAGCCGGATTCTGACGCGACCGAGCCGGTTTCGCCGCCCCTGACCAAGCCCGCCGATCCCGCCACCGCGACCCCCGCCGAGGAGACCACCGTCACCGCGACGGTTCGTGACCTGGGTGAGGAGATTACCGGAGCGCCGCAGGACGCCGCCACCGCGGGCCTGCCCACCGAGCCCTCCCCGATTCCGTCGGCCGCCTGGAGCCCGCTGGGGGAGGCCGCCGACGCCGCTCCCGAGCGGAAATCAGGGGCCGTGGCTCCTGCCGAGGCTCACTCCGCCGCCGACTCAGAGGCCGCCACCGCTGACTCACACCTCGACGCCAACGATGCTCCCGCCGTTGTCGCCGATGCTCACCTCGACGCCTCGGGGGAAGACTCGGCCGAGCCCTTCGTCGTGGATGCCTCGGGTGCGATCGATGTGCCCCTCGCGGAGGCCACCCCCGTATCCGATGCCGCGCCGGCGGAAGCCCCGGTGCCTGCCTCCTTGGCGGACGCTGCCCCCGAGACTACCGCGCCCGAGGCCGTTGCCCCCGCCGCTGTCGCCCCCACTCCTGTCACTCCCGCCGTTGCCGCCTCGGGACTCCCGCTGGTGGACCCGGCGCCCCCGGTGGATCCCGCGCCCCCGGTTCGTCACTCGGGGATTGTCCTCGATCCCGCGCCGCAGCCCGACCGCGGGCTGGCCGGGCAGATTCGCGCGGCCGCCTCGACGCCCCCGTCCGCACCGGTCGCCGACGAGGAATGGGTGGGGACCGAAACCGTGGCCTTGGACGCCTCCGAGTTGCCGAACGCATCGACCACCCAGTCGGCCGAGCACGCGGCGACGATCCTGCCACCCGAACCTCAGCCCGAACCGGTGGCCGCCCCCGCTCCCACGGTCACCGCGCCGGCGGTGTATGTGGAGGCCCCCGAGCGCCCCCGCCGTGCCGGCAACCGGCTGGCGGGCATCCTGATCGGGATCCTGGCAACCCTCGTGTTTGCCGCCGCCTTCTTCGGGGCAAATTACGGCGTACGGGTCCTGACCCATGAGCCCACCGAGCCGCTGCCGCTGATCTCCTCGGCCTGGTTCTGGGGGGCGACCGCCTTCTTCTTCCTGGGCACCGTCCTGATGGCGGCGATCATCAACCGTGGTGCCTGGTGGACCCATGTCCTCGGAGGCATCCTGGTGGGCCTGTTTGCCGCCGCGGGAACCGTGGGCGGTTTGCTCCTCGCCGATGCCTATACGATCTTCCCCGAGGATCTTGGCACCGCGTTGATCGAGCGCACCTTCAGCGTCCCGACCCTGATCGCCTTTATTGTGGGCCGCGAGGTTCCGGTCTGGTTCGGTCTGTGGGTCTCGGCTCGCGGACGTCGCCTGACCCTGCGTAACCAGGAGGAGCTGGCCGAGTACGAGCGCCAGATTGACGCGGGCCCGCAGCTGGCTCGCTAGCCGGTCCGAATGACCACCCCTCGCCCCTCCCTCGCTCGCGCGGCGGGCTATACGGCGGCGGCCACGCTGGTCTACCTGGCCGGGGTGATCGCCGGGTTTGGGATGGTGAGCCTGTTCACCGATACCGAGGTTGTGGACGAGCCCGCACTGGGTACCCTGCCGGGACCGATCGCGATCGTGGTGACCGGGGTACTGTTTGCGCTCGGTGCGCTCCGGGCCCTCGATCGCGCCGGCCGCGGGGATGCCGCGGCCGAGAGCTGGGCTACCCGGATCCTCAGCGCCTTCTGGATCGGGCTGGCGGTGCTGGCGGGATACACCGCGAGCCTGGTGATCGCGCTGGTGTGGAACGGTCTGGACGAGTTCACCCCAGCCCTCGTGCACACCCTGCTGCGCCCCTATCCCTGGACCGCTGCGGCGATCGCCAGCGCGATCATCCTGGCCCTCCTGCCGCTCTCGGCGGCGGCCCTGCGCGGTCACACCCCGCGTCGCTGGTACTGGGAAGACGACGAAACCGAGTAGTTCCTGAGCGCGAAGAACAAACGGTTGTGCGCGGTCGGCAAAGTCGTGCTATGTTTTTCCCGCAGCACTTCGTTAGGCGAGGCTCCTGCACGAATATAGGCCACTGATCTGACGACGTCGAGAGACGCCCAAGATTAGGACAGGTTCTCCCGGATTAAGGGTTAACCCCAAGTGGCTTCCCGCGAGGGATACGTCGTGCAGTGCCAAAGCTCTTACGTGGAGGTAGCGCACCGAAGCCCCCCAAAGCTTCATGCCTTCACGCGCGTGGGAGTGTGTGCATATGTGAAGGAGGTGACCGCGATGAGCGCGGACCATAGTCGTTCGTACCTGACTACCCCAGTACGCGGCCGCCTGGAGAACACTCCGGCCCTGTAGCCGCATGTCCCGATCCTCAGCGTGATCGGGGCGAGTTTATGTCCCGTTGCGAGCCCTCGTAACCGGTGTTCGTCGATGATTCGTCTCCCCAATTGAGGCGGTAATTGTCGCGCCCGGATTCGATCTCGCCGGTTTGAGAAGAGATTCATCATGCGTTTCCCCACCAGCGGCTTCGATGAGGCCACCACGAGCTTCGAGGCGGCAACCCCGCCGCCCACCCGTCCCACCCGCAACCCGCGCCGTTTCACCGAGACCGCCGGCAAGGGGCTGAGCGCCGCACAGCAGGAACTGCTCCTGCTGGCCACCCACCGCGAGGCCGAGGCCACCATCCTCGCCCAGCAGAGCACCCTCAACGGCCTGACCCCGGATCAGGTGCGCGAGCGCACCGACCGCTTCGGTGCCAACGAGATCGGTCGGGACAAGCCGGCCCCCGCTATTGTCCAGTTCCTGAAGACCTTCCTCAACCCGTTCATCCTGATCCTGCTGTTCCTGGTGGGCGTGATGTGGGTGACCGATGTGTGGATGGCCGACCCGGCCGATGGTCCCGACTACACCGGCATGATCACCGTGAGCATCATGGTGCTGGTCTCGGCCGTGCTGCGCTTCTGGCAGGAGTACCGCTCGGCCAAGTCCGCGCAGAAGCTCTCGGCGATGGTGCGCACCACGACCGCGGTGACCCGCCTGGTGGACGGGACCGCGGTGACCCGCGAGCTGCCGATCACCGACGTGGTCCCCGGCGACGTGCTGCAGTTCGCCGCCGGCGACATGCTGCCCGCCGATGTGCGCTTCCTGCGCACCAAGGACCTGCAGCTCAACCAGGCCATGCTGACCGGCGAGGCCCTGCCCGCCGAGAAGACCATCGAGGCCGCCCGGAAGGTGCAGATCGCGGACATCCTGGACGCCCCGAACCTGGGGTTCATGGGTACCTCGGTGGTATCCGGCTCGGGTACCGCAATCGTCATCGGCACCGGCGACAACTCCTACTTCGGCACGATGGCTCGCACCCTGGTGGGGGCGCGTCCGGAGACCGCGTTTGACGTGGGCATCCGCCGGGTATCCTTCACCCTGATCCGCTTCATGCTGATCATGGTCCCGGTGGTGTTCATCATCAACGGCCTGACCAAGGACTGGACCACCGCACTGCTCTTTGGCGTAACCACCGCCGTGGGTCTCACCCCGGAAATGCTCCCGCTGATCGTGACCGCCAACCTCGCCAAGGGTGCCCAGCACATGGCGAAGCACAAGGTGATTGTGAAGCGTCTGAACTCGATCCAGAACCTCGGGGCGATGGACATCCTGGCCACCGATAAGACCGGCACCCTGACCGAGGACCGGATCGTGCTTGAGCGTCACCTGGACGTGGACGGCCGCAGCAGCGAGTCGACCCTCGGCTACGGCGCGATCAACGCCCACTTCCAGACCGGTCTGCGCAACCTCCTGGACGGCGCGGTGCTGACCGCCGCCGGCGAGGACGAGCTGGACCGGATCACCGCCGAGTACACCTACGTCGACGAGATGCCCTTCGACTTTGTGCGCCGCCGGATGTCCGTGGTGGTGGGGGACGGATTCACCCACACGATCATCACCAAGGGTGCGGTCGAGGAGGTCATGGGCCTCTGCACCACCGAGCTGCACGGCATGGAGCAGCGTCCGCTGTCGGCCATGCGGCTGATGGAGCTTGAGGACCTGGTCGCCGAGCAGAACGCGCTGGGACTGCGGGTGCTCGCCGTCGCGATCAAGACCATCGATGAGGTGGGTCCCGAGGGTGATGAGACCGAGTACACCCTGGCCGATGAGCAGAACATGACCCTGGTTGGGTTCCTCGCGTTCCTCGACCCGCCCAAGGCCAGCGCGGCCGAGGCGATCCGTCAGATCCAGGCTCACGGCACCACCGTCAAGGTCATCACCGGCGACAACGCACTGGTAGCTGCAACCGTGGGCCGTGAGGTGGGGCTGGATGTGGGCACCATCGTGACCGGACCCGAGATCGAGAACCTGAGCCTGGTGGAGCTGGGCGAGCTCGCCGAAACCACCACCATCTTTGCCAAGATCACCCCGACCCAGAAGGCCCGCATCGTCGAGGCGATGCGCACTCACGGACACACGGTGGGCTTCCTGGGTGACGGCATCAACGATGCCCCCGCCCTGCGCACCGCGGATGTGGGTATCTCGGTGGACACCGCGGTGGACATCGCCAAGGAGTCGGCCGACATCATCCTGCTGGAAAAGGACCTCACCGTGCTTGAGCAGGGCATGATCGAGGGCCGCCGCACCTTCATCAACACGATGAAGTACATCTCGATGACCGCCTCCTCCAACTTCGGCAACATGTTCTCGGTCCTGGTGGCCAGTGCCCTGCTGCCGTTTATCCCGATGATCCCGATCGTGGTGCTGGTGCAGAACCTCACCTACGACCTCTCGATGCTCACCCTGCCCTGGGACAAGGTGGACCCCGAGGACCTGAAGAAGCCCCGCGCCTGGGAGAGCAAGAGCCTCAGCCGGTTCATGATCCGGATCGGTCCGCTCTCCTCAATCTTCGACATCACCACGTTTGCCCTGATGTGGTTTGTCTTCGCCGCCAACACCCCCGAGCACGCCGCGCTGTTCCAGTCCGGCTGGTTCATCGAGTCGATCATCTCGCAGACCCTGATCGTGCACCTGCTGCGCACCCGGAAGCTCCCCTTCATCCAGTCGCGGGCCAGCCTCTCGGTGCTGCTGGCCACCGGGGCCGTGTGCGTCTTTGGTCTGGTGCTGCCCTTTATCGGGTGGGGGCAGAGCCTCGGCTTGGTGCCGCTGCCCTGGACCTACTTCCCCTGGCTGATCGCCACCCTGGCCGCCTACTGCGTGGTGGTTCAGCTGGCCAAGCGTCGCTTCATCGCTCGCTTCAACTCCTGGATCTAACCGGCAGATCCCTTCCCGAAATCCCAGTCGGCCGGTGCCGCGTGTTTACCCATGCGACACCGGCCGCACCTATGCTTCCTGGCGCGGTCACCCGCGTCCGCCTCGATCGGAGACCCTCATGACCATCACCACCCTGACCCCAGAATTCTTTGGCATCGTCTCCGGTTCACCGGTAGATCTTGCCCTGCGTGTGGGCATCGGCGCGTTCCTCGGTGCGGCCATCGGCTTCGAGCGGCAGTGGCGTGCGCGCACCGCCGGGGTACGCACCAATGCCCTGGTGAGCCTCGGAGCCGCCCTGTTCGTGGTGATGGGGGCGTTTAGCTTCAACGGCCCCGACGCCGATCCCACCCGGGTGGCCGCCCAGATCGTCTCGGGCATCGGTTTTCTCGGTGCCGGCGTGATCATGAAGCAGGGGGCCACGATCTCCGGGCTCAACACCGCGGCGACCCTCTGGGCTTCGGCCGCGGTGGGCGCGCTCGCCGGGGGCGGGCTCTACCTGGTGGCGCTCGGGGGAGCGGCGGCGATCATGCTGGCCAACACCCTGCTACGCCCGCTCGGGCGTGCCCTGGATCGTCGCCGCGGCGAGGAGGGACGCGAGCACCCGGCCGCCGAGTACCGGTTCGAGGTGTACTGCCCGGTGGACGCCGAGGGGGCCGTGCGCTCGCTGGTGTTTGACGCGGTCCACCGCCCCGAGTTCACGGTGCTCTCGATCGATGCCCTTGACCTGCCCGATGACAAGGGGGTGCGCATCACCGCGATGATCCGCTCGGATGAGCGTAACGACCGTGAAATCGAGGAGGCCATCGCCGAGGTCATCCGGACCCCGGCGGTCACCGCCGTGCGCTGGAGCGCCGAGGAGATGGCCGAAACGGACTAGCCCGCCGAGCCTGAGTCTGCTCGTGCCGGAACCGAGCGACTTAGAACGTCCGCAGAGGTGTGGGCGACCTCGGTGTAGCCTTTCATCCGGCCTTCGCCGAAAAGGCGCGTGAATTCGGCAGGCTGAGCGGGAGTGGTATCGAGCGGATCCGTGGGCTTGAACTGCGACATTCTGAGACCTCCTCGTCATCGCGGCGCGTCTACGACTCTGTTAGAGTCCCAGCGTACGTTGCGCACCGCTCACCCAGCTATTCGGGTCCGGTCGCCAGATGTGAATAGCTGCAAAAGGGGCCGCAAGGCCCCCTTTGTGCGTCTGCCCAGGTTTGAAACGTCTGAGGCGGGGCCGCCTTTCGAGCCCCCACACACTCCGAGTGCTTTTTCTCCGACCGATCCAGGAAAAGTCGCGGTGGATACTGGTTTCCGCCCGGCGATCGGGTTACGCTCGCGGTATGGATCGGACGCTGGAGGACCGGGTTGCGGCCGCCGTGCGCTCATGGGGCCGCTGGGTTCCGCGCTGGCAGCCGGGGGAGTCGCGTGCGCGCACCCGCCCGTGCCGGCTCTGTCTGGGTTCCCCGCTGCTGGGACATGCCGGACTTGACACCGACGTGCCCCACGCGGTCGGACACGCCCTGTCTACCCGACTCAAGCGCATCACCGATGCCGAGGTGGCCGATTACACCGAGAAAAACCTGCCGACGTTGGCCGCCGAACTCGGTCGGGCCGAGGAGCGGACTCGGCGCAGCTATCGCCCGCAGGAGGGGCTGGATCCCGAATTTGAGGGGTTGCCGCTGGATCCCGAGCCCGAACCGGGAGCGCCATTCCTGTTCACCCTGGCCGGACTCGCACGGGACAGCTCCCGGGATCTGCCCCCGCCGCCACCGCTCAGCGAGGAGGCCAAGGCGGCCCTGCGCATCGAGATTCGCCTGGCCGATGAGTGTGGGCAGCATGCGGTGGCCCTGATCGGTCGGGCCCTCGAGCAGTACCGTCCCGAGATTAGACAGACCCTCGCGCGCCACGTGGAACCTCAGATCCAGGCACTCATGGCGGATCTTCAGCGGGAGCTCAATGTGCCCCCGCTTTCGGGCTAGGAACGCGTCCGCAGGGGGCCCGCTCGGGTCGGGCGTGTCATCGAGGGGTGGGAATCGGACACTTCCGCATGAATTCGCGCGAAAGTCCGTTTGACCCGAGCGTTATCCGGGCATAGAATCGAGGGGTGTGCGTTTTGGCGTGCCTGCTCAAAAAAATCCCCGGATTTTGAGGGAATTTACGTCGCCTCGTCACACACCCGGGTGCATCTGTTTCGATAGATGACCCCCACGGCATACCCACGGTTTATGGTCCGGCCTTTTTGGCGGACTGGTGGGTCATATGAGACCGGGCCGAGCAATCGGAACGGACGAACATGTAGATACCGCCCCGAGACTCGTCTCGGAGTGGTCAATGCTAAAAACATGTCATTGCTGTCACCGTGCAGCACAAACAAGGAGAAGTAGTGCCAACTATTCAGCAGTTGGTCCGGAAGGGGCGTACGCCGAAGGTCACTAAGACCAAGGCTCCCGCTCTGAAGGCCAATCCCCAGCAGCGTGGTGTTTGCACCCGTGTGTACACCACCACCCCGAAGAAGCCGAACTCGGCGATGCGTAAGGTCGCTCGTGTGAAGCTCTCCAACGGCACCGAGGTCACCGCCTACATTCCCGGCGAGGGCCACAACCTGCAGGAGCACTCGATGGTGCTCGTGCGCGGCGGTCGTGTTAAGGACCTCCCCGGTGTGCGTTACAAGATCGTTCGCGGCGCTCTCGACACTCAGGCAGTGAAGAACCGCAAGCAGGCTCGTAGCCGCTACGGCGCCAAGAAGGAGAAGAAGTAATGCCTCGTAAGGGACCCGCTCCGAAGCGCCCCGTCGTTGCCGATCCGGTATACGGCGCTCCGATCGTCAGCCAGCTCGTAAACAAGATCCTCGTCGATGGTAAGAAGTCCCTCGCCGAGCGCATCGTGTACGACGCACTGGCTGCCGTTTCCGCCAAGAACGGCCAGGACGCCGTTGTGACCCTGAAGAAGGCGCTCGACAACGTGCGCCCGACTCTTGAGGTTCGCAGCCGTCGTGTTGGTGGTTCGACCTACCAGGTGCCGGTTGAGGTTAAGCCTCACCGTGCCAACACTCTCGCACTGCGCTGGCTCGTGTCCTACGCCAAGGGCCGCCGCGAGAAGACGATCATCGAGCGTCTCACCAACGAGATTCTGGATGCATCGAATGGTCTGGGCGCCGCTGTGAAGCGTCGTGAAGACACCCACAAGATGGCCGAGTCGAACCGGGCATTCGCTCACTACCGCTGGTAGCGAGAGTTCCGTTCGCGGGCGGGCAGGATTTTTTCCTGTCCGCCCGTGGATGGGCCCGAGTTCGGCTTCCCGACCTACTAAATATCGGAGGAACCCGTGGCACTTGACGTGCTCACCGACCTGAACAAGGTCCGCAACATTGGCATCATGGCGCACATCGATGCCGGTAAGACCACTACGACCGAGCGCATCCTTTTCTACACCGGTGTGAACCACAAGATCGGTGAGACCCACGACGGCGGTGCCACCACCGACTGGATGGAGCAGGAGCAGGAGCGCGGCATCACGATCACGTCTGCCGCCGTGACCTGTTTCTGGAACAAGAACCAGATCAACATCATCGACACCCCCGGTCACGTTGACTTCACCGTTGAGGTAGAGCGCTCGCTCCGCGTCCTCGACGGCGCCGTCGCCGTGTTCGACGGCAAGGAGGGCGTTGAGCCCCAGTCCGAGACCGTGTGGCGTCAGGCTGACAAGTACAACGTTCCGCGTATCTGCTTCGTCAACAAGATGGACAAGCTGGGTGCTGACTTCTACTTCACCGTAGACACCATCGTCAACCGCCTGGGTGCCAAGCCGCTGGTTATCCAGCTGCCCATCGGCTCCGAGAGCGAGTTCGAGGGTGTTGTTGACCTCGTCGAGATGAACGCTAAGACCTGGCGCGGAGACGCAAAGGGTGACGTTCAGATGGGCGCCAAGTACGCCACCGAGGAGATCCCCGAGGACCTCAAGGAGAAGGCTGCGGAATACCGCACCGCTCTGCTGGAGACCGTCGCCGAGACCGACGACGCCCTCATGGAGAAGTACTTCGGCGGCGAAGAGCTGACCATCGCCGAGATCAAGGGCGCGATCCGTAAGCTCACCGTTAACTCGGAGATCTACCCGGTTCTGTGTGGCTCGGCCTTCAAGAACCGTGGTGTGCAGCCGATGCTGGACGCCGTTGTTGACTACCTCCCCTCGCCGCTGGACGTTGGAGCCATCGAGGCTCGCGACGTGCGCGACGAAGAGGTCATCATCGAGCGCAAGCCCGACGCCTCGGAGCCCTTCGCGGCTCTGGCCTTCAAGGTTGCCGTGCACCCCTTCTTCGGTCGTCTGACCTACGTACGTGTCTACTCGGGTTCGGCTGAATCCGGTGAGGGCATCTACAACGCCACCAAGGGTAAGAAGGAGCGCATCGGAAAGATCTTCCAGATGCAGGCCAACAAGGAGCTCCCCGTTGACCGCGTTACCGCCGGTCACATCTACGCCGTGATCGGTCTGAAGGACACCACCACCGGTGACACCCTGACCGACCCGAACAACCAGGTTGTTCTGGAGTCGATGACCTTCCCCGAGCCCGTCATTGAGGTTGCAATTGAGCCCAAGACCAAGGCCGACCAGGAGAAGCTCGGTACCGCTATCCAGAAGCTGGCTGAAGAGGACCCGACCTTCCGGGTTGAGCTCAACCAGGAGACCGGTCAGACCGTCATCAAGGGTATGGGTGAGCTTCACCTGGACATCCTCGTTGACCGTATGAAGCGCGAGTTCAAGGTTGAGGCCAACGTGGGTAAGCCCCAGGTTGCCTTCCGTGAGACCATCCGTCGCACGGTTGACAAGCACGACTACACCCACAAGAAGCAGACCGGTGGATCCGGTCAGTTCGCGAAGATCCAGTTCGGCATCGAGCCGATCGAGGTCACCGAGGACACCATCTACGAGTTCGACAACAAGGTCACCGGTGGCCGTATTCCGCGTGAGTACATCCCCTCGGTTGACGCCGGATTCAAGGATGCGCTTCAGGTTGGTGTGCTCGCCGGCTACCCCGTCGTGGGTGTCAAGGCGAACCTGCTTGACGGTGCCGCGCACGACGTCGACTCCTCGGAGATGGCGTTCAAGATTGCGGGCTCGATGGGTATGAAGGAGGCTCTGCGCAAGGCGAACCCCGTCCTGCTCGAGCCGCTCATGGCCGTTGAGGTCCGTACCCCCGAAGAGTACATGGGTGACGTTATTGGTGACCTGAACTCTCGTCGTGGACAGATTTCTTCGATGGAGGACGCCTCCGGTGTGAAGGTTATTCGCGCCGCTGTTCCGCTTTCGGAGATGTTCGGATACGTCGGTGACCTGCGCTCGAAGACCTCGGGTCGCGCCGTCTACTCGATGACTTTCGAAAGCTATGCTGAGGTCCCCAAGGCTGTTGCCGAGGAGATCATTCAGAAGAACCAGGGCGAATAGCCCCTGCGCTGCCTGGCGCGTCGTCGCTGACCTACGCTACATTTGCGACGACGCGCCGGGACACCGGCGAAACCTAGTAACATATATTGACAATCCCTGTGGTGTGCCGCGTGCAATCCAGCGCGTGAACACATTGCACAAGTCCTGAGGAGGACCCAGTGGCTAAGGCCAAGTTCGAGCGGACCAAGCCGCACGTAAACATCGGAACCATCGGTCACGTTGACCACGGTAAGACCACCCTTACCGCGGCCATCTCGAAGGTTCTGGCTGACACCTACCCGTCGGCAACCAACGTTCAGCGCGACTTCGCTACCATCGACTCCGCTCCCGAGGAGCGTCAGCGTGGTATCACGATCAACATCTCCCACGTGGAGTACGAGACCGAGAAGCGTCACTACGCACACGTTGACGCCCCGGGTCACGCCGACTACATCAAGAACATGATCACCGGTGCCGCTCAGATGGATGGCGCAATCCTCGTGGTTGCCGCTACCGACGGTCCGATGGCTCAGACCCGTGAGCACGTTCTGCTCGCCAAGCAGGTTGGTGTTCCCTACCTGCTCGTCGCACTGAACAAGTCCGACATGGTTGAGGACGAGGAGATCCTGGAGCTCGTTGAGCTCGAGGTTCGCGAGCTGCTCTCCAGCCAGAGCTTCGATGGCGACGACGCTCCGGTCGTGCGCGTTTCGGCTCTGAAGGCCCTCGAGGGCGACGAGAAGTGGGTCGGCCAGATCCTCGAGCTCATGAAGGCTGTTGACGAGAACATTCCGGACCCGGTTCGTGACCGCGACAAGCCCTTCCTGATGCCCGTTGAGGACGTCTTCACCATCACCGGTCGTGGAACCGTTGTGACCGGCCGCGCCGAGCGTGGAACCCTCGCCATCAACTCCGAGGTTGAGATCGTTGGACTGCGTCCGACCGTCAAGACCACCGTGACTGGTATCGAGATGTTCCACAAGCAGCTCGACGAGGCATGGGCCGGCGAGAACTGTGGTCTGCTGCTCCGCGGTACCAAGCGTGAGGACGTAGAGCGCGGTCAGGTTATCGTGAAGCCGGGTTCGGTTACCCCGCACACCAACTTCGAGGGCACCGCCTACATCCTGTCCAAGGATGAGGGTGGCCGTCACAACCCGTTCTACGCGAACTACCGCCCGCAGTTCTACTTCCGCACCACCGACGTGACCGGCGTCATCACCCTCCCCGAGGGTGTCGAGCTGGTTCTCCCCGGTGACACCGTGGACATGACCGTTGAGCTGATCCAGCCCATCGCCATGGAAGAGGGCCTCGGCTTCGCAATCCGTGAGGGTGGCCGCACCGTTGGTGCTGGTACCGTCACCTCGATCACCAAGTAATTTCGGTTACTTTCTGATCTAGCGACTAGCTAAACAAAACCCCCGCAGACTTCGGTCTGCGGGGGTTTTGTGATTCCCGCCCCGAATGGGGGCCACGGGGAAGGTTGTGCGGGTTTCGGGTGCGCGCGAGAATAATCGCACGCCGCCACTTTCGCGGCCGCTCGCGAATGCAAGGGGAAATGCAATGGGACTCGAAGATCTGGTGAACAAGGCCAAGGGCCTCGTCGGCGACAACGCCGCGGCGGTCAACGACGCAATCCACAGTGAAAAGGCCGAGGAGATCAGCGACAAGGTGCTGGACGGCGCCTCGGACCTGGCCAACAAGGTCACCGGCGGCAAGTTCGCCGACCAGGTGCAGTCTGCCCGCGACGCCGCGGACAAGGCGATCGGTAACGAGTAGCGTTACCGCCCAAACCACCGGATTCGGGGTTCGATGCGTGGGCATCGGGCCCCGAGTTTTTGTCATCGGGGGAGGGGGCGGAGGAGGTATTTGAATCCCGGGCGTGTTGTATGGGTGGGCGCCCCGTTTTGCCGCGAGAAATCAAGGCACACAATCCGACACGCGCGGGTTGCATAAAGTGCCCGTCTCTGCCAGAATCGAGAGGTTCGACTTTTTCTTGGGGCACAGCTGTGTCCGGGGAAATAACCGGCCGATCGTGTCTGTGGAATGTGAGTAATCATACGCCGCGGGCCACGTCCGGGTAGACACAACATAATCTCCACTCCTCGAACAGGTGGCACCTCGGTGCCGGCCGAAAATCAGGGGTGGGGAACCCATCGTCGGAACCGGGAAACCGAAGCCGCGCGGTAGGTCACGTTGATAGCGAAATAGTGGTGCGACACCTAGGAGTACCCCACGGGGGAGCTGCAAAGCTCTAGCCGTGATGAAGCGCGTCCAATGCGGGAGACCGTAAGACGCAAGACAGAATGAGAGTCACTAATGGCGGGACAGAAGATCCGCATTCGACTTAAGTCGTATGACCACGAGGTCATCGACTCCTCGGCACGCAAGATCGTTGACACGGTCACCCGTGCCGGCGCAACCGTAGTTGGCCCCGTGCCGCTGCCGACCGAGAAGAACGTGGTTTGTGTAATCCGTTCTCCCCACAAGTACAAGGACAGCCGGGAGCACTTTGAAATGCGCACCCACAAGCGTCTGATTGACATTGTCGACCCGACCCCCAAGGCCGTTGATTCGCTGATGCGTCTCGACCTGCCGGCGGACGTCAACATCGAGATCAAGCTGTAGGGGCAATCATGGTTACGCAGAACAAGACCGTTAAGGGTCTGCTCGGCACCAAGCTCGGCATGACTCAGGTGTGGGACGAGAACAACAAGCTCGTACCCGTTACCGTTATCGAAATCGCTCCGAACGTTGTCACCCAGGTGCGCAACCTCGAGGTAGATGGATACGCTGCCGTGCAGATCGCTGCCGGTCAGATCGACCCGCGCAAGGTGAACAAGCCCGACGCAGGTCACTTCGAGAAGGCCGGGGTTACCCCGCGCCGTCACCTCACCGAGGTGCGCACCGCTGACGCCGCTGAGTACGCTCTCGGCCAGGAGCTCACCGTGGAGGCAACCTTCGAGGCCGGCCAGAAGGTCGACGTCGTTGGAACCTCTAAGGGTAAGGGTTTCGCCGGTGTGATGAAGCGCCACGGCTTCGGCGGCGCTCCGGCATCGCACGGTGCCCACCGCAACCACCGTAAGCCCGGTTCGATCGGTGGCGCGTCCACCCCGGGTCGCGTTTTCAAGGGCCAGCGCATGGCCGGCCGGATGGGTGGTGAGCGTGTTACGGTTCTGAACCTGCACGTCCACGCCATCGACGCCGAGAAGGGTCTCCTGCTCGTTAAGGGCGCGGTTCCCGGTGCGCGTGGTCGTCTCGTATTCGTCCGCACCGCCGTGAAGGGAGCCTAATTTCCATGGCTACCAAGATTGACGTTCTGGACGCGAAGGGCAAGAAGGCAGAGGCTGTAGAGCTTCCCGCCGAGATCTTCGACGTCGTTACCAACGTCCCGCTGATTCACCAGGTCGTCGTCGCGCAGCTTGCTGCCGCACGTCAGGGTACCCACAGCACCAAGACCCGCGGAGAGCGCTCCGGCGCCGGCCGCAAGCCGTTCAAGCAGAAGGGAACCGGTCGCGCTCGTCAGGGCTCGATCCGTGCTCCTCAGATGGTTGGCGGTGGAATCGTCCACGGACCGACCCCGCGTGACTACGCACAGCGCACCCCCAAGAAGATGATTGCTGCCGCCCTGCGCGGTGCACTGTCCGACCGGGCCCGCGGTGAGCGTCTGCACGTTGTGTCGACCCTCGCACTGAGCGAGACCCCGTCGACCAAGGTCGCCGCTACCTACCTGGACACCATTGCTTCCTCGCGTCACGTGCTCATCGTTATTGAGCGCAACGACGAGGTCGGCGCTCTGTCCGTTCGCAACATCCCCGAGGTCCACGTGATCCACCCGGATCAGCTGAACGCCTACGACGTGCTCGTCTCCGACGACATCGTTTTCACCAAGGGTGCCTTCGACGCTTTCGTCGCCGGTCCGGTGGCAGGCAAGTCGGCTAAGTCCGTGGCTTCGTCGGCCGAGGTGACCGAGGAGGTCTCCGCATGAGCATCATCGTAAACAAGGACCCCCGCGACGTCATTCTGGCTCCGGTTGTCTCCGAGAAGAGCTACGCTCTGATCGACGAGGGCAAGTACACCTTCGAGGTTGACCCCCGTTCGAACAAGACCGAGATCAAGCTCGCGATCGAGAAGATCTTCGATGTGCAGGTTGCATCGATCTCGACCCTGAACCGTAAGGGTAAGACTCGTCGTACCCGCTTCGGTCTGGGCAAGCGCAAGGACACCAAGCGCGCGATCGTCACGCTCAAGTCCGGTTCCATCGACATCTTCACCGCTGTCGGCTAGGGAGCATAAGGAATAATTATGGCTATTCGCAAGTACAAGCCGACGACCCCGGGTCGTCGTGGATCGAGCGTTTCGGACTTCGCCGAAATCACCCGTTCGACCCCCGAAAAGTCGCTGCTGCGCCCCCTGTCGAAGACCGGTGGACGTAACAACCAGGGTCGCATCACGACCCGTCACATCGGTGGTGGCCACAAGCGCCAGTACCGCGTGATCGACTTCCGTCGTAACGACAAGGACGGCGTGAACGCTCGCGTCGCTCACATCGAGTACGACCCCAACCGCACCGCTCGTATCGCGCTGCTGCACTTCGTTGACGGAACCAAGCGTTACATCATCGCTCCGGACAAGCTGAAGCAGGGCGACATCGTCGAGTCGGGTGCCGGCGCTGACATCAAGCCCGGTAACAACCTGCCGATGAAGAACATCCCCACCGGTACCGTGATCCACAACATTGAGCTCCGCCCCGGTGGCGGCGCCAAGATGGCTCGCTCCGCTGGTGCTTCGGTTCGTCTCGTCGCCAAGGATGGCCCCTACGTGCAGCTGCGTCTGCCCTCGGGTGAAATCCGCAACGTTGACGCTCGCTGCCGCGCCACCATTGGTGAGGTCGGTAACGCCGAGCAGTCGAACATCAACTGGGGTAAGGCCGGACGTAACCGCTGGCGCGGTATCCGTCCGACCGTCCGTGGTGTTGCCATGAACCCGGTTGACCACCCGCACGGTGGTGGTGAGGGTAAGACCTCCGGTGGTCGTCACCCTGTGTCCCCCTGGGGCCAGAAGGAAGGCCGTACCCGTCGCCCCAACAAGGAAAGCGACAAGCTCATTGTTCGTCGCCGTACCGTCGGTAAGAAGCGTAAGTAGAGGACGTAGAAGATGCCACGCAGTCTTAAGAAGGGCCCCTTCGTTGACGATCACCTGCTTCGCAAGGTCGTCAAGCAGAACGAGGCCAAGAGCCAGAACGTGATCAAGACCTGGTCGCGCCGTTCGATGATCGTTCCCGCCATGCTGGGTCACACCATCGCGGTACACGACGGTCGCAAGCACATCCCGGTGTTCGTCACCGAGACCATGGTCGGTCACAAGCTGGGCGAGTTCGCCCCGACTCGTACCTTCCGCGGTCACGTGAAGGACGACAAGAAGGGCCGTCGCCGCTAAGGCGGCGACGATTAGGAGGAAATAATGGTGGAGTCAATCGCACGCGTGCGACACATCCGCGTCACCCCCATGAAGGCCCGTCGCGTTATCAACCTGGTGCGTGGAAAGCAGGCCGTTGAGGCCCTCGCTATCCTGAAGTTCGCACAGCAGGGTGCATCCGAGCCGATTTACAAGCTCGTCGCATCCGCCATGGCTAACGCCCGGGTGAAGGCCGACAAGGACAACCTGTTCCTGGACGAGGCCGACCTGTACATCAAGAGCGCATATGTAGACGAGGGGACCACGCTCAAGCGTTTCCAGCCTCGTGCTCAGGGTCGCGCTTTCCAGATCAAGAAGCGCACCAGCCACATCACTGTTGTGCTCGCCACTCCTGAGGAGGGTACGAAGTAATGGGTCAGAAAGTAAACCCTTACGGCTTCCGCCTGGGCATCACCACCGACCACGTGTCGCGTTGGTTTGCCGACAGCACCAAGCCGGGCCAGCGTTACGCCGACTACGTAGCCGAGGACGTGAAGATCCGCAGCTCGCTGCAGACCTCCCTCGACCGCGCAGGCGTTTCGAAGATTGAGATCGAGCGCACCCGCGACCGTGTACGGGTGGACATCCACACCGCACGTCCGGGTATCGTCATCGGTCGCCGTGGAGCCGAGGCCGAGCGCATCCGCGCCGACCTGGAGAAGCTCACCGGCAAGCAGATCCAGCTGAACATCCTCGAGGTCAAGAACCCCGAGGCCGACGCTCAGCTGGTTGCTCAGGGTATCGCTGAGCAGCTCACCGCACGTGTGGCCTTCCGCCGCGCAATGCGTAAGGGCCTGCAGGGCGCACAGCGCGCCGGCGCCAAGGGTGTTCGCATCCAGGTGTCGGGTCGTCTGGGCGGCGCCGAGATGAGCCGTTCGGAGTTCTACCGCGAGGGTCGCGTGCCGCTGCACACCCTTCGTGCGAACATCGACTACGGCTTCTACGAGGCCAAGACCACCTTTGGTCGGATCGGCGTTAAGGTCTGGATCTACAAGGGTGACATCACCAACAAGGAACTCGCTCGCGAGCAGGCCAACACCAAGGGCCGCAACGAGCGTAACGACCGGCCCCGTCGCGCCCCGCGCGCTGCTGAGGCGCCGGTGGCAGAAGGAGCTAGCGCCTAATGTTGATTCCCCGTCGTGTAAAGCACCGTAAGCAGCACCGTCCGCACCGGACCGGTCACGCTACCGGTGGCACCACCGTAAGCTTCGGCGAGTATGGCATCCAGGCTCTGACCCCCGCTTACGTGACCAACCGTCAGATCGAGTCCGCTCGTATCGCCATGACCCGTCACATCAAGCGTGGTGGAAAGGTGTGGATCAACATCTACCCCGACCGTCCGCTGACCAAGAAGCCCGCCGAAACCCGCATGGGTTCCGGTAAGGGTTCGCCCGAGTGGTGGGTCGCCAACGTCAAGCCGGGCCGCGTGCTCTTCGAGGTTGCTGGAGTCCCCGAGACCCTGGCCCGCGAGGCACTCACCCGTGCAATCCACAAGCTGCCCCTCAAGGCACGCATCATCAAGCGCGAGGAGGGCGACGCATAATGGCGATCGGTTCCAAGGAGCTCACCCCGAGCGAGCTCGACACTTTTGAAAACGAACGACTGGTAGACGAGCTGCGGAAGGCAAAGGAAGAACTCTTCAACCTGCGCTTCCAGTCCGCTACCGGTCAGCTGGAGACTCACGGACGCCTGCGCGCCGTGCGTCGCGACATCGCCCGTATTTACACGGTGATCCGCGAGCGCGAGCTGGGTATTCGGGCCACTCCGGCTCCGGTGGAGGCTGCCCCCAAGAAGGCTGCCGCCAAGAAGAGCAAGAAGACCGAGGCCGCTGAGGCCGAGGTCGCCGACACGAAGGAGGCCTAGGCATGGCTACCGCTAAGGAAAACGCGGCCGCAGCCGACGTCACGGAGACCGCTCGCGGTTACCGTAAGACCCGTCGTGGCTACGTTGTCAGCAACAAGATGGACAAGACCATCGTCATCGAGGTTGAGGACCGCGTCAAGCACGCTCTCTACGGCAAGATCATCCGCCGTACCTCGAAGATCAAGGCTCACGACGAGCAGAACACCGCCAGTATCGGTGACCACGTTCTGATCGCCGAGACTCGGCCGCTGAGTGCTACCAAGCACTGGCGCCTGGTCGAGATCCTCGAGAAGGCCAAGTAGTCCTTCGGGCCTACTTTGTAAAGGAGTAAATAGTGCTTCAGCAGGAATCACGACTCAAGGTTGCCGATAACACCGGCGCCAAGGAGCTGCTCACGATCCGCGTTCTCGGTGGCTCCGGCCGTCGTTACGCCGGTCTCGGCGACACCATCGTTGCAACCGTCAAGGACGCAATCCCCGGTGGAAACGTCAAGAAGGGTGACGTCGTCAAGGCCGTCATCGTTCGCACCAAGAAGGAAACCCGTCGTCCCGACGGTTCCTACATCAAGTTCGACGAGAACGCTGCCGTTATCCTCAAGGCCGACGGCGAGCCCCGTGGAACCCGTATCTTCGGACCGGTCGGTCGCGAGCTTCGCGACAAGAAGTTCATGAAGATCATCTCGCTGGCTCCGGAGGTGCTGTAACTATGGCGAACATCAAGAAGGGTGACCTGGTTCAGGTCATCACCGGTGCCACCCAGGCCCGCGGCGGCGACCGCGGCAAGCAGGGCAAGGTTCTCTCGGTTAACAACGAGACCAACCGCGTCGTGGTTGAGGGCGTAAACTACGTCACCAAGCACGTGCGTCAGGGCCAGACCCAGCGCGGCACCAAGACCGGTGGCATCGAGACCGTCGAGGCAGCCATCCACATCTCGAATGTGGCCCTGGTTGACCCCGAGTCGAAGAAGCCGACCCGCGTCGGACACCGTAACGAAGAGGTAGTGAAGGACGGCGTCAAGAAGACTGTCCGCGTTCGCTACGCCAAGAAGTCTGGTAAGGATCTCTAATGACTGACACCGCTGCCGCGTCGGCTGGCAAGATCCAGCCGCGCCTGAAGCAGAAGTACCGTAGCGAGATCGCTCCGGCACTGAAGGAAGAGTTTGGCTTCGCCAACGTTCACCAGATTCCGGGAATCGTTAAGGTTGTCGTGAACACCGGTGTCGGTGAAGCCGCTCGTGACTCGAAGGTGATCGAGGGTGCTATCGCAGACCTCATCAAGATCACCGGACAGAAGCCCCAGGTCACCCTGGCCCGCAAGTCCATCGCACAGTTCAAGCTGCGCGAGGGTCAGGCCATCGGCGCCCACGTCACCATGCGTGGAGACCGTGCCTGGGAGTTCTTGGACCGCCTGATCAACCTGGCCCTGCCCCGTATCCGGGACTTCCGCGGCCTGAGTGACAAGCAGTTCGATGGAAACGGTAACTACACCTTCGGTCTGACCGAGCAGAGTGTGTTCCACGAAATCGACCAGGACAAGATCGATCGCGTGCGCGGTTTCGACATCACCGTCGTGACCACCGCCAAGACCGATGACGAGGGTCGCGCGCTGCTCAAGGCGCTCGGCTTCCCGTTCAAGTCCGGGAACTAATTCCGTTCGATTGAACGCGGGCGCGGTTCATGCTGTAGAGTATGCACCGCGCCCGTTTTCGGGCGGTACTTAGGGTGCTCGCAGCCGCGGCACCCTCCCACCACAGGTCGCCTGTCGTGTAACGGCAGTCGAAACCTGGTGTTTAAAGGAAAATTAAACATGACAATGACAGATCCGGTCGCAGACCTGCTGACCAGACTGCGCAATGCCAACTCGGCACACCACGACTCCGTGTCGATGCCGAGCAGCAAGCTCAAGAAGAACATCGCATCCATCCTCGAGCGCGAGGGGTACATTGCTGGTTGGAAGGTGGAGGCCGCCCGCGTGGGTGAGACTCTGTCCCTCGACCTCAAGTACGGCCCCAACCGTGAGCGTTCGATCGTCGGCATCAAGCGAGTTTCGAAGCCGGGCCTGCGCGTATACGCAAAGTCCACCGAAATTCCTCAGGTTCTTGGCGGCCTCGGTGTTGCCATCCTGTCCACCTCCTCCGGTCTGCTGACCGACCGTGAGGCCGAGAAGAAGGGCGTGGGCGGAGAAGTTCTCGCCTACGTGTGGTAATCCGACATGTCGCGTATTGGAAGACTTCCCATTCAGATCCCCGCGGGTGTCACCGTAGCCATCGACGGCCAGAACGTCGCGGTTAAGGGACCCAAGGGAGAGCTGAGCCTCGTAGTGGCCAACCCGATTGAGGTTGCACTCGAGGAGAACCAGGTTCTGGTTACCCGTCCGAACGACGAGCGCGACTCGCGTTCGCTGCACGGCCTGACCCGTACCCTGATCAACAACCAGATCATCGGTGTCACCGATGGTTACACCAAGGGCCTTGAGGTCGTTGGTACCGGTTACCGTGTTGCACTGAAGGGCGCGAACCTGGAGTTCGCTCTCGGCTTCTCGCACCCGGTTGTTGTCGAGCCCCCGGCCGGCATCACCTTCTCCGTTGAGGGCAACAACAAGGTCACCGTGGCCGGCATCGACAAGCAGGCCGTCGGTGAGGTTGCCGCCAACATTCGCAAGATCCGCAAGCCTGAGCCCTACAAGGGTAAGGGTGTGCGTTACGCCGGCGAGATCGTACGCCGCAAGGCCGGAAAGGCTGGTAAGTAACCATGGCTGTAAAGTCAAAGTCGGCCGCTCGTAAGCGTCGCCACACTCGTCTGCGCAAGAAGGTCGTCGGCACCGAGCTGCGTCCGCGCCTGGTCGTTACCCGTTCGGCACGTCACGTGTTCGTTCAGGTGATCGACGACAGCAAGGGCCACACCGTGGCCTCGGCCTCCACCATGGAAGCCGACCTGCGTACCTTCGAGGGCGACAAGTCCGCTAAGGCTCGCAAGATTGGTGAGCTGGTTGCTGAGCGTGCCAAGGCCGCCGGCATCGAAGAAGTTGTATTTGACCGTGGCGGTAACCGCTACGCCGGTCGTGTTGCAGCGATCGCCGATGGAGCTCGTGAGGGTGGGTTGAACCTGTGACCGAGGCAAGCAAGGAGCAGACCGTGGCTACTGAAGAAGCCGTCGCCGAGAAGCCGGTTGAGACCGCTGCCGGCACCGACCAGTCGGGTCGTGGCAACGGCCGCGACAACAACCGCCGTGGCGGTCAGGGTGGACGCGAGCGTGGCCAGGGCCGCGACCGCAACAGCCGTGACGCCGAGAAGAGCCAGTTCCTGGAGCGCGTTGTTACCATCAACCGCGTGTCCAAGGTTGTGAAGGGTGGTCGTCGCTTTAGCTTCACCGCTCTCGTAGTTGTCGGTGACGGCAACGGCCTGGTAGGCGTTGGCTACGGAAAGGCGAAGGAAGTTCCCCTCGCTATTTCCAAGGGTGTCGAGGAGGCGAAGAAGAACTTCTTCCGCGTCCCGCGCGTTGGTTCGTCCATCCCCCACCCCGTCCAGGGTGAGGCCGCAGCCGGTGTTGTCCTGCTGCGTCCGGCCGCTGCCGGTACCGGTGTTATCGCCGGTGGTCCGGTTCGCGCCGTACTCGAGTGCGCCGGTATCCACGACGTTCTCTCGAAGTCGCTGGGTTCCAGCAACACCATCAACATCGTTCACGCGACCGTTGCCGCTCTGAAGCAGCTGGAAGAGCCCCGTGCTGTTGCAGCTCGTCGTGGCAAGTCGTATGACGAGATCGCTCCGGCGAAGCTGCTGCAGGTTGAGGCTCGCGCCGCAGCCGCCGCTGCCGCCGCAAAGGTAGGTGCCTAATGGCCAAGCTGAAGATCACTCAGATCAAGTCCAAAATTAGTGAGAAGCAGTACCAGCGCGACACCCTGCGTTCGCTGGGTCTGCGTCGCATCGGTGCCGTTGTTATCCGCGAGGACAACAAGCAGAACCGTGGCTACGTAAACACTGTTGCTCACCTCGTGAAGGTTGAGGAGGTCGACTAATGGCTGAGGAAAAGGCTGTAGCCGACGAGAAGAAGACTGCCGCTAAGGCACCCGCCGCGAAGAAGGCACCGGCTGCTAAGGCAACCGCCGCCAAGAAGCCGGCCGCCAAGGCAGCTGAGAAGAAGACCGAGGAGACCGCTGCGCGTCCCCAGGTCCTCAAGGTTCACCACCTGCGTCCCGCCGAGGGTGCCAAGAAGGCCAAGACCCGCGTCGGTCGTGGTGAGGGCTCCAAGGGTAAGACCGCGGGCCGTGGTACCAAGGGAACCAAGGCACGCTACCAGGTACGCCCCGGCTTCGCCGGTGGGCAGCTCCCGCTGCACATGCGCGCACCGAAGCTGCGTGGTTTCAAGAACCCGTTCCGGGTCGAGTACCAGGTTGTTAACCTGTCGACCCTGGCTGAGCTCTACCCCAAGGGTGGCGACGTAACCGTTGCTGACCTCGTGGAAAAGGGCGCAGTCCGCAAGAACGAGCTGGTGAAGGTTCTGGGCAACGGCGAGATCGCCGTGAAGCTGAACATCACCGTCGACAAGATCTCGGGCTCGGCCCAGGAGAAGGTCGTCGCCGCAGGCGGTTCGGTTAACTAAGTTCGGCAGATGAATTCCGCTTAAAATGAGCGGATTTCGGTCCGAAATTGCGAATTGGGTCCGATAATCGAGTAGATTCGATTATCGGGCCCTTTTTCGTAGGGTCCATCAGCAGGTAAGCAGAGTTCGCGCCGTGAGGCACGCAACCAGGAGGCTGTTTTTTGTTTAGTGCCGTCGCGCGGATTTTCCGCACTCCCGATCTTCGCCGCAAGATCGGATTCACGCTCGGGATCATCGCGATCTACCGACTGGGTTCGTTCATTCCGGCGCCGTTTGTCGACTTCAAAAACGTCCAGGCCTGTCTGGTATCGGACCAGACCACCTCGGGTGCGTATGAGCTGATCAACCTGTTCTCGGGTGGTGCTCTGCTGCAGCTCTCGATCTTCGCGCTGGGTATCATGCCCTACATCACCGCGTCGATCATTACCCAGCTGCTGCGCGTGGTTATCCCGCACTTCGAAACCCTCTACAAGGAGGGTCAGACCGGCCAGGCCAAGCTGACCCAGTACACCCGTTACCTCACGATCTTCCTGGGTGTGCTGCAGTCCACCACCCTGATCACCGTGGCCCGTACCGGTGCGCTGTTTGGCAACACCGGTGTACCCGCCTGTGAGAACCTGCTGACCACCGACACCTGGTACGCCGTACTGCTGATGGTCATCACCATGACCGCCGGTACCGGTCTGATCATGTGGATGGGTGAGCTGATCACCGAGCGCGGTATCGGCAACGGTATGTCGCTGCTGATCTTCACCTCGATCTCGGCCACCTTCCCCGCCGCCATGGGCTCGATCTGGTCCGCCAAGGGCCCGGAGATCTTCTTCATGGTGATCGCCGTGGGTATCGTCATCATGGCCCTGGTTGTGTTCGTGGAGCAGTCCCAGCGCCGCATCCCGGTGCAATACGCCAAGCGCATGGTGGGTCGCCGTACCTACGGTGGGAACAACACCTACATCCCGATCAAGGTCAACATGGCCGGTGTGGTCCCCGTGATCTTCGCCTCCTCGCTGCTGTACCTGCCCGCCCTGCTGGCGCAGTTCAACCAGCCCGCCGCCGGTCAGGACCCCGCCGCCTGGGTCACCTGGATCAACGATTACCTCACCAAGGGTGATCACCCGCTCTACATGCTTCTCTACTTCATGCTCATCGTTGGGTTCACCTACTTCTACGTTGCCATTACGTTCAACCCCGAAGAGGTAGCCGACAACATGAAGCGCTACGGGGGCTTCATCCCCGGCATCCGTGCCGGCCGCCCCACCGCCGAATACCTGGACTACGTGCTCACCCGCGTGACGCTGCCCGGTTCGGTTTACCTGGGTCTGATCGCGCTGATCCCGCTGATCGCGCTCGGCCTGGTTGGTGCCAATGCGAACTTCCCGTTCGGTGGCGCCTCGATTCTGATCATCGTTGGTGTGGGTCTGGAGACGGTCAAGCAGATCGACTCGCAGCTGCAGCAGCGTCACTACGAAGGGTTACTCCGTTGAGCCGTCTCCTCATTGTTGGTCCGCAGGGATCGGGCAAGGGCACCCAGGGTGTCGAAATCGCCGGTCTCCTGAACATCCCCGCGATTTCGACGGGCGACATGTTCCGGGCAAACATTGGTGGCGAGACCGAACTGGGTCTCAAGATCAAGGCAGTTATCGAAGCCGGCAACCTGGTGGACGACGCCCTGACCGGCGAGGTCGTGCGCGACCGTCTGTCCCAGGAGGACGCCGCCGCCGGTTTCCTGCTGGACGGCTACCCTCGCAACCTGGTTCAGGTTGCCGACCTGGACGAGTTCCTCACCGCCCGCGGTGAGTCGCTGGACCTGGTTGTTGAGCTGGTTGTTCCCCGCGAGGAGAGCATCACCCGCCTGGTGGCTCGCGCCGCCGAGCAGGGCCGCAGCGACGACACCGAAGAGGTCATCAGCAACCGCCTGAAGATCTACGAGGAGCAGACCACCCCGATCCTCGACGTGTACCGCGAGCGCGGTATCGTCGCCGAGGTCGACGGCGTGGGCTCGATCGCCGATGTGCTGGCTCGCATCACCGAGGTTCTGCGCGAGCGCGACCTGCTCGCGGCGTAGTTCGTGATCTTCCGCAGGAAAAACATCTATAAGACCCCGGAGCAGATGCGCCGGATGGTCGCCCCGGGTCTCGCCACGGCCGCATCCCTTGCGGCCGTGCGCGAGGCCATTCGGCCCGGCATCACCACGCTGGAGCTGGACGCCATCGCCGAGGCCGCAATCATTGCGGCCGGCGGTACGTCGAACTTCAAGCTGGTGCCGGGCTATCGGCATACCGTGTGTGCATCGGTGAACGCCGACGTGGTGCACGGCATCCCGAATGATCGCCCGCTAGAGCCCGGAGACATTCTCTCGATCGACTCCGGTGCGATCCTGGATGGCTGGAACGGCGACTCCGCCTTCACCACCGTGCTGGACAATTTCGCCGATCCCGAGCTCGTTGCCCTGCGCCGCCGGCTCAACGACGTCACCGAGGGCTCCCTGTGGGCCGGTATCGCCCGTTTGGCCTCGGCCAAGCACCTCAACGAGGTGGGGGCGGCGATCGAGGACCACATCGTCGCACAGGGCGGCGGACACGACTACGGGATCCTCGAGGATTTTGTGGGTCACGGCATCGGCCGCGACATGCATGAGGATCCGCCCGTCTTCAACTATCGGGTACGCGAGAAGGGTCCCGAGGTTCGCCCGGGGCTCGTGGTCGCGATCGAGCCGATGGTGGTCCGGGGCAAGATCGACACCATCATCCAGGACGATGAGTGGACGGTGACCACCGCCGATGGCGAGCCCGCCGCCCACTGGGAGCACAGCGTGGCCGTGCACCGGGATGGTATCTGGGTGCTGACCGCAGAAGATGGTGGGGCCGCCGGTCTCGCACCGTTTGGGATCACCCCGACTCCGATTCGCTAGGTTCGACCGCGTTCCGGTGCCGGATCCGAGTCGCCCCGACTGGCTCCGCGGCTCACCGCCGTTCTACCAACCGAAACCCGGCCTCGAGGGAGGCCGGGTTTTTGTGCGCGCGGCGCGGGGCACGGGTTTATGGTGAATGCATGAGCGCAGTGTTTTTCCTTTCGCCCCTGGCCGCCGATGCACCCGAGCCCGAGGGCGGATTCGCCCAGACCATCCGTCCCGCCGCCGAGGCGGTCATCTCGCTGCGTGACGCGGGGATCGTGCGTGGGGACGGGATCTTTGAAACCCTCGGCGTTCGTGACCGTGCCGTCCAGGCCGAGACCGCCCACCTCACCCGGCTGGCCCATTCGGCACGGCTGCTGGAGCTTCCCGCACCCAACCTGAGCCAGTGGCGCGCGGCCCTGGCCATCGCCGCGGACACCCTGCCCGCGGACGGAACCGGATCGATCCGACTGAGCCTGACCCGCGGTGTACCGGGGGAGGGGCCGAGCGCCTGGCTGATCGCCGACGAGGCCCCGGCGGATCTGCCGGAGCGTCACAGCGGACTCGCGGTGGTCTCGCTCGAACGTGGCCTGTCCGTGCACGCGAGCGAGCGGACCCCCTGGCTGCTGGCCGGTGCCAAGACCCTGTCCTATGCGATCAACATGGCGGCGCTGCGCGAGGCCAAGTCTCGCGGCGCCGATGACGTTCTGTTTATCTCGACCGAGGGCCTCGCGCTGGAGGGGCCGACCTCGTCGCTGCTGATCTATGTGGGTGGGGAGTTTGTTTCGCCGCCGCGCGATGAGGCGATCCTGGCCGGCACCACGGTGGATGCTGCCTTCGACTGGCTGCGCACCCAGGGATACACCTGCGTGTACCGCCAGATCCCGGCCGAGACGCTGAGCGAGATCGACGGCGCCTGGCTGCTCTCGAGTGTGCGGATGGCGGCCCCGATTCGGACGCTGGACGGGGTGCCCGTGACCCAGCAGCCCGAGCTGAATGAGTCCCTGGTGAACGCCCTGGTGGCGCGTACCCGATAGCGCATTCGGCTCCAAATGAGGGTCGGCATGATAACGCGCGGTGGCGCATCGTCGCGTAATGACATATTCTTGTTTCTTGGTGCGCTTTCGGCGTGCCCCGATTTGGGCGCATGAGTGCCCCGCTGGCTCGGAACGAGCCGATCGGACTTCGATACTGAGTGACAGTGAGGCTATGGCCAAGAAAGACGGCGTCATCGAGATCGAGGGCCAGGTTGTAGAGGCCCTCCCCAACGCGATGTTTCGAGTGGAACTGACCAACGGACACAAGGTCCTTGCCACGATCAGTGGCAAAATGCGTCAGCACTACATTCGCATCCTGCCCGAGGACCGCGTAATCGTAGAGCTGACGCCCTACGACCTGACGCGTGGGCGGATCGTCTACCGCTACAAGTAGTACGGATTTATCGGATGACACCAGCGGGGGCTGGTGTCATCCGTTTTTATAACGCTAGTCTGGGGGCTAGCCGGGTCACGGCCGGGCTAGGGGGGAGAAGAGATGTCCGACAGCACGGAGATCTGGAATTTAGGTACGCGCGGCTCGAATCAGCTGCAGCACCATCGATACCTGGGATTTGAGAGCGTTCCGCACTCATCCGGTATGCAACTGGGGGAGGGGCAGCGCCCCGAGGACTTCGTGTTCTCGCAGGATTCGGTTCGCATCGGCGGATATCTGTTTCGCCGCTTTGCGGTGACCCCCATCCTGCTGCATCGTCCGGCGACGCCGGACACCCACGAGAAGATGCTTTTTATCTATGTGCTCAGTGGCAAGCTTCGGCTGACCCAGGCCGGGAGGACCGTGGAGCTCGTGGCCGGTGAGAGCGCGATTGCCATCGGATGGCAGCCGTATCTGGCCGAGGTGGTCGAATCCGTGAGCGGCATCTCCGTCGCGGTGGACCGTGACGTGCTGGACTCCGGCGGAATCTCGTTTCCGCATGCCGTGCGTAAGGTTGTGGCCCCGGCGCTGCTCCCCTCGGGGATGGCCGGCTTTTTCCTGGGGCTTTTCGAGGCACGCCTCTACCCGCTGGGACTCGAGCAGGTCACCCGACTGTGCCGCGTCTTTGACTCGTTCCTGGTGGAGCTCCACCTCGGCTACGTCGAGGCCGCGCGCACCCCCGAAGAGCGGCTCGAAGAACAGCGCCACGCGATTCTCGAATACGCGTCCACCCAGCGAGGTACCGATTCCTTCTCGGTGGCCAATATCGCCGAGCACTATGGGATGTCCACGCGTTCGCTGCAGCGGCTGTTCCAGTCGGCACCGCGCAGCCTGCGTGATGAACTCCGCGACATCGCCGGACGGGAGATCTCATGAGCGAGGCACGAAAACGACTGCTGAGTCCACACACGGCCGATAACTCCATCTCGGACCGCGCCTACTTTGGGCCCGAGGGGGTGGCGATGCTCGCCGCCTCGGATGGGGTCACGACCCGCGACGCCGAACACTTTGACCTGCGCACCCGGGTGGCGCGGATCGGCTACTTCCGTATCCAGAGCATTCTCACCACCGCGCTCAACGTGTCCCTGGCCACCGATCACTACGATGCGCCCGACAAGGTGCGCTTCACGTTCGTGCGCGAGGGCCGGCTGGAGATCGATCAGCGTGGCCGCCACGTGGTGCTGACGCCCGGGGACGCGGTGATCGGATTCGATACCGTCCCCGCCCAGATCGTCCTCCCGGAGCGCACCCGGTATGTGACCATCACCGTGGATCGCGAGCTGCTGTTTCCGGCCGGTCTGGCCGATGAGCGCCAGATGCGCTACATCCGACGCGACGAGCTGTTCAACGGGGCCACCGCCTCCTTCTTCGAGGCGCTGCTGCGTCCGGCGGCCTTTCCGCTGGCCCCGGTGGATGAGCTGCGGGTGAGCCGTACGATCACCAAGATGCTCAACGAGGTATTCGTGGCCACGCTGCCCAGCCAGGATTCGGTGGCCACCCGACGGGCCGAGGAGCGCGCGGTGGTGCGGGGCTACATCGGAGCACACTTCACCCGGCCCGACCTCTCGGTGTCCTCGATTGCCGCGCACTACGGGATGTCGCCGCGTTCGCTGCAGCGGCTCTACTCCGACTACGGCGAAAACGTCTCCAACGTGATTCGCAAGCGCCGGCTCGAGCACGCGGTGTCGATGCTGATGGATCGCCGCTTTGATGATGTCTCAATCGATGATGTGGCCATCCGCTCGGGGTTTGCCGGGGCGAACCAGCTGCGGCGCGTGATGAACCAGGTCATGGAGCAGACTCCGACCCAGCTGCGCGCCGTGCACGGGGGCCGCGATGAGGGCGGCGAATCCGGTTCGGATTAGGAACTTTTCCTCGCCTCGCCCGCACGGGGTGGCGGGGCGAAACGCCCGGGTGGCGAAACGCCCGAAAATGCCGTAGTGTTGACCCTTGGTATTTTGTGTGCGTTTCGGCGTGCCTATTTCCGCCAGACCAGCGCCGATACTTTCATTGGTGCTGTAAGTAACGGCCCGGGATTTTCCGGGTACGAGGACAGCGAAAGAGAGTTGCCGTGAAGGTCAACCCCAGTGTTAAGCCCATCTGCGAAAAGTGCAAGGTGATTCGTCGTAACGGCCGCGTCATGGTCATCTGCGAGAACCCGCGCCACAAGCAGCGTCAGGGCTAATCAAGCTCGATCGGTTTTCCGATCATCCGGCCGCGGTAATGCGCGGCCACAGCAGTAACAGAATATATAGGCGTTTCCAAGAACTTCCCTCGTGGAAGGGACACCCCGGGTCGGAGGCCCGGGACCCCGGATTCGCCCCACACCTCCGCACTACTCCTAGGAGAAGCCAACATGGCACGTCTCGCCGGCGTTGACATTCCCCGCGATAAGCGCGTGGAAATCGCACTGACGTACATCTATGGTGTCGGTCACACCCGTTCGCTGCAGACTCTTGCAGCGACCGAGATCGACCTGAACATCCGAGTCAAGGACCTGACCGACGAGCAGCTCGTCGCTCTCCGTGACTACATCGAACAGAACTTCAAGGTAGAGGGTGACCTCCGCCGTGAGGTCGCCGCCGACATCCGCCGCAAGGTTGAGATCGGTTCCTACGAGGGTCTGCGCCACCGCCGCGGCCTGCCGGTCCGTGGTCAGCGCACCAAGACCAACGCACGTACCCGTAAGGGTCCGAAGCGCACCGTTGCCGGCAAGAAGAAGGCTCGCTAGGCCCTGCCAGCGCCCTCATAGGACCTAAGGAGATCATTCACAATGGCATCAACTAAGTCGGCTGCACGCAAGCCGCGCAAGAAGGAAAAGAAGAACGTCGCCGTGGGCCAGGCCCACATCAAGTCGACCTTCAACAACACGATCGTCTCGATCACCGACACCACCGGTGCGGTTATCAGCTGGGCTTCGTCCGGTGGAGTCGGCTTCAAGGGTTCGCGTAAGTCGACCCCGTTCGCCGCTCAGCTGGCAGCAGAGTCGGCCGCGCGCCAGGCTCAGGAGCACGGCATGAAGAAGGTTGACGTGTTCGTGAAGGGCCCGGGTTCGGGTCGCGAAACCGCCATCCGTTCGCTTCAGGCCGCAGGCCTCGAGGTTGGCTCGATCAACGATGTGACCCCTCAGGCTCACAACGGTTGCCGCCAGCCGAAGCGTCGCCGCGTTTAGTCCTTCCCTGGGCTGTGGCCGAGCGGTTCTCACGAACCGCTCGGCCGCGGATTCAGCACTGTACGTCAAAACCTCGCACACGCAAGTGTCATATAGCGGACACTTAGCCGAAAGGAACCAATAGTGCTTATTGCACAGCGCCCGACGCTCACCGAAGAGAACATTTCCGAGTTCCGCAGCCGGTTCGTTATCGAGCCGCTCGAGCCCGGTTTTGGTTACACGCTGGGTAACTCCCTGCGTCGCACCCTGCTGTCGTCGATCCCCGGAGCCGCCGTTACCAGCGTCCGTCTCGACGGCGTTCTGCACGAGTTCAGCACCATCCCCGGTGTGAAGGAAGATGTCACTGAGATCATCCTGAACATCAAGGGTCTGGTTGTCTCGAGCGAGCACGATGAGCCGATCACCGCTTACCTGCGTAAGACCGGTGCCGGTCAGGTTACCGCCGCCGACATCTCGGCTCCGGCCGGTGTCGAGGTTCACAACCCCGAGCTCGTCATCGCGACCCTGAACGAGAAGGCCAAGTTTGAACTTGAGCTGACCATCGAGCGTGGCCGTGGATACGTGTCCGCCGGTCAGAACCGCAACGAGTTCTCCGAGGCCGGTCAGATTCCGATCGACTCGATCTACTCGCCGGTTCTGAAGGTTACCTACCGCGTCGAGGCAACTCGTGCCGGTGAGCGTACCGACTTCGACCGCCTGGTGGTCGACGTGGAGACCAAGTCCGCCATCTCCCCCCGGGATGCCATCGCTTCGGCCGGCACCACCCTGGTGGAGCTGTTCGGTCTGGCTCGTGAGCTGAACACCGCAGCCGAGGGCATCGAGATCGGCCCCGCGCCGGTTGACGCTGTCCTGTCGAGCGAACTCTCGATTCCGATCGAGGACCTGGACCTGTCGGTCCGTTCCTACAACTGCCTGAAGCGCGAAGGCATCAACACCGTCTCGGAGCTGGTTGCTCTGTCCGAGACTCAGCTGATGAACATCCGCAACTTCGGTCAGAAGTCGGTTGACGAGGTACGCGACAAGCTCGTTGAGATGGGTCTGTCCCTGAAGGACTCGGTTCCCGGGTTCGATGGCGCTCACTTCTACTCGGGCTTCGAGGACGACGTAGCTAACTAACCTTCCCGTCGGTTCGCCGACGTCACCCTTTTTCTAACTGGAGTTTCAACATGCCTAAGCCTTCCAAGGGCGCCCGCCTCGGTGGCGGTCCCGCTCACGAGCGCCTGCTGCTCAACAACCTTGCCGCTGCGCTCTTCGAGCACAAGAGCATCACCACCACCTTCACCAAGGCCAAGCGTCTGCAGCCCGTTGCAGAGCGTTACGTGACCTTCGCGAAGCGTGGCGACCTGGCCGCACGTCGTCGCATGCTCGGTGTTATCACCGACAAGGGCATCGTGCACGAGCTGTTCACCGAGATCGCCCCGCAGGTTGCGGAGCGTAACGGTGGTTACACTCGCATCACCAAGATCGGGAACCGCAAGGGCGACAACGCCCCCATGGCAGTGATCGAGCTCGTTCTCGAGCCCGTCACCCCGAAGAAGAAGGCTGCCAAGCCGGCCGCCGAGAAGGCTGCCGCTCCGGTAGCCGAGGAGACCGTCGAGGTCGTCGCCGAGGAGACCCCCGTGGTCGCCGAGGAGACCACCGAGGTTGTGGCCGAGGAAGCCGCCGCCGAGGAGACCAAGTAGTCTTCGACTTCTTAATACGACGATGCCGCATCCCTTCGGGGATGCGGCATCGCCGTTTAACCGGGTTCTCGGCGCCTATTCGCCGCGGGAGGTTTCCTCCAGGAGACCCGAGAAGAGCTTGCTGAGATTGGTGGCCTCGGTCAGCGCCGAGGTGTGCTCGGGCAGGGAGGGCGTGGCCGCGTCGATATAGCGCACCTGCTCACGCAGCCGGAGCATCTTGCGGTCCAGGGCGGCGGCGGTTTCGGCGGCCTCCTTGAGCTCGGCCAGGACGTCGCTCGGGACATCCTTTTCGAACTTGTAGTAGATCTTGTGTTCCAGGCTCGCCCAGAAATCCATCGCGACGGTGCGAATCTGGATCTCCACCGGCACCGACTCCACCCGATCGGACAGGAACACCGGCACCTCGACCAGCACGTGCAGGCTCTGGTAGCCGTTGGGCTTGGGGTGTTTGATGTAGTCGCGCACCTCGATCACCGTCACGTCCTGCTGGTTGGTGATCAGGTCCGCGACGGTGTAAATATCGGGGACAAAGCTGCAGGTGATGCGGATGCCCGCGATGTCACGGACCTCGCGGCGCAGGGCCTCGACGGTGGGCTCGATGCCGCGACGCTTGGCCTTGTCTATGATGCTGGCCGGGGACTTAACCCGAGAACTCACATGCTCGATCGGGTTGTACTCGTGGACGTAGGTGAACTCGTCCCGCAGGATCTTGATCTTGGTCGAGATTTCGTCCAGACCGAAGCGGTAGGCCATCATCATCCGGGTCATCTCCTGGCCGAGGATCCTGCGTTCGGCGGGGGTGGGGAGGGGCATTCTTCTGACCTTTCGCTGGAAACCTGCTGATACGAGGCTATCGGCGCTTCCTCCACGTTGGGTCCATACCGCTCACGAATGATGATGGCCGGGCGCTACTTGAGGGTGAGGGAGTCCATCATCTTGGTGAAGTCGGCCTCGGGCGCTCCGATCGTGGTCAGCAGGAACATTCGTCCCTCGTCGAAGAAGATGATCGAGTGGGCCGGGTAGTCGTTGCCGTTGAGCGGAACCTTGGCTTCGCTGCGGATGGCACGGGTTCCCTGATAGTCGACCAGATCGCTGCTGACCACGGTTCCCGACTGCGACTGCACCATCCCGTTCAGCGCGCCCTGTAGCCGATCCTCAAGCTCGGCGGCGGGGAAGGGGCCGGGGAGCTGGGCTACCTGAACCATATAGGCGCTATCGGTACCGTTCTCCTTCATGTACGTGGTGGTGGGAACGCTGATATCGCCGGCGGGAACGTCGAGGGTCTGCGACTGAGGCATGCCGGGGAACTGAACGGTAAACCCGTCCTTAGCGGAGGTGTAATCCTCCCAATCTGTGCCCGTGAGGACCTTCTCGGAGGCGGTGCGGGCGGTCTGCTCGGCACTGGGGGAGAAGACCTGCATGGCGACATAGCGCACACCAAATCCGATTCCGACGGCGAGGATGAGGGTGCCCACACTCACCAACACGCGCCGGCCCGTGCGTTTGGGCTTGGGCTCCTGTGTGGGGGCGCCCTGAGGTTGTGTGCCGGTGGCATAGGCCTGGGGAGGCTGCGGGGTTCCTGCGGCGGCAAAGGTCTGCTGGGGCTCCGAGGAGGGTGCGGCGGGTGTGTTATCAGGATTCTGCATTGGTAGCGTACTGTTTTCTGTTTTGCGCGCGGTTCACCGCGCATACCGCGGCGATCCATTCGCTGGTCGGCGTGTTCGGATCGCACCGGTGAAACAGTTGTTCCCACATACTGCAGGCCCCTGTGGATGCGTGTCCCCCCAACACGGGTCGAAATAATCGACGTGGCGAAAGCCTAACACGTGGGTTCCGGCCCACCGGGCCGCGCGATTCCGGCCGCAGCTGAAATGCGCCGTGGAAGGGGCCTAGAAAATCCCCGGGGCCGAGCGTAGCCTGAAGGCATGAGCTCACAGCCGAGTTTGCGTGACCGCCTGGCGGAGCGCCCCGCAGTACCGGTGCCGAATCACCCGGACGTGGTGACCTGGCGCGCGGCCGGACCCGAGGATATCGACGCAATCTGGCGGCTCCAGCGGGCCGCCGACGAGATCGATAGTCCCGAACGACTGAGCCCACGCTCGGCGATCACCGAGACGTTTGAAACCTCGAACGTCGACCCGACCCGGGACACCCTGGTGGGCCTGGCCGAGAACGGCGAGTACGTGGCCCATGCGCTGTGCGTGGTCGCCGGCGGGCATGCGACGCGGGTGCAGTCATATCTGTTTGGGGCCGTGCATCCGCTCTGGCGGGGGCGCGGGATCGGCGGCGAGGTGCTGGCCTGGCAGCTGGCGCGCTCGGCCGAGCAGCTGGCCGAATACGACCTCGGTCTCCCCGGCTGGAGCATGCTCTACGCGGATGCGCACAACCCGGCGCTGCAGGCGCTGGCACGCACCCACGGACTCGTGCCGGAGCGCTACTACCAGGAGATGCGGCATCCGCTGGGCGCGCCGGTCACCCCGCTGGCCCCGCCCGAGGGGGTGCGGATCGTCAACTGTACCGAGGAGTACTACGACCGCACCCGGATCGCCCGCAACGATGCCTTCCGCGATAACTGGGGATCCCAGCCCAACACCAAGGAGCGCTGGAACCGTCTGGTTCGCGGCGGCCACTTCCGCGGAGATCTGTCGTTTGTGGCCCTGGCCAACGATGCTGGAGGCAAACAGGAACGGGTGGTGGGCTTCGCGCTGAGCACGGTGACCGAACCGGCCGAGGACGCGCTGATCGAGCTGGTCGGCGTGATTCGCGACTGGCGCGGGCGTCGGCTGGCCCCCGCGCTGCTCACCCACCTGCTGAACGCCGGGGTCGAGGGGGATCTGCCGTCGGTGATCCTCGAGGTAGACTCGGCCAGCCCCACCGGTGCCAACACCCTGTATGCGGGGCTGGGGTTTGCCAGCGTCGGGGAGACCACGGTCTTTATCCGGGAGTACTAGACGGGATCGGGCCGGATCGATCGCTGGTCAGCGACGGCGGGCCGGAACGCATCGACTCGGAAGACGGAGGGCGAGACCGGCCGCGGGGCTAGGGGTGGGCGGGCTCGTGGCGTCGGTAGGACGGAGCCTCGGGCGGACCATCGGATTTCGCCAGGTTCTGGAGGGTGGTGTGCAGGGTCGCCGCGTAGAGGGCTCCGCCGCGGCTGCCCGGATGGATGCGGTCGGAAGCGAGGAGGTCACCCGCCTGGGGATCGATCGCCGTCGCCCAGTCACAGAGCCCCACCCGGGGGTGCCCGGCCACGTAGTCGGCGAGGGTCTGATTGACCCCGGCGATCCACGGTCGCGGAGCATAGGCGTTCACCAGGACCAGGTGACGGCTGGGCCCCACGATTCCGGCGAGTCGATCCAGCTGGGGACCACTGATCGTGGCGTTGGTGCCGAGTCCCACCACCACAACCGGGCGGAGGAGACCGGCCGAGGCCTGCTCCTGAATCAGATCCAGGCCCGCATTCATGTTGCGCGAGACCGCCGCATCCACGGCGATGCCCGGGAACGCCTCCTGCAGGGAGGGTGCCGCCGCGAGCATCACCGAGTCGCCGATCGCGCTCATCTCGGAGCCGTCGGCCAGCCCCTCGGGGGTGAGCGTGGGCTTCGGGGCGATCGGGCCCGGATAGCCGGACTTGAGGCTCTGCGCCCCCTCCTCGATCAGCTGCTGGGCGCTGCCCTGGGTCGGGGCAAACACCAGACCGGACACCCCCACACCGGCGGCCAGGGCGGCGATAGTGACCAGCGAGGCCATCACGATCCGCGGCTTGGGGAATCGCCAGATGCGGGCGTGCAGCGCGCGCAGGTAGGGAAGGAAGCCCAGCTTACGAATCGGGTTCTCGACAAAGCGGTAGGAGAGAATCGCGAGGACCACCGTGAGCGCGATGGCAACCAGCGCGAGCAGCGGTGAGGGCGCACCGGTGGTGGCCTGTCCTGGGAAGGCGGCGATCAGTAGGACCAGCAGCGGCCAGTGCCAGAGGTAGAGTCCGTAGGAGCGGGCACCGATATAGCGCAGGGGCGCCATATCCAGCACCCGGGACCAGATGCCGCCGGAGATGGCCGACCACACCAGCAGCACGGCGAGAACCGACACCATCGGCAGGCCCCAGCGGAAGGTCGCGTGACCGCTCTCCCGCAGTCCCCAGACGGCAATGGCGATCGCGGACAGGGCGATCATGCCCACCAGGTCACGCTGCCAACTCGAACGCTCCATCCGCCGAAGAGCGTCCAGGGGTGCACGAGACTGGGCCACCAGGGCCGCCGCGAGGGTGGCCCCGATCAGCAGGCCGAAGCTGTGGCTGTCGGTGCCGTAGTAGATCCGGGTGACGTTTGCGCCCATCGCGGTCAGGGCCCACATCCAGCCCATCCCGGCGAGAGTGCCCGCGGCCAGCAGGCCCACGCGCAGCCAGGGCCGACGAATCAGCAGCAGCGCCAGCAGCAGAATTGGCCAGATCAGATAGAACTGTTCCTCGACCGAGAGCGACCAGAGATTCCGCAGCAGCTCGGGGGTCGTGGTGTCGAAGTAGCCGTTTCCGGTGGCCAGGGCGACCCAGTTATAGGAAAACGTGGCCGCGCCGAGGACCTGCGTGCGCAAACCCACCAGCAGATCACCGTGGATCAGGGGAGCGAGCGCGGTGGCGGTTCCCACCACCAGGACCAGCGCGGGCAGGAGCCGGCGCGCACGCCGCAGCCAGAAGCGACCCAGCCGAATCCGTCCGGTGCCGGCATGCTCGCGCAGCAGCAGACTGGTGATCAGGAAACCACTGATCACGAAGAACATGTCCACCCCGATAAACCCGCCGGGGGCCAGGGCCGGGGCCGCGTGATACACGATCACCAGGATCACGGCGATGGCCCGCAGGCCGTCGAGTCCGGGCAGGTGAAAACGTCCGGCCGCCGTGGCGGTGGGGGTGGGGCTGAGGGTGGGTGCGCTGCTCATATCTCCTTCCAGAGTAGACAGGTCCCTCCGACAGGGCCGAATCGGTCGCGCATTTGGCCGGTAAACTCGCAGGGTGACATCTCAAGACTCCACCTCCGTGCCCGCCGAGTCCACCCGCATCCGGCTGGACCTGGGCTATGACGGCACCGACTTTGCCGGCTGGGCCAAGCAGCCCGGCCTGCGCACGGTGCAGGAGGTCCTCGAATCGGCGGCCCACCAGACCTTCGGCTATCAGGGGGACCCGATTCGTCTGACGGTGGCCGGCCGCACCGATGCCGGCGTGCACGCCGAGGCACAGGTGGCCCACCTGGATCTCACCCCGGAGCGAGTCGAGCGGATGCGCCGCGCGCGTACCTCCGATGGCAACCCCGAACCCGATGTGGCGCACGCCCTGCTGCGCCGGATTAACGGGGTTCTGGGCCTGCATTCCGATGTCTGGCTGCACTCGGCACGCGTGGTCGACGCCGGATTCAACGCCCGATTCTCGGCCCTCTCGCGCAGCTATCGCTACCGGATCGCCGATGCTCAGGCCTGGAAGGACCCGCTCTCGCGGCGCACCACCCTCTGGTACCCGCGCCCGCTGAGCCTCGAGGTCCTGGATCGGACGGCCGCGAGCCTGGTGGGTCTGCACGACTTTGCCGGATTCTGCCGTCCCCGGGTCGGGGCCACCACGATCCGCAACCTCACCGATTTCCGCTGGCGTCGGGATACCGACGGCGTGCTGATCGCCGAGCTCTCCGCCGATGCGTTCTGTCACTCGATGGTGCGCTCACTGGTGGGGGTGTGTATCGCGATGAGTGTGGAGTCGCTGCCCGCCGACGCGATCGCCGGACTGTTGCAGGCGACCAAGCGTGGGCACAGCAACGGCTTCGCCACCGCCCCCGCGCACGGCCTGAGCCTCACCAACGTCGAGTACCCCGAGGATTCGCTGCTCGCGGCCCGGGCCGAGCTCACCCGGCAACGCCGCGAATCGACCACCCCGATGCCCGGAGAGCCCGGATACTAGCGTTCGGCATGTGCGCTCGGTTTGACCCGGCCCATACTCTCGCGTAAGCTCGACTATTGGTGTGTGTTCCCGTCATGGGACGCGCGCCCGAAGTTGAGCCCTCCACCTTGTGTGTTCCCGCTCGGGAACACCGCACGGAGTGGGATTCACGAACATCCAACTTACGACGAGAAAGCAGCACTATCGTGACGCGCACTTACTCCCCGAAGGCCAGTGAAATCCAGCGTGACTGGGTCATCATTGACGCCAACGACATCGTTCTGGGCCGCCTGGCCAGCCACGCAGCAAGCATCCTGCGCGGCAAGAACAAGGCAACCTTCACCCCCCACCTGGACATGGGTGACTTTGTCATCATCATCAACGCCGACAAGGTAGCCCTGACCGGCCAGAAGGCCGCTCAGAAGCGCGCCTACCGTCACTCGGGCTTCCCGGGTGGACTCAAGTCGGTCGGCTACGCCGAGCTGCTCGAGAAGAACCCGGTTCGCGCCGTGGAGAAGGCCATCCGTGGCATGCTCCCCAAGACCAGCCTGGGCCGTGCCCAGCTGCGCAAGCTGAAGGTCTACGAGGGTGCCGAGCACCCCCACGCCGCACAGCAGCCCAAGCCGTACACCCTCACCCAGGTCGCGCAGTAAGCGCCGAGTCAGACTTAAAGGACATAAACGTGGCGAACATCGCAGAAACCACCGAGCAGGCTCCGGAGAGCTACTCGACCGAAACCCCCGCCGCCGAGGCTGTTAAGCCGGCGCGCGTTGTCTCCGTTCCCGGCGCAGCCGTGGGTCGTCGCAAGCAGGCCATCGCCCGCGTGCGCATCGTCCCGGGTACCGGTGTTATCACCGTCAACGGTCGCGAACTGGCTGACTACTTCCCCAACAAGCTGCACCAGCAGCTGATCAACGACCCCTTCACCGTCCTGGAGCTGAACGGCTCCTACGACGTGATCGCCCGTATCTCGGGTGGTGGCCCCTCGGGTCAGGCCGGTGCACTGCGTCTGGGCATCGCCCGTTCGCTGAACCAGGTTGACGAAGAGAACAACCGCGCCACCCTGAAGAAGGCCGGCTTCCTGACCCGCGATGCTCGCATCAAGGAGCGCAAGAAGGCTGGACTCAAGAAGGCACGTAAGGCTTCGCAGTTCTCGAAGCGCTAAGCGCCCGAATCCCCTTATGGCTGGCCTGTTTGGAACAGACGGCGTTCGCGGCCTCGCGAACGGCCTGTTGACGGCAGACCTGGCCCTCGGCCTCGCTCAAGCTACCGCATCGGTGCTTGGGCGGGGCCGTAGTGCTGAGGTCCGTCAAGCCGCCGGAAAACGTCCGGTGGCAGTCCTTGCGCGTGACCCGCGTGTGTCCGGGGAGTTCCTCGGTGCCGCGGTGGCGGCGGGACTCGCCTCCAGTGGCGTGGATGTGCTGGATGCGGGAGTGATTCCCACCCCCGCCGCCGCCTTCCTGATCGGAAACATCGACGCCGACTTCGGCGTGATGATCTCCGCCTCCCACAACCCCGCCCCGGATAACGGGATCAAGATTTTCGCGCGCGGTGGCACCAAGCTGCCCGACGAGGTCGAGGAGCGGATCGAGGCGGCACTCGCCTCGGAGCACCTGCTGCCCACCGGTGGAAACGTTGGTCGGATTAGTCGCTTCGCCGACGCCGAGGACCGGTATGTGATGCACCTGCTGCAGTCGCTGCCGAACCGCCTGGACGGGATCCACGTGGTCCTGGACTGCGCCCACGGTGCGGCCGCCGGTGTGTCTCCGGAGACCTTCCGCGATGCGGGGGCCACCGTGACCATCATCGGTAACGACCCCGACGGCGTGAACATCAACGACGGCGTGGGCTCGACCCACCTCGACGTGCTGCAGCGCGCGGTACTGGAACACGGCGCCGACGTGGGCATCGCCCACGATGGTGACGCCGACCGGTGCCTCGCCGTGGACGCCGCCGGCAACATCATCGACGGCGACCAGATCATGGCGATTCTCGCCGTGGCGCTCAAGGAGCGCGGGCTGCTGACCAAGGACACCCTGGTGGCCACGGTCATGAGCAACCTGGGCCTGAAGATCGCGATGGCCGAGCACGGCATCACCGTTCTGGAGACCAAGGTGGGCGACCGCTACGTGCTCGAGGCGATGAACGAGGGCGGCTATGCCCTCGGTGGCGAGCAGTCCGGCCACGTCATCATGAGCGAGCATGCGACCACCGGTGACGGCATCCTGACCGGCCTGCAACTGCTGGGCGAGATGGCGCGCACCGGCAAGAGCATCGCCGAGCTGGCCTCGGTCATGACCGTGTATCCGCAGATTCTGGTCAACGTCTCCGGCGTAGACCGGGACCGCCTGGGTAGCGATGATGTCCTCGCCGAGGCCGTCATCGCGGCCGAGGCCGAGCTGGGTGACACCGGCCGGGTGCTGCTGCGTCCCAGTGGGACCGAGCCGCTCGTGCGCGTGATGGTGGAGGCTGCCGATCAGCACACCGCCGACACGCTGGCGCACCGCCTCGCGGATATTGTTCGTGAACGGTTGGCCATCGCTTAGTCGTCTCCCACGCAGACCCCCGTTTCCGCATGGAAACGGGGGTTTTGTGTTTCTATGTGGGGGCTATGTCCACACAAAGGGGGACATTTCAGGACGGCTGTAATTGAAATATCGCCTGGTCAGAAGTAATTTTTCGGACACATTGGTGCGCTACTCTATCGGTGCGAAGCCTCTTCGCCATGACCCTAGAGGAGCCTCAGTGAAACTCTCTCCCTCAGCGGTGCGCGCACTGGGCCTCGGCCTGGTGCCGACGCTCACGCTGGCCGGTGTGCTGATCGCCAGCCCCGCGCTTGCCGCCCCCGCGCCGAGTCCCGCGCCGCCGGCGCCGCTCGCACGGATTCAGGCCGACACCCCCGCCCCGCCGGCCGATGGTATTCGGGTGGGCAGCGGCTCGGTGGCCGCCACGCCCCCGCCCGAGGTGGGTCAGGGGGTGCAGGACACCCTGCACCAAAAGCTCTGGATCGATAAGTCGCTGGACGGCACCCCGATCCCCACCAACGCCTGGTGGACCGACCTGGTGATCTCGAAGTACTCGGGGGATCTCTGGGCCAACCCGCTGGTGGTCTCCAACAGCGCCGATGGTGCGCTGGTGAGCTCCCCGCGCAGCTGGAATAAGGACGGCACCACGATGCAGCTCGGCGAGGGCGTGCGCGTGGGCGGACGGGTCGCCCCGCAGCCCGACCCCAGTGACACCGTGCTGGCGGACTTCGAGAACGGACTGCCGCAGGGATGGACCGCCACCGGTTCGGCCTTCGCCGGCACATCCACGGGCACCGGCAAGGGACAGAGCGCCGTGTCCGGCTGGCTGGGCAAGGGCTTCCTGAATAGCTTCACCGATGCCGACGGCGACGGGGCAACCGGGGAGGTGCGTTCGGGTGACTTCACGATCGACCGCAACGCCCTGGTCGCCAAGATCGGCGGCGGCAACCACCCCGGCAAGACCGAGCTGCGCGTGGTGGTGGATGACCAGACCGTGGCTTCGGTCACCGGCGACAACAGCGAGAACCTCGCCTGGAAGTCCCTGGATCTGACCCCCTGGGCGGGCCAGACCGCCCACCTGGAAATCGTGGATGAGCTGACCGCCGGCTGGGCGCACATCATGGTGGACCAGATCATGCTCACCAATAAGACCGATGGGCTCGATGACCGGTTCGGATCGGCGTTCAAGGCCGACGATGCGGTGGCCACCGGCTGGGGCGACTGGAACGTGAACTGGCGGCTGGAAAACGCCCAGGGCCCCGCTCACATCAACGTGAGCGCCGCCCGCGGCGTGCCCTACACCTGGTTCCAGTTTGACCACGTGACCCCGCAGCTGAGCGTGGCCAAGGATGCCAAGTTTGTGGATGCCGACGGAAACGACCTGAGCTTCCCGGTCACCACCGACCGCTTCGAGATCATCCAGAACGGTGCCAAGTTCGGTGTGCACGCCCCGGCGAAGACCACCTTCGACCGGGTGGGCGACCAGATTCTGGCGAGTGAGGGCGTGGACCACCTGGTGATCAGCGCGGTGCCCGATAACGGGTTTGACCTCAATACCCTGCAGAAGTACGCCTTCGCCCGGGTCACCGGATCCAAGATGACCTATGTCAACAACACCCAGACCGGCATGATCGAGCAGAACTGGGCGCTCACCATCGAGCCGCTCGAGGGCACGGGGACCGATACCATTCAGGGCTGGCTCCCGCACCAGTATCGCGAGGCCGACCGGTTCGACCCCAAGCTGACCGGCACCACCTACGCCACCCCGCGCGGGGAGATGCGCACCAGCATCGGTCACGATAACTGGACCATGGCCTATGCCTTCGACGGGATGACTCCGGTCGCCGGCACCCCCGAATCCCTGCCGGATGCTCCCAAGGGCACCGACTACTCCCACGACGTCATGGCTAAGTTCCTCAGCGACTATGCCGCCAAAACCACCTACGGTAATGACACCTACTGGGGTGGTAAGGACCTGATCCAGCTGGGTGAGTACATGCTCGCCGCCAAGCAGCTGGGCGAAACCGACTCGTATAACAAGCTCAAGTCCACGCTGCGCACGGCGATGACCGACTGGTTCACCTATACCAAGGGCGAATCCAGCCACTTCTTCGCTCGCTATGACAGCTGGAAGGCCCTGATCGGATTCAGCGAGTCCTACGGATCCTCGCAGTTCACCGACAACCACTTCCACTACGGCTACTTCACCGCCGCGGCGGCGATGCTGGCGATCGAGGATCCCGAGTGGGCCAAGGGCTACGGCGGGGTTGCAACCCTGGTGGCCCAGCAGTACGGCAACTGGGACCGCACGTCCAAGGACTACCCGTACCTGCGTACCTTCGACACCTGGAGCGGCCACTCCTACGCCGGCGGATTCTCCTCCCCGGGCGGCAACAACCAGGAGTCCAGCTCCGAGGCGATCCAGTCCTGGGCGGGCCTCTACCTGCTGGGCGTGGCCCTGGGTAACACGCAGATGCGTGACGCCGGGGCGATGGGCTATGTGACCGAGCGCGCCTCGGTGCGCGAGTACTGGCTCAACGTGGGCGGCGCGCTGCCGGCCTCCTACAATCACTCGACCACCGGCATCCTCTTCGACAGCGGCCAGGCGTTTGCCACCTACTTCTCCGGGGATCCCGCCTGGATCTACGGTATCCAGTGGATGCCCACCGCGCCGTGGATGAACTACCTGGGTTGGGACCGCAAGGCCGCGACCAAGCAGCTTGATGACATGTTTGCCCTGCGCCCCGACAACCTGGGCGGTGAGGGGGTGCGCGCCGGCAATAAGGCGGGCATCCAAACCTTCGCCAAGGAGTGGTGGGGAATCGGGACCTACGGGGATATCAAGATCACCGAGGACCGCAAGTCGGCGATCGAGGTGCTCAAGAACATCGTCCGCGATAGCGAGAAGAATAACCCGGGCTATACAACCCGGAAGGTCCCCGAGAACCCGCTGTACAACGCGGACACCGATTCGCTGATCATCTCGATCGCCAAGGACGGCAGTGTTGTCTTCCCGGACCAGTACTGGACCCCGGACACCCTGCCCGCCTCGCTCATCCCCACCAAGTATGACGGCGCGATGGTGGATGGTGACCCGGCAAACTGGTCGCCGGCCAGCCCGCTGCTGCCCTATTTCTCGGTGAACTACACCCCCAACCTCGACGTGATCAACTCGCTGTACGGGATCAAGATCGACGGGTACACCCCGGGCCGGGACACCGCCGCCGCGGCGCGCGTGATCTCGGGCATGGGCGACGCCCTCGGTCAGGTGGTGCTGGGCGAGATGGCCCAGTCGCACCCGGACATCTACGCCGACATCTTTGGCGAACTGACCCGGATGAAGGACCCGATGATCTCGGCCGTGTCGATGGCCGGCATGGTTTACTACAACGCGATGGCCAACCGCGGGCTCGGGGTGGAAACCCGGGACCGTCGGGTGGGTGCCGACCTCGCCCAGGTGTATAAGAACGACGCCGGCGAGTACAGCTATGTTGTGAACAACATCACCGACCAGCAGCAGCGCTACCCGGTGTATCAGGGGGCCGAGCGCATCGGTTGGATCGATGTGCCCGCCCACACCCAGGTCACCCACCACCTGGACTCGCACCTGGCGAAGATCACGCTGAGTGCGACCCCGGATGCCACCACGATCACGCCCGGTTCGGCCCTGGCGCTGACCGCGACCGGAACCGACCAGTACGGTGCCACCGTGGATATTCCGAATCTGGAATGGAGCGTGGACCGCGGTGGCAAGATCGGTGCGGACGGCGTCTTCTACGCCGATTCCAAGACCGATAAGGCCACCATCACCGCCACCTCCGGCGACATTACCGCGACCCGCAGCGTGCGGGTGGGGGATGCGCCGGTGCTCACCTCGGTGGCAATCACCCCCGGCCCCGTGCGGATAGCTCCCAACTCCCCGGTGACCTTCGCCGCCGCCGGCGTGGACCAGTACGGTGATCCGTTTGTCCTGCCCGGTGCGGTGACCTGGAGTACCACCGCGACCGGCGCGATCACCGCCGACGGCGTGCTCACCGCCACGGCCCCGGGATCGGGACTGGTGCGCGCGAGCGTGACCACCGCGGCCGGGGAGGTGCGCGGATCCACCGTGGTCGCCGTGAGCGACCCGAGCGTGAACGTGGCGCTCGGCGCCACCGTGAGCGCGACCTCGGAGGACGGACCCAACCTGGCCAAGTACGCGGTGGACGGCGATCCCGGAACCCGCTGGGACAGCGTCCACGGGAGCGACGACCAGTCGATCACCCTGGACCTCGGCGCCAACTATGACCTCTCCGGTGCCCACATCGTCTGGGAGGCCGCGGCCGCCGCGAGCTACCAGATCGAGACGGCCACCAGCGAGAAGGGACCGTTCACCCCGGTTCTCACCGTGGCCAAGAACAACGCCGATCCCGATTCGCTGACCCTGAACACCACCGCCCGCTACGTCCGCATGCACGGACTCAAGCGCCTGGGCGACTACGGATACTCGATCTATGAGTTCCAGGTGTTTGGAACCCGGTCGGTGGATGCGATCACCCCCACCGCGCAGTACCTGCTGCCGGAAACCGCAACCATCGCCTCCGGGGCGCGGGTGCCGCTGAGCGCCTTCGCCTACGATGCGACCGGCGCCGGCGGGCAGGTGACCGATACGCTGCCGACCCTGAGCGGACCGGGCTCGATCGAACGGGATAAGAAGGGGAACCCGGTGTATGTGGCCGGGGATGCCGGTACCGCGACCATCACGCTGACCCGGGGCGGGCTGACCTCCACCGCGACCATCACGGTCGCCGGTCAGGATGCCCCCACCGGCCCGGTGACCGAGCTCTCGCGGAACCACCCGGTCACCGTGTCGAGCACCGAGGACGGCCCCTGGGATGCCAAGCATGCGGTGGATGATGATCCCGGGTCGCGCTGGTCCAGCGGCTGGTCCGAGGGACAGTGGATCGTGGTGGATCTGGGGGCCGTGCACACCCTGGATCGGGCCGAACTGGTCTGGGAGCGTGCCTTCGCCCAGGAGTTCGAGATCCAGACGGCCACGACCCCGGACGGTCCCTGGACCACGGTCGCCCACCCGACCGACGGCGCCGAAGGGGGACAAAAGATTTCCCTCACCGGTGCCTCGGGTCGCTACGTCAAGATCCTCTCGATCAAGCGTGGAACCGGCTACGGGATCTCGCTCTACGATCTGAAGATCTTCGGAAGCGGGCCGGCAAGCTAGGCAAAAATCCGGCACACTCGGGCGCTCCCAGGGGGGAGAAATTCTCTCCCCCCGGGAGCGCCCCTTTTTGTTCCCGGGTCCACGGTTTGGGGGACATTTGAGGACGGCTGTTTTGCTTACATTGTGCCTGATCCGAGGGACTTTACGTGCCCCAAATGGGTCGCTAAGCTGGCTGCGCGATCCCCCTCGCCACCGACTTTGAGGAGTCCTTTGTGAAACTCTCCCGACCGCCGGTTCGCCGGTTGAGCCTGGGTGTCATCCCACTAGTGATATTTACCGGGGGGATCATCGCATCCCCCGCCATCGCGGCCCCCGAGGGAAAGCCCGGCAGTGCTGCCGGCGCACTCCCGCGGATCGCCGCGGCGGCTCCCGCACCGCGGGCCGACGGCATTCCCGTCGGCTCGGGATCGATCGCCGCCGCACCGCCGGCGTCGCTCGGTCAGGACGTGCAAAACACCCTGAACCAGAAGATCTGGATCGATCAGTCGCTCACCGGAACCCCGGTACCCACCAACAGCTGGTGGAGCGACCTGGTGGTCTCGACCTACTCGGGCGACCTCTGGGCCGACCCGCTGGTCCTCTCCAACAGCGCCGAGGGAACCCTCGTGCGCGATCCGCGCAAGTGGAACGCCGACGGAACCGCAATGGTGCTCGCCGACGGCGTCCGCGTGGGCGGTCAGGTTGCCCCGCAGCCCGACGCCAGCGACCGCGTACTCGCGGACTTTGAGGACGGTCTGCCCGCGGGCTGGACCGCAACCGGAACCGCGTTCGACAGGGTCTCCACCGGCACCTCGCCGGGGCAGAGCCCGGTCAGCGGCTGGCTCGGCAAGGGCTTCCTGAACAGCTTCACCGCCGAGCAGGGTGACGGTGCCACCGGGAGCCTGCGCTCCCCAGACTTCACCATCGACCGTAACGCCCTGGTTGCCAAGATCGGCGGCGGAAACCACCCGGGACTCACCGAGCTGCGCGTCGTGGTGAACGGACAGAGCGTCGCCACCGCCACCGGGGAGGACAGCGAAACCCTCACCTGGAAGACCCTGGACCTCACCCCGTGGGTGGGCCAGAACGCCCACATCGAGATCGTCGATGAGCTCACCGCGGGCTGGGCACACCTACTCGTGGACCACGTGATGCTCACCAATAAGCCCGATGGGCTGGATGACCGCTTTGGCACCGCGTTCCGCGCGGCCAACGCCGTGGCCACCGGCTGGGGCGACTGGAACGTGGACTGGCGGCTCGACCCCGCCGCGGGTCCGTCGAACATCGCCGTGAGCGCGGCGCGTGGCGTGCCCTACACCTGGTTCCGCTTTAACCAGGTGACCCCCGAACTCACCGTCGGGGAGAATGCGACCTTCACCAAGGCCAATGGGGATGCGCTGACCTTCCCGGTCACCACCGACCGCCTGATCATCCGCCAGGGTGACTCGAAGATCGGCGTGCACGCCCCCGAGGACACCACCTTCGAGCGCTCGGGCAACCGCCTGATCGCCAGCGTGGGGACCGGCTACCTGGTGCTCAGCGCGCTGCCGGATTCGGGCTTCGACCTGAACACCCTGCACCGCTACGCGTTCGCCCGGGTGACCGGCACCACCATGTCGTATCAGAACCACACCGACTCGGGCGAGGTGCGCCAGGACTGGGCGCTGACCACCGAGCCGCTGCAGGGGACCGAAACCTCGACCATCCAGGGATGGCTTCCGCACCAGTACCGCGAGGCCAAGCGCTTCGAGCCCACGCTGACCGGAACCACCTATAAGACGCCGCGCGGCGAAATGCGCACCAGCATCGGCCGCGATGGCTGGAAGATGGCATATACCTTTGAGGGCATGACTCCGATCACCGGGGCACCCGAGTCGAAGCCCGGAGCACCCGCGGGCACCGACTACGAGCACGCGGTGATGGCCAAGTTCCTGCGCGACTACGCCGCCAAGACCACCTATGGCAACGACACCTACTGGGGCGGCAAGGACGTCATCCAGCTGGGTGAGTACATGCTGGTGGCCAAGCAGCTCGGCGAAACCGAGTCCTATGAGGCGCTGCGCTCGACCCTGCGCACCGCACTGAGCGACTGGTTTACCTACACCGAGGGGGAGGAGAGCCGCTTCTTCGCCCGCTATGACACCTGGAAGGCGCTGGTGGGCTTTAGCGAGTCCTACGGATCCTCGCAGTTCACCGACAACCACTTCCACTACGGCTACTTCACCGCCGCCGCGGCGATGCTCGCGATGGAGGATCCCGAGTGGGCCGCCGGCTATGGCGATGTCGCGACCCTGGTGGCCCAGCAGTATGGCAACTGGGACCGCAGCAGCCAGGACTACCCGTACCTGCGCACCTTCGACACCTGGAGCGGATTCTCCTATGCGGGCGGATTCTCCTCCCCGGGTGGAAACAACCAGGAGTCCAGCTCCGAGGCGATCCAGTCCTGGGCGGGCCTCTACCTGCTCGGCGTGGCCCTGGGAAACCAGGAAATGCGCGACACCGGCGCAATGGGTTACGTCACCGAGCGTGCGGCGATCCGCGAGTACTGGCTGAACACCGGGGGCGTGTTCCCCGAGCAGTACAAGCACTCCACCTCGGGCATCGTGTTTGACAGCGGCCAGGCCTTTGCTACGTACTTCTCGGGCGACCCCGCCTGGATCTACGGTATTCAGTGGCTGCCCACCGCGCCGTGGCTGAACTACCTCGGCTGGGACCGGACCGCGGCCACCAAGCTGCTGGATGACATGTTTGCGCTGCGCCCCGATAACATCGGCGGCGAGGGCACCAGGGCCGGCAATAAGGCCGGGATCCAGACCTTCGCCAAGCAGTGGTGGGGGATCGGGACCTACGGCGATATTCAGATCACCGAGGACCGTGAATCCGCGGTCAACGTGCTCAAGAACATCGTCCGGGATAGCGAAAAGCACAACCCCGGCTACACGACCCGGAAGGTTGCGGCGAACCCGCTGTTCGATCCGGCGACGAACTCGCTGCTGATCTCGGTGGACGCCAATGGCACCGTGGTGTTCCCGGACGAGCACTGGACCCCGGCAACCCTGCCGGCAAAGCTCATCCCGCACCAGTACACCGGCGCGATGGTGGATGCGGACCCGGCCACCTGGAACCCGGTCAGCCCGCTGCTGGCGTACTTCTCGACCGATTTCCAGGCAAACCAGGACGCGATCGATTCGCTCTACCGGATCAAGGTCGCCGGCTACACCCCGGGTCGTGACACCGCCGCCGCCACCGCCGTGATTTCGGGCATGGGTGACGCTCTCGGTCAGGTGGTGCTGGGTCAGATGGCACAGTCGCACCCCGAGATCTACGCGGACATCTTCGCCGAACTGCGCCGCACCAACGACCCGATGGTTTCGGCCGTCTCGATGGCCGGCATGGTCTACTACAACGCGATGGCCAACCGGAACCTCGGCATCGAGTCCCGCGATCACCGCGTCGGGGCAGACCTCGCCCAGGTGTACAAGAACCCGGACACCGGGGTGTACAGCTACGTGGTCACCAACCCCACCAACACCCAGCAGCGCTACCCCGCCTACAACGGGAACACCCGCATCGGCTGGATCGACGTGCCCGCCCACAGCCAGGTCACCCACCGTCTGGATGCCAAGCTCAAGCGGATCGAACTGGTTGCCACCCCGGATGCCACCACGATCACCCCCGGTTCCACGCTCGCACTGAGCGCGGTCGGGTATGACCAGTACGGGGCAACCGTAGATATTCCGAATCTGGAATGGAGTGCGAACCGCGGTGGAAACATCGGTTCCGACGGGGTCTTCCATGCGACCACCGCAACCGAGAAGGCGACCATCACGGCGACTTCGGGTTCGGTCAAGGCTACCCGCGATGTGCGGGTGGGCGAAGCTCCGGTGCTGACCTCGCTGCGGGTGACCCCGGGCCCGGTGCGGATCGCGCCGAACAGCCCGGTCACCTTCAGCGCCGACGGACTGGACCAGTACGGTGACGCGTTTGCCCTGGCCGATGCGGTGACCTGGACCACCACGGTTCCCGGATCCATCACCGCCGCCGGCGTGCTGACCGCAACCGCGACCGGTTCCGGTCTGGTGCGGGCCAGCGCCCAGAGTGGCGGCACGACACTCGCGGGTTCGGCGGTGGTCGCGGTGAGCGATCCGAGCATCGACATCGCTCGCGGCGTGAGTGTGAGCGCAACCTCGCAGGGGGCCGAACACGTGGCCGCCCACGTGGTGGATGGGAACCCGGCCACCCGCTGGGAGAGCACCCACGGGCTGGATGATCAGAGCATCACCCTGGACCTGGGTGAGAGCTACGACCTCTCCGGAGTGAAGATCACCTGGGAGGCCGCCGCGGCCGCCCGCTACCGACTGGAGATTGCCCAGAACGAGAACGGCCCGTTCGAGCCGCTCATCACGGTGGCCAAGTCCACCGCCGCCCCGGATGAGCTGACCCTCACCGGAACCGGACGCTACCTGCGCCTGCAGGGGATTGAGCGCCTGCTGCCCTACGGATACTCGATCCACAACTTCGAGGTATTCGGAACCCGTTCGGCTCAGGCGATCACGCCGAGCGCACTGTACCTGCTGCCGGAAACCTCGGTGGTGAGCACCGGACGCGAGATTCCGCTGACGGTGTTCGGGTACGACGCGGCCGGTGCCGGTGGTGCGCTGTCGGGCATCATCCCGACGCTGAGTGGACCGGGCGAGATCCGCACCGGTGCTCAGGGAACCCCGGTATTTGTGGCCCAGGGCCCGGGTGAGGCGACCATCACGGTCACCCACGCGGGCAAGACCGCGACCGCCACGGTTCTCGTGCGCTAGTCGGCGCGCGGCCTTCGAGTCGCAGCACACCACGGACCCCGGGGATGCCGATGCATCCCCGGGGTTTGTCGCGCGCGTTCCCCGTGAGTTTCCTGTACGCCCGTTATTCTCGCGTCATGTTATGAGATGTCCCTGCTCCCCAAGATGTACCTTCTCGCGCCGCCCACCGGGTGTGCGAGACACATCGAACGAGGGGACAACACTCGAAATGACACTTGCGCAACCCGACGCACACCACAACACTAGGCACCGGGCCCGGCCCCGATTCCGCGGGCGGAGGGCGCTGGCTCTCGGTCTGCTGGGCGTACTGCTCACGGGAGCAGGCGCCGCCCTGATCCCCGCCCAGCCGGCCCAGGCCGCGACCCGCACCGGGGATGACGGACTCGTCCTGACCGTTTCTCCCGAACGGGTGAACCAGGGCGATCCCGATGGATTTGAACTGGGGATCGTGGACGGAAACCTCAGCAAGACCCCCTTCGACACCTACAAGATCAGCGGACTACCGGCCGGATGGACACTGCGTACCCTCGCCGGAGACACCCTGGAACCGGTGTCGCCGAGCCCGCAGATTTTTGAGGTCAACCGCGACGTCACCGGATTACGCTTGGTCCCGCCCGCGGATTTCTCCGGAACCCTCCCCAACGTCCAGCTCGCACGCATCTCACAGGCCCACAACCTGGTCACCGACTTCGATAACGGAACCTTTGACTATCTGGGGCAGGCGAAGCCCCGGCTGGATTCGGCCACGACTCCGTACACCTTCCACGATCCGCACACGCTGACACGTCGGCCCTCCGTGGTGCAGTACTCACCCTTCGATGGCGAGTATTCGATCTGGCCCACCGGCATGATCAACGGTCCCGACATCACGCCCACCCCGGAATGGAACCAAACCCGGGCGTATAACAACTACTGGGCCGACCTGCGCAGCACCACCAATGCGATGGTGACCCCGAGCACCCAGGAGATCACCCGCAACTGGAACAAGTCCTGGCTGATGCCCAACACCCGGGCCGTCACCGATGAGGAATCCGCGCGGTCGGGCAAGTTCCTGATCATCAACGGCTCCGAATCGCTGGGCAAACCGCACGACGTGCTCACCACCACCATCACCGGGCTCACCCCGCACACCGAGTACACGATGAGCGGATTTGTGGCCAACCTCAGCGATGACCCGCGTCCTGGGAACGTCGTTGCACCGGTTCAGGTGGGATTTGTGGTGAATGACACGTTTATCGGATCGTCGCGGAACATGCCCCGGCAGAGTGGGCCCACCACCGACGATGCCAAGTGGACGCGGCTGACCTCAACCGTAAACACCGGAGACTCCACCTCGCTCACCATTGGCGTGCGCAACTTCAAGGACGGCGGGCACGGAAACGACTTTGGCATCGATGAGCTCTCGCTCTTCCCGATGGCCAGCGTACGCACCGACCTCGAGGTTGTTCCGCGGCCCGAACCCACGGCCACCCCGACTCCGACCCCGACGCCCTCGGTTCCGCCGACCACGCCGCCCACAACCACGCCGACCCCGACCCCCTCGGTTCCGCCCAGCGTGCCTCCGACCACCCCGCCGACCACGCCGCCGACCGATCCGTCCACCGGCATCACCCCGCCCGGACCGGACGCGCAGACCCCGCCATCCACCGCGCGGCTGAGTACCACCGGTACGGACCTGGTCCTGGGCATCGCCCTCGGCCTGGCCGCACTGTTGCTCGCCGCGGGTGGGGGCATCGTGTTCCTCGTCCGTCGACGGGCCACCCCGCCGCTCGACTAGTCGAGTAACCACTCACGCCGGCCGTCCCATCCCGTTCCCGGGGTGGGGCGGCCGCGCGTTTGGCGCTACACCTTGCGCAGCAGAACCGAGCTCACCGAGTGATCGCCGTCCTTCTTCAGGACCAGCTTGGCGCGGGCCCGGGTGGGACGAATGTTCTGTTCCAGGTTGGGGCGGTTCACCTCGTTCCAGAAGTAGTGGGCGCGATCACGAGCCTGCTCCTCGGTGAGGTCCGCATACACGTTGAAATACGAGTTGGGGTTGGTGAAGGCCCCGCGCTGCAGCGCCATGAAGCGCTCCTCATACCAGCGCGCGATATCGCTTGAGCGAGCATCCACGTAGATGCTGAAGTCAAACAGGTCACTCACCGCGAGGCCACCACCGCGCGGCGGCTGCAACACATTGAGGCCCTCGACAATCAGCACGTCGGGCTGTCGTACAACCACCGAGGCGTCGGGCACGATGTCATAGCTCTGGTGTGAGTAGAAGGGTGCCCGCACCTCGGGGGCACCACTCTTGACCTCGGCGATGAAGCGCAGCAGGGCCCGCCGGTCGTAGGACTCGGGGAATCCCTTGCGCGCCATGATGCCGCGGCGCTCCAGTTCGGCGTTGGGATAGAGGAACCCGTCGGTGGTGATCAGCTCGACCCGGGGGGTGTCCTCCCAGCGCGAGAGCAGCTCCCGCAGCAGCCGCGCAACCGTGGACTTGCCCACGGCCACCGACCCGGCGATGCCGATCACAAACGGGGTGGAGGCCCCCGCCGTTCCCAGGAAACCGGTGGTTTCGGCGTGCAGACGCTTGGCGTTGGCCACGTAGAGGCTGAGCAGACGACTCAGCGGCAGGTAGACCTCGGCGACTTCGTCGATGTCCAGACGGTCACCCAGGCCGCGCAGCTGCACGATCTCGGCGCTGGTCAGCGGGATCGGCATGGAGGGGGCCAGACGCGCCCACTCGTCCCGTGAAATTTCGACAAACGGGGTGCGGGTGGTGTCAGCGGATGATTCGACGCGGAGCTCGGACATAGAAAGTCATTCTATTCCCGGTATTGTTCTCTATATGTGTGGAATCGTTGGATATGTAGGTAGCGGCGCGAGCGTAGACGTGCTGATGTCCGGTCTGAGCCGACTCGAATACCGCGGCTATGACTCCGCGGGAGTGGCCGTGATCGACGCCGAGGGGGAACTGTACACCCGCAAGCGTGCGGGTAAGCTCGCCGTTCTCGCGGGAGATCTGGAAGCGTCCCCGCTGCCCGAGAGCCATGTGGGTATTGGGCACACCCGGTGGGCAACCCACGGGGGCCCGACCGATGTGAATGCGCACCCGCACCTGGGTGACGAGGGCAAGCTGGCCCTGATCCACAACGGCATCATCGAAAACTTTGCGGTCCTGAAGGCCGAGCTGGTCGAGGCCGGTTACACCTTCGAGAGCGAGACGGACACCGAGGTCGCCGCCGTGCTGCTGGGCCGCGAATACCGCGAAACCGGCGACCTGCTGGCGGCCTTCCGCGCCGTGGTCAACCGCTTCGAGGGTGCCTTCACCCTGCTCGCCGTGCACCGCGACCAGCCGAACCTGGTGGTGGGCGCTCGCCGGAACTCCCCGTTGGTGATCGGCCTGGGCGACGGGGAAAACTTCCTCGGTTCGGACGTAGCCGCCTTCATCGAGTACACCCGCAGCGCCCTGGCCATCGGTCAGGACCAGATCGTGGCGATCACCCCGGATGCCGTGGAGGTTACCGATTTCGACGGCAACGTTGTCGAGGTTGAGCCCTTCGAGGTCGAGTGGGATGCCTCCGCGTCGGATAAGGGTGGCTGGCCGAGCTTCATGGCCAAGGAGATCACCGAGCAGCCCGATGCCGTGGCCAACACCCTGCGCGGGCGCATCGCCGCCGACGAGACCGTGGTCATCCCCGAGCTGGACGGCCTGGATGAGCTGTTCACCGGCATCAACCGCATCGTTGTGGTCGCCGCCGGTACCGCCTCCTATGCCGGCCTGGTGGGCAAGTACGCGCTGGAGAAGTGGGCGCGCATCCCCGCCGAGGTCGAGCTCAGCCACGAGTTCCGCTACCGCGACCCGGTGATCGATGAGCACACCCTGGTGGTCTCGATCAGCCAGTCCGGTGAGACCATGGACACCCTGATGGCCGTCAAGTACGCCCGCGAAAACGGCGCCAAGACCCTCTCCATCTGCAACACCCAGGGTGCGACGATTCCGCGTGAGTCCGACGCCGTGGTGTACACCCACGCCGGACCCGAGGTCGCCGTGGCCTCGACCAAGGCATTTGTGGCGCAGATCACCGCGATCTACCTGCTGGCCCTGCACGTGGCGCGCGTGCGCGGTACCGTGTCCACCGCCGAGATCGCCGGATTCACCGCCGAGCTGCGCGCGATCCCCGAGAAGATCGTCACCGTGCTGCAGCAGACCGAGAGCATCACCCAGCTCGCACACTGGATGAGCGACTCGCGCGCGATCCTGTTCCTGGGCCGTCACGTGGGCTTCCCGATCGCGCTCGAGGGTGCGCTCAAGCTCAAGGAGCTGGCCTACATTCACGCCGAGGGCTTTGCCGCCGGTGAGCTCAAGCACGGTCCGATCGCACTGATTGAGCCGGGCCAGCCCGTGTTTGTGGTGGTTCCGAGCCCGCGCGGCTCCTCGACCCTGCACTCCAAGGTGGTGTCGAACATTCAGGAGATCCGCGCCCGCGGTGCCCGGGTGATCGCGATCGCCGAGGCCGGCGACGCCGCGGTGCTGCCCTTCGCCGACACCGTGATCCACATCCCGCTGGCAGCTCCGCTGTTCGAGCCGCTGCTGGCCGTGGTGCCGATGCAGATCTTCGCGATGGAGCTGGCCAACGCCAAGGGACTCGACGTGGACCAGCCGCGTAACCTGGCCAAGTCCGTCACGGTGGAATAGAGCATGATTGTGGGAATCGGGGTGGACCTCGTGGACCTGCCCCGATTTCTGCGGACGCTGGAACGTACCCCCGCGCTGCGCGAGCGCCTGTTCACCCCCGCCGAGCGGGAGCTGACCGGGCGCTCGCTCGCCGGGCGGTTCGCCGCCAAGGAGGCGCTGATCAAGGCGCTCGGCGGCAGCGAGGACGTGTTTTGGCAGGAGATCGAGGTGCTCGGGGATTCCTCGGGCGCGCCGATCCTGACCACCAGCGGGAGCACCAACCGCCGGCTGGCGGAGCGGGGCATCGAGAGCGTCCACCTCTCGATCTCGCATGATGGGGATGCGGCCATCGCGTTTGTGGTGGCCGAGGGAGGGGGACCCCGATGAGTCCACGTCGCGAAATTCTGGTGGATGCCGCCCGGATCGAACACAACGTGGCATCCATCGTCGCCCGGGTCGCCCCGGCCGACGTGCTCGCGGTGGTCAAGGCCAACGCCTACGGGCACGGCGCGCTGCTGTGCGCGCGGGCCGCGATGCGCGGGGGTGCCCGGGGGATCGGGACCGCCGATCTCGGCGAGGCGCTGGCGCTGCGGTCCGCGGGCTTTGAGGGGCCGATCCTGTGCTGGCTGCACGGATCCGATACCGACTTTGCGGCGGCCTTCACCGCCGATATTGCGCTGGTGGCTTCGGGCCCCGCGCAGCTCGCCCGCATGCGCGAGGCCGCCGAGGCCCTGGGACACCCCGGCGAGGTACACCTCAAGGTGGACACCGGGCTGTCCCGGAACGGCACCGCGCCCGCCCAGTGGGAGGCGCTGTTCGCCGATGCCCACGCCGCCGAACAGGCGGGTGCGCTGCGAATCACCGGGCTGATGAGCCACCTGGCCAATACCTCCCCCGAGGAGGACCGCGCGCAGCTCGCGCGCTTCGCCGAGGCCGAACACCTGGCCGCGGCCGCGGGCCTCGACCCGCGGTGGCGACACCTGGCCGCCACCGCCGGGGCGCTCAAGCTCCCCGAGACCCGTGGCACCCTGGTGCGGATCGGCATCGGCATTCTCGGCCTCAGCCCGTTTGAGGACGATACCCCCGCCGACTGGGACCTCCGGCCCGCCCTCCGGCTGGAAACCGAGGTTGCCGCGGTGCGTACGGTTCCCGCGGGCACCGGCGTCTCCTATGGCTACCGCTATCGAGCCGACACCGAAACCACCCTGGCCCTGATTCCGCTGGGATACGCCGACGGGATTCCCCGGCACGCCTCGGGCCGCGCCGACGTGAGCATCAACGGCACCCGCTATCCGCTGGTGGGTCAAATCGCGATGGACCAGTTCGTGGTCAACCTCGGCAGCGATACCGCGGCCGTGGGAGACCGGGTGGTGGTGATCGGGGATCCCGGCGCGGGCGAACCCGGTGCCGATGACTGGGCGCGGGCCGCCGATACCATCAACTACGAAATCGTGACCCGACTGGGTGGACGCATCACCCGAGCGCCGCAGCCGGCTCACCCGAGTGGAGACGAACCTCGATGACCGACCAGACAGTGCTGACCCCCGGCACCTTCCCGATGCCCACCCCCGCGGACATGCACGCGTTCGGGATCGCGCTGGGCAGGGAGCTGGGAGCCGGCGATCTGATCGTGCTGACCGGACCGCTGGGCGCGGGCAAAACCACGCTGACCCGTGGGATCGGCGAGGGCCTGGGGGTGCGCGGTCCGGTAACCAGCCCCACCTTTGTGCTGGCGCGCACCCACCCGAGCCTGGTCGGCGGAGTGCCGCTGGTGCACGTGGACGCCTACCGGCTGAGCAACGCCCTCGAGGTGGACGACCTGGATCTCGACCTGGATCACTCGGTGGTCATCATCGAGTGGGGCCACGAGGTGGCCGGGGTGCTCGCCGATGAGTGGTGGGAGATCACGATCGAACGCCCCATCGCCGGAACGGCCGACGACATGGACGTCGAGTCCGAGCCGCGTACGGTCAGGATCGAGCGGGCCGGCGTCTAGCGCGGACGTCAGGTCCGAGCCGCGCACTGTCAGGGTCGCGGCTTAGCGGGCGAGCATCTCGCGCGGTCGGCGGTATCCTGGACATATGTTTTTGGCCATTGATACCTCCACCGGAACCGGCGTCGCCCTCGTGGACGGCACCGGGAAAATCCGGGCGTCCCGCGTTCTGGAAGACACCCGGCGGCACGTCGAGGTGGTGGGCACCTTCATTCAGGAGGTGCTGAGCGAGACCGGCACCGCCCCGGCTCAGGTCACCGCCGTGGCCGCGGGTATGGGTCCCGGGCCCTTCACCGGGCTGCGGATCGGGATCGCCGCCGCACGCGCCTTCGGGCAGGGTGCGCACATCCCGGTGATTCCGCTGGTGAGCCACGACGCCCTGGCACTGGAATGGTACGAAAATGGCGGGACCGGCGAGCTGCTGGTCACCACCGATGCGCGTCGTCGCGAACTCTACTGGTCGCGCTATACCGGGCTGGACACCGATGGCATTCCGGTTCGGGTGGCCGGGCCCTCCCTCGATCGTCCCGACGATCTCGACGCCGCCGAAACCGCGCGGCTGGCGGACGGCACCGCGGCCCCGCACCGGGTGGACGCGGCCGGGATCCCCGCCGGGGCCCTGGGTGTCCTGGCGCTCCGGGTACAGACCACCGGGCGCGAACACGCGGCCGATGAGGCGCTGTACCTGCGCCCGCCGGACATCGCCGCGCAGGGTCCGCGCAAGCGGGTGAGCTAGTGAGCGAGAACCCGCAGGTGCCCGGCCCGCAGATCGACCCGGTGTGGAGCCTGCGCACGGCCACCGCCGAGGACCTGGACGCGATCATGGCGATCGAGACCGCCGAGTTTTCCAGCGACGCCTGGTCCAGCCAGGCCATGGCCGCCGACCTCGCCTCCCCACACACGCACTACCTGGTGGCATCCTTCACCGGGGGACCGCGGGAGATCATCGGCTACGCGGGTCTGTTCGCCCCGGCCGGTGGGCTGGACGCCGACATCCAGACCATCGCCGTGTCCGCTCGGGCCCGGTGCCTGGGGATCGGCCGCGGGCTGATGACCGCGCTGATCGAGATCGCCCGCGCCCAGCGCATCCGCGAGATTTTCCTCGAGGTTCGCGAGGACAAACCGGCCCCGCGCACCCTCTACCGCGACCTCAGATTCGAGGAGATCGCCGAGCGGCCGGGCTACTACCAGCCCGATAACGTCACCGCGATCGTAATGCGTCTAAGCATCCCGCAGCCCGAAACCGGCATCGGCCGGAACGCCTAGATTTCCCCGCTACGAAGGAACACCATGAACCGCGAAAACCCGCTTGTCCTCGGGATCGAAAGCTCCTGTGACGAGACCGGCATCGGCATCGTGCGCGGCACCACCCTGCTGAGCAACACGATCGCCTCCTCGATGGATGAGCACGCGCGCTACGGCGGCGTGGTCCCCGAGGTAGCCGCCCGGGCGCACCTGGAGGCGATGGGGCCCTCGATCGAGGCGGCGATGACCGAGGCGGGTGTGACCTTCGAGGAGCTCGACGCGATTGCCGTGACCAGCGGCCCCGGCCTCTCCGGCGCGCTGATGGTGGGGGTGGGCGCGGCCAAGGCGCTCGCGCTGTCCACCGGCAAGCCCTTCTACGCCGTGAACCACCTGGTCGGGCACGTGGGTGCCGACATCCTGGACACCCGCGGGGAACCCTTCGACTACCCCACCATCGCGCTGCTGGTCTCCGGCGGGCACACCTCGCTGCTGCTCGTGCGCGACCTGGTCGGAGACGTGGAACTGCTCGGCGAAACCATCGATGACGCGGCCGGCGAAGCCTTCGACAAGGTCGCCCGGATCCTCGGCCTGCCCTACCCCGGCGGCCCGCAGATCGACCGTGCGGCCGAGGGCGGTAACCCCGCGGCGATCCGTTTCCCGCGCGGGCTGAGCCTGCCCAAGGACATGGCCGCACACCGCTATGACTTCTCCTTCTCGGGGCTCAAGACCGCGGTGGCGCGCTGGGTCGAGCGGGCCGAGGACGCCGGGGAAGAGGTGCCGATCGCCGATGTGGCCGCGAGCTTCCGCGAGGCCGTGGTGGATGTGCTGGTGACCAAGGCCATCAACGCCTGCAAGGATCTCGGCGTTCCGCGCCTGCTGCTCGGTGGCGGTGTGGTCGCTAACGCGCGTCTGCGGGAGGTCGCCGCCGAGCGCGCCGCGGCCGCCGGGGTGGCCCTGCGGATTCCGCCGTTCTCGCTGTGCACCGATAACGGGGCGATGATCGCCGCGCTCGCCGCCCAGCTGATCATGGCCGGCAAGGAGCCCTCGAGCCTCGGGGTCGCCGCCGACTCGACCCTGCCGGTCACCGAGATCCAGGTGGCCGAGCTCACCACCGGCAGCTAGGAACCGGGGTCACTCGCGGGCCCGGTTGTGGTGCGCGGGGAGGGTGCCTTCGGGAGCGGTCGCGCGACGAGTGGGATCACGGTTCGCGGGACTGGTTGTGGGTCGCGGGGAGGGTGCCTTCGAGGACCGTTGCCTCGCGGGCCGGATCATGGCTCGCGTGCGGGCGAAGCCCGGCGGCGGCAAAGGCCTCGCGTAGGGTACCGAGCTGCGCGGCCGAAATCTCGATCAGCAGACTCCCGCCCGGCCGTAGCCAGCGGGCGGCATCGGCGAGGATCCGCCGGTGGATGCTCAGTCCGTCGTGTCCACCATCCAGGGCCGTGGTGGGTTCATAGTCGCGCGCCTCGGCGGGCATCCCGGCGATGCTGTCGGTGGGCACATAGGGGGCGTTGGCCACGATCACGTCGAAGGTGCCCAGCAGGCTCGGGGGAAGCGCGGCGTAGAGGTCGCCGAGATACAGCGGAATGTCTGTGCCGAGGTTCTGGCGGGCCCATTCGAGGGCGAGGGCGTCGCTGTCGGTGGCGATCAGGCGGGCATCGGGCACGTGTTCGCGCACGGCCAGGGCGATGGCACCGGAGCCGGTGCAGAGGTCCAGGATCTGCGCACCCGGGGTCTCGAAGGAGCGGGCAATGGCGCGCAGCGCCAGATACTCGGTGCGGCGGCGCGGAACAAAAACCCCCGAACCCAGGCGCACCCGCAGCCCGAGAAAGGCCGCCCAGCCGAGCACCTGTTCGAGGGGTTCCCCGGCGATCCGGCGCCTGATTAGTGCCTCGGTTTGCGCCGCGCCCCGGACCTCCCAGGCCTCGGCCAGCAGCGCGGCCTCCTCGGCGGCAAACACACAACCCGCCGCGCGGAGCCGGTCGGTGACCGGTTCCCAGGGGAATTGCGTCGTGGAGCGCATGGCGACATGCTACGTCCGACCGCCGTGAGAAACCAGGGTTTTGTCGGATATCGACCCCGAAGTGGTGGGAACATTCACGCTGCCGTTGCGGCGGCCCTCCCGATTCGCGGCCGAATTCGGATAGTCTACCCAGGACGCGGGGGACCCCGCGCCCGTGGAACGCGAGAGCACCGGTTCGGAGGAGCCCATGACCACCCCAGGATTCCCGAACCCCGGCCAGTCCACTCCCGGCCAGCCCACGCCCGGCTGGGGCGATGCGGCTGCCGGAGCCCGACCCACGCCCGGCTGGGGCGATGCGGCTGCGGGGCTCTCCGCCGCCCCCGGTGCGGGTGCTCAGCCCGGCTGGAACGACGCCGCCGCGGGATACTCCGGTTTCGCACCCGGTGCCCCGTCGACCGCGCGGGCCACCGCCACCTTTGTCCTGGGCTTGATCGGCCTGATCGGGGGCATCGTGTTTGGGTGGGGATTCGCCGCCTCAATCATTGCCCTGGCCCTTGCGCCCGGTGCCCTGCGCGCGGACCCCGCCGGTCACGCGCGCGCTCGCCGCGGTCGCACCCTGGCCGTGGCCGGGTTGATCGCCACGGCGCTGTGGGCGGGCTACAGTCTGCTGCGCATCATCGAGCTGGTCCTCGGCTAGCAGCGTAGACCGTAACCTCCACCGGAGGTTATCCCCGCGTGTGCCTAGGCGCGTTCGGCCAGCAGCGCCGCGTGCTGCCCGTCGATCCGGGTGAGGAACAGCGTGGCCGTATTTTTCCCCGAGAGTGACATCTTTTTGCGGAAGGTCGCCGGGTCGATATCCACCCCGCGCTTCTTGACCTCCAGCGTGCCGATCCCGCGCGCCTTGAGTTCCCGCTTGAGTTTCTTCTCATCCAGGGTGAAGCGTTCCAGGATTCGGAAGCGGGCGGCAAACGGGGTCTCGACCGCCGAATCTCCGGTCAGGTAGGCGATGCCCGGGCTCAGCATGCCCGCGCCCAGCTCCCGTGCCAGGTCGCCGATCAGCCGGGCTCGGATCACCGAGCCGTCGGGCTCATACAGATACTCACCGAGCTCGCGCACCTCGACATCCGCGCTGTCCGCGGCGGCGGTCATCTCGTGGCTACCGGCATCGTTCAGCACCAGGGCGGCACGGGTGATACCCGGACGCGCGAGCCTCGGGGACCAGAGCCCGAGTTCCACAACCTGTCCATCCACGGTGATCCACTGGGCCTCCCAGCCCTCGGGGATGTCCTCGCGGTCAAACCCCGGGCCGAGCTTGATACCCACGGCCCGCGTCTCGGCCAGGCCGAAGGCGAAGTCGAGGCTCGGGGAGTAGTCGGAGGCGCGGGTCAACCGGGTGGTGTTGCTGTGGCCCGAGGTGCGCCGGGCGGGATCGAGATAGATCGCGTCGTACGGGTCCAGGTCCACATCCTCGGCGGAGGCGTTGAGGACGTCGGCGTTCTCAAACGGGGCCAGGTTGTAGCTGGCCAGGGTCGCGGTGACCTCGTCGCGATCCACCGCAGTTACTCGCAGCCCGATGGCCGCGGCGGCCAACGCGTCGCCGCCGATCCCGCAGCCCAGATCGATCAGGTGGTCGGGGGCCAGCGCCCGAAAGCGTCCGGCGTGCAGCGCGGCCACGCGCAGTCGGGTGGCCTGTTCGAGGCCCGCCTGGGTGAAGAGCATGCGCTCGGCAAACTCACCGAACTTTCCCACCGCCTTGCGGCGCAGCCGATCCTGGGTCAGCGCGGCCGACACCAGCGCCGGGGCATGGCCCTGGGCTCGCAGACGGCTGACCCGCGTCACCGGGTCGGCGCCCGCGGGTTCCTGCGCCAGATCGTCGAGGAGACGCAGCCCCTCGGGGGTCAGCAGTTCGAGTAGCTCGTTTCTGTCCACCGCCCAAACCTACCAATATCGTGAGTCGCGTGTCGGGGCCATGCCGCCGAATGTGTCGCCGCGTTGGCACTCGCGTTGCAAGAGTGCCAACGGATCCCTAGACTGTGATTAGCACTCTCGACGTGAGGGTGCTAACCACGCTTAGTCTAGAAAGAGGTCAACCGTGTCGGTCTCCATCAAGCCGCTCGAGGATCGCATCGTCATCAAGCAGGTCGAGGCGGAGCGTACCACTGCTTCGGGCCTGGTCATCCCCGAGTCCGCAACCGAAAAGCCCCAGGAGGGCGAGGTTGTTGCGGTCGGTCCGGGTCGCATCGACGACAACGGCAACCGCATCCCGCTCGACGTCGCCGTCGGCGACAAGGTCATCTACTCCAAGTACGGCGGAACCGAGGTGAAGTACGGCGGGGAAGACCTGCTCGTGCTCTCGGCTCGCGACGTCCTCGCCGTGGTGGTTCGCTAACCACGCAGGAGACAACACAGCGCCCATCCGGATTCCGGATGGGCGCTGTGTTGTGCGAGGGGCTAGTAGGTGCTGTAGTCGGACGGAAGGTTCGCAAACAGGACCGCCGACAGCGCGACGAACAGAATCGTTCCGATAATGTACAGCGCGGTGACGATATAACCGATCACCAGGCCCGCGGTGGCGAGCCCGTTACCACCCTCACCCGAGGTCTTGAGCTGCTTCTTTGCGATGTGACCCAGCACGATACCGGCCGGGGCGAACACAAACGCGAAGACCAGCGAGAGGATTGCCAGCAGGTTGGTGCGCGGCGGGGTCGCCGGGTAACCGGGCTGGGCGTAACCCTGCTGCGGGTAGCCCTGCTGGGCACCATAGGCCTCGGGGGCGGGGTAACCCTGCGGAGTCGGGTACCCAGCCTGCTCGGGCTGGCCCGGGTAGGAGGGCTGACCGTAGGGCTGTTCCGGCTGCGCCGGGTACGCGGGCTGGCCCTGGGGCTGCTCGGGCTGCGCCGGGTACGCGGGCTGGCCCTGGGGCTGCTCGGGCTGCGCCGGGTTGGCGGGCTGCTCGGGCTGCGCCGGGAAGTTATTGTTGTTGTCGCTCATGGTGTGATCCCCTCGATGTGTGTTCCCTAATTCTGACACACCCGCGTATTTCGGGGCCAGTGGGGGACATTCGAGTAAACAAAACGCCCGCTCGGTCAAGCGGGCGTCTCGTCGGTGCGACTAGTAGCTGAGGTCGCTGGCGGCTCCGGCGATCCCCAGGAGCACGCCCACGATGTTGAGCAGGATCCACAGGGCAAAGAAGATGTAGCCGATGATCAGTCCGGCCTTGGCCAGGCTCGCCCCGCCCTCCCCCGAGGTCTTCAGCTGCCTCAGCGCGATATGGCCCAGGACGATCCCCGCCGGGGCAAACACGATCCCGAAGATCAGCGCGAGGATCGCCAGGATGCTGGTCTTCTGCGGGGCCGCCGGGTAGCCGGGCTGGGCATAGCCCGCATAGCCCGGGGCCTCGCCGGGATAGGCCGGGGTCCCGGTCGGATAGGCCGGAGGCTCGGCGGGGTAGGCCGGGGGCACCGGGGCACCGGTGCCCTGCGGGTACGAACCCGCGGGCTGGTCGGGTCCGGGCTGAGGGGTGAAATTGCTCTCGCTCATGAAAATCTCCTTGATCGCCGTTTTCCCCCAGGCTTCCACGGGCTCCGATCCCTCGGGTGCGCCTCGACGGAGCGTGCACTCGAGGGTGTCGCATTCGGGAACGCAGGAATCGTCGCCGCACAATTCGCGTTATCCTCGGGTGTTCCCACAAAGAAAGCACACCCTTGACTTCCCCTACCCCGTCCGAGTCACGCCGCGGCCTCTCCTATGCGCTCCTGTCCTACCTGATCTGGGGTATCCTGCCGCTGTACTTCGTCCTGCTCAGCTCCGTTAACCCCTTCGAGATCGTCGCCTGGCGGATCGTGTTCACCGCGATTCTCTGCGCCCTGCTGATCACGATCACCCGCACCTGGTCCGAGGTGCGCGAGGTCCTGCACCGTCCACGCATGGTCGGCGTGATCGCCGCCGCGGGCCTGGTCATCTATGTCAACTGGCAAACCTATGTGATCGCGACCACGAGTGGCTATGTGGTCGAGGCCGCACTGGGATACTTCGTGAACCCGGTGGTCACCATCCTGTTGGGCGTGATCATCTACCGTGAGAAGCTGCGTCCCACCCAGTGGTTTGCGCTGGGCATGACCGTGGTCGCGTTTGTGATCATCTCGATCGGCCTGGGCCGGGTGCCCTGGATCGCGCTGATCCTCGCGGTGACCTTCGGCATCTACGGCGTCCTGAAGAAGGGCATCGGGGCCCGGGTCAGCGCGCTCACCGGACTGTTTGTCGAGACGATCCTGCTGCTCCCGGTGGCCGCGATCATCATCGGCATCGTCTGGGCCCACACCGGCAGCCTGGACCTGCTGCACTCCTCGCCGCTGCTGACCATCCTCATGATCGCGACCGGCATCACCACCGCGGCCCCGCTGCTGCTGTTCGCCTCGGGCGCTCGCCGCATCTCGCTGACCACCCTGGGATTCGCCCAGTATCTTGGCCCGACGCTGATGTTCCTGATCGGCTGGCTGGTGCTTGGCGAGCAGCTGCCGCCCGAGCGCTGGATCGGATTTGGGATCGTGTGGCTTTCACTCGTTATCCTGTCGGTAGACCTGGTTCGCCACGGCCGGGCCAACCGGCTCGCGGATGCCGCGCTGGCCCAGGCCCAGACCGGCGCGATCCCGATCGTTGCCCCCACAGAGAAGCCTGAGAACCAGGGGAAATAAATCTCCCGCAATATCGCTTAACATGGACTATCGGGTCCCTACCGGGATTCGAGTGGACATCCGCGACCCCCACCCGGGCCCAGAGACAGCAAAAGAGGAAATATGGAACAGCCGGATCCGTTCGGATTCTTGGGATTGACCTATGACGACGTGATGCTCCTTCCCGGGCACACCGACGTGATCCCCAGTGAGGCACGCACGACCACCCGGCTCACCAAGCGCATCACCATGAACTCGCCGCTGCTGTCCTCCGCAATGGACACCGTGACCGAGTCCCGCATGGCGATCGCAATGGCCCGCCACGGTGGTATCGGCATCCTGCACCGCAACCTCTCCATCGAGGAGCAGGCCGCGCACGTGGACAAGGTGAAGCGCTCCGAGTCGGGCATGATCACCAACCCCGTCACCACCCGTCCCGAGGCCACCGTGGCCGATGTGGACGCGATCTGCGGCGAGTTCCGCGTATCGGGTCTGCCGGTGGTGGAGTCCGATGGCACCCTCGTGGGCATCATCTCCAACCGCGACATGCGCTTTGTGGACAACGACAAGATGGCCACCACCAAGGTGTCCGAGGTCATGACCCCGCAGCCGCTGATCACCGCCCCGGTTGGCATCTCCAAGGAAGACGCGCTGGCGATCTTCGCCCAGCACAAGGTCGAGAAGCTGCCCCTGGTGGATGAGGCCGGCAAGCTGCGCGGTCTGATGACCATCAAGGACTTCGACAAGACCGAGCGCTATCCCGACGCGACCAAGGACGACGAGGGTCGTCTGCGCGTGGGTGCGGCCATCGGCTTCTTCGGTGACGCCTGGAAGCGCGCCTCCGCCCTGCGTGACGCGGGTGTGGACGTGCTCGTGGTGGACACCGCCAACGGCGACAGCGCCGGCGTGCTGGACATCATCCGCAAGCTCAAGGCCGACCCGAGCTTCGCCCACATCGACATCATCGGCGGCAACGTCGCGACCCGTTCGGGCGCGCAGGCGCTGATCGACGCCGGTGCCGACGCGATCAAGGTGGGCGTGGGCCCGGGCTCGATCTGCACCACCCGCGTGGTGGCCGGCGTGGGTGTGCCACAGGTCACCGCCGTCTACGAGGCCTCCCTGGCCGCGCGCGAGGCCGGCGTTCCGGTCATCGCCGACGGTGGTCTGCAGTACTCGGGTGACATCGCCAAGGCCCTGGTTGCCGGTGCCGACAGCGTGATGCTCGGTTCGCTGCTCGCGGGCTGCACCGAGAGCCCCGGTGACCTGGTGCTGGTCAACGGCAAGCAGTTCAAGAAGTACCGCGGCATGGGTTCGCTGGGTGCGCTGCAGACCCGCGGCAAGAAGACCTCGTACTCGAAGGACCGCTACTTCCAGTCCGACGTACCCACCGATGACCAGCTCATCGCCGAGGGTATCGAGGGCCAGGTTCCCTTCCGCGGACCGCTCTCTGCCGTGGCCTACCAGCTGATCGGTGGCCTGCGTCAGTCGATGTTCTACGTGGGTGCGCGCACCATCGCCGACCTCAAGCAGAACGGTAAGTTCGTCCGGATCACCGCGGCCGGCCTCAAGGAGAGCCACCCGCACGACATCCAGATGGTGGCCGAGGCCCCCAACTACCGCGGCTAATTCTCGCGTCCCCAAACGGGCCGGTGATCCTGTGATCACCGGCCCGTTTTGTGTGGCCCGAGACCGACTCCGAACCGTGTGTGACGGAGTGCGCACGGGATTTCCCCCGCGGATACATTCCAGCCAGTATGCTGCCAGCGTGGAGGGAAATTTTGACGGGGTATGGCGTGAATCGCCGTGGTTTCTGACGACGCCGCCCGAGCCGCGCGGGGACGCCCCGGCGCGGGCTCGGGTGTCGCGCCTGATCGATGCGGCCGTGGCGGAGGCACCCCTGGTGCTGGTGCTTGCCCCACCCGGATACGGGAAGACCGGAGCGCTCGCGGCCTGGGCGCTGACCCGCCCCGAGGCGACCGCCTGGCTCACGCTGACCCGCGGCCAGGTGAGCCCGCGCGGGCTGGTGGGTGGGATCCTCTCGGCGCTGACCCACGGTGATCGGGGTGCCATCGCCGCGCACGAGCGGGCGGCTGTGAGTGCCCTGCTGGGCCGTGATGCCGATCCGCTGGGGGCCGCCAACCTGCTGCTGACCGTGATCGCCGAGCGGACCCGCGGTGGCGCGCCGGGCACTGCTCCTGCCCAGGCCTCCGGCCCGATCCTGGTGATCGATGATGCGCACCTGATCACCGACCCGGCGAGCGTGGAAATCCTTGAGCACCTGGCCCGGCACGGGGCCGAGGTGGGGCTCACCCTGGTGCTGGTCGGCCACGGGGGCCTCGAACGCGTACTCAGCCGGACCCGCGCATACGGGCGTTCGCGTACGCTCGGGGCGGATGACCTGGCCATGCGGGCGGGGGAGATCGCCCGGGGAGCCGAGCATGCGGGCATCCGGATCACCGACGATGAGGCCGCTCGGATCCAGGCGCGCACCCAGGGCTGGCCCATCGCGGTCCACCTGGAGCTGATCGGCCGGCAGTCCACCGGGGAGGGACCCGGCCTGGGTGAGGCCGAACCCGTGCTGACCGACCTGGTCACCGGGCTGATCCTGGGATCGCTGCGGGCGGAGCTGACCGAGTTCATCCTGCGGGTCACCACCTGCGACCGGGTGAGTGTGTCGCTCGCCGAGGCGCTCTCCGGACGATCCGATAGCGCCGCACTGCTGGCCGAGTGCGAGCGGTCGGGACTGTTTCTCACCCGTTTTGTGGACGGGGAAAACAGCGTGTATCGGTGGCACGATGTGTTTGCCCGGCACTGCCGAATCGCGCTGCGCCGAGACCATCCGGCGCTCGCGATCTCCATCGACTCCCTCGCCGCGCGGGCGCTGGCGGCCGGCTATCCGATCGAGGCGAGTGGGCACGCCCTGCGCGCCGGGCAGCCCGAGACCGCGGTGGAAATCCTGCGCGGGAGTTGGCTGCGGTTGGTCCTGGAATCGGGGGCCGAGGCGCTGCGTGAACGCTGCGTCACCCTGCCCGATGTCTGGCCGGATGTTCCCGAGATTCTGCTGATGCGCGCGTGTGCCCTCGATGCCCTGGGTGATCCTCCCGGTGCCGCGAGCCTTGCCGCGCGGGCCCGCTCGCGGTGGGAGGCCGGCGCCGTCGAGGGGGAGGAGACCCGGATCCTCTCGTCCCTGATCCTGACCGATGAGCGGGGAGAACTCGCCGCGGCCGCCGACCGGATGCGCGAGCTGATCGAATCCGGAACCCGCCTGCACACCCCCTACGCGTACGTGCTGTTTATCCTGGGACTGGCCGAAACCCGGCTGCGTCGCAATCCCGCCGAAACCATGCGGTTGCTCCGGGCCGCGGCGGGGGAAGCTCGGGCGTCGGGATTTGCCGAGCTCACTCGCTGGGCGCTGATCAACCTGCGCTTCGCGTGCGTCTATGGCGGACGGTTCCGCGCCGCCGACGAGATTGCCGCGGAGATCGAGGCCGATGCCCGCGAGCAGGAGCAGCCCGGGCATCCACACGTGGACGGCGGTATCGACCGCTTCGCAACCGGGTTCACGCACTTCTGGCGCGGGGACCGGGAGGAAACCCTGCGGGCGTTTGAGGCGGTGATCGCCCGGGACACCTCGGCGACCTCATTCGCCGGGGTCGCCCGGGTGCTGCTCGCGGTCCTCGCCGCCGAGACCGCGGACCCGGCCGCCTGGACCCGGGCGAGACGCACCCTCACCGCGGTGGCCCCGCGGGAATCCTACGGGGTGCCCTGGCCGCTGTATCGCGACCTGGGGGAAGCCGTGCTGGCTTTCGCCACCGGGGACCGGGACGGCGCCCTCGCTCGACTGGCTACCCTGGACGGGCGCGCGGACGTGCCGATGTGCCAGGCCCTCGCCGCCGAGGTGTATCGCCGGGCCGGCGACCCCGACCGCGCCCTCGGGGCGCTGGCCCTGATCGGCCCGGGCAATCGGGTTTCCTATCTGCGGGTGAGCGCCCTGGTCACCTCGGCGCTGATCCTCGCCGACCGCGGGGAACACGGGGATGCCCATGACCGGCTGGAACGCGCGCTCGATGCGGCCGTCACCCAGGATATTCGCCGCCCATTCGCGGCCGAGGATCCCGAGCTGGCGGGGCTGCTTGAGGCGCACAGCCGCTGGGGGAGCGCCCACGAGGGGTTCCTGGCGAGCCTGGACACACATCCGCGGGGAACAACCGCGCCCGGGGCTACGCTCTCGACCCGCGAGCGCGAGATCCTGGGGTATCTGCGCACCACGCTGACGGCCGAGGAGATCGCCCGCGAGCTGCACGTCTCGGTCAACACCGTGCGCACCCACCAGCGGGCGATCTATCGCAAGCTCGGGGTGACCACCCGGCGGGAGGCCGTGCGGCTGCGCGGGCTCACCGGCTCGGACTTCACCGGCTCGGGCCTCACCAATCGTGGATGATTCCGGCGGCCGACGCTAGCCGCCGGGACCATCCATGGGCGAGGGTAAAGGGGATCCGGTCGGCCTAGGAGAAACTGGCGATGCCCTTGCCCAGCAACACGAACGCGAACACCAGCAGCAGCGTGGCCATGATCGCCGCGTTGTTCTGGGTGAGCCAGATGCGCAGCTGCTCCAGCGTTCCGGCCAGCCGGTTCGCGGCAAACAGGTACCCCACTACGGGGAGCAGGATGGTCAGCGACCCGATCACCGTGAGCACCACCGCCGCGGTGACCACCTCGCCCGTGCTCAGCGCTCCGGCGGTTCCGATGGCGAGCCCTGCCGAGAGCACAAGCACCAGGTTTTTGGGATTCACCGCCAGGATCGCACCCAGGAGCACCGCCCGCAGCACCCCGAGACCATTGATCGAGTCCATCCAGCGGGGCAGGGGCGCACTCTCCCCGGGGGCCGGACGCGACTTCCAGCGTCGGGTCGCGAGCAGGAACAGCGCGAGCGCCAGCACAATCTTGATCACGCCGATGATCGGACGCGGACCCTCCTGGTCTGCCTGCGGCAGCACCGAGGACAGCGCGGTGGCCGCGGTCAGGATGATCGCCAGCCCCAGAATCCACCCCAGCAGGAACGCCGGGGCGGTCGCCCGGGCTCGCGGGGAGAGCAGCATCAGGATGGCCGCGATGATCGGGACCGGGCTGAGTGCCACACCGATCATGAGGGGGAGTCCATCGCCCAGGGCATCGCCCATGTTGTGTTGTCCTTTCGACCGTGCCGCGATCTCCGACCGGATCGCGATTCGGGACCAACCTAGGCGGGCGGGCACCCCGCGTCCATCCCTCACCACCTTTTTCATCCACCATGCATGAGACCCACGTCAGTGTTTGATACCCACATCAGTAATCGAGACCGAGAGAGAAGACCATGACCGCGACCCGGGTGACCGTCGATAATTTTGTTCGTGCCGAATCCAACCGGATGTTCGCCGCGCTGCTGGCGGGGACGCCGGGGGTGGGGCACTGGGTGCACCACCGTGCCCCGTCCGCGCTGGATGACCAGCGGGTCATTCGCCAGAACCGCGACACCCTCTACAGCTCGATCATCCTGGATGTGAGCGAGGGTGCCACCCTGACCCTGCCCGATGCGGGCGGGCGCTACCTGTCGGCCGCGCTGATCAGCCAGGACCAGTACACGCCCCGGGTATTTCACGAGGCGGGAACCCATGAGATTACCCGCGCCGAGGTGGGCAGCGATTATGCGCTGGTGGCCGTCCGGGTGCTGGTGGACCCCGATGACCCCGCGGATGTGGCCGAGGCCAACCGGGTGCAGGACGGATTCGCGGCGAGTGCCGGGGCCGCGCGGGCGTTTGAGCTGCCCGACTATGAGCCCGAATCCCTGACCCGGACCCGCGATGCGCTGCTGGAACTGGGGCGCGGATTTGCCGGATTCGACGGGGCTTTTGGTCCGCGCGACGAGGTGGATCCGATTCGTCACCTGATCGGCGCCGCCACCGGCTGGGGAGGCCTGCCCGAGAGCGAGGCGTACTACATCAACGTGGACGATTCCCTGCCGCTGGCCGGCTACGAACTGACCCTGCGCGATGTCCCGGTGGACGCGTTCTGGTCGGTCTCGCTGTACAACGCCGAGGGGTATTTTGAACCCATCGAGGGCACGCTGACCAGCGTCAACAGCGTGACCGGGGAGGCGAACCCCGACGGTTCGGTCACCGTCCGCTTCGCCCCGGCCGCCACCGGCGCCCCCAACGAGCTGGGCATCATGCCCGGCTGGAACTACCTGGTGCGCTTCTATCAGCCGCACCCCGAGATCGTGGACGGCACCTGGGTGCTGCCCGCCCCGACCCCCACGGAGTCCGCAGCATGAGCACCGAACCTCGCCCCAGCACCTATCTGTTCCACTACCCGCTGGTGGAAAATCTGCGTCAGGTGACCCGCTATCTGACCACCGGCATCGGGTCCAATCCCGCCGCCGCGGCCAACACCTTCTCTCATGCCCGCACCCTCGCCGGGCCGCAGGATACGTTTGTCACGATCAACAACGACACCGTCTATTCGATGGCGCAGCTGGACCTCTCGGTCGGGCCGGTCCGACTGGACACCCCCGAACTCGGTGAGCGCTATTTTGTGCTGCAGTTTGTGGACGCCTGGACCAATAACATCGCCTATGTGGGGACCCGGGCCACCGGTAACGCCGCCGGATCCTTTTTGATTGTGCCCCCGGGATGGAGCGGGGAGAGCGACCTGCCCCTCATCCGTGCCTCGACCGATATCGTCTCGATCGTGGGACGGTTTGCGTGCACCGGACCCGCGGACCTGCCCGCGGTGCACCGGCTGCAGGATGCGACCCTGCTGACCCCGCTGGATCCGGACCCGAGCGGACGGGGCATCCCCGAGGTGGCTCCGGTAGTGGGCCAGGCGGGAGGCTCGCTGGGGAATTCGGCCGAGGCCGTGTCGGGGAACTCGGCTGAGGCTGAAGCTGGGACTGAGCCCGTGGCTGGGGTTGAGGCCGAGGCCGCACTGTTCTGGCGTCAGGCCGAAGCTTGGGCCGCCCGCTTCCCGGTTCCCGAGGCCGATGCTGCGCTCGCCGCCGAGTATCCGATCCCCGCGCCGGACCTGTATACCGAAACCTTCACCCAGGGGGTCGCGGACCTGGAACTCGCCACCACCACGGGAGACGCTCCGTTCTACAACGGCTGGGGCGTGGGGATGCACCTGTTCGACTACAACGTCCACGTGCTGGGCCTCGGCACCGTCGCGGATCCGCGCTGGCTGACCACCGATCCGGATCGGCGCATCCTCGACCGGGCGATCAGCTGCAGGCTGGGGCTGTGGGGCAACCACGCCTATGAGGCCGTGTATGCCCAGGCATTCACAGATATCACCGGGGCACCGCTCGAGGGCACTTCCACCTATCGGATCCACTTCCCCGATCGTCCGCCGGTCGGCGCCTTCTGGTCGATCACCCTGTACGACATTCCCCGCTACTACCTGGTGGACAACCCGATCGACCGCTACTCGATCGGCGATCGCACGGCGGGGCTGCACGTTGGACCGGACGGATCGCTGGACGTGATCCTCTCCCACACCGAACCCACCGATCCCGAGGCGCGTGCCAACTGGCTCCCCACCCCGGCGGAACGGTTCCGGCTGGTGATGCGCTTCTATATTCCGGGTAGCGAAATCCTCGACGAAACCTATGCCTATCCCGAGATACGGGCGCTCTAAACCCAAAAGGCGGGCCGGTGATCACGATCACCGGCCCGCGACGCATTCTTCGACGACCCTAGCGGGTGAGGACCTCCAACACCCTGGGGGCGAAAAACCGTCGAGTGTAGGACTGCGGGTGTAAGAGTGCGAGGATGCCCAGGTCCACAAGCTGAGTGACCAGCTGATTTGCTCGGCCATAGGAAATACCGAGCGTGAATTCCACGTCGCGTACCGTAAAAGTGGGATTTGCCACCGCCACGTCGATGAGTGCATGAGCGGAATCGGCACGAAGCGATGACGACCTCACCAACTCTTTCAACTCAAGTTGGACCGAGGAAAGGTCAATCAGTTGGGCGCGCGTTTGCTCGGCCGCACCGGTGAGCCCCGCCGCAAAGAACCGGATGAAACCGTCCCAGTTTCCGCGTGTGCTGACCTCCAGGAGGCGGTCATAGTATTCGGTTCTTCGGGCTTCAAACCACGGGGAAACGGTCAAGGTGGGTTCGGTGAGTACGCCCGTCGAATGAAGGTGAAGGATGATGAGGTATCGGCCCACGCGACCGTTTCCATCCGTGAACGGGTGCAGCGTCTCAAACTGATAGTGCGACATCGCTGCTGCGACAATGGGGTCGATGGTTGTGGAATGATCCGCACGCATCCAATCGGTGAGATCGCGAACTCCCCGTTCCAAATTAGGGCCGGGGGGTGCCGGTACGAACCGGGAGGCGTGTACGGGAAATGCGCTCGAGGGGGCATTCGCCCGTTGACCAATGACCACCTGTCGATCCCTGATGCGCCCAGACGTATCCTGCTGCGAGGTCCCGCGCATGAGCACACCCTGAAGCTCGCTCACGAATGAGACCGAGATCGGATAGCCCGCGGAGGTTTTGTCAAAACCCATTTCGGCCATCGAAACGTAGTTGAGAACTTCGCGGAGCTCGGGCGTGCTCGGTGCCGCCGCATCTGCGGTGAGGACGTCCGCAAGGGGTGCATAGGTGCCTTCGAGCGCCGAGGTGCTCTGTGCTTCGCGTCGAAGCGTGGGGGTGCGAAGCAACCCGGGGTTCGGCAGGTGCGCGGCGGTGGCGTCGAGGGCGGCCAGCGCCGCACGTGCCTTGAGGATGACCAAATAGGTCTCGGAGGAGAGCACCGGAGTTTCATCCGCTAGTGAGACCGGGATGAATGCCGAGTGGTTCCACTCGCCGCGATGAGGATCGGTTCCGTGGATGGGCGTCAAGGTTCCCATTGCGGGGGAGGTGAATCCGTTGACGTCCATATCGTCACTCTAGGTGCCATTAAGTGACATTGTCGAGCAAACATGTCACTCAAGTGTCAATTGAGTGACATGTTTTACTCGCGGTGTCGAGCAATGGCGGCTAGTCGACCTGCGGCAGCCACACGTCGGGGCCGAAAATTTCGTAGTGCACCCGGCTGGCGGGCAGGCCCAGGGCCAGCGCCTGCTCGCGGATGCGGCGCATGAAGGGCTGCGGTCCGCAGACAAACAGCTCGGCATCGGCGGGAATGTTGTGGTCGGCCAGTTCGATGGCCAGGCCGCTGCCCTCGCCCAGCCAGGTGTGCACGCTGGCACCGGGCAGACGGGCGATGTCGGTCATCATCTGATCGCGCAGCGCCCACACCTCGGGGGAGATATCGGTGTGCAGCACGTGGACGCGTCGGGGGGACTTCGCCAGGGCCAGGGTGCGCAGCATCGAGGCGCTGGGGGTCGAACCGATGCCCGCGGAGACCAGGATCAACGGGTGATCACCCGCGGGGAGGACCACGTCGCCGTAGGGGTTGGAGAGTTCGACCACGCTCCCCACGGGCATCCGGTCCTGAAGGATCGGGGAGACGGCACCGTCGTCGCGGCGTCGGCTGGTGATGCGTCGCTCGGCCCCGCCGGGGCTGGTCAGGGTGAACTGCCGGGCCTGGTGAATGCCCGAGTCCAGGAGCACCTTGACGCTGACGTACTGGCCGGGTCGGGCCGGGGTAATCGGGGTGTCATCGGCCGGGGTGAAGGTGATGTTGACGGCGTTGCCCACCTCGATCCGCTCGGAGATTGTCCACGGCATCCACACCCGATCATTCGCCTGGCTCGCGTAGAGATCGCGTTCGAGCTTGATCAGGGCGTGGGCCATCAGCCAGTACACCTCGCTCCAGGCGGCGGCGATCGGCGCGGTGATGGCCTCGCCGAGGTCGGCGGCGATGGCATCAAACAGGTGGGTGTAGACGATGTCGTACTGGTCGGAGGTGACCCCTAGCGAGGCGTGGCGGTGGGCGATGCGCGAGAGCAGGGCTTCGGGGTAGGTGCCCGGATTGTTCAGGAGGTGGGTGGCAAACACGGCGATGCTCCCGGCGAGGGCCCGCGGCTGCTCCCCGGTGCCCTGATTGGCGGTGTTGAACATGCCGTCGAGCAGCTCGGGGTGGGCGGCGAACATTCGCTGGTAGAACACGGGGGTGATGAATTCGATCCGCTCGGCAATCAACGGCAGGGTCGCCTCGATCAGCGGACGGGAGGTGGAGGAGAGCAAGGTTTCCCTTTCGGTTGAAACGGGCGTCATTTGCGCATTTGTAATGCGTACATGAGCAGCTTGCTGCCTCCCGGCATGGTTTTCGAGGGTGCTGGCGGATCCTGATGCCTGCGTTGGCGCACCAACCCGGACCAGGCGGTCCGGTTTGACGGCTGGCCTAGACGGGGGTGCACACGGGCGGCGGCGGAAAGACCAGCGCGATCTGCCGGGGCGTGGGCAGATCGACAATCAGGTGGCGATCTAGCGATCGATAAAACGCTTCCCGGGCCTCGGCAAGGATGGTTTTCAGCGCACAGTCGGCGATCAATGGGCAGCGATGACCGTCGGCGCTCACGCACTCGGCCACGTCGGTGCGGGGGTCGAGGCGGCGCAGGACCGCCCCCACGCTCGCGGCCCGCCCCGCGGCGGTCAGCTGGGCGCCGCCGTAGCGACCGCGAGCCACCTCGACCAGGCCGAAATCGGAGAGCCGCGAGATGGCCTTACTCAGGTGGGTCACCGGTACCTCGATCACCTCGGCGACCTCGCGGGCCGTGCGGATCTCGCCGGGAGGCAGCGCCGCAAGCATGACCATCGCCCGCAGTGCGGCGTCGGCAAACATGCTGAGTTTCATGCCGTCAGCATAGGCAGCGTCCGGATCCTCCGGGCGGGACTGTCGGATACCGCATGCCGCGGCGTCCTATGGTCTCGGGGTGCGGAGGCGAGGATTACCCGTGTGGCGGGCCGTCGAGTTCATCGGTGATGCGGGTGATCTCGCTCAGCACCCCGGCCCGCCGCGGCGAGCACGCGGGCAGCAGCTGGAGGCACATGCGCCACACCTCAAGGTCATCGATTCCGTGCGGTCCACGGGCGAACTCCAGCAGGGGTTCCACCGCGGCGCCCGCCAGCAGAGACTCGCGCAGCCGTTCCCGTACCTGGTCGCGGATGGTCAGGATTCCCGGGGCACGCGAGGAGGGCAGCACATCGCCGGTTAGCGCGGCGAGTGCCTGCCGGTGAGCCCCACGGTCCAGCAGGCACAGCACCCGGCGTACGTCGCTGTCCAGCCCGGGTTCCAGGCGGTAGGGCCGGGTGCCCAGCGTGGTGATCCCCACCGAGGCGAGGACCCGGCGGAGCCTGACGATCTCGGCCCGCAGGGTGACCAGGGGTGCCTCGCGCTCATACAGCAGATCCGCCAGGCGTTCGGCGGTGAGTCCCTGCGGGTGCCAGGACAGCAGGGTCAGGATCTCGGCGTGCCGGGCGCTCAGCCGGGCCTCGCCGTCGGGGCCCCGCAGGATCCCCAGGTCCCGTCCCAGAACCTCCAGGCCGAGGGCGCGGGGCGGCGTCGCGTCCGAGGACGGCACCCGAGTATCGGGGCCTAGTGCCACGTTCGCGGACGAGACCTCGGCCGGCAGTCGTGGCGTGCTGGCGCTCTCACGCAGCCGGCGCACCAGGAGCTCCTGCTGCAGCGCATACGCGGTCGCGATCAGCAGGCGCTCGCCGTGGGTGCGAATGTTCCCGGTGCGATCGGTCAGGTCCAGCACTCCGAGCACGGTGCCGGTTTCGGGATCGCGCAGCGGCACGGCCAGGCAGCTCCAGGACCGTGCCGAACGGGCAAAGTGTTCGCCGTGGTGCACCCGCACCGGACGTTCGAGCGCGAGCGCGGTGCCCGGGGCGCTGGTACCCACCGCAGCCTCGGACCAGTCGGTCCCCGGGAGGAAGGACATCGACTCGGCCGCGGCACGCAGATCGTGGTCACCCTCGACCCACAGCAGTGTCCCGTCGGCATCGCCGAGGGCCACCAGGGCGTCACCGTCGCGTGCATTTTCGCCCAGCAGGAGGGCTCGGGCGATCGGAATCAGGCCGGTGAGTGGGCTGGCCTCACATCGATCCCGCAGCTCGTCGGGGTCGAGCAGTCGGCGTCCGGGACCACCGGCCGGATCCACCCGGTGTGCGGCCGATCGGCTCCACGACTGGCGGACCAGCTCGCTCTGCCCGGGGGTGGAGGAAACCGTAGACCACACAACCGTGTCCCTTCGCCGTGCTCTGGACGACCCCGATGGTCGCGACCCTGGGCCCGCCGACAGGGTGGTCACACCCCGGATGGCGGGCAGCGCTCATGGCAAGTCTAGGGGAGCGCCGACGGCAAAAACAGTTTTTCATGACATCGGTTATAGGTCGCAATCGATTGCAACCTGGGCGGTTCTAGCATGGGGGTGACCAACGGGTCATCGCCCCGAATCCGTCATCACGGTGGGGTGAATCATTTCCATACGATTGGAGTAAACGTGTCGAACACGATGCGCGCCGCCGTCGCCCACTCCGCCGGGGCACCCCTCACCATTGATCAGGTCACCGTCCCGACTCCGGGCAAGGGCCAGGCGCTGGTGAAGGTTCTCACCACCGGGGTCTGCCACACCGATCTGCACGCCGTGCAGGGGGACTGGCCGGTCGCCCCGAAGTCCCCGCTGATCCCCGGACACGAGGGTGTGGGCACCGTCGTCGCCGTGGGCGAGGGCGTCTCCGATCTGGCCGTGGGTGACCTCGTGGGTAACGCCTGGCTGTGGTCCGCCTGTGGCACCTGTCAGTACTGCCGCACCGGGTGGGAGACCCTGTGCGAGAAGCAGCAGAACGGCGGCTACTCGGTGGATGGCAGCTTCGGCGAGTACATGCTCGTGGATGCCACCTACGCCGCCCGCCTGAATCCCGACGTGGACCCGGTGGAAATTGCCCCGATCCTCTGCGCCGGCGTGACCGTGTACAAGGGTCTCAAGGTCACCGACGCGCGTCCGGGCCAGTGGGTCGCGATCTCCGGAATCGGCGGCCTCGGCCACATTGCCGTGCAGTATGCGGTGGCGATGGGCTTCAAGGTTGTGGCCATCGATGTGGACGACGCCAAGCTGGAGCTCGCCCGTCACCACGGTGCCGTGGTGACGGTCAATGCGCTGACCGAGGATCCCGCCACCGTGATTCAGGAGCAGACCGGTGGCGTCCACGGCGTGCTGGTCACCGCCGTCCACCCGCAGGCCTTCGCCCAGGCGCTGGCGATTGCCCGTCGCGGTGCCACCATCGTCTTCAACGGCCTGCCCCCGGGGGACTTCCCCGCCAACATCTTCGACATCGTGCTGCGCGGACTCACCATCCGGGGATCGATCGTGGGAACCCGTCAGGACATGATCGAGGCCGTTCAGTTCTACACCGACGGCAAGGTTGTACCGACCGTGGAGACCGCCAAGCTGGACGACATCAACTCGGTGTTTGACCGGATGAAGCGCGGTGCGATCGACGGCCGCATCGTGATGGACCTGCGCTAACCCGCGCCTGGCTCGCGAGCGCCCGGGCCCCGCGTCACCTCGGTGGCGCGGGGCCTTTGTGTACCCTGTCGGGTGGGGTCGCCGGGCCTGGTTGGCGGGCACGGCGGGAGACTCCGGTTGGCGGCCCCGGGCGGCGGCCTCGGTTAGCGGGCGCGGCCGCGTGCCTGGCTACGTGCCCGGGCCGCGCGCACCCCGGACTCGGGGGAGAGGTCGAGGCGGCGCAGCAGCTGGGCGTTGGCGGCCACGATGATCGTGGACAGCGACATCAGGATCGCCCCCACCGACATCGGCAGCACAAACCCGATCGGCGCGAGCACCCCGGCCGCGAGCGGGACCGACAGCAGGTTGTAGCCCGCGGCCCACCAGAGGTTCTGGCTCATCTTGCGGTAGCTGGCGCGGGAGAGCTCGATCACCGAGAGGACCGAGCGGGGATCGTCGCTGGCCAGGATCACCCCGGCCGAGGCGATGGCCACATCCGTGCCCGCCCCGATCGCGATGCCCACGTCCGCCCGGGCGAGGGCCGGGGCATCGTTGACGCCGTCGCCAACCATCGCCACGACCCGTCCCTCGGCCTGTAGCTCGGCCACCCGGGCCGCCTTGTCCTCGGGACGCACCCCGGCAAACACCCGGGTGATGCCGAGCTCGGCGGCGACCGCGTGCGCCACCGCCTCGGCATCCCCGGTGATCATGACCGGTTCGATGCCCAGGTGTTGCAGCGCCTCCACGGCCTCGCGGGATTCCGGGCGGACCTCGTCGGCGAGCTTGAGCGCGCCGATCACCGCCCCGTCGGCGAGCACGTGCAGGATGATCGCACCCTGCGCGCGCCAGTCATCCGCCGCGGGAAGCTCCCGGGCGTCATACTCGCGGAGCAGTCCCGGACCGCCCACGCCGATCTCCCGCGCGCCCACCCGGGCCCGGACCCCCAGCGCCGGAGCGGAGGTAAAGTCGCTCGCGCGTTCCAGGGTGAGGTGTCGCTCGGCGGCGGCCGCCACGATGGCGCGGGCCAGCGGATGCTCGGAGTCCGACTCGGCCGCGGCGGCCAGTGCCAGCACCGCATGCGCGTCAAGCCCGGCACCCTCGGTGACCGCGATCTCCTCGACCCGGGGTTCCCCGCGGGTCAGGGTTCCGGTCTTGTCAAACAGCACGCTGCCGACCCCGCGCATGCTCTCCAGGGCGAGCCGGTCGGTGATCAGGATTCCGCCGCGGGCCGCCCGCTCGGTGGCGATCGACACCACCAGCGGGATCGCCAGGCCCAGCGCGTGTGGGCAGGCGATGACCAGCACGGTGATCGTGCGCACCACCGCGTCATCGGGCATCCCGAGCAGGGTCCAGACCAGGGCGGTGAGGACCGCGGATCCCAGCGCGAACCAGAACAGCCAGCCGGCGGCGCGATCGGCCAGGCGCTGGGCGCGCGAGGACGAGGCCTGGGCATCGGCCACCAGGCGTCGGATCCCGGCCAGGGCGGTGTCCCCGCCCACCGCGGTGACGCGGACCCGCAGGCCCGAATCGGTGGCCACGGTGCCGGCGATTACGGTGTCTCCGGGGGTGCGATGTACCGCGCGGGATTCGCCGGTGATCATCGACTCGTCCATGTCCGCGGACCCGGATTCGATCCGCGCATCGGCGGGGACCCGGCCGCCGGGGCGGACGATCAGCAGGTCGCCCACGGCGAGGACGCTCGGGGAGACCCGCTCGATCCGCTCGGCCCCCGGTGCGCCCGCATTATGCCCGTCGTGCGTGGAGGCGGTGGCTTCGATGACCCGCTCGGCCTCGTCGGGCAGCAGGGCCGCCAGCGAGTCCAGGGCCGAGGAGGTCTGGGCGAGGGAACGCATCTCGATCCAGTGCCCCAGCAGCATGATCACGATCAGCAGTGCGAGCTCCCACCAGAAGTCCAGCTCATGGCTGAGCAGCCCGAGACTCGACCCCCAGGACGAGAGGAAGGCGACGGTGATGGCCAGCGCGATCAGGAGCATCATGCCCGGCTTGCGGGCTCGCAGCTCGTCCACCGCTCCGGTCAGGAAGGGCTTGCCGCCCCAGACGTACATGACGGTCCCGAGGATCGGGGATACCCAGGTGATTCCGGGGAGATCGGGCAGGGAATAGCCGAGGATGTGGGCAAACATTCCCGAGAGGGTGACCACCGGGAGAGCGAAGACCAGCATGATCCAGAACAGGCGACGGAACGCGGCCACGTGTCCGGCATGCCCGCCGTGACCCGCATGACCGGCATGGCCGCCGTGACCCTCGTGTCTGTCGTGACCGGCATGGCCGCCGTGACCCTCGTGTCCGTCATGACCCTCGTGCCCGCCGGAGGCAGGCGTGCCGGGGACGCCTCCCCGTCCGGGTTCGGAGTGGGCGTGGTGGTGCGGATTCTCTCCGGTACTCCCGGGAGAGCGCTGGGTGTTCTGCTCGTCGGTCATGGCACCCAGGCTATACCCCCAAGGGGTATACGTCTAGATGTGAGTGTTCGCCCCGAGCGATGTCCTAGGCGGGGAAAATCTTGCCGATCGGCTCGCGCTTTTCGGCCTGGAAGCGGTCCTCGGCGCGGCCGTGAGCCCAGTAGCCGGAGAGCGAGAGCTGGGAGCGGTCGAGCTCACGCTCGGTGATGAATACCTCGCGCAGTGCCTTCATCGATTCCCGCTCGCCGTGGGCAAACACGTGCACGCGGCCCTCGAGCCAGGCGAGGGAGCGGACGGCGTCGGCGAGCAGGCGCGGAGTGTCCTCGGTGCGCTCGCCGCGGATGATCCAGTGCACGGCCACGCCGTCGGGACCGGCGAGGGTCGGGCGATCATCCTCGGATTCGATCTCGACCACGACGATGCCGCGGGCGTCCTCGGGGAGGGATTCCGCCGCGGCGGCAATCGCCGGGAAGGCCGACTCGTCGCCGACAAACAGGTGCCAATCGGCCTCGAGGTCGGGGGAGTAGGCGCCGCCGGGGCCGGCAAAAACCACGCGGTCGCCGAGGGCGGCGTTCGCGGCCCAGGGGCCGGCGAGGCCCTCGTCGCCGTGTACCACGAAGTCCACATCCAGGGTGCGCTCCTCGGCGTTGACCCGGCGCACGGTGTAGGTGCGGGTGACCGGAAGGTCCTCGGGGTCGAGGGTTTCGCGCAGCGCGGCCACGTCGTAGGGCGGCTCCAGCTCAAGCTCGGGCTTGGTGAAGAAAATCTTGATGTACTTATCGGTGGCGTCGTTGGAGACAAAATCGTCAAACCCGGGGCCACCGAGGGTGAGGCGCACGAGGTGCGGGGTCAGCCAGTTGCGCGCGACCACCTCAAGGACGGTCTGCGGGCGTGCGGGGCGAGGCGTAGGGGACGTGCTCATAATGCTCATTCTGCACCGTCCCGGTCCGAATTGCACGAACGGTTGCTCATTTTTCGCCTGACCCGCGTTCGAGGGGTGTCTGATAGGCGGGCAAATTGATCAAACAGGCCCGGAATCACGCCGCACACGGCACCCTATGCGCGAGTATGGGGCAACACGCACGGGAATGCACGCGGCCCCCGCGTGCGGCCATGCCGAACGCGGGGGCCGTGCGATTCGCTAGACGCTGATTGACACGCGGCCGGTGTCGGTGTGCTCGTGGGTGGCGGCCGTCAGGGCCTCGCGGCGGGCGTGCTCCTCGGCGAGCATCGCCGCGGTGATGACCGGGATGGCCACGGTGGGCGGCAGGATCTCGTCGGAGTGGTCGGACTGTTCGCCGATCACGGGCACGGTGCCGGTTCCGGTGGAGGTGATGGTGGGGAGGGCGTCGGTCATCGGGTCGCTTGCGGCCGAGCGGGCGCGCTGCCGGGCGCGACGCACCAGCATGACCGAGGCCTGCAGCCCGATCACGATCCAGATGCCGTTAACCACCGCCGAGGGCCACGCGCCGTTGGATGCCGCGCTGATCAGCAGCATGCCCGCACCCACGATGTTGCCCACCTGGAACCAGGGCGAATCCGCGGCGAGCTTGCCCGCGCTGAGCAGGCCGTAGGCGGCGACGGTGAGGATGGCGCCGATCCAACCGGCGGCAACGATGAGAAGCGAGAAATCCACGGGGTACTTTCGGGGGCAGAGGATCGAGTGGGGGTGGCGGCAATTGGGGTGCCGAGAAATAAGTTTCGGTGATTTCCGACCTAAGCACAAATAACGTTTTGTGATCTTAGACATAAGCTTTACTTATGGCAGAAATTGATCCGACTCGACTCACCTTTTTGCTCGCCGTTGCCCGGCACGGCAGCATTCTGGCGGCCGCCGATTCGCTGCACGTGACGGCGTCCGCGGTGTCCCAGCAGATCTCCCGTTTGGAGCGCGAACAGGGGGTCGCCCTGCTGGATCGGGGACCGCGCGGGGTGACCCTGACTCTCTCGGGAAGGATCCTGGTGGAGGCCGCCGAAAGCATCGAGCGCGAGCTCACCGATGCGCGCGGGCGTTTGATCGAGGCGCAGCAGGAGGTGACCGGATCGGTGTCGATCGGGGCGTTTCAGACGGTGCTCTCGGGGTTGATCGTGCCACACCTGGCACAGCTGCTGGACTCCCTGCCCGGAATCGAGCTGCGCCTGCACGACGCCTCAACCCTGCGCCTCCCGCGGATGCTGCGCAGCGGGGAGGCCGACCTGATCATCTTCGACCGCGAGCTCGATGAGGGCTCGCCCGCCTACACCCGGGACGTCCCGCTGCTGGATGATCCGTGGCGGCTCGTGGTCCCGCAGGCGACCCCGGCGGATCTGAGCCTGGATGAGCTGGTGGCGCTGCCCTGGCTCGGGGTGGCCGCCGAGGGGGCATCGGCTCGGGCGGTCGAGCGGGCGCGGATCCGGCTGGGGGTCACCTCCGTGCCGGTTCACGGTTACGAGGACTTCCCCGCCGCCCTCTCGCTGGTTTCGGCCGGGCAGGGGGTGACCCTGCTTCCCGATCTGGCGCTGCAGGAGGCGCTCCCGGCAGGGGTGTCGGTGCGCGAGATGCCAGGCCTCGGAACCCGCTCACTGACCCTGCGCCACCGCGCGACCAAGCGTGAACCGGTCGCGGCCACCGCGATCGTGATCGACGCCCTGGTGCGCCTGGCGCGCGACTGGCAGGCGTCGCGGGTCTAGGGGTGAGCTAAAACCGGCGGCCGCCGCGACGGCGCGATTGCGGTTCAGCGGTGAGCGAGAGTATCAAAAATGTCGCGCTGGGTATTGAGTACGCGATGAACCCGAAGGGCGTCGGACTCGCCGGTGTAGAAGACGGTGTAGGGAAATCGTTGCAGGGTGATGCTCAGCAGGTCGGAGATTCCCGCATCCTCCGCGAATTGGGCGGACCCGAGTGAGGGGTGCTCGGCGAGGCGTTCCAGTGTCGCTTCGAGGGAATCGACGAAACGGAGGGCGACATCGTTCGCCTCGTGGTCAATGTAATGGTCGACGGCGGCGTCGATGTCGTGATCGGCGCTCAGTGTTGTGATGATTCGACGCCTCATGAGGAGGAATCGCGCGCATCGGTGATGCGCGAACGGAGCCGGTCAAAGTAGGCCTCGTTGATTTCGGACCCCGAGCCCGACGAGGCTCCCTCCAGAATGAGTGCCCGGAATTCCGAGCGCGCCTGCTCGCGACGAATGAGATCACGCATGAACTCGCTGGCGTTGCCGTAGCGTGCGTTGTCGCCAACCTGGGATTCCACGAACTGCTTGAGCGATTCGGTAAGGGAAATGTTCATTGAGGCCATAACTCGAGACTACCAACGATGGCAAAGATTGCCATCGTTATTCGATAAACTCACGGTTTGGTTTTCATAGAAGAAATTAAGTTGCGTATGTGAGGAGTGAGTGTCAGACTCGAACCGACCGGGGCAGTCCCGGTCGGAACCGAGGAGTACCCGTGAGCACGACCCCTGACACCGCCGTCACCCCCATCGACCCGACCCCGGCAGCCGAGCTGGCTGCTCTCGACGACGCCGCCGTCGCGGCGGAGAGCGTTGTTGGGACCGCGTCCAGCCGCGCCGAGCTGGCCGCCGCCGGAGAACGCCGCATCGCCTGGATCCGCACCCGGATGGGCATGCTGGCGAACCTGCGCGAGCGCTTTGCCGCCGAGCGTCCGTTCGAGGGCATCACGATCGGGCTGTCACTGCACGTGGAACCCAAGACCGCGGTGCTGGTGGAAACCCTCGCCGCCGGCGGCGCCCGAATCGTGGGGACCGGCAATCACGGGTCGACCCAGGACGACGTGGTCGCCGCCCTGCAGGAACGCGGGATGACCATCTTTGGCCGGCGCGACGACTCGATCGAGGAGCACCACCGCAACCTGGCCCGCACGATCGCCGAACGCCCGCAGATCCTGCTGGATAACGGAGCGGACCTGGCAGCGCTCGCGGTCACCGAGGGGCTTTCGGGATCCCTGATCGGCGGCACCGAGGAGACCACCTCGGGGGCGTTCCGGCTGCGTGAGGAGATGAACGGCGAGGTTCCCTTCCCGGTGATTGTGATCAACGACAGCCCGCTCAAGGCCATCGGCGAGAACAAGCACGCGGTGGGGCAGAGCGCGGTGGAATCGTTCATGCGCCTGACCAATGTCCAGGTGCCCGGGCGTCGCTTCGTGGTGGCCGGATACGGCTGGTGCGGACGCGGAATCGCCCAGTACCTGCGCGCGCTGGGTGGCCGGGTGTCGGTGGCCGAGGTGGATGAACTGGCCGCCTATGAGGCCGCGTTTGACGGATTCCGGGTCGCACCGCTAGCTGACCTGGTGCCCTCGGCCGACGTCATCATCACCGCGACCGGCCGCGCCGGAATTCTCACCGCCGAGCACTTTGATCTGCTGCGCGACGGCACGATCCTCGGCAACATCGGCCATTTCCCCTGGGAGATCGACGTGCCCGCGCTCACCGCGGCGGGCACCGTGGCCCCGGTCACCGAGGAGATCGACGCGATCACCCTGGATGAGGACCGTACCGTCTATCTGCTGACCGGCGGGCGCATGTACAACCTGGCCGGAACCGCGCCGCGCGGCAACTCGATCGAGTCGATGGATGTGGGCTTCATGATGCAGGCCCTCTCGCTCGAGCGGATCGCCCTGCACGCGGCGAACCTGCCCACCGGTCCGCAGCCCGTCCCCGATGACATCAACCGCGATATCGCCCGGCAGACCCTGACCCTGCTCGGCAGCTCGCTCGCCTAGGCCGCGCAGATGGGCGACCGATGAGCGTCGGGCCCACGCGGGAAACCGCGGCGGGATCGGTACACTCGAACACTATGAGCATCGATCCCGCCGCGGCGTCCCCGGCCGAGTCTGCGCCCGCCTACGCCGCCCCGGCGGTGGAGAAGGCGCTCGACATCCTGGAGTTTCTGGCCGAGACCCCGGGGCCGGTAAGTCAGCAGGCGATCGCGCAGCGCACGGGCCGGTCGGCCGCGCAGATCTTTCGGGTGCTCAGCGTGCTGGAGCGTCGCGGCTACATTGCCCGGGACGAGGGCTCGGGACTGTACTCGCTGAGCCTGCGACTCTTTGAGCTCGCCCACCGGCACGATCCGATTCGCTCGCTGGTGTGGCTCGCGCAGCCCATCATGCGCCGCTTGGCCACGAGCGTGGGGCAGTCCTGCAATCTAGGGTACCGGGCGGGGGATCACCTGGTGATCCTGGCCGAGTCCGCCGGGCCCGGGGACTTTGGGTTCCGGGTGCGGGTGGGGGCGGAATTTGACCTGCGCGGCACCAACGCCGGTCGGGTGCTGCTGGCCTTTGCCGGTCCCGGCGGGGCGGGCGGCACCGATTCGGCCGCCGCGGAGGATCCCTCGTTCGCCGAGACCCTGGCGGTCATCCGCGCGGCCGGCATTGCCGAGCAGCCCGATGGGCTCTACCCCGGGGTCACCGATCTCAGTGCCCCGATCCTCTCCCGGGAGGGTGTCGCCCTCGCCTGTCTGACGGTGCCCTATGTGGCCACCTCGCTGAGCACCCATCCGGCCGGGTTTGTGCGCGACGAGCTACTGGCGGCGGCCGCGGCCATTACCGAGCTACTCGCGGGCGCCGATGCGGGCACCCGCGATATCGCCGCCCCGTCGAGCGGTGCCTAGCCGGATACCGAGCCGCGTCGGCGGCTCCGCCCCGTCGAGCGGCGCCTAGCTGGTCACCGAGCCGCGTCGTCGGCCCCACCCGTCGAGCAGGGCCGGGGCGATCACGCCGTGGATGATGACGCTCCCCACCACGGTGGCGACGGCGACCACCAGCACAAAATCGGCCTCCATACTGCCCGAGGGCAGCGCGTTATAGGCGATCAACGTGAACACGATTGAGGCGGTTCCGCGCGGGCCAAGCGCGCCGATCAGGAGCCGGTCGCGGCGCGGCACGGTGCTCCGCAGCAGCGAGAGATAAACCGGGCCGATGCGCAGCACCGTCAGCGCGAGCACCGCGAAGACGATGAGTCTCCAATCCACCCCGCCCGCAAAAGCTACCAGCATGGTGCCGCCCAGCATGAACCAGACGAAGTTGGTGGTGAGCACCCCCACCTCGTCGATGAACCGCAGCTCGGTGTGCGGAATCGACCGCACCTCCATCCCGCGGGTTCTCATGATGCGATACGCGAGCCCGGTCACAAACGCGGCCACGAAGCCGTTCGCATTTATCTCGGGGATGCTGGTGGTGATTCCGAAGGCGATCAGGGGGAGCAGCATGGTGACCAGGCGGATGCCCGCGTCGCCGGCCCACCCGGCCCGGTGCAGGCGTCGCACGGCCAGCCCGAGACCGGTTCCCAGCGCGATGCCCACGGCGATGGCCGCCAGGATGGAGGGCGCGGCGTTCACAAATACCCGGGCAAAGTCCTCGATGCCCTGGTCGAGAATCCTGTTCTGATCCCCCGGCTGTGCGTCGATCGCCTTGGTGATTGCCACCGCCATCGCCAGCGACATTCCAAAGAACGGGGCAACCAGCCCGTCGTTATACCCACCCTCGATGGTCAGGATCGAGCGCACCCGCGGGGGCAGACTGCCCAGTTTCAGCATGCGGGCGGCGGGGGCCAGATCGATGGGCATCACGATGCAGGCGATCACCAGGGCCACAAGCAGGGCATCGGGGATCAGGAAGACGCTGACCACCGCCGCGAGCAGGATGGAGAGGGGCAGCGCGATGAGCAGGAGGCGCAGCGTCGCGTTTCGTTCCCCGCCAAACAGTCCCCGCCCGCGCACCTCCATCGCGTCGGTGAAGAGCAGGATGGCGAGGATGAGCTCGACCACGTTTGCGCTCACCTGGGTGTCGATCGCCTCGGCAAACGCCGTAACGTTCCACCCGGTGGTCAGTGCACCGAGGGCGATCAGGGCGGCCGGGCCCGCGATGCCCCAGCGCTCGAACCGGTGGGATACGAGAGACCACAGGGCAACGGCCGCGAGTCCGATAAGCACCAAGGGGGGCAACGCACGCTCCTTTGACCGGGGCGGATGCCCGACTGCATCCGCGGCCAGCTTACCCGGGCGCTCGCCCTAATCCGCGGTATTCTCGGCGGGGGACCAGGTGGGGAACGGGTCGGGGAACCGAGCCCAGGCCTCGGGTCCGGCCTCGAGCTCGGCATCGGTGAGGGCGGCATCGTCGAGCGCGCGGGTGAGGGCATCGAGGTCAAGATCGAGCCCGATGAAGGCCAGATCCTGGCCCACGGACATGAGTTCCTCGGCGGCCGGGTGATCGTCGATGCCTACCAGGCGGTCGTGATCCGAGAGGACCTGGAACGCGATCGTGCACCCCACGTGTTCCCACTGCATCGTCTCGCCGGGACGGGTGGCGAAGCGGCAGAATCCCGAGGAGCGGACGATCAGTCCAAATTCGCCCGGTTCGATCCGGTCATCCAGCACCCGTTGGAGCCGTCCGGGATGGAGCGGTCGCAGCTGCTGGTAGTGCAGCGAGGAGACGCGGCGGTCGGTCATATGCGGGGTGGCATCGTCGTTGAGGATGCCGACCCATCCCGCGCGGTCCTGGGCGGCGGCGTACGCCGGGCCCGCGGTCAGCGGATCGATGCTGCTCACGTGCAGGCGCAGCCGGGCCCGCGGGCTTAGCGTGCTCACCAGCGCCATCACGGTCGAGAGGTCGGGGGTGCTGAGCGCGTCCCAGTTGACCAGCACGATGGTCGAGGCGTACTCGAGCTGGGTGACCGTGAGCAGGGCGCGGGCGGTGAACTCGCGGGGCTGGCCGGCTCGGGTGCGGGCGGTCACGATGAAATCTTCGGCGGCCAGATCGTCCAGCAGGTGGGCGGCATCCACCACGCAGATGACCGCGCCCAGGCGGGTACCCGCGGCGGGGTCGGTGAGGGCGCCGATGAGGTCGATCGCCGAGGCCGTGGCCGGACACTCGACCACAACCCCGGCCGAGACGTCCACGCGGGCCGTACCCTCGGCCGCGGTTTCGGCCCAGGTGCGCGCATCCACGGCGGATGGACGGCTGAGGTGGGCGGCGGGAATCAGCGCGCGCCCGGACTCCTCGGACAGCCGGCGCGCATACAGCGCCCGTTCCGGCGCGCACGCCCCGACCACCGCAACCACGTCTACCCGATCCACCGATTCTCCCTTGTTGTTCTCCGACGCGGATCGTCGGTGTATGTTAATGATAACAGTTCTCAATAGTAAGGAAGTTCGATGAAGGTTCGTTCGTCGCTCAAATCGCTCAAGAACCAGCCGGGGTCGCAGGTGGTTCGCCGCCGCGGCCGCACGTTCGTGATCAACAAGCTCAACCCGCGCTTCAAGGGTCGCCAGGGCTGAGCCCGCACAGACCACACGCCGCGCGGCTCGGGGGGAGGGCTGCGCGGCGTGTGGCGGTCTCAGGCTAGTCTTCGCGGCTGTGAGTGATGTGACGGGTTCGAAGCAGCGAGCTTTCCCGCCACAGCAGGTGTGCCCCGGTCCAGACGAGCATGCCGGCCACCAGACACAGGCAGGGGAACAGGATGATGAAGTCCATGGTGGTGCCGATCGGCGGCGCTCCGGGCATCGCGCTACGCAGGGCCGGGAAGGAGAGCATCGTGGCCGAAAGCCAGATGACGTTGGAGAACTCCAGCTTGCGTTTGATCAGCGCGCTCCCAATCGTGACCACGGCCATCAGGGTTGTCAGCAGGATAGCGAGGACATAGAACCCCACCAGGGTGATACTCAGCGCGTCACGGCTGCCCTCGATGGTGATCGGGAAGAGCGTCTTCCCCTCGGTCACGCTCGCCTCGCTCAGGTGCGCGTTGAGTACCCAGGGTCGCGCCGAGTTGGTGAGATCCACCTCGAAGGGCACGGCCTTCCCGGTGTCCTCCTCCTGCACGCTCAGCTGAAAATCCGCAAAGGGCTGGTCAAAGGGGTAGGCGGTGTCGCCGCGATCCAGGGCCAGGGTGACCGCGGTCGGGTTGACCACCGATTCCCCGGGGAAGGTCACCACGGAGGTGGTTACGCCTCCGCTGGAGACCTCGATCCGCAGTCCCTCGGAAATCTCGCCGGCCTTGGCCCCCAGTAGCGAGCCATGGGCGATCGGTAACACATTGGCCTGGATCACCCGATTGCCCAGGTCTACATCCTGCACCTTCATCTGCACGGTGAGGTAGTTGCCTGAGCTGGCCTTATTATTGCCGCTGATGGGGACCTTGGTGGTGCTTTGAAGGACCCCGGAGAACGCCACAATGACGTAGTAGATGACCAACACTGCCACCACCACGCCGAGGATAATCGGTGCCGGATTGCGTCGTGTGGTCACGGGGACGGTGTCATCGGGAGACGTCATGATTCACTCCGAGGGGGATTGGTGGCGGATGGCTTCGTATCGGACGGGAGGGTGCGGCGTCGACGTTTTTCGGTTTCGGTCGCCGCGAGCGCCAGCAGGAGGAGTGCCAGCAGCGGGATCAGCGCACCGGGGAAGGTGGCAATCGGAAAGGTCGAGAAGGTCGATGCCAGGGTGGCGGACTCATTGAGCAGTCCCACCGGAATGCTGGAGGTCTGACTATTGGCCTGTGCGGTGAGGTTGGTTGTGGTGGTGAACTGCTGCCGCGCAATACCGGGGGCGTTGAGCGCATCGGCGTAGAGATAGATCTCAAGCGCCGCCGCCTGGCCGGGCTCAAGCGTGATTGCGCAGCTAAAGTTCAGGGTCAGCACCGCACACTGGCCGCCTTCGCGAAGGGTCACCGCGCGGTAGATCATGCCCGAATCGGTGCGCCCCGAGAAGGTTACCGTCACCGTCTCATCGGTGCCGTTGGGCCCCAGGGTTCCGCGCATGATGCCGACGGTTCCGGGATCGATCCGACCGGCGGCAAAGGAGAGGTTCATCGGGAGCGCGGTAATCCGTGCCTGAGACGGGGGCGTGGTTTCCGGGGCCGGGGTGGGTGGCGCTTCGGAAGGCACCGGGGGCGCGGTGGGGGCGAGGTCGGCACGGGCCGCGGAGATGAACCGGTTCCCGGCGTCGGTCGCGGAACGGTGGGTCCCGGCGGTGTCGTGGGTGGTGAGGTCAGCGGCGGCGGAACCCGGGGTGTCTCGATCACTGTGAAGGTGGTGGCCGCGGGGAGCGAGGTAAGACCCCCGATGCTCTGCGTGGCCGAAAGCTGAACGCCGCCCAGCGCAAAGGCAGTGGCGGGGGTGCAGGCCCAGGTGCCGGTGGCGGACGCGGTCGCCGTGCACACCGCGCCGTTTGGGCCGGTGACCTCGACCCGTGCACCCGGCAGGGCGTCGTTTCCGGAGATTTCCGGGGAGGTCAGCGTGGTGCTGCTACCCGCCGCGGGCGAGAGAATGCGTGGAGGGTCGGGTGTGGCCACCGTGACGGTGGCGGCGGAGGTCACCGGGGAGGCCGCGTCATTGACCGAGGAGAGGGTGGCGGAGAGCGGATACGTGGTGCCCGGGGCCGTGCCCGCGGGCACGGCCCCGTCGATACTCAGCTCGATGGTCTGCCCCGCGGCGAGCGTACCCAGATCCCGGCCGGTCGTGAGGGCGGAACAGTCCACGGGGGTTGCTCCTACGCGACAGGCGGTGGCCGGGAAACCACCCAGAGTGAGCGTGACCGTTGTCCCGGTGGCGGCACCCGGCCCGGTGTTGGTAATGGAGAGTGTGCGGGTCAGGGCCACGGTGGGGATCGCCGTGTCCGGACCGCCCGGGGTCAACGTGAGCGCCGCGGGTTCGAGGACTTCGTAGGAGGTGACATCCGAGGCGGGTGAGATATCTCCGGCCGGGCTAGTCTGGGTGGCCGCGAAGGCGTGTGTTCCGGGGGCGAGGGGTGCGGGTGCCGGGCAGGTCCAGGTGGTGGCCGAGTCCGCGGGAATGGTGCAGGCGGGAGCACCATCGATGGTGATCGACGCCGAGTTACCCGCGCGTTTGGTCCCGGCAATTGTGGGCTGCGTCTCGAGTGAGCGCGTTCCGGTGGTGGGTGCCTGGATTGTGGGGGCGGGTGGTGCCAGGACGGTGATCCGATAGACGCCCTCATCGCCGGGGATAAAGCTCACCCCGAGCGCGGTTCCCGCCGCCCGATTATCGTTGATGCGCACCTGCATTGTCACGATGTTGCCCGCCGCCCAGCCTCCGGCGCTCGAGGGGCCACAGGCGACTCCCGATGCGGTGGGGGTGCAACCAAACGATGCTGAACCGCCCGGCGAAGATCCGGCGGCGCTCACGATGGTGGTCCCCGCCGGTGCGTTAATGGTCCACAGGGTATTGGGTGCGCCGGCAATGCTGTTTTGGACCTGAACCTGGACGGTTTCGCCGGGATATCCGCTCGCGGTTCCCACCTGCGTCATGGCCCGGGCGGGGGTGGATGGTCCCGTCACGAGATAGCCGGCGACCAGCGCACACACCGCGATCATGAGGGCCAGGGCGCGCAGGGTCGGTGTGCGGTGTACGTGCTGAGACGTCATCGTCTTTCGGGCCCCTTCCCTCAAGATTTGTGCCCCACGCTATCGGGCATAGCGACCGTTTGGCTAGATGCGCTCGGGAAAATCTTGTGAGGTATGAGCCGAATTCTCGCGTGGGGATCGGGGCCAGAGTCTCCGGCCCCGACCGACCACGGCACCGTCTGCGTGGAGAGTGTGCCCGTGATGGGGAGGGTGCGCCGAGCGTGATTTAGCGTCGAACCTGTGCGCGCAAGACCCCGCCAAGCAAGAGCAGCCCGACAGTCAGCACACTCAGGGCGATGAGCATCGCCGGGGTGACGCCGTCCGCACCAGAGACAGGCAGTACGCCCGAGCCATCGGCGACTGCGGCCGGTGCCGGGCTCGCGCCCGCGGCAACGGGTGCCGAAGCGGTGGCGAGCGGCGAGGACGTGGCGGACACCGATGCCGAGGGGCTTGCCGGGGTTTCCCCCGGGGACACCGACGCCGAAGGGCCCGACGTGGTAGGCGTCGAGGTGGGGAGCACCACGGGAATCACGGTGATGTTGAGCACCTGGGCGCTACTGCCGGACCGAACCGAGTCTCCACCATAGGTGGCCTCGACGTGCACCGGACCGAGGACGTCGGCCGGGAGCTCGAGGGCCACGGTTCCCTCGGCGGTCAACGCCGCCGTGTGCACCACTGTGCCTTCCGCCGGGGATGTCACGATCAACGTGACGTTCCCCTCGGCTGCGCGAAGGTCAGGGTGGTCCACCTCCACGGTCGCGGTAACCGTGATGGGAGTGCCCAGCGGGGTCGAGAGTGCGGGTGCGCCGAGCGAAATCCGGCTGCGCGCGGGTTCGACGACCTGGGTCCATTCGGCACCGGTGGATCCCGCATGGTCCTCGCTGCCGAGGTAGCGAGCCGACAGGGAGTAGGTGCCGGGATCCGGCAGTCCGGCATCGAGCTGAGCCAGCCCGTCTGTCAGCTCGACCGGATCGCCCAGCGGCTCGCCGCCCAGAAGCAGCTGCACCTCACCCGCGGGAACCTCGGGATCGAAGGGACCCCGCAGGGACTCCCGTGAGGTCGGGAGGCGGAGATCCGTGAGGCTCGTGTTCCCACCCGCGCCTGCGGTGGGTTCCGGCCGGATGGTCTCGGGGGTGGGCGGGCGCAGGCGCTCGACCCGGATCGGAAAGCGCAGCGGGTCGCCCCAGGCACTCACCCGCGGGGTGTCCACGGTGGATGTGGTGGTAGCGATCGCCCCAACCACCAGCGTGCCAAAGGATGCGGAGGGCACGCTGGCCACCGCATTTGCGCTGGTGAAGGCCGCGGTGATCGGATAGCTGCCGGGCCTACGCGTCACCTCCGCCGGAACGTCGAGGGTGATCGGATGATCGTCCACAAACGTGGCGACCACATACCCGGCGTCCCCGAAGTCCACCCGCAGCGTGCCCAGGGGTACCACCCGGTCGTGGGTCGCGGACATCGTCATGGTGATCCCGGTCCCCGCGGCGGGGGCAGTGTCGCTCAGTGAGACCGAGATTTCGGGCCGGGCCACAGAGGATTCCAGCGTGAGCCCGGCGGAGGTCGACGGGCCGAAATCGGCGGGGGTACCGGCGGCGGGATGATAGGTGGCGATCAGCGGCCCGGCGTCCTGATCGGGGAGCGTGGTGTGCTCAAAGGTCACCACGCCGTCCGCGGGCACGGCCGCGGTGTCCAGGACGATCCCGTTTCGGCTGAGCGAGAGCGTCCCGGTGGGAGCCCAAGCGGTGTGAACCTTCGGGGCAACGGTGGCGGTCAGGATGCGCGGTGCCCCGAAGACGTCCAGGACCCGGGTGGTGCTCAGCGTGGTGACGGTGCCGGTGGGGGCGATGAACAGGTTCACCGATCCGGTGGCACCCGAAAACCTGCCGGTGTCGGAGACAAACGTCACGCCGATGGTGTGCGATCCGGCCGGCAGCGCGGGGAGGGTCAGCCGGTTGGGAAGGGCGGTGCTGGTGACCGGGGTGCGGGAGAGCTCCGTCCCTGCCGCGGACAGAATCACGGTGCCGGAGAAGGGTGATTTCCCGGGGCTGTGGACCGTGACGTCCAGGGACCCGGCAACGCCCGCTGTGGCGGGGTCGGCCGCGAGGTCCATGCCCACGATGACCTGGGGCGAGTAGACGATGACCACCGAGCCGTCGCTATCGGGCTGGCCGAATCCCTCCTCGCCGTTGTCGCCGCCGTTGATGTTTTCCCCGCCGGCACCGCCGGTGCCCGGGGTGGCAAAGCTAAAGGGGATCGCGCTGTCGGGGCCGGTGCTTCCGCCGCCGCCATTGATCCAGCCGCCGCCCCCGCCGCCGGATCCGCCGGAGATCAGCAGCGGGTCGGTGGCAAGCAGCGCGGGCAGGGCGTCCCGGCCGTTGATGCCCGAGAGGTTCCCGCCGGAGGCAGCCCCGGCGACCCCGCTCTGCGGGCAGGCAAACACACGCTTTCCGTTGAGGCCGGCGCCGCCACCGTCCCCGCCCAGGGGTCCGTTACACGGGGTGGGTTCGCCGCCTAGGCCGCGCGCCCCGGCGCCTCCGCCTCCGGCGGCCAGGGCGAGCATGCCGCCGCGCTGGACGGTGATGCTGCTGGTGCCGCCGCCCCCGCCGCCGCGATAGGCGGCCTCCTCGGCGAGGGCCGAGAAGCCGCGTCCACCCTGACCGGCGGTGCCGCGTCCGCCGCCCGAGGACCCGGCCGTGCCGCCGTCCGCGCCGTCGCCGCCGCGGGTGCCCACAAAGACCGAGTAGGTGGTGCCGGGGATCACCGTGAGGGTGGTGGTGAGCTTGCCGGCGAGGCCGCCGCGACCGCCCAGGCTGTTGCCGCCGCTGCCACCGATGATGGTCGCGCGGATCGAGGTGACCCCGGCCGGAGCGGTCCAGGTGCCCGAGGAATCGAAGGATTCGGTGATGGTGGCGTCGTCGGGATTTCCCTCGGCCAGCGCGGGCGCGTGGGTCAGCAGCACGCCGGATCCGGTGAGCAGCAGCGCGGTGAGCGCGGCGAGAGTCCGGCGCGCAAGGTGCGCACCCGCACGAGGAGGAGTGGAGCCGGCGAATGTCATGGGTGGGGGGTCCTTTCCGGACGCCACGGTCGCTGCGGGTTCGGGTTACTACACAATATAGCGAGTAAGAAACCGGGGGAGGGATGCTCCCGGCGACTATGTCGGCGCGCTACGCGGGGTACTCCGGCGAATCACACGGGCCGGATTGCCCGGGCTACACCGCTCGCCGCGGGCACGGTAGGCTATACGGGTGAGTAATGAAATTGAGATCGGTGTCGGTAAGCGCGCCCGTGGCGTATTTGGATTCGACGATGTTGCCATCGTCCCGGACCGGCGTACCCGCGATCACCGCGACGTCTCGGTGAGCTGGGAGATCGACGCCTTCACCTTCGATACCCCCTTCATTGCCGCCCCCATGGACTCGGTCGTCTCGCCGACCTCCGCCATCACCATCGGCAAGCTCGGTGGCCTGGGTGTTCTCGACCTCGAGGGCCTCTGGACCCGCTACGAGAACCCCGAGCTGCTGCTGGCCGAAATCGCCGAGCTGCCCGCCGAGCGTGCCACCAAGCGTATGCAGGAGATCTACTCCGCCCCGATCATCCCCGAGCTGGTGACCGCGCGCATCGCCGAGATCCGCGCCGCCGGTGTTCCGGTGGCCGCCGCGCTCTCGCCGCAGCGCACCCAGGAGCTCTCCGACACCGTGGTTGCCGCGGGCGTCGACATCTTCGTGATCCGCGGCACCACCGTGTCCGCCGAGCACGTCTCCAAGGAGTCCGAGCCGCTGAACCTGAAGAAGTTCATCTACGAGCTCGACGTGCCGGTTATCGTGGGTGGCGCCGCCACCTACACCACCGCCCTGCACCTGATGCGTACCGGTGCCGCCGGTGTGCTGGTGGGCTTCGGTGGCGGTGCGGCCTCGAACACTCGCGCCACTCTCGGTATCCACGCGCCGATGGCCACCGCCGTCGCCGATGTGGCCGGCGCTCGCCGTGACTACATGGTGGAGTCCGGTGGACGCTACGTGCAGGTCATCGCCGATGGCGGTCTGGGCTCCTCGGGCGACATCGTCAAGGCCATTGCCTGCGGTGCCGACGCCGTGATGCTGGGTACCACCCTGGCCCGCGCGACCGACGCTCCCGGACACGGCTTCCACTGGGGTGCCGAAGCCTACCACCCGCAGGTCCCGCGTGGCCGCCGCGTCGAGGTGGGCACCGTGGGTACCTTCGAGGAGATCTTCCACGGCCCGGCATCCAGCTCCGAGGGCACCGCGAACCTCACCGGCGCCCTGCGTCGCGCGATGGCCACCACCGGATACTCGGACCTCAAGGAGTTCCAGCGCGCGCCGCTGGTCACCCGCCGCTCGATGTAGTTTTGTGGCCTCGGCCGGGCCTGTGCCCGCCGTGGCTCGATGTAACACTTCGGCGGTGTTACGGCACCGCTCACGAATGCGTCGTCCCCACTTCGGGGCGGCGCATTTGTGGTTTTCCGCGGGGGATCGGGCCATACGCGGTGCACGCCGCAGGGTGTCGTTCCGCACGCTCGGTAATTGCTCAGAATTTCGAGCGGACCCCTGGTTTCTGCCTGCGTGACTGGCTAGGCTCGGTGGTGGCGGTGTGACCGTTCCGGTCGCCCGCAATCAGCTTGGCCGGAATCGGCTTGCCGGTTCCCACCACCGAGGGAGGGCACATGGCAGCGGAAAAAAAGTCCACGAAGTCGACGGCGGGGCAGGGATCCCGTGCGGAGGAGCCGCGGCGTGTGGGGCTCGGTCCGGAACAGCGTTCGGCGGCGATCGAGGCACTCAAGGATCGTGAGCTCGACGTGCTGGTGGTGGGTGGCGGAATCGTGGGTGCCGGATCGGCGCTGGACGCGGTCACCCGTGGCCTGAGCACCGGAATCCTCGAGGCCCGCGACTGGGCCAGCGGAACCTCCAGCCGCTCCTCCAAGCTGGTGCACGGTGGCATCCGCTATCTGGAACAGCTCGACTTCCGTCTGGTGCGCGAAGCCCTGATCGAGCGTGGCCTGCTGCTGCAGCGCCTGGCCCCGCACCTGGTGAAGCCCGTGCGCTTCCTCTACCCCCTGAACCGGCCGGTGTTTGAACGCTTCTACATCGGCGCCGGCATGATGCTGTACGACATCTTCTCCTACACCGGCGGCCGTCCGCCGGGGGTGCCGCACCACCGGCACCTGAGCAAACGACAGGTGCAGCGGGCGATCCCGTCGCTGCGCAATAACGCGTTTGTCGGCGGCCTTACCTACTACGACGCCCAGGTGGACGATGCCCGCTATGTGGCCTCCCTGGTGCGGACTGCAGCGAGCTACGGCGCGCATGCCGCGAGCCGCGTGCGGGTTGAGGGCTTCCTCAAGGTGGGACAGCGGGTGGTGGGCGTGAAGGCGCACGACCTGGAGACCGGCGAGCACTTCGAGGTGCGCGCCAAGCAGGTCGTGAACGCCACCGGCGTGTGGACCGATGACACCCAGGCCCTCGTGGGCGAGCGCGGCCAGTTCAAGGTGCGCGCGTCCAAGGGCATCCACCTGGTGGTCCCGCGCGATCGCTTCCAGTCCAATATGGGTCTGCTGCTGCGCACCGAGAAGAGTGTGCTGTTTGTGATTCCCTGGGGCCGGCACTGGCTGATCGGCACCACCGACACCGACTGGGACCTGGACAAGGCGCATCCTGCCGCGACCGCCGCGGATATCGACTACCTGCTGGAGCACGTCAATAAGATCCTCGCGGTCCCGCTCACCCGGGACGATGTCGAGGGTGTGTATGCGGGCCTGCGTCCGCTGCTGGCGGGGGAGAGTGATCAGACCTCGAAGCTCTCGCGCGAGCACATTGTGACCCACTCGGTCCCGGGTCTCGTGGTCGTGGCCGGCGGAAAGTGGACCACCTATCGGGTCATGGCCAAGGACGCGGTGGATGCGGCGGTGGATGCGCTGGATGGCAAGATCCCCAAGTCCGCGACAGAGAACATCTCGCTGGTGGGGGCCGAGGGCTATCAGGCCGCGTGGAATAAGCGCGCCAAGATCGCCCGTGCGTTCGACGTGCACCCGGCCCGGATCGAGCACCTGCTGAACCGCTACGGAACCCTCGCCGATGAGGTCCTCGACCTGATCCGCGAGCGTCCCGAACTCGGGGAGCCGCTGCCCGGTGCCGACGACTATCTGGGTGCCGAGGTTGTATACGCGGCCACCCATGAGGGTGCGCTGCACCTCGACGATGTCCTGGCCCGCCGCACCCGCATCTCGATCGAGGCGTGGGACCGCGGGGTCTCGGCCGCACCGGTTGCCGCCCAGCTCCTCGGCGACGCCCTGGGCTGGGACGCCGCCCGCGTGCAGAAGGAAACCGACCTGTACCTCGAGCGGGTTAAGGCCGAGCGTGCCTCCCAGGAGCAGCCGGACGACGTCTCGGCCGACCGCGTGCGCCTGGAAGCTCCCGAGGTGGGCGAGGCATAGCCCCAAGCCGAATCACAACAGCGGCGGCCCCGGATCATCGATCCGGGGCCGCCGCTTCGTTTGGGAATGCCATCGACGGTAACGCAGCATGAGTGCCGTTATTGATACCGGACGTAAGCTTGACAGCCTTCGAGATGGGCGTAGCGTGGCCCTCAGTTCGACGATGAACTCAACGAAATCTCGGGGGAGATTATGAAATCAAAACTGAAGTTATTCGCGCTGGGGGTTGGCATGACACTGGCGCTTCCGCTGGTCATGGCAGGGCCGGCAACGGCAGCCGTGCCTCAAACCGGCATCCCGATCGCTGGCGATCAGGGGCAGGTCATCACTGAGAAGTCTTCGGCCGTGTTGCTCGATGATATCGACAAGTTGGGGCAGAAATCGGTAGCAGAAATTGATGGAGTATTGACGTTTGACCTCAATCTAGCGCGGTCGGCAGGAATCAACGATGACACCATACGGGACTTTGCCATTGGGGTGATCGTGGGTGGTGGGTCGGCCCCTGGGCTCGACTCGCAATCGGTGGCAGCTGCGACATCTCTGCGTCGAGCTAGCGAAGCTTTGCGAGAGTCTTGTCGTGGTAAAAATGCCAGCGGAGTTGATATTTGGGGACGATGGACGCAGCTAGATTCCTGCCGAACTCGTGACGTTATCTACCTACTCGACACGGGGGCCAATGTGGCCACAATTGCAGGCGCTATCACGGCCGCGACAGGAGTAGGGGCACCGGTTGGGGCGGTGGCCATTATTGTGGCGGCCCTACTCGCTATTGGCAGAACTGCAATTTCATATTGTTCGCGCGACGGGAATGGTGTGGTTTGGCGAACCTCGGTATTGGGTAACGCACCCTATTGCACGGGACCCTAAACAGATCAGCGGCGCAACTGAAGGGAAAATACGATGAAAGTCATGCCGATTACCCTCATTGGTTCGGGGATAGCGTTCCTCTTGACCATGTGCGGGGTGGGGCTTTACCTGATTGATAGGGATGAACTTTGGGCAGCATCCCAACTCGCATTCGGTCTCGGGTATTCGATAGCACTGCTCACGGCCGCATTTGCGATCTATTGGGGGCGAAAGATGAAACGCCCGACGCGTCCGTGACCTCGGCTCTGTCGACGGCACGCTTCTAGATAACACAGGCGGCGGCCCCGGATCGATGGTCCGGGGTCACCGCCCTATGTATTTCCCAGGTGAGGTCTCCCGCACCTCTGGCGGTTTTCCGACGCGGAGAACACCTCCGTGATCGAGGCAGAATAGAGCCTGACGAGACGAAGACCGAGGGGTGAAGTGAAGGCACCTGTTCGATGGAGATGATGGTGAGGCGGGGAAGTCCGAGAGTCGCTGCCAAGTGTGACGGAGAGATACTCGCCGCTCCCGTCTCGAACGGAGGTTATTCAGCGCTGTTCGCTTGAATCGCGTAGCGAGTCCAGAAATCGGCCAGGGCAAAAAATACGAGGATCACGAGGGCCGTCGTCCCCGAGATCCACTGCGGAAATATCGTGAGAATCGCCACCAGCGCCGCGGCCATAATGATCACATCGAGAAAGGCGGACGCCTGAGCCTTGAGCGAGCTGTCTCGTGCTCTGGCTTGCGCGGCTCCGGTGCCAAGCCTGCGTTCACGAAGCCTCTTAATCCCAAATCCCACCGCGGCGCTGGAACCGACGATGGCGGCCACGATGAACGTCATAGCCGGAGATTGATTGCCGGGCTCCCAGCTGGAAAAAGCCGTCGCAAGCACGGCAGAATACAGAGCGATTACCGCCACCGTGGTCGCCACCTTGATACCTGTTCTCACTCTGCTCACCCCTCTGATGTGAAGTAAGCGTCACAAACTCCCGTGACTCGCGCAAGAGGTGCCGACCATTGGATTTCAGTGGGCAGCAACAAAACGGCGGCCCCGGATCATCGATCCGGGGCCGCCGCTATGTGCGTGGGCGTTACGCCTGCAGCCAGATGGTGGCGTCACCGGGCAGGATGTTCCCGGCAATGGTGGTGCTGGCCAGCAGCACGGGCAGCTCCGCCAGCTCGGCCGGGATTTCCCAGTCGGTGGTCGCGGTGTTGCCGAGCACGATGACGTCTCCGTTGCGGAAACCAATCACGGTGTCGGGCAAGTTCTCGATCCACTCCACCGAGCCGAGGCCCAGGTCCAGGCGCTTACGCAGCTCCAGGGCGGTGGTGTACAGGGTCAGGGTCGAGCCCGCCACACCCTGCTGGGCGGCGCGGGAGTAGTCGTCCCAGTCTTCGGGCTGCGGCAGCCAGGATTCGCCGGTGGTGTTGAACCCGTAGGCGGTGGTGCCGGGCTCCCAGGGCAGCGGGACGCGGCAGCCGTCGCGGCCGTAACGCTCACCGTTGGTGCGGAACCAGGTGGGGTCCTGACGGGCCTCATCGGGCAGGTTGATGACCTCGGGCAGGCCGAGCTCCTCACCCTGATACATGTAGGCACCACCGGGCAGCGCGAGCATGAACGCGCTGGCGGCGCGGGCGCGCTGCAGGCCAACCTCGCGCATCGGCTGGCCGGGGCTCTTGGGGCCGATGCCGTGACCCTGCGGGTTTTCGGCGGTCAGCGCCAGACGCGAGGCGTGACGCACCACATCGTGGTTCGACAGTACCCAGGTCGCCGGGGCGCCCACGGCACCGAAGGCTTCCAACGACTCGTCGATCACGGGGCGCAGGGCCTGGGCGTCCCAGGCGGTCTCCAGGTAGGGGAAGTTGAATGCCTGGTGCATTTCGTCCGGGCGCACCCACTTGGCCATCTTGCTCAGCGGGTTGATCCACGCCTCGGCCGCCAGCACGCGGTCGCCCTCGTACTCGGCGAGCACCTTGTGCCAGTCGCGGTAAATCTCGTGCACGCCCTCCTGGCCCCAGTAGGGAACCTCGAAGTCGTCGCCACCCATCGATCCACCGCCGGGGTTCGGGGTGTAATCGGGCAGGCCCTCGGCCTTGATCATGCCGTGGGCCACGTCCACGCGGAAGCCGTCGACGCCGCGGTCCAGCCAGAACCGCAGCACGCCACGGAACATCTCGCGCACCTCGGGGTTGGTCCAGTCGAAGTCGGGCTGGGTCGAGTCAAACAGGTGCAGGAACCACTCGCCGGGGGTGCCGTCGGGGTTGGTGGTGCGGGTCCAGGCGGGGCCGCCGAACACGGATTCCCAGTTGTTCGGGGGCAGTTCGCCGTTTTCACCCTTGCCGTCGCGGAAGAGGTAGCGGCCGCGCTCGGGGGAGCCGGGGGCCGCGGCCAGGGCCTCGATGAACCACTCGTGGGTGTCCGAGGAGTGGTTGGGGACGAGGTCCACGATGACCTTGATACCGCGCTGATGGGCGCTGGCAAGCATCGCGTCGAAGTCGTCGAGGGTGCCAAACAGCGGGTCCACGGACATGTAGTCGGTCACGTCGTAGCCGGCGTCTTTCTGCGGGCTGCGCATGAACGGGGAGAGCCAAACGGCGTCGACGCCGAGGTTCTCCAGGGCGTCCATCCGGGAGGCGATTCCGGCGAGGTCGCCGACGCCGTCGCCGTTCGCATCGGCGAAGGAGCGCGGGTAGATCTGGTAAATAACGGCGCTGCGCCACCACTCGGGAGCGGTGGTGTCGCCTGCGGCAGAGAAGGCGGTGGGCTGAGTCATGCCGTTACTCTAGGACACTTCGACAGAATATGGAAACGCTTGCTGAAACGAACCGCGGGTGTGTCGCGGACTTTACATATCGCCGGGAATGACGGCCTTTGCGTGGCGACGGGATCTGGGATATACATGTAAACGCTTGCATTATTTGTGGTGAAGCGCGGTAGCTCCACGCATCGAACGAAAGGTACACCAATGAAGGTGACTAAGAAGCGCGTCCTCCTTACCGGGGCCGCCCTGACCGCCCTGGCCCTCGGGCTGAGTGGATGCTCGGCCTCCACCGAGTCCAAGGACGCGGGCTCCGCCAAGAGCACGCTGACCGTGTGGGTGGATGCCGACCGTGCCCCGGTCCTCAAGGAGGCCGCCGCCGAATTCGAGAAGAGCTCGGGTGTGCACGTCAAGCTCGTGCAGAAGGACTTCGGGTCGATCCTCGACCAGTTCATCGCCCAGGTTCCCAGCGGCAAGGGCCCCGACATCACCATCGGCGCCCACGACTGGATTGGCAACTTCGTTCAGAACGGCGTGATCCAGCCCGTGGAGCTCGGCGACAAGGCCGCCGGCTTCGAGAAGATCGCCACCGACGCGATCACCTACCAGGGCAAGACCTATGCGGTGCCCTACTCGATTGAGAACATCGCGCTGCTGCGTAACACCGCCCTGGCTCCCACCGCGCCGACCACCTACGACGAGATGGTTGCGATGGGCAAGGCCGCCGGAAGCGCCAACCCGTTCCTCGTGCAGCTCGGCCCGCAGGCCGACCCGTACCACCTGTACCCGTTCCAGAGCTCGTTCGACAACCCGGTCTTCGGCCGCAACGCCGACGGTTCCTACAACGCCGACGATCTGACCATCGGCAACGAGGGTGGAACCAAGTACGCCAACTGGCTGGCCGAGCAGGGCAAGGCCGGAAACCTGAACATCTCGATCACCGCCGATATCGCCAAGGAGAAGTTCAACTCCGGCCAGTCGCCGTTCATGATCACCGGACCGTGGAACGTGCCGGACGCAGAGAAGGCCGGCATCAAGCTGGCCGTGGACCCGATCCCCTCCGCCGGTGGCGCTCCCGCGCAGCCGTTCGTGGGTGTGCAGGGCTTCTTCATCTCCTCCAAGACCGCCAACCCGCTGGCGGCCAACGAGTTCCTTACCAACTACCTGGCCACCGAGAAGGTCCAGACCGCGCTGTTTGAAAAGGGTGGACGTGCCCCGGCGCTCAAGGCCTCCTTCGACGCCGCCTCCTCGAACCCGATCGTCAAGGCGTTTGGTGACGTGGGCCGCAACGGTGTCCCGATGCCCTCGGTACCCGCCATGGGCAAGGTCTGGCAGTTCTGGGGCGTGACCGAGGCCGCCATCATCTCCGGCGAGGGCGACCCGTCCGCGCTGTGGACCAAGATGACCGCGGATATCGCCGCCGCAATCAAGGGTTAGTCCGGGATCCACCGGGCCGAGAAACAGGAAAACAATGAGTTCACGTACCCCCTCACCCCAGACCCGAGCGCGCCGCTCGCGCGGTGCCGCGCGGCTGGCCAACATGGCCGGGGGATCGCTCAGGGCGATTCTGGTAAAGATCGTCCTTCTCGGCCTGGTGGATGCCCTCGGCATCTTCGCGCTGTTCATGCTGGCCACCCAGCACAATTGGATCGTGTTTGCGATCGTTGCAGCGGCGCTGATCGCCATCAACTACATCTACTTCTCCAAGCGCACGCTGGCGATGAAGTACCTCACCCCCGGCCTGATCTTCCTCCTGGTGTTCCAGGTGTTTGTGATCGGCTACACCGGCTATATCTCCTTCACCAACTACGGTTCGGGTCACAACTCGACCAAGGAGGACGCGGTCACCGCGCTGATGCAGTCGGCTCAGGAGCGGGTGCCGGATTCGGCTACCTATGAGCTGACCGTGCTGCGCGACGGCGGGGACTTCGGTTTCCTGGTCACCGATCCGAAGGGCGAGGTATCCTACGGCACCGCCGAGCACCCGCTCGAGCGGGTGACCAACGCCACCATGACCGGCGACAAGGCCACCGGCCTGCCCGGCAAGGAGGCGCTGAACTTCGCCGAGATCGTGGACAACCAGAAGGCCATCGTGGACCTGCAGGTCCCGGTCTCCAGCGATCCGAATAAGGGCGCGCTGCGCACCCCGGATGGATCCAGCGCCTTCCTCTACCTCTCCAGCCTGCGCTATGACGCGCACGCCGACACGATGACCGATACAAAGACCGGCACCGTCTACTCGGACACCGGGGTGGGTGCCTTTGCCGATCCGGCGGGCAAGCAGCTCAAGCCCGGCTGGTCGATCGGGGTGGGCTTTGACAACTATGTGAAGGCCGTGACCGACGAGGGGATTCGCGGTCCACTGATCGGCGTGACCCTCTGGACCTTCGCCTTCGCGCTGCTCTCGGTGCTCACCACCTTCGCGCTGGGCCTGTTCCTGGCCATCGTCTTCAACGACATGCGGATGAAGGGGCGCGCGTTCTACCGCGTGCTGATCATCCTGCCCTATGCGTTCCCCTCGTTCCTGGGTGCGCTGGTGTGGGCGGGTCTCCTCAACCGCGACTTCGGATTCATCAACCTGGAACTCTTTGGCGGGGCTCATATTCCCTGGCTCACGGATGCGTTCCTGGGTAAGATCAGCATCCTGTTTGTGAACCTCTGGCTGGGCTTCCCCTACATGTTCCTGGTGTGTATGGGCGCGCTGCAATCCATCCCCGATGACGTGCAGGAAGCCGCCAAGATGGACGGTGCCAACCCGTTCCAGATCTTCAAGAAGATCAAGCTTCCGCTGCTGCTGGTCTCGGTGGCCCCGCTGCTGATCTCCTCGTTTGCGTTCAACTTCAACAACTTCAACCTGGTGTACATGCTCACCGGGGGAGGCCCGCGTGATGCGTCCGCGTCGATCAACGTGGGTGGCACCGACATCCTGATCTCGATGGTCTATAAGGTCGCGTTTGTCGGAGCCGACCGTGACTACGGTCTGGCCAGCGCCTTCTCGATCCTGATCTTTATCGTGGTCGCGATCATCGCGATCGTGAGCTTCCGTCAAACCAAGGCCCTGGAGGAGCTGAACTAATGAGCGCACCCACCCTCACCCCGTCCACTCCCTCCACCCGGGCCCGGGACCGCCGCGGTTTCAAGGCGCGGCGCTGGTTCCTGGCCACCGGCTGGCGGCACCTGGTCGGCTGGATCATGATCGTGTTCTCGGTCTTCCCGCTGCTGTACGTACTCTCCGCCTCGCTCAACCCCGGCGGTACCCTGCTGAGCTCCAACGGTCTGTTCTCGACCATCGGATTCGACAGCTACACCAAGCTGTTCAACTCGCCCCAGCAGCCCTATGCCGCCTGGTTTGGAAACACGCTGTTCATCGGCCTGATCACCGCCGCCGGCACCGTGTTCCTCGGAGCCCTGGCCGCCTACTGCTTCAGCCGGATGCGCTTTGCCGGCCGCCGCGTAGGCCTGCTGACCCTGCTGGTGGTGCAGATCTTCCCGCAGCTGCTCGCCGTGGTCGCGATCTTCCTGCTGCTCACCGGCATCGGCGACATCTTCCCGGCCCTGGGCCTCGACAACCAGGTTGCGCTGATCATGGTCTACCTCGGTGGCGCGCTCGGGGTGAACACCTACCTGATGTACGGGTTCTTCAATACCGTTCCGGCGGCGATCGATGAGGCCGCCAAGCTGGACGGTGCGAGCCACGCCCGCATCTTCTTCACCATCATCCTGCGCCTAGTCGCCCCGATCCTCGCGGTCGTGGGTCTGCTGGCGTTCATCGCCACGACCAACGACTTTGTGATCGCCAGCGTCGTGCTGGTGACTCCGGAGAAGCAGACCCTCGCCGTGGGCCTGTACCAGTTTATCTCGCAGGAGTTTTCCTCGAACTGGAGCGTGTTCGCCGCCGGTGCCGTGCTCGCGGCCCTCCCGGTGATGGCGCTGTTCCTCTTCCTGCAGAAGTACATCGTCGGCGGACTGACCGCCGGCGCGGTGAAGTAGTACACACCACCACACCATCCCGCGGCCTTTCGGCGCGCGCGAACAGGGGATCGCTACACTGGAACAACTTCATTTGAACACCCCGCCGCGCCTAGAAAGGACCGGGATGGTTGGTATTGACGAGGTCGCCGAGCGTGCTCGGGTGTCCACCGCCACCGTCTCACGTGCCCTGAGCGGACGTGGGTATGTGGCCGAGGGCACCCGCGCCCGGGTCCACGAGGCCGCGCGCGAGCTCGGTTATGTGGTCTCGGCCGGGGCCTCGGCCCTCGCCTCCGGACGCACCCGTAACGTCGGGGTCGTGGTGCCCTTCCTCAGTCACTGGTTCTTCGCGGCCGTGGTCGAGGGGGCGCAGTCGGCGCTTCAGGAACACGGTTACGACCTGACCCTCTACAACCTCTCCGGCGGAGCGGATGCTCGCGCCCGGGTGTTTGACGATCTGCTGCTGCGCCAGCGGGTGGACGCGGTGCTGGCCATCGGTCTGGAACTCACCCCCGAGGAGGCCGGACGCCTGCACTCGCTGCGCAAGCCCGTGGTGGGCCTTGGTGGTCCGCTGCCGGGGGTGCCCGCGCTGGGAATCGACGACCGGGCGGCCGTGCGTTTGGCCACCGAACACCTGATCAGCCTGGGGCATGAGCGCATCGGATATATCGGTGGTTCGGCGGACTTTGACCTCGACTTCCACCTGCCCACGATGCGTCAGCTCGGCTATCGAGACGCGCTGACCGAGGCGGGTATCGAGATCGATCCGAGGATTGAACGCGGCGCTGACTTCACCCTGCGCGGCGGAAACGACGCGGCCAAGCAGCTTCTCGGCGCACCCCGGAACCGGCCCACGGCCATCGTCGCGGCTTCGGATGTGATGGCGATCGGCGCGATCCTCGCCGCCCGCGAGCTGGGACTGAACATCCCCTCCGACCTCTCGGTGACCGGCCTCGACGGTATTCCCGATGGGGAATTCTTCGGATTGACCACGGTTGCTCAGTATCCGGCCGAGCAGGGGCGCCACGTGGCGCAGCTGCTGATCGACCGCCTGGCCGGGCTGGTCGAGGATGAGGCCACCTCCTCCGACTCGAGTGTCCCGCCCGCGGAAGGCACGGTGCCCGCCGCTACCCTGCTCGCCGCCGGGCCCGCGCTCGCCCGGGAACTCCCGGTCGAGCTGATCGTGCGCGAGTCCACCGCGCGTCCGCGCCCCTGATCTCGATCCGATTTCCCGTTTCCGGCCGGGTAACCGAGAATTGAGGGAGTGCGCCGTTTCGATGCCTCCGAGCCCTCGAAGCACAGCGTGCGTGTCCCATCCGCGCAATCCGGAAGAAAGACCGCAGCCCCGATGACTTCCCCGCTTCAGGACCCCACCGAGAGTGCCGCTTCGGCACCCACATCCACGGTGGTGATGACGGAGGACGAGGCGCCCACGAAGCGCAAGAAGCTGCGCGATGTGATTCTGGCTCCGGGGGATCCCAAGCTTGGCCAGGTCATGCGCCGTCCGCGCTGGATCGGCGTGCTGATTCTGGCCCTGGCCATCGCCGCGGCCTTTGCCGCGCTGGGACAGTGGCAGCTTGCCCGCGCGGTGGCGGTGGACCCCAGCCAGGCCGGACCCACCGAACACATGGTTCCGCTGACCCAGGTGATCGGCCCGACCGAGCCGATCCACGACGTGCTCGTGGGCCAGCAGGTGTCGGTCTCGGGAGAGTTTGTTCCCGGCGACTATGTGGTTCTGGGCGGTCGTCTCAACGGTGACACCAAGGGGTACTGGGTTACCGGGCACCTGGTGGTTGCCGGAGAGAAGCCCGCCTCGCTCGCGGTGGCGCTGGGCTGGACCAAGTCTCAGGACCAGGCCAACACCGTCGCCGAGCGGCTCAACGCGGAGGCCGCGAGCCCGGTTGATCTGACCGGCCGTCTGGTGCCCGCTCAGGGACCGCTGGTTCCCGACGCCAAGACCCCCGACGCGTTCCTGCTGACCGAGATGTCGGTGGCCTCGCTGATCAACGTGTGGGCCGGCCCCGCCGGAGACGTCTACCTGCCCTACTTCCTCTCCTTTGATACCCCGGACGGGCTGACCAAGATCGACGCCCCCAAGCCCGAGATCGAATTCGAACTCAACTGGCTCAACATCTTCTACGCGATCGAGTGGGCGGTCTTCGCCGGATTCGCCGTGTTCCTCTGGTACCGCCTGACCCGCGACGCCTGGGAGAAGGAAGTGGATGAGGCGGCCGAAAAGCGCGGCGACCCCTCGCCTTTTGAGTAGCGAGCGGTGACGTAGACTAGAGTCATGCCTCTCCAGCCGCGCGAACGCGATCTTCCCAAGATTCCCGGAGCCCTCCGTTTCTACCAGATCACCTCGGTGATCACGGGTGTCCTGCTCCTGCTCCTGTGCGGCGAGGTGCTGCTCAAGGTGTACTACGGTCTCGAAATCGAGATGGGTGGTGCCTTCGGCTTCCTGGCCTTCGTACCCGCCGGGACCGTGCTGGCGATCAACATTTCGCTGGGTCTGCTGATCGTGCACGGCTGGTTCTACGTGGTGTACCTGCTGTCGATCTTCCGTATCTGGTCGCTCATGCGCTGGAACATCGGCTGGCTGCTGCTGATGGCCCTCGGTGGCGTGATTCCGTTCCTGTCCTTCTTCCTGGAGGTTCGGATCGTCCGCAAGGCCCGCACACAGATTTCCTCGCGCATCGGCGCGAATACCCCCAACGCTCACCAAGCAGAAGTGGAGCCTTCCCATTAGCGAGCAGTCCCTGGAGAACCGTCCGGTTCTCGTTGTAGATTTTGGTGCGCAGTATGCGCAGCTGATCGCCCGTCGGGTTCGGGAGGCCGGAGTCTACTCCGAGCTGGTCCCGCACTCGATCACCGCCGCAGAGGTGGCCGCCAAGAACCCGGCCGGCCTCGTCCTGTCCGGTGGCCCGTCCAGCGTGTACGAAGAGGGTGCGCCCGGGTTTGACCCGGCGATCTTCGAGCTGGGTGTGCCGACCTTCGGCATTTGCTACGGCTTCCAGGTCATGGCCACCGCCCTCGGCGGCGAGGTAGCCAAGACCGGTTCGCGCGAGTACGGTTCGACCGCCGTCGCGATCGAGGACGAGGGTGTGCTGCTGGGCGACCAGCCCGCCGCCCAGACCGTCTGGATGAGCCACGGTGACTCGGTGTCCCGTGCCCCCGAGGGCTTCGAGGTTCTCGCCTCGACCGAGGGTACCCCGGTTGCCGCCTTCGCCAACGATGAGCGCAAGCTCTACGGCGTGCAGTGGCACCCCGAGGTCAAGCACTCCGAGTACGGTCAGGACCTCCTGGTCAACTTCCTGCACAAGGCCGCCGGGATCCCCGGCGACTGGAACTCCGGCAACGTGATTGCCGAGCAGGTTGCCAAGATCCAGGCTCAGGTGGGAACCGGCAAGGTCATCTGTGGCCTCTCCGGTGGTGTCGACTCGGCCGTGGCCGCCGCGATCGTGCACAAGGCCGTCGGCGACCAGCTGGTCTGCGTGTTTGTGGACCACGGTCTGCTGCGCCAGGACGAGCGTCGCCAGGTTGAGGAAGATTACGTCAAGGCCACCGGTGTGCGCCTGGTCACCATCGACGCCGTCGAGCAGTTCGAGACCGCCCTCGCCGGCGTGACCGACCCCGAGACCAAGCGTAAGATCATCGGTCGCGAGTTCATCCGCACCTTCGAGAAGGCTCAGGCCGACCTGATCGCCGAGTCCCGCGAGCAGGATGGCGACCCCATCCGCTTCCTGGTGCAGGGCACCCTGTACCCGGACGTCGTCGAGTCCGGTGGCGGTACCGGTACCGCCAACATCAAGAGCCACCACAACGTCGGTGGTCTGCCCGAGGACCTGACCTTCGAGCTGGTCGAGCCGCTGCGCGCCCTGTTCAAGGACGAGGTGCGGGCGATCGGTCGCGAGCTGGGTCTGCCCGAGGTTATCGTGGGCCGTCAGCCCTTCCCTGGCCCCGGCCTGGGAATCCGCATCGTGGGTGAGGTGACCCGCGAGCGTCTGGATCTGCTGCGCAAGGCCGACGCCATCGTGCGTGCCGAGCTGACCGAGGCCGGCCTGGACCAGGAAATCTGGCAGTGCCCGGTGGTGCTGCTCGCCGATGTCCGCTCCGTGGGCGTCCAGGGCGATGGCCGCACCTACGGTCACCCGATCGTGCTGCGTCCGGTGAGCTCCGAGGACGCCATGACGGCCGACTGGACCCGCCTGCCCTACGACGTTCTGGCGAAGATCTCCAACCGCATCACCAACGAGGTTGAGGGTGTTAACCGCGTTGTTCTCGACGTCACCAGCAAGCCGCCGGGGACCATCGAGTGGGAGTAATCCCCACCTGACTGTGGCCGCGCTCCCTCGGGGAGCGCGGCCACAGTCGTTTGGGGCGGATGTTACAGGCGGACGATGTGGCGTCCGCGCTGGCCCGGTGCCAGACCCGCGGCCACCGTGGCCGGCGCCTCGTTGAGGGAGACCACCCCGGCGATACGGGCCGGGAGTTCACCGGCGGCGGCCCGGGCGAGGATGCTGCGCAGGCGGGCAGCGTCGGCCTCCATGATCACCGCGGAGACGGCGATGTCACGCTCTGCGGCGGGTTCGGATCCCGGGTGCACACCCACATAGGCGCCGCCGTCGCGAACCACGGCGAGGGCCGGGGCCCCGAGGTTTGCCGCGTCGAACACCGCATCGAAGTTGCCCTCGAGCGACTCGATCAGGCGGGCGCCGCGACCCTCGACAAATTCGCGGTCACCCGAGCGGGCGAGACCGGTCACGGTGAAGCCCAGGTCGCGGGCGAGGTCCAGGGCGAAGCCGCCCACCAGGCCCGCGGCCCCGGTAATCAGGATCGAGCCCCGAGCCGGGCCGAGCAGCGCGAGCGCCTGCTCGGCGGTCAGCGCGCTCATCGAGATGATCGCCGCATGCTCGGGATCCAGGCCCGCGGGAATGCGGGCGATGGCGTTCGCCGGGACCGCGAGAACCTCGGCGATCGAGCCGACCTCCTTATCGAAGGTGTCCACGACCCCGGCCACCAGGTCGCCGGGGGCGAACCCCGAGCCATCGGCGGCCGCGGTCACGGTGCCCACGAAGTCCCAGCCGAGGCCTACGGTGTCGCGCGTGATGTAACCCAGCTCGTGATAGACACCCTGGGCCACCTGATGATCTCCGCCGTCCACGGCGGCATAGCGGACCTTGATCACGACGTCGCCGTCTGCCAGGGTCGGCTCGGGAAACTCGCTGATCTGAATGGCCTGGGGCGGGGTGACGGTGAGTGCACGCATGGAAATACCCTTCGTTGAATTGACGTTAGTTCCAGTATCGAGTTGAGGATCCCGGCGCATAAGTAGGCACTATTTAGTGCCTACGGCACCCCGGGGTGAGGAGGAAGGGGCGCTCATGGCGACCATGACGGCACGGCAGCGACGCGAGGCCGAACGGGCGGAGTTCGAGGAGTTTTTTGAGGGATGTCCGAGCCGGCTGACCCTGGCCCGGCTCGGGGATAAGTGGGTCGCGGTGACGCTGATCACCCTCGCCGAGGGGCCCAAACGTCGCGGGGAGTTGGCACGGGCCATCGCCACCGCGAGCCAGAAGATGCTCACCCAAACCCTGCGCACGCTCGAACGAGACGGGCTGATCTGCCGCAGCGTGGAGGCCACGGTTCCGGTGACCGTCACCTACGCCCTCACCGCCCGCGGCCACTCGCTGGTGGAGGCGCTGGACAGCGTGGTCGAGTGGGCGACCGTGCACGTGCCGGGGATCGAGGCCGACCGGCAGGAGTATGACCGGCTGAGCATCGAGGAGTAGCGCGGCGGGGGATTCGCCGCCGCCGGATTTCCGATGCGCCGGGCCCGGCAGCGGAAGGCGGAAGCCGCGGCGAATACCTGTGGGCCGGGGTCGTTTGCTCGGCGTTTACCTGGCGGTCCCCGACGTGTTACCCCGGCGGGTGAGGATCGTTTGGGGCATCCAACGGATGCGTCCTCCTCCCCGAATCGAAAGAGTCCCGTGCACCCTGAAACCCGCAGCCGAGCCGTGCCCCGGCTCCGCGTGAAGCACCTCCTCGCCACCGGCGTCGCCGCGATGATGATCGCCGCCCCGCTGGCCCTCCCCACGATCGCCAACGCCGAACCGGCACCGGTGCTCACCTCCCCGTCCGACCTGCTGGCCGCCAAGACCGGCGACCTGGTGGACCTCCGCATTGGCGACATCCGTCCCACCCAGCCCTCGGTCGGATTCGACGAGGTCTACTACAAGGTGGGGCGCTACACGATGGGCAAGGATGCCCTGAACAAGGGCCTCGGCGACTGGTGTGAGGCCAACGGCCAGGGGGATGTCGCCTCGGCGCAGCCCGGTGCCACCATCGATAACGCCGCATCCTTCACCTGCACCATCCCGCTCGGTCAGGAAACCGCCGACAGCCTGGCCGCGATGAAAACCGTGGTGATCGGACCCGGCGGTCTGCCCTACCTCACCGACGGCCACCACACCCTGACCTCGTTTGCCGAGACCCCCGGCGCGGGTCTGAACACCCCGCTGCGTCTGCGCGTGATGGGGAACCTCTCGAACCTGAGCGAGACCGATTTTTGGACCCAGATGCAGGCAAACGGCTGGACCTGGCTCAAGGACGTCAGCGGCAAGGCGATCACCCCGCAGCAGCTGCCCAAGAGCGTCGGCCTGAAGAACTTCCAGGACGATCCGGCCCGCAGCCTGCTCTACTTCACCCGCGACATCGGCTACACCGCCGGCACGATCCCGTTCCAGGAGTTCATCTGGGGCGACTGGCTGCGCACCAGCGGCGTAGACCTGAGCGGATGGAACCCCACCAGCGCCGAGAGCACCCTGGCGATCGTCAAGACCATCAGCGAGGCCCAGGTTGCCGCAGGTCAGGACACCGTGATCGCCGGTGGATACACCGGTAAGCAGCTCGGTACCCTGAAGAAGTGGAACGACGGCAAGGCCGTGGACAAGGGCGAGTTTGCCAAGCTGTCCAAGCCGTTCTCGGATGACAAGCCGGGCAAGATCGCCTACGCGATGGCCTATAAGGCGACCCTGCCGGTGCTCACCGCCCCGGCCACCCCCGAGGCTCCCTCGGTTACCGCATCGGGTACCACCGCGACCATTTCGTGGCAGGCACCGGCCGACGGCGGCAGCCCGATCACCGGGTACCGCGTGCAGCTGAACGGCGACGACCAGCCCGCCCGCACCCCGATTGAGGTGGCCGGAACCCAGCTGAGCGTGAGCGTCCCGAACCTAATTCCGGGCACTTACACGGCCACCGTGACCGCGGTAAACGCAATCGGTGCCTCGGTGACCTCCCCGGTTTCGGCCGCGGTGACCATCGCCCAGCCGGCCAACCCCGGCGACGTGCACGGCACACTGGCGATCTCGGGCGACCTGCGTCCGGGATCCACCGTGAAGGTTTCAGGCACCGGCTTCGCACCGAACGTCGAGGGTTTTGCCCTGGAGCTGCACTCGGCGCCGGTGCGCCTGGCGACGGTGACCACCGATGCCAACGGTGCCTTCGCCGAGTCGGTCACCATCCCCGCGGATGCCCCGGCCGGTGCCCACCGCATCGTGATGCTGTGGAACGGTGCCGAGGTTTCGGGATCGGATGTCACGGTCCAGCCCGCGGTCGATGCCACCCCGACCCCGGACCCCAGCACCACCGCCCCCGCTACCCAGGCCCCGGGTTCGTCCGCCACCGCGCAGCCGGGTGCCACCCACCCGGCGGCGAACGCCGGGTCATCCCTGCCGCAGACCGGTGCGGGTGACCTGCCCACCGCGACGCTGCTGATCGCCCTGCTGCTCGGCACCGGCGCACTGGCCGCGGGCATCGCCCGCAAGCGCGCCGCCCAGTAACACCCACGCAAGAAGAATCCGCCGGTCCCGCCTCGGGGCCGGCGGATTCTGCGTGTGCGGGGTTCGCCACGTGGGTGTTTTGTTTTCACGCCGTCTTGCGCCGCGTCATTAATGCGCATAAACTCCCCACATGCGCCGCAATTAATGCGCATAAATTATCGCTCGCCGACGCCCTCCCCGCGTCGGCGTTACCCCCTGGAGGACAATGATGTACCGAAGGAAACTGGCTGTCACGGCGGCCCTCGTCACCACCACGGCACTGCTGCTCACGGGCTGCGGACGCTCCGACGGCCCCGCCACGGGCGACGCCGCGGCCGGCCCGAAGGCGGGCGACGGCAAGGCAAGCGGCACCGTGGTCATGTGGGCCCAGGGTGCCTCGGGCGAGGCCCTGCCCGAACTCGTCAAGGGATTCGAAAAGGAGAACCCCGATGTCAAGGTGCAGGTGACCGGTATCCCCTGGAGCTCGGCTCACCAGAAATATCAGTCCGCCATCGCCGCGGGCACGGTGCCCGATGTCGCGCAGATGGGGACCACCTATATGGCGGACTTTGCCGATGCGTTTGAAAATCCTGCCGAGGATATCAAGACCGATGGCATCTTCGAGGCCGCCCGCAATGCCGCCGTGGTCGGGGGCCGAGCGGCCGGGGTGCCCTGGTACGTGGACACCCGGGTGATCTTCTACCGCACCGACCTCGCCGCCCAGGCCGGCATCACCCAGGCACCCAAGACCTGGGCCGACTTCACCGCGCTGGCTCGGGCCTATCAGGAGCAGGCCGGTGCCGAATGGGGTGTACGCCTGCCCACCGGTGGCACCGACTCGTTCCAGGCGTTCCTGCCGTTTGCCTGGTCCAGCGGGGCCGAGCTGATGAATAAGGACCAGACCGAATGGACCCTGGACACCCCGGAAATGGTCTCGGCGCTGACCGAATACCAAAAGGTCTTTACCGATAAGGTGGCCAATCCCAACGCCTCAACCGAGGCCGGAGCAGCCGAGTCGAACTTCGTCAGCGGCAACACCCCGATGCTGATCGGTCCGCCGCAGGAAATTGGTCTGCTGAACAAGGCCGGCGGCGAGGGCTTTGATGCCAAGTACGCGGTGGCCCGAATCCCCGAGGTCAAATCCTCGACCTCGTTTGCCGGGGGATCCAGCGTGGTGGTCTTCAAGAAGGCCAAGAACCCCGAGGCCGCGCGTCTGCTGGTGAAGTGGTTGACCGAGAAGTCCACCCAGACCGAGTTCTATAAGCTCACCGGTAACCTGCCCGCGGTCGAGGACGCCTGGAACGATGCCAGCCTCACCGCCGACACCAAGCTGTCGGTCTTCCGCGACCAGCTGGGCGATGCCAAATCCCCGCCCACCAACACCGCCTGGGTGCAGGTTTCTGCCGGTGCCGACACGGTGTTTGAGCGCGTGGTCAAGGGCGCGATGACCCCGGCCGAGGCCGCCAAGGAGCTGCAGAGCCAGGCCGCCGGAATCGGCATCGGGAAGTAACGAACATGAGCGTTTCAGCACCATCCCGCCCCGCCGCCACCCGCGGCGGGGCGGGCCCCTCCCGCCGCCGACGCGTCTCCGGGAGCCAGAACCGTACCGGCTGGGCCTTTGCCCTGCCCTTTGTGATCGTGTTCTCGATCTTCATGATGATCCCGCTGGTGTCCTCCTTCCTGATGTCGTTCACCGACATCACCAGCCGCGACACCGACAACGTGTTTGGCGTCAACGTCATCGGCTTCGAGCACTATGCGAGCCTTTTCAACAATCCGCAGTTCCTGCGCTCGATGCTCAACACCGCCTACTTTGTGGTGATCGGCATCCCGCTGACCCTCGGGGTGGGACTCGCCCTCGCGGTGGCGCTGAACTCGGGAATCTCCCGCTTCCGCACGGCCTTCCGGGTCGGGTTTTATGTGCCGGTGGTCACCAGCATCGTGGCGGTCGCCGTGGTGTGGCGCTTCATCCTGCAGGACGACGGCCTGATCAACAGCGCACTCGCGCTGGTGGGAATCGACGGGCCCAACTGGCTGCATGATCCCGCCTGGTCGATGCCCGCGATGATCCTGCTCGCGGTGTGGCGCAACGCCGGCACCGTGATGATCATCTGCCTCGCCGGCCTCCAGAGCGTGCCCTCCGAGGTCTTGGAGGCGGGCATGGTGGATGGTGCCTCGGCCTGGACCCGGTTCACCCGCATCGTGATGCCGATCATGCGCCCCACGCTCTTGCTTGCGGCGATCCTGCTCTCGGTGGGCTACCTGCAGTTCTTCGATGAGCCCTTTGTGATGACCCAGGGCGGGCCGCTCGGATCCACCCTCTCGGTCACCTACTTCACCTTTAACCAGTTCGGATTCGGCAACTATGGCCTGGCCTCGGCCGCCAGCTATGTGCTGTTTGTGGCGATTGCGCTGCTGAGTCTGATCCAGTTCCGCGTCTTCCGTTCGAAGGACTGAGCATGAGCGCCCCCACACTTTCCCCCGTTTCCGCGGGCGTTGGCCACCGTGCCCGCTCGTCCAGGATTGCCCGTGCCGTGGTGTACACGGTGCTGGTGATCGCCGTCCTGATCACCCTGCTGCCCTTTGTCTGGATGCTGTTGGGATCCTTCAAGGACCAGGGCGAGATCCTGCGCGATCCGCGCGGATGGCTGCCGCAGAATCCCACCCTCGACAACTATGCGCGCTGGTTTACCGACCTCAACATCGGCCACTTCTTCCTGAACTCGGTCGTGGTGGCGATCTTCACGGTGCTGGGCAACATCATCTTCTGCTCGATGGTCGGGTATGCCCTGGCGAAGATGAACTTCACCGGCAAGAAGACGCTGCTCGCGCTGGTGCTGGTGACCCTGATGGTGCCGCATGTGGTGACCTTCGTCCCGCTGTTTGTGCTGGTCAGCAACCTCGGGATGTCCAACTCCTATTACGCGCTGATCCTGCCGTTCCTGACCGCTCCGATCGGGGTGTTTTTGATGCGACAGTTCATCGGGGAGATCCCCGATTCGTTGATCGAGGCCGCCCGGATCGACGGTGCCAGCGAGGCCCGCATCTTCCTGCGGATCATCCTGCCGCTGCTGGGCCCGCCGCTGGCCACGCTCGGCATCCTGACGTTTCTCTCGTCCTGGAACAACTTCCTCTGGCCGCTGGTTGCCGCCCAAACCGAGGATAGGTACACGCTGCCGGTGGCTCTCGCCCTGTATTCCCAGGGGGAAAACGCCACCGACTACGGGCTGCTGCTGGCAGGTTCGGTCCTGGTGATCGCGCCGATCGTGCTGTTCTTCATCTTCCTCCAGCGCTTCTTCCTGCAGAGCGTCGCCTCCGTCGGCATCAAATAGGCCCCGAGATTTTCACCCGAACACCCCGATACGAAAGATAGTTATGACCGAGAACACACCGGTAACCGGTGCCCCCGCCCCCGCATTCACCACCCCCGAAGTGGAGTCGGCACTCGAAACAAAGCTTGCTGCCCTGCCCCTCGAGGTCAAGGTTGCCCTGATCACCGGGGGCGATTTCTGGAGCACCCTGGCGGTGCCCGAGATTGGGTTGGCCAGCATGGTCCTCTCCGATGGACCCGCGGGTGTGCGCGGGGCCGCCTGGGATGAGCGTGATCCCTCACTGAACCTGCCCAGCGGCACCGCCCTGGCGGCGACCTGGGATACCGCCCTGGCGCACACCTACGGCGAGGTCCTCGCGGCCGAGGCTCGGCGCAAGGGGGTGGATGTGGTGCTTGGACCCACCATCAACATGCAGCGCACCCCGCGCGGCGGTCGGCACTTCGAGGCGTTTTCCGAGGACCCGCTGCTCTCGGGCGAAATGGCGATCGGTTATACCGAGGGTCTGCAGGGGCAGGGTATCGCCGCGGTGCCCAAGCACTATGTGGCCAACGATTCCGAGGACGAACGATTCCACGTGAACGTGCGGGTGGATGAGAAGACCCTGCGCGAGGTCTACTATGCGCCCTTTGAAGCGGTGGTGACGCGGGGTGAGGCGTGGGGCATCATGTCCGCCTACAACCAGGTCAACGGGACCACGATGTCCGAGAGCCCGCTGCTGGAGGCACCGCTGGCTACCGAATGGGGTTTCGACGGCCTGGTGATTTCCGACTGGACGGCCGTGCGCACCACCGTGGCGGCCGCCCGTTCGCGTCAGGATCTGGCGATGCCGGGGCCGACGGGGCCGTGGGGCGAGAAGCTGATTGCGGCGATTGCCGCCGGGGAAGTGGCCGAATCCGATGTGGATGCCAAGGTTCTGCGCCTGCTCCGGCTGGCCTGGCGGGTGGGCGCACTGGCCGACGTGGAGGCGCCGGTTCGGGCCGAGCGTCCCGGGCATGATCCGATCGCGTTTGCCCGTTCCTCCGCGGCCGCGGCGATGGTGCTGGTGCGCAACGAGGGTGCCGAGCTGCCCTGGTCACGCCTGCCCGGCAGCGTCGCGGTGATCGGTGAGGCGGCAACCCTGCCGCGTACTCAGGGTGGCGGAAGCGCGTTTGTGGTGGCCGACCACGTGGTGACCCCGCTGGATGGCATCGCCTCGGCCCTGCCGAATGCGGACCTGAGCGTCGAGCCGGGTGTCGCGGTCACCCGCGGTCTGGTGCCCTTCCCGCTGCACGATGTGGTCAATCCGGAAACCGGCGAGCCCGGTGTGCACGTGCGCTTCCTCGATGCCGACGGCGGCGAGGTTTTGGTGGAGGAGCGCCGGAGCGCGCACCTGGTCTGGACCGGCGGGGTCCCGGCCGGCGCGGTAACCCTGGAGGCAACAACCCTGTTCCGCCCACAGCGTTCGGGCAGCGTGGAACTCGGGGTGGAGACCATCGGATCGGTTGAGGTGTTTGCCGACGGTGAGCGGCTGATCGATGGCCGCCTCTCCTCGCTGGATGACGCGATGGGCACCGGCCTGCTGGCCCCGCCACGACTGAGCGAGCGGATCGAAGTGCGGGTGGGCACCGACATCCAGGTGCGGGTGGTCAACGATCTCAAGAGCCGCGGCCACCTCAGCAATGCCGCCTCGATTTCGTTTGGACTGGTGGCCTCCGACGCCGATGATGACGGCCGAATCCGGGATGCGGTTGCCGCCGCCACCGCGGCCGAGGTCGCCGTGGTGTTTGTCGGCACCACCAACCGCGACGAGAGCGAGGGGAAGGACCGCAAGACCCTGTCGCTGCCCGGTCGCCAGGATGAGCTGGTGGCCGCCGTGGCCGCGGCCAACCCGCGCACGATCGTGGTGGTAAACGCCGGAAGCCCGGTATTGATGCCCTGGCGTCGGGACGTCTCGGCGATCCTGCTGACCTGGTTCCCGGGTCAGGAGTTTGGGGACGCGCTGGCCGATGTGCTGACCGGTGCGGCCGAACCCGGTGGACGCCTGCCCACCACCTGGCCGGCGACCGAGGAGGATGTGCCGGTGCTCTCCACCACCCCCACCGAGGGTGTGCTCACTTACACCGAGGGCATCCACATCGGCTATCGTGCCTGGAACGCCGCGGGTAGGGTGCCCGCTTTCCCGTTCGGGTATGGACTCGGATACACCACCTTCGAGCGGGTGTCGGCGGAGGTGCGCGCGGGCACCGAGGAGGTTCCCGCTACCGTCATTGCCCGGGTGCGGAACTCCGGGGAGCGTGCGGGCAAGCACGTGCTGCAGGCATATCTGACCCGTCTGGAGACCGAGGCCGAACGACCCGAGCGCTGGCTGGTAGCCTTCGCCGCGGTGGAGGTTCAGCCCGGGGCCGAAACCGAGGTGCGCCTCGATCTGCCGCTGCGTGCATTCCGTCACTGGAATGAAGGCTGGGAGGTTGAACCGGGGGAGTACCGTGTGCTGCTGGGTGACTCGGCCGCGTCCTCCCGCGAGGTCGGCACCGTTTTGATCGCCAACGAAGTATCGTTGTAACGAACTCGCGACGGCGGGCGGGGTCTGTGCCTCGCCCGCCGTCGCCTGGAACTGGAGGATTCATGGGCAAGGCACCCACCGTCTACGATGTTGCGGCCGCGGCCGGGGTATCGATTGCGACGGTGTCATTTGCCTTCAGACAGCCCGAGAAGATTCGTCCGGCCACCGCCGAGGCAGTGTATGCGGCGGCGCGGGCGCTGGGGTACGTGCCCAGTGCGTCGGCCCGCGGGCTCGCCGCCGGACGGACGGGCGTGATCGGGCTGATCTCCTGGGATATTTACGCCACCTCCCCGGCGCGGGTGGATCCCTTCGGTAACGAGGATCTCCGGCACTTCCCACGCTATGTGGACGAGGTGCAGCGCGGGATCGAGATCGCCACCTGGCGCAACGGGTACTCGCTGCTGGTGGGCGGCGGAAACCATCGCAACAGCGAGTCGACCATCATCGATATCGCCGGCCGCTCGGATGCGCTGGTAGTTTTCCCCAACACCACCACGGCCGAAACCATTGTTCCCATTGCCGAGCGCATTCCTGTGGTCATCGTGTCGGAGTTTGCCGGAACCGAGAAACTCAATCGGGTGACCATCGAGAATGAGGATGGGATCGCCCAGCTCACCCGTCACCTGGTGCGGGAGCACGGCGTGCGGCGTCCGCAGTTTGTGGGCGGGGTGGGTTCGATGGAGTTCCGCGCCCGCTGGGAGGCGTTCCGAGACACCCTGCTGGCCGAGGGCATCACGCCGCCGAGCGAACCGGTGACCGCCGAGGGTGGCGCGGTCGCGGCGGTGCTCGCCCTTCTGGAACGTGTGGGCGAGACCGAGCTGCCCGATGCCCTGGTGTGCCGCACCGATGCCGATGCTCTCGACGTTATTGATGCGCTGCGCACCCGGGGTCTTGCGGTGCCGGGGCGGATCATCGTCACCGGGTTTGATGGCATCGCCGCGGGCCTGGTGTCGACACCCCGGCTCACCACCGTGCGTCAGCCGATGCAGGCGCTCGGGGAGGCCGCGGTGGACCTGTTGATCGCCCAGTTGACCACCCCCTCGGCGCCGCTCACTCGCACCCTACCCACGCGGCTTGCCGCGCGGGAGAGCTGCGGCTGCACCCCGGCTTAGCCCTACGCTGGTGTGATGGAGATTCACCCGATCACACCCGACCTGATTCCCGCTGCCGCCGCGCTCTGGCATGAGGCGGGGCTGACCCGTCCGTGGAACGATCCGATTCGCGATGCCGAGGGTGCGCTCGCGGGCCCGACCTCAACCGTGCTGGGACTGGTCGAGGCCGGGACGCTGCGTGCCACCGCGATGGCCGGACACGACGGACATCGTGGCTGGATTTACTATGTGGCCGTCCGCGAGGCCGACCGCGGCCGCGGACTCGGCCGCGCGATCATCGAGGCCGCCGAAGGCTGGCTCGCCGCCGAGGGCGCACTCAAGGTGCAGCTCATGGTCCGCAATACCAACACCGCGGTGATCGACTTTTACGAATGCCTGGGCTATGAGGACGCCGAGGTCACGGTGCTGGGTAAATGGATGAAGTAGACCACTTATCGAGCACGCCAATTCGTTAGTTTTGTCTGCTTTTGTGGCGTTTCAACACGAAAAAAAGCGGGGTGGTCCCAGCCAGGAGCACGATAAAGATCGTGTTCCCGATCCACTCTTTTGTTGCAGATCCATCGAGGAACCCCTGGCTTTTTACCAGATATCCCAGCACGATGATGCCAATGAAATAAATCGGAAGTATTATCCAACGCATACGTCCCCCCAAATGGACAGTGAAACCTGAGTTGCCGTCAACAGCCGCCCTACGCATGAGGCTGTTTGAAGAACCCTACCTGGTACGGTTCTTGAACTGATCGGCACCGAGCCGGTCGTAGAAGACGCTGGGGGGCGTTGAACATGATTAGTCTCACACTGAAGATAAAAACTATTATTGCAATCTTGGCCGCGGGTACGCTCCTGGGGGCGGGCGCTAGCCTTCCGGCAAGTGCGGTGCCAGCGAGTAATCGTGCGCACCCGATTCGGGATGGTGCCATAATTACTCCGGCTGAGATGGAGAGCATCTTTCCCGGGGGAAGCCAGCTAACAGATCCACAGTACTTTTTGAACGGACTGCGCGAGCTTGAATCTTCAGGAATCGCTAAGGAAGACATTGCGCAGCAGAATGTCCGAGCCTATCGGTACACGGTTCCCGAAGGATCATTTTCTTTACCTCGGTCGATCGATGTCGAGTCGGAGTTACAGGCCCGGGCTGCGTCACCGGGGGCCGGGGCTCAACCTCGGATTGAAGTGCTTACGCGTGGAATCCAAATGGCTATTGGTTTTAACTCGACCGATCAATCCGTGTTGGGCAGCGCGATCGGCTCTGCCGCAATCACTGCAGCGGTTTGCGCTATACCCGTGGTCGGGACGGCCGCCTGTGTAATTGTAGGAGCGGTCGTCACAGTTGTCACCGGATACATCTTGGCGAATGGTGCATGCTCCAACAACCGCGTACTTTGGTGGTATGACGTGAAGGGCGGGTCGACGGTGCAATGCCGTAGCTCGCGTCCCTGGTAGATCGCTCAGGTACGCTCCTATACACAAAAGCGGCCGCCTCCCGGGGGAGACGGCCGCGTTGTGGTGAAAACTAGTTGCTGCGGAAGATCGCGATCAGACGCAGGATCTCGGTGTACAGCCAGATCACGGTGACCATGATGCCGAATGCACCGGCCCAGGCGTACACCTTGGGGGCACGGTTCTGCACGCCGCGCTGGATCGAGTCGAAGTCGAGCACCAGCGAGTAGGCGGCCATGATGACCACCAGGACGCCGAGGACGGCACCGATCGGGATGCCGGTGTTACCGATCGGCATGCTGTTCAGGCCGAAGCCGGTGGAGACGACGCCGGTCATCATCAGAACCATGTTGACCAGCGAGTAAACCAGGTAACCCACCATGGCGATCATGAAGATCTTGGTGGCCTTCTTGGAGGCGCGGATCTTGCCGCTGGCAAACAGCGCCAGGGTCACACCGATCACCGAGAGGGTCGCGATCAGGGCCTGCATCACGATGCCGGGCCACTGAGCCTCGAAGAACCCGGAGAGGGCACCCACGAAGATTCCCTGCACGCCGGCGTAGGCCAGAACCAGCGGGGCGGAGGGCAGCTTCTTGAAGATGTTGACCATGGCCAGGACGAAACCGATGATCATGGCCGGAACCATGAGGACCGGAATGTTCCAGCCGATGACGGCACCCACGACGAGGATCGCGAAGGAGATACCGGTCTTGACGACGGTGTCCTCAACGGTCATCCGGTCGCTGGCATCCACCGCACCAACGGGCTGGTTGTACAGGTGCTGCAGCTGTTCGGCGCTCATCTGTGCCTGGGTGCCGGCCTGCGCCTGCGCACCACCGTTGTTGAACGCGGGGTTTCTGAATGCGGGGTTGTTGCTCGCCATGCGGGGGTCCTGCTCTCGGTTTCTCAATCGGGCGCGGTGGGCTGTGTCGTGGCTGTTTCGTTCGGGGTATGTGCGCCCGTAACCCCTATAATCTACCGGAATTCGCTGGGAGGCGCCCGTTCAATTATGAAGTGATGGTAAACGGGGGCGCGTGTTCACCATCGGCGTAGCGGTCGGGGTTAGTCTGGGGGCATGAGCGAGCTGCCGAACCCCGTTGTCATTGGCCACCGCGGTGCGAGTGGATACCGTCCCGAACACAGCGAGGAGGCGTACCGGCTGGCGTTCGAGCTGGGCGCGGACCTGGTGGAGCCCGACCTCGTGGTGAGCCGCGACGGGGTGCTCGTTCTGCGTCACGAGAACAACATCACCGACACCACCGATATCGCCGACCGCCCCGAGTTTGCCGAGTACAAAACGGTCAAGACCGTGGACGGCATCCGCCACGAGGGCTGGTTCACCGAGGACCTCACCTGGGCGCAGATCGCCACCCTCAAGTGCCGCGAACGTCTGCCCGAGCTGCGTCACGACAGCGTGCTTTTTAACGACCGCTCCCGGGTGCTGTGCCTCGCGGACCTGATCGCGCTGATCGGCGAGGAGGAGCAGAACCACGGCCGTCCCCTCGGCATGGTCGCCGAAATTAAGCACTCGGCCTACTTTGCCAGCCAGGGCTTCGCCATGAACGACCTGTTCCTGCAGCAGCTCACCGGCTGGGGTGAGCGGGCGCTGATCGTGGAGAGCTTCGAGCTGTCCGCCCTGACCGACCTGCGTGAGCGCGGCCTCAATGCCAAGTTCGTCTATCTGATCGACGAGGAGGGATCGCCGGCCGATGAGGTCGCCGCCCTCGGCGAGGACGCCCGCACCTACGCCTCCTATGCGACCCCCGAGGCACTGGCGAGTTTCGCGCCGGCCGTGAACGGGGTGAGCCTGGCCAAGTCATTCCTGCTGGATGAGCTGGGATCCGCCCGGGTCGTCGCCGCCCACGCCGCGGGCCTGCTGGTCTACACCTGGACGCTGCGCCCGGAAAACGCCTTCCTCATTCCCGAAAACCGGGGTCACGGGGACGACGCCCATCACGGAGACTGGCGAACCGAGTACCGCCAGATCCTGGAAACCGGCGTGGACGGTGTCTTTGCCGATCAGCCCGACCTCGCCTATGAGGCGCGTGCCGAGTTCTGGGCGCACCATCGCGAGGGCTAATCGCGACCCGGATCCCGGCTCCGGGTGTCCCGCCGCACGCTGTCGGCGGCGCGGCCTAGACTGGGAGCACCATGGTGCAGCCTTCCGATTCTTCCACGTCCGCCAACGAGCCCGCGGTCGTCCGTATTGCCCCGCCCGGAACCGGGCCGGGGTTCGAAACCGGCGGTTCCCAGGGCTCGGTGCAGTCCGGGCGTTCGGTGCAGACCGGACGCTCGATGCAGTTCGGACAGGACCTGCCCGAGGGGGAGGACCCCACCACGCACGGCCTGAACCCGCAGCAGCTGGAGGCCGTGACCTATCGCGGTCCGGCGCTGCTGATCGTGGCCGGTGCCGGCTCGGGGAAGACCCGGGTGCTGACCCAGCGCATCGCCGGGCTGATCCGCAATCGCGAGGCGTGGCCGAGCCAGATCCTGGCGATCACCTTCACCAATAAGGCCGCCGCCGAGATGCGCGAGCGCGTCGAGGAGCAGCTGGGCGGCGCGGCCGAGGGCATGTGGATCTCCACCTTCCACTCGGCGTGTGTGCGCATTCTGCGCCGCGAGGCCGAGCACTTCGGGTTCAAAAAGAACTTCACCATCTACGACTCCTCCGACACCAAGGTGCTGATTAAGCGCCTGATCAAGGAGCTCCAGGCCGACGTTCTCGGGCTTACCCCGGGCAACGTCGCCAGCAAGATCAGCAAGCTCAAGAACGAGCTCACCGACGTGGACGCCTACGCGCGCAACGCGAGCCTCAACGATCCCGCCGAGCGAATGTTTGTCGAGCTGTTCCGTCGCTACACGCTCGAGCTGGCCCGGGCCAACTCCTTCGACTTTGACGACCTGATCGGTCAGACCGTCTACCTGTTCCGGGCGTTCCCGCACGTGGCGGCCACCTACCAGAAGCGCTTCCGGCACATCCTGGTGGACGAGTATCAGGACACCAACCACGCGCAGTACTCGCTCATTCGCGAGCTGACCCGCGCGCCCGAACCCGAGCCCGACGACTACCTGCTAGGGGCCGGTCCCGGCGGCGTCGAGCCCGCATCGCTCACCGTGGTGGGCGACTCGGACCAGTCGATTTATGCCTTCCGCGGCGCGGATCTTCGCAACATCACCGAGTTTGAGCGCGACTTCCCCGGTGCCAAGGTGGTGCTGCTGGAACAGAACTATCGCTCAACCCAGAACATCCTCTCGGCCGCCAACGCGGTGATCTCCAACAACTTCGACCGCAAGGATAAGAAGCTGTGGTCGGCCGATGGTGCCGGCGAGAAGATCGTCGGGTTCACCGGCTATTCGGGTCACGATGAGGCACAGTTTGTGGCCGATGAGATCGAGAAGCTGCATGCCGAGGGCATGTCCTACTCGGACATGGCGGTCTTCTACCGCACCAACGCCCAGACCCGTGCGCTCGAGGAAATCTTCATCCGCTCGGCCCTGCCCTACCGGGTCATGGGCGGCACGAAGTTCTACGACCGCGCCGAGATTCGCGACTCCTTCGGCTACCTGGTGTCGGTCGTCAATCCCGACGATCAGCTGGCCCTGCGCCGCATTCTGAACACCCCCAAGCGCGGTATCGGTCCGGCCACCGAAACCCAGCTGGCGACCTTTGCCGAGACCAACGGCCTCACCTTCCGCGATGCGATGCGCAACGTTGAGGGCCTGGGACTCGGTCCCAAGGTCACCGGTTCGATCCGCGCCCTCTCCGATCTGCTCGACGAGGCCGCGGAACTCGCGGACACCGGCGTGGTGGCCGACGTGCTGACCCTGCTGGTCACCCGCAGCGGCCTGCTGGAAACCCTGCGTAACTCCCGCGATCCCCAGGACGAGGCCCGCGCGGAGAACATCGAGGAGCTCCAGGCGGTGACCAAGGAGTTCGAGAAGAACAACCCCGACGGCACCCTGATCGACTTCCTCACCGAGGTGTCCCTCGTGGCCGCGGCCGACGACCTGGACGACACCTCCGGCACCGTGTCGCTGATGACCCTGCACACAGCCAAGGGCCTGGAGTATGAGGGCGTGTTCCTCACCGGGATCGAGGAGGACCTGCTCCCGCACAAGATGTCGGCGAATGAGCCCGGCGGCCCCGCCGAGGAGCGACGCCTGTTCTATGTGGGCATCACCCGTGCCCGCAAGCGCCTGTTCCTCTCGCTGGCGATGACCCGCGCGCAGTTCGGCGAGACCGCCGTGGCGATGCCCTCGCGCTACCTGCAGGAGATCCCGGCCGAGCTGATCGAGTGGCGGCAGTCGCCGGGCATGGTCAACTCGCGGGGTGGACAGCAGTCGCGCGCGCTCAACTCCACCGGTCGCCGCGGGTTCTCCAACGGCCGCGGCGGATACGGCGGCGGCTCGGAGCAGCCTCCGGCCCTGCCTCGCCCGGAGAAGAAGGCCTGGCCCAACCAGGTCACCAACCAGGTGCGCGATAACTCGATGCTTGAGCTGGTTCCCGGCGACCGCATCCGCCACGTCGACTTCGGCGAGGGCCGCGTACAGCAGGTCACCGGCGAGGGTGCCAAGCGCATCGCCCACGTGTTGTTCGAGGCCGCGGGTGCCAAGAAGCTGCTGATCAAGATCGCGCCGATCGAAAAGATCTAGCCCCCGCGCCCCGGGGTCCGCGTCCGCCGGACGCCACCTACGCCCACCTTTTGCGACGTTCGCATGAGGTGGGCGTTTGTTATCTCTCTTTACTGGGAGATACGGCAGAGTGCCGTTTTTCGGGGGAGAAGCGCGCATGCATCGGAGTAGCAGTCTGCTCGAACTGGCTGCCGTGGCTGCCGTGGGTGCCGGTGTGCTCGGCCTGTTCGGGTGTGCCGCGCACACCACACCCGATACCGGCGGCGCTCGACTGTCGGGATCCGCGCCGGCTTTCAGCGGTCCGTGGGCGGAGGAGTTTCGTTCAGCCTGGAACGATACGGGGTCACAGCTTGAACGAGACATCCTTGCGGACGAGATCATCACCGAGCAGGAGCTAGTTGCCGCCCGCGAACCCTTTGTCGAGTGCCTGGCAGCGCGCGGAGTAGTCAACACGTTTGATGAGATCGGTGGAGGCGAAACCACCTCCCTCAACGGTGAGCTGTCTCCCGACGAGCAGGCCGATATTTTTCAGGAGTGCACCGATCAGGTGGATGACGAGGTAGATCTCCTGTACTGGCAGATCAAACGCAACCCCGAAAACCTGGATGAGGCCACAATCATGGCAAAGTACCTGGTTGACAAGGGAATTGTCGAGCGCGGCTTTAGCGCCAAGGACTACGAACGCGACTTTTACGGAGACTTCCCGTTTTCCGACACCGATATGGTCGCGGGCGAGTGCCTCACCAACCCGCTCGGGGTCGAGTATTAGTGCGTTCGGGAATGGGCCGCAAGCTACGAGAACGCCGATGGGGAAGATCGCCTGGCAACCTCCCTGCACGGTCGTTTTGCGACGAAATTAAGTGCTTTTTACGACGACTTCTGCGCGATATTGAGCGATTTCCGGCTTCACTGATCTCACGGCGAACGTCGCCGAGAAATCAAAGGAGATTCTCATGAAAACCCTCACGGCCGCACTGGTCGGAACCGCGATCGCACTGACAGCGCTCCCCGCGCCTGCCCTGGCCGCACCCGCCCTCGCCGCACCTGCTCACGCACAATCCGAGACCAGGCAGTCGGCAGCTCGATGCAATTTCACCCGGTCGATGTGGAGTGCAACCAATCAGGATTGTCGACTGGCCCAACACGTTTCCTACACGCTCTCCGGCGACAAATTAGCACCCAAGGTTGGGCCCGGGCAGGTCTCTCGACAGATTATGTGCTGGGTTGACGCCCAGGGAGCCGGAGTGAATTGGTGGATCTAACCCCTAAGAACATCGGCGTTGGTGGTTTGCCGCGAAACGTGGGCCGGGGCTCACGCCGAAGTCTTCGTCTCGGCGGCGGACTGCTGATGCTGTGCCTCATCTTTGGTGCGACGGGATGTGCGACTGGAAATCCCTCGGAAGCCTCACAGCGCGGCTCTGCCGTACCCGAGTTTTCGGGGCCGTGGGCAGACGGGTTCCGATCGGGATATGAGAATGCCACCAGCGAGATCGAACGAAAGATTCTCGGGACCGGCAAGATTACCGAGCAGCAGCTTGTCGAATCTCGGGAACCACTCATTACCTGTCTCGCCTCCCGCGACGTCACGATTACCTTTGACTCCACGGGTGGCTCCACCCTGACCTCGAAGCGCGCGCCGCAACCTTCAGCCGAACGAACACGAATCTACAACGAGTGTGTGGACAGTACCGGTACGGAGGTCGATTTTCTTTACTGGCAGATGAAACGGAACCCAGACAATCTGGACGAGTTTACGATTGTGGCCAAGTGTCTCGTGGACAAGAAAAAGGTTGATCCCGGATACGGGGCCAAGGACTACGGACGAGACTTCAGCGCCAACTCCTTTCCGTTCTCGGCTACCGACATCGAGGCGGGCGAATGTCAATCCAATCCGCTCGGAGTGAAATATTGAGGCGAAGACGCTTGGAGACAGACGGCCCGGGTAGACGCAGCAACTCGCGGGGATGGTTTCGCCCGACCACTGCCATTCTCGGGGCACTCGTTCTGGTGTGTGGGGGTGCCGTCGCCGGCGTGCTAGCAACGGCGAGTGCGGTTCCGGATGCGCTGCGGCCCGCGGATGCCGTGACCCAGTCGGTGTTGAGTGAGCGCAGCTTTGATGATTCCCGGGCCGCCGAACTGCGTATCTCCGGGGGAACCCAGCGAGCTCTGCGTGCCCCCGTCGCGGGCCGGGTCACCGCCCTGGCATGCACACCAGGCACCGAGATCGCTCGTGGCAGCGTGCCGTTCTCGATCAACGGAATCTCGGCGCTCGCCCTCGGCGGCGCGCAACCGCCCTGGCGGGATCTGGTTGAGGGCGATACCGGCACCGACGTGAGCGCGCTGCGTGCCGAGCTGCGCAGCCTCGGATTTATGGTGCCCGAGCGGGGCGGCGTGGATTCGACCCTGTTGAGGGCGATGAATGCCCTCCTTAAAAAGGCTGGCGTAACCCCCGCGGATGCGGCGGTCATCGCCCAGGCGAACATTGCCTGGATCTCGCCCGGTCCGGCGGGGATCACCGGTTGCCCGCTGGGAATCGGTGAGCAGGTGGAGGAGGGGCGAATCCTGATCGCGCTGGCCGATAACCTGGCCACCGTCAGCCTCAGCACACTTCCCGAGAATCCCGTGGAGGGTGCCCGGGTGGTCGAGGTCAACGGGCAGCGATATCCGATCGACACCGAAACCGGTGCGGTCACCGACCCCGACGCACTGGCGGCGATCATCGCCGGAGAGCGGATCCCCGCCGACCAAAACGCCGAGGCCGGTGCCACGCGCACCCTGGGGGCCCGCTACATTTTGGCCGAAGCGGTGACCGCCTGGGTGACCGCGCCGTCGGCGCTCTACAACATCGAGGGGGCAACCGCCTGCGTAGCCGCCGGCCGACAGACCCTGCGGGTGAACCTGCTCGGTTCGCAGCTCGGCCAGTCGTTCATTCGATTTGCCGAGGGTGTCACCCCGCCAAGGGCCCTCGATCTTGTCCCGAATCAATCGCGCGCATGCGAGTGATACTGGAGGACGTTGGCCACGCCTTTCCCGGCGGGGCGCTGCTGTTTAGCGGGTTGACGCGGGAACTTCTGCCCCATCACGTCTACGCGCTTTCGGGACCGTCGGGATCGGGCAAGAGCACCCTGCTGAGTATCCTGGCGGGCTGGGAGGAGCCCACCCACGGCCGCGTTCTGCGCGAGGATGTGCGGCGTACGGGCTGGGTGTTTCAAAACCCGCACGGGGTGGCCAAGCGGGATGCCCTGGATCACGTGGTGCTACCACTGATCGCCCGGGGGTATTCGCGCCGAGAGGCCGAGGAAATCGCCCGAGAATATCTGCAACGCTTCGGTCTTTGTGACGTGGCCGGTCGTCCCTTTGGCGCGCTCTCCGGCGGGGAGGCTCAGCGCCTGATGCTCGCGCGGGGGATGGCCGCGGGCCCCGAACTCTTTCTGGTGGATGAGCCCACCGCGCAGCTGGATCGGGTCACCGCGGACACCGTTAATGCGACCCTCGGTGTCCTGTCTCAGGCCGGTGGCATCGTGGTGGTGGCCACTCACGATGCCGCGACGCGCGACGCCTGCACCGACCTGATCGATCTGAGTATCCCCGGATGAGCCCGCACAGTAACCACTCGGAACGTTCGGAGCAGGAACACCCGGTGAAAACGAATGCCCGCATCACGGCGAACCCCCGCGGGAGTGGCCTGCGTCCGGGCGCGCTCATCGGCGAGATTCTGCGGGATATTCGCACCGGCACCTCGCGCGCGCTCCTGTTCACGCTGCTGTGCGCGACGCTGCTGATCGGGCTGTGCCTGGCCGAGATCAGCACCGTATCCCGGGTATTGAACGATGCGGATTCCTACCGTCGATCCGGAGCTTCGATCCTCATGTTCCAGGCCCCCGGTCAGATTGATGCGACCCGTTGCGAGGCGCTCTCCGCGCTGCCCAACGTGAACCAGGCAGGTGCCGTGCGCGAGAACCCCGCCGGCGTGAACCCGGCGGCACTGCCCGGTCACTCGATCCCCCAGCGCGATGCCAGCGAAGGCTTTATCCGGTTGATCACCGAGACCGGATCCGCACCCACCGCCGTACCCGGGGCCGGGGTGATCCTCTCGGACCAGGTCGCCGAGGCGCTGGGACGCGCGGGCGGCGACACCATCGTTACCGGTGTCGGAGAGATTCCGGTGCGCGCCGTGTTCCCCTATCCCGATGACGGGCGCAAACCCGGCCTGGGATACACGGTGCTTTCCCCGGTTCCCGCCGACCGCCAGGCCTTTGATGAGTGCTGGATTGAGGTGTGGCCACAGACGGAGGCGGTCGCCACCCAGCTGCGTTCGACCCTGCTGGGGGAGGGGGATTCGCAGACGCGCCCGCAGCTGAGCCAGCTGAACTCCCGGCTCGGGCAAACCTTCCCCGGGGCCGACGCCTTCGGTGGTCGGCTCACCACCGTCGCCGCACCGGCCGGGGCGCTCGCCGGACTGGTCATCGGGTTTGTGATGGTGCGGATCCGCAGGCTCGAACTCGCCTCGGCCCGACACAGTGGGGTATCACCGGGCGCCCAAACCCTGATCCTGCTGGGGGAGGCCCTGGTTCCGGCGGCGGTAGCGGTTCTGATTGCGCTGACGGCAACCCTGGTCCTGACCGGGCTGTCCGGGATCCCGGATCCGGCCGCGCTTCGGGGTCTGGCGATCAGGATATGCCTGGTCTTTGTGCCCGCCGTACTGCTCGGGGTAATCGCCGGTGCGTTCACCACCCGGGAAAAACAGCTGTTCCGCTACTTCAAGTCACGGGCGTAGCCTCTCCAATACCGTCTGTTCACCCAGAACTCGGGCGTGTATACGGTGTGCGGGTGACCTGCGCCGGGGGCAGGGGGTAGAGTCTTACGTGGGTATCTTGACGTCGAGTTACAAGCGAGGCGTCGGGTACGCAATTTTCTCCCAAAACCTCATTGCGGATTGGAACCACACGTGGATCTTTACGAGTATCAGGCCCGAGACCTGTTCGAGAAATACGAGGTGCCGGTCCTTGCCGGTATCGTCGCGGACACCCCCGAAGACGTACGCGCCGCCGCCGAAAAGATCGGTGGCGTTGTTGTGGTCAAGGCACAGGTTAAGGTTGGTGGCCGTGGAAAGGCCGGTGGCGTCAAGGTCGCCAAGAACGCCGACGAAGCCTTCGAAGCCGCCCAGGCGATCCTCGGCCTGGACATCAAGGGTCACGAAGTCAAGCGCGTCATGGTCGCGCAGGGCGCCAAGATCGCCCGCGAGTTCTACTTCTCGGTTCTGCTGGACCGCGCCAACCGCTCCTACCTCTCGCTCGCCAGCGTCGAGGGCGGCATGGAGATCGAGCAGCTCGCCGTGGAGAAGCCCGAGGCCCTGGCCCGGATCGAGGTCAACCCGCGCACCGGCATCGACGCCGCCAAGGCGCGCGAGATCGCGATTGCCGCAAACTTCCCCGAGGACCTGGTAGACAAGGTCGCCGACGTCTTCGTCAAGCTGTACAACGTCTACGCGGGCGAGGACGCCACCCTGGTTGAGGTTAACCCGCTGGTCCTCACCGAGGACGGCGACATCGTTGCCCTCGACGGTAAGGTTTCGATCGACGAGAACGCCGAGTTCCGTCACCCCGAGCACGCGGACCTCGCCGACAGCGCGACCACCGACCCGCTCGAGCTCAAGGCCAAGGAGTCCGACCTCAACTACGTCAAGCTCGACGGTGAGGTGGGAATCATCGGAAACGGTGCCGGCCTCGTGATGTCGACCCTCGACGTGGTTGCCTACGCCGGTGAGAACTTCGGCGGCGTCAAGCCCGCCAACTTCCTCGACATCGGTGGTGGAGCCTCGGCCGAGGTTATGGCCAACGGCCTCGACGTGATCCTCGGCGACAGCCAGGTGAAGTCGGTCTTCGTGAACGTCTTCGGTGGAATCACCGCCTGTGACGCGGTTGCCAACGGCATCGTCAAGGCCCTGGAAATCCTCGGTGACACCGCCACCAAGCCGCTCGTTGTTCGCCTGGATGGCAACAAGGTGGACGAGGGTCGCGCGATCCTCGCCGCCGCAAACCACCCGCTGATCACCATCGCGGGCTCCATGGACGAGGGCGCCGCCAAGGCCGCCGAGCTGGCATCGAAGTAGTAGGGATCCGAACATGTCGATCTTTGTAAACAAGGACTCCAAGGTCATCGTCCAGGGCATCACCGGCGGCGAGGCTTCCAAGCACACCGCGCTGATGCTCGCCGCGGGCACCAACATCGTGGGCGGCGTGAACGCCCGCAAGGCCGGCACCACCGTCACCCACGGGGACGTCACCCTGCCGGTGTTCGGTAGCGTCGTCGAGGCCATCGACACCACCGGTGCCGACGTCTCCATCGCGTTCGTGCCCCCGGCATTCGCCAAGGATGCGGCGATCGAGGCCATCGACGCCGAGATCCCGCTGCTGGTCATCATCACCGAGGGCATCCCGGTCGGCGACTCCGCCGAGGTCTGGGCCTACGCCCAGGAAAAGGGCAACAAGACCCGCATCATCGGTCCGAACTGCCCCGGCATCATCACCCCGGGTGAGGCCCTGGTTGGCATCACCCCGGCATCGATCGCCGGTACCGGCCCGATCGGACTGGTGTCCAAGTCCGGAACCCTCACCTACCAGATGATGTACGAGCTGCGCGAAATCGGCTTCTCGACCGCCATCGGTATCGGTGGAGACCCCATCATCGGCACCACCCACATCGACGCCCTCGCCGCATTCGAGGCCGACCCCGACACCAAGGCAATCGTCATGATCGGTGAGATCGGTGGAGACGCCGAGGAGCGTGCAGCCGACTACATCAAGGCACACGTGACCAAGCCCGTCGTGGGCTACGTCGCCGGATTCACCGCGCCCGAGGGCAAGACCATGGGCCACGCCGGTGCCATCGTCTCCGGCTCGGCCGGAACCGCCCAGGCCAAGAAGGAGGCCCTCGAGGCCGCCGGCGTCAAGGTGGGTAAGACTCCCTCCGAGGCGGCGAACCTGATGCGTGAGATCGTCGCCGGTCTCTAGCGCCTACAGCACAGCCCCCGTCACCACGGAGTGACGGGGGCTGTTGCGTGCCCCTAGTCTTCGTCGAACAGGCCCGGCAGCGTGTAGCCGTCGATATCATTCCAGGGGATGTCGAGGTCGTCCATCGCCAGCTCCCAGTCGGCCTCGGGCAGGGCCCGACGCAGCTCGCTAAACGCGCGCAGCCAGTGAGCCAGCGCCTCGGTGGTGGTTTCGGGGGTGTCCAGCGGCAGCTTTGTGGAGCCGGAAAAGAGGTTCGGTGGGGTATCCGGCTCGAAATCGATGTCCTCGTAATCGAAGGGGAACGCGGCATTTTGCCTGAGCACAATCTCCTCGATCACGGCGTTCTCCACCGCGGTAATCGGATGTGCGCGCGAGGCGCTGTAGTAGAGCGAGATGCCCATATGTGTCCCCATTTCCCGGACCCGCAGCAGCACCGGTCCGCTCATCGCAGCCAGCTTAGCCCCGCCCGGCGACGGATTCCAGGGGCGATTCCCCGAGGGGTGAATCGCCGTCGGACCCCAGCGGCGGCCGGTAACTCCCGCGACCGGGGCGGCGCATGCGGGCAAACCCCGGTTTGCCCCGTACGCTTAGGGGGTGAGTGTGAACGATTCCCCCGCAGCAGCGTTGTCCGGTTCCGCAGTGAACGGCGGCGTCGCGGACCCCACCGCGTTTATCCCGCCCACCGTGTTTGCGGCCGAGGCGATCGTGGATCTGGAGGCGATTCGGCACAACATTCGCACGTTCCGGGCGCACTATCCGCAGGGCAAGATCATGGCCGCGGTTAAGGCCGATGCGTTCGGGCATGGGGCTCCGGCTTCGGCCACCGCGGCACTCGAGGGTGGCGCGGACCTGCTCGGATTCGCCCGGCTGAGCGAGGCGCTGCAGCTGCGCGCGACGGGCGAGGAAGCCCCGATGTTTGCCTGGCTCAACGACGTTCCCAACTTCGCCCGGCATGCCCGCACCAACGACATCGACATCAGCGTCTCGGGCCTCGACAACCTGCGCGCGGTGGCCGCCGAAAACACCGGCGTGAACGTGCACCTGGAGGTCGAAACCGGCCTCAACCGCGGGGGCACCGTCGCGGCCGAATGGGAAACGCTGGTGGCCGAGGCCGCCCGTTTTGAGGCCGAGGGAGCCCTGAGCATCCGCGGCATCTGGTCGCACCTGTCCCACGCCGGGGACCTCGACGCCGAGCGCACCCGGGCCCAGTCCGATCGCCTTCAGCAGGCCATCCAGACCGCCCGCGCCGCGGGCCTGGATCCCGAGTTTACCCACCTGGCCAACTCCAGCGGTGTGAGTCTGATCGATCCCTCCCTCTACAACATGGTGCGCCTGGGTGCCGGGGTCTACGGCATCGACGAGGCGGGGATCGGTCTGCGCCACGCGATGACCCTGACCGCCCGCGTCATGCAGGTCAAGCGCGCCTTCGCCGGCGAAGGTGTCTCCTACTCCCACACCTACACGCTGGAGCGCGACACGACCCTGGCGCTGATCGCCGTGGGCTACGCCGACGGGCTGCCCTGGGCGTCCGCGGGTAAGGCCGAGGTGTGGATCGGCGGAAAAAGACGGCGCGTAGCTGGGCGTATCTCGATGGACCAGATTATGGTGGATCTTGGCGATGATCCGGTTGCCGAGGGTGACACCGCGATCCTGTTTGGACCGGGCACCCAGGGTGAACCCACGGTGTCCGAATGGGCGGCCTGGGCGGGTACCCTGGAACACGAGATTTACTGCGGGATCGGCGCCCGAATCAACCGCCGCTACATCAACTGAGGAGCACCATCCACATGAGCACCACCGCAGAAAACCCCGCGTTCCCCCACCGCGTCGCGGTCCTGATGGGCGGCATCAGCGGCGAGCACGAGGTGTCGCTGAAGAGTGGCGGAGGCCTGGTGGTGGCGCTGGAGGAGCTCGGTGCCGAGGTGCTGAGCGTCCTGGTCACCCGCGAGGGCGAGTGGGTGGCCGGTGAGGTGTACGGTCTGCTCGACGTGCTCGCCCTGCTGCGCGACTACGACGTCGTGATCCCCGCCTTCCACGGCGTGGGCGGCGAGGACGGGACGATGCAGGGCCTGCTGGAAACCGCGGGCATTCGCTACGTGGGTGCCGGCGTGGGCGCCAGCGCGATCGCGATGGACAAGTGGTGGGCCAAGACCGTGGTGGCCGATGCGGGCATCCGTATCGCCCCGGCACTGCGTTTGGACCCGACCGACGTGCCCGCGGCCATCGCCGACCCCGACGCCCTGCTGGCCCGCCTGGCCGAGCGCGGCATCTCGCTGCCGGTCTTTGTGAAGCCCAACCGTGGCGGATCCTCGATCGGCGGCACCAAGGTCACCGAGGCCGCCCAGCTTCCCGCCGCACTGGCCCTGGCCACCGAGGGTGGCGACGCGGTGCTGATCGAGACCGAGATTGTCGGTCGCGAGATCGACCTGGGCCTGCTGGAGCACGCCGACGGCACCCTCGAGGTGGCCCCGGCCCTGGAGATCGACGCCGACCCCAACCAGCCCTTCTTCGACTACGCCGCCAAGTACACCAGCGGCGGCACCCACTTCACCGTGCCCGCGCACCTCTCCGATGAGGTGGCCGCCGACCTGGCCGACCAGGCTCGCCGGGTCTTCCGCGTGCTGGGGGGCCGCGGCCTCGCCCGAATCGACTTCTTCCTGGACGAGCAGGGTCCGATCTTCAACGAGATCAACACCCTGCCCGGGCTGACCGCCCAGTCGCAGTACCCGCAGATGTGGGCCGCCACCGGACGCAGCTACCCCGAGGTGGTCCGGGTCCTGGTGGAGCGCGCCCTCGCCGACAACTAGCATCCGCGCGCACGCATCGGTGCGGGTTCTCGCGGCTCGCCTGCAGCGTGTTCCGGGGTGATCGGGCTAGTCTGAGGGGGTCATGAAACGCACCCAGGTCGCCCTCCTCGCCGCTCTCGAAGCCCTCATCGCCCTCGCCATCAGCGTGGGCGTCCTCGTGGTCCCGGCCACCCTGATCTGGGCCATCGGCACCGGATTCTCCGAGTTCTGGAGCCTGTTCTGGCGCAGCTCGGTGGACTTCTGGCTGCTCGGGCACGGCGTGCACCTGAACATGCAGCTCTCCGCCGACACCGTGGCACCGTTTGGTTTGGCGGGGGCGAGCGATCCGTTTGTGCTCTCGCTGGCACCGATCGGCATCACCGCGTTGGTGATCTGGCTCGCGTATCGCAGCGGAACCCGCTCGGCGGATTCCGGGCACCCGGTGACCGCGCTGATCGCCGGAACCGTGACCTACGCGCTGCTCTCCTGCGGCGTGGTGTTCACCTCGGGCAGCGAGATCATCAGCACCGACCGGGTCACCGGCCTGATCTTCCCGCCGCTGATCTTCGCCGCCGCGATGGCCCTGGGCCTCGTGGTTGCCCGGTACCGCGCGGGGGAGCGGTTCCCACTGGATACCCTGCCCGAGCGGCTCGGCGAACCCGGAAGCACGATCGCCTTCGCCTCACTGCGGGGCGGGGCGCTGGCCTCGGGCGCGCTGATCGGCGTGGCCGGGCTGCTGACGGCGATCCTGCTGCTGGTCAACTATCCGCTGATCATCGGCCTGTACGAGACCACCGAACTGGGGGTGGGCGGCGGTATCGTAATCACCCTGGCGCAGCTGCTCTATCTGCCCACGCTGATTATCTGGGCGGCGTCCTGGCTGATCGGTCCCGGATTCGCGGTGGGAGCCAACAGCATCTTCTCCCCGCTGGGCACCGTGGCGGGTCCGTTGCCCGCGCTGCCGGTGTTTGGGGTGCTGCCCTCCTCCTCGAGCTCGCTGACCTGGATTCTGCTGATCGTCCCGATCCTCTGTGGGTTCCTGGCGGGCCTGTGGATTCGTCGGCGCCGGGTAGAAAGCGGCGAGCTGTCGATGGGCGAGGGCGCGATCACCGCCGCCGGCTCCGCGGTGGTGGCCGGGGTGCTGCTCGGGCTGCTCGCCTGGTTCGCCGCCGGGGCGTTCGGGCCCGGACGCCTGGCCGAAATGGGGCCGACCGCCTGGCTTGTGGGACTGGTCTTTGCGGGGGAAATCCTGGTCGGCGCGCTGATCGGTCTGATCTCCGGCCGCAGCGTGGAGACCGTGGAGGAGCCGCGGTTTTTGAGCGGGGTTTCGGAGCGGTAGACTCATCGGGTGCTCTCACTCGTTGTGCTGATTTCCGGGACCGGCTCGAACCTTCGGGCGCTGCTTGAGGCAACTCGCGAACCCGGATATCCGGCGCGCGTGATCGCCGTGGGTGCAGACCGCGATGCCAGCGGCCTGGAGCACGCCGCCGAGTTTGGGATTCCCGCCTTCACCGTGCCCTTCCGCGAGTACGCCTCGCGAGAGCAGTGGGGCACCGCGCTGCTGGCAGCGATTGGCGAATACACTCCGGACCTGGTGGTCCTGAGCGGCCTGATGCGCCTGGTCCCGGACAACGTGGTCTCCGCGCTGTCTCCGAACCTGATCAACACCCACCCCGCCTACCTGCCCGAATTCCCCGGTGCGCACGGTGTGCGCGACGCGTTGGCCTCGGGTGCCAGCCAGACCGGTGCCTCGATCATCGTGGTGGATAACGGCGTGGACACCGGGTCGATCATCGTCCAGGAGCGCGTGCCGATCCTCGCCGATGACACCGAAGAAAGCCTGCACGAGCGCATCAAACCGGTGGAACGCCGGCTGCTCGTGGACACCGTTCGGCGCATCGCCGACGGTCTGGATTTATCCGCACGATAACAACCAAACACTAGGAGCACCCATGGCCGGCCCCCGTCACGATGCACACCTGTACCGAAACCGCGATCTCGTTCCCGTCCGCCGCGCACTGATTTCGGTCAGCGATAAGACCGGCCTACTGGAGCTTGCCGCGGCCCTGGCGAAGGCGGGGGTGGAGATTGTGTCCACCGGTTCGACCGCTCAGACCATCCGCGATGCCGGCCACCAGGTCACCGATGTGGCCGCGGTTACCGGATTCCCCGAGGCCCTCGATGGTCGCGTGAAGACCCTTCACCCCGCCGTGCACGCGGGCCTGCTCGCCGACCTGCGCCTGGAGTCCCATGAGGCTCAGCTGGCCGAGATGGGGGTGGCACCGTTCGAGCTTGTGGTGGTGAATCTCTACCCGTTCGTCGAGACCGTCGCCTCGGGTGCCGTGGGTGATGACGTGGTCGAGCAGATCGACATCGGCGGTCCCGCGATGGTGCGTGCCTCCGCCAAGAACCACGCCAACGTGGGCATCGTCGTCTCCCCGGCGTCCTACGCCCGGGTGATCGAGGCCGTCGCCGCCGGCGGAACCACCCTCGCCCTGCGTCGCGAGCTGGCAGCCCAGGCCTTCGCACACACCGCCGCCTATGACACCGCCGTGGCCGGCTGGTTCGCGGATAATGCGGAAGGTGCCGACGGTACCGACGGCTCGGACGCCTTCGCCGAGTCGCTGACCATCCGGGCCGAGCGTCAGGGTGTGCTGCGCTACGGCGAGAACAGCCACCAGGCCGCGGCGCTCTACTCGCGTGCAGGCGGGCACGGCATCGCCCAGGCCGAGCAGCTGCACGGCAAGGAGATGAGCTACAACAACTTCGTGGACGCCGATGCCGCCGTGCGCGCCGCCTACGACTTCGTCAACCCGGCGGTCGCGATCATCAAGCACGCAAACCCCTGCGGCATCGCCGTGGCCAGCCCCAAGGCACCCGACGCGATCGCCAGCGCCCACCAGCGCGCCCACGAGTGCGACCCGGTCTCCGCCTTCGGTGGCGTGATCGCCGCCAACCGCACGGTCACCCTGAAGATGGCCGAGACGGTCAAGGAAATCTTCACCGAGGTCCTGGTTGCCCCGGACTTCGAGCCCGAGGCTCTCGAGGTGCTGAAGACCAAGAAGAACCTGCGTCTGCTGCGCCTGCCCGAGGGCTTCACCCCGGAGACCAGCGAGTTCAAGCAGATCTCCGGCGGCTTGCTGGTTCAGGAGTCCGACCGCTTCGGCGCCGACGACGTGGACGCCACCTGGACCCTGGTCACCGGTGAGCCCGCCGACGAGGACACCCTGGCCGACCTGCGCTTCGCCTGGAAGGCTTGCCGCGCGGTCAAGTCCAACGGCATCCTGCTTGCTCACGCCGGTGCATCGGTGGGCGTGGGCATGGGCCAGGTCAACCGGGTGGACTCCTGCCACCTGGCCGTGGACCGGGCCGGTGAGCGTGCGGTCGGCTCCGTCGCCGCCTCCGACGCCTTCTTCCCCTTCGCCGACGGCCTCGAGGTCCTGCTGAAGGCCGGCGTGCGCGCCGTCGTCCAGCCCGGTGGTTCGGTGCGCGACGAGGAGGTCATCGCCGCCGCGAAGGCCGCCGGAGTCACCATGTACTTCACCGGTGAGCGTCACTTCTTCCACTAAACACGTGGTGTAAAACGGCCCGGCGGGATTCCCGTCGGGCCGTTTTGTGTGCGCTTTGTGGTTTCACGCTCTGTGATTCTGGGCTATCCGCGGCGGAACTCGCACAGGCGCTCGAAGTCGATGCCGCAGTTGTAGGTGATGCGCACCTCGCCCCAGACCACGTGGGTCTGGATGTTTAGGGGATGGGTATCCGGGCGGTCGTTGGTCAGGGTGAGATCGCGGTTCTCGCCCGGGGTGAGCGTCCAGGTGCCGGTGGTGGTTGCGGGATCGCCACCCTCGGAACTGGGGCCGGGCAGTTTGGCTACATTTTTTGCGGTCAGGCTGTGATCGGCGCGGAACAGGAGGACACCGCCGCCGTCGGTCGCGTTCCAGGTCCCCACAATCTCGTCGGCTCGGAGGGGAATGGTGCCGGTCACCGTGCGGGCGATCAGCGGGGAGAGGGCGATCCCCAGCACCACCAACACCGCGATGCCCAGCAGGATCAGGTTTCGGCGGGCGCTCGGTGGCCTGCCCGGGGGTGTGGGCTCGGTGGCCGGAAAGAGCCAGGCGCTGAGTGACATCGATTCCCCCGATGAGTAGTGCCGCAAGAGTGAGCGTAAGGGCGAGCGTAGGCGGATGCGGCTGTGATCGGGCTCCGAACCCGGAACCCGCCCGGTTTCTTGATGCTAGCGAGCGCACCGGCGGCGGACCACCGCCCGCGTCACGGCGCGACATGAAGCGCGCCCCGTCTCACGCGGGAATGAGCCATCGGCCCGATCTAGGCAGATAACAAAGCGCGCCCCGTTGCCCGCCGGTGCGGGAAACGGGGCGCGCGAGGACCGTGCTCCTGGAGGTGTCCGGGCTACGGGGTCAGTCGGATATTGGCGACCAGCTCGGCGATATGCGCGGCGCGTTCGGCGGGGTCGCTCGGGCGCCCGGGGATCTCGGGACGCTGCTGCCAGGGGTGTGGTCCCGCCTCGGGACGGTACTCCACGCCCAGCGCGTCCAGACGCGACAGGTGCTGGCGCAGGCGTGCCTCGAACTCGGGGAAGCTGGCATCCGAACCCCAGAGGGTCTCGGCCAGCGCACACAGCCGCGGGAAGGCCGCATAGTCCACGGCCCGCACCCCGTCCAGGTGCTCGGTCCAAATATTTGCCTGGCCGCCGAGGACCAGCGCTCGTTCCTCCTCGGTGGCACCTTCGGGCACCGGATCGAAGGCGAACACCCGGGCGACGCCCAGGGGGGTGCCCACCTGGATCGGCTCCTCGGGGAGCTCCGACTGGCGGTAGTCGAGGTACACCTGATCGTCCGGGCTCGACACCACGTGGAAGCCGCGGGCCAGCGCGCTGCGGGCGCCGGTCATGCCGCGCCAGGAGGCGATCGTCGAATCGGGGTGCGGATCGCCCTCAAGCAGCTCATCCCAGCCGAAGGGCTTGCGGCCGCGGGCCACGATGTGGGTCGAGAGCTTATTCAGGAACCAGCCGTGCAGGTCGTGCACATCGTTCAGTCCGCGATCGCGCACCAGCTGCTGGGTGCGGGGGTCGTCCCGCCACTGCTCGGTGGGGCACTCGTCGCCGCCGATGCCGATGTGGGTGCCGGGGAACAGGTCCATGACCTCATCCAGCACGTTGATGAAGAACTCGACGGTGGAATCCTCGGTATTGAGCACATTGGGGTTGATGCCCCAGCGGGTGAAGACCTCGAGCTCCGGGCCGCCCCGGCCGTGCTCATCCACGCCGATTCCGAGCTCGGGATACGCGGCAATGGCCGCCTGCGAGTGCCCGGGCAGGTCGATCTCGGGTACCACGGAGACGTGCCGAGAGTGGGCATAGGCCACGATCTCGCGAATATCGTCCTGGGTGTAGAAGCCTCCGTGCGGACGTCCATCGCCGGGTGCATCACGCACCGGGCCGCGCTGAGACTCGCGTCGCCAGCCGCCCACCTCGGTGAGCTTCGGGTACCGGGTGATCTCGATCCGCCACCCCTGGTCCTCGGTGAGGTGGAGGTGCAGCACGTTGAGTCGGTGCATCGCGATCAGATCGATAAAACGCAGGATGTCGGCCTTGGGGAGGAAGTGCCGGGCCACATCCAGCATGACCCCGCGCCAGCCAAAGCGCGGCGCATCCTCGATGCTCACGGCGGGCAGGGTCCACGCGGTGTTCGGGCGAATGGTCGCCGCGCGATATGCCTCGACCGGCAGCAGCTGACGCAGCACCTGCGCCGCATAGAACGCCCCGGCCGCGGCCCCCGCGGTGATCGCCACCCCGGTGGTTTCGATGTGCAGCCGGTACTCCTCGGCACCGAGGGCAGGATCCAGCAGCAAGCGGATGCCGCGCTCGCCGGACTCGGGGTCGACGGACGAGAGATCCCGGGTGTCCAGGTCCAGTCCGGTGGCCGGACGCAGCACCTGCTGGAGCCAGCGGCGGGCCTCCACCAGCGCCGGATCCGCACTGATCCGGGTGGTCGAGGTGAGCGTGTATCCCGCCGCCCGCTCGGAATCGATGCGGCGCGGTTGGGGGAGCAGAGCGGTCATTATTTTCCCTTCACGGAACCGGTGGTGACACCGGAGACGAGTCGACAGTGAACAAGCATGAAAAACACCACCACGGGGAGGGTAAGCGATACCGAGACGGCCATTTTCCTGCGAGCGATCGGTGTCGAATAACGGGGTGTCATAGGTAGCCAACCACACCGGAGAGGATTCCGGGGGATCCCGGACTCAAAAAAATCCGCGTGAAGACGGACTTGAAAAACTTCGGAACCTGACGATATCCTGAAAGGCTGTTCGCCGGGACCCGGCGTCACCCTCGTACATCGACGTTCAATTTCTCGGTGGCGGGGCCATATTTCGACCTTCCGGGTACGCATGTCTTCACCTTCTGTTTTTTCCTCCCTGTGGCGCCTGCGCGAGTACGCACGTCCCGCTTTGCCGCGCCTCGCGCTCGGCGGCGTGGCCGGGCTGTTCGCGGGGCTGCTGGCGCTGGCGATCCCGCTGGTGCTGCGCGAACTCGTGGATGGGCCGCTGGCTTCCCGCGACACCGCCCTGATCATCGGCGCGGCCGGCATCGTGCTGGCGCTCGGTGTGGCCGAGGCGGCCACCGTGGCCGTGCGCCGCTGGCTGGTGCTGACCCCCGGTACCCACGTCGAGGCGGCCATGCGCAACGCGATGTATGAGCGCCTGCAGGATCTGCCGGTGTCCTTCCACGACCGTTGGCAATCCGGTCAGCTGCTCTCGCGTCAGGGCACCGACCTGGGTCTGATTCGTCGCTGGCTCGCCTTCGGCATCATCCTGCTGTTTGTAAACCTGGTGACCATCGTGGTGGGCACCGCGGTGCTGTTCACCTGGCATCCGCTGCTCGGCGGCATCTTCCTGCTGATCTCGGTGCCGATCTGGATCTACGGCTTTGCGTTTGAAAAGCGCTACGCCGTGGTGGCCCGACTGAGCCAGGACCAGACCGGCGACCTGGCCACCTCGGTCGAGGAATCGGTCCACGGTATCCGGGTCCTCAAGGCCTTCGGCCGTGGCCGGCACGCGCTGCGCGGCTTCACCCGTCAAGCCCAGGACCTCCAGGGCACCGAGATCAAAAAGGCCAAGGCCCTCGCGGGCATCTGGCTGTGGCTTGTGCTGCTGCCGGACATCGGTTTCGCGCTGTGTCTGCTCGGCGGTATCTGGCTGGCCAGCCTGGGCCAGATCAGCGTGGGTGAGCTCTTTGCATTCTTCGCCACCGCCACGATCCTGCGCTTCCCGCTGGAATCCATCGGCTTCCTGCTGGCGATGACCCTGGACGCGCGTGCCGCGACCGACCGTTTCTTCGAGGTCATGGACGAGCCGATCACCCTGGCCGATCCCGAGGCTCCGAAGCACATCGAGAACCCCCGCGGACGCCTGGAATTCGACGACGTCCACTTCCGTTTCCCCGACGCCCCCGCCGGAACCCCCGACCTGCTGGACGGGGTGTCCTTCACCGTGGAGCCCGGTCACACCGTGGCCGTGGTGGGGCTGACCGGATCGGGCAAGTCCACGCTGACGGCCCTCGCCTCGCGCCTCTACGAGGTGACCGGGGGATCCATCCGCCTGGACGGGGTCGACCTGCGCGAGCTCAACCGCGACGACATCTACGCCAACCAGTCGGTGGCGTTTGAGGAGCCCACGCTCTTTAGCGCCTCGATCCGGGACAACGTGCTGCTGGGCCGGGATGACACCAAGTCCGACCCGGAGACCGCCCAGAAGTCGCTGGATCGCGCCCTCGACGTGGCCCAGGCGGACTTTGTTCGTCGCCTGCCCGAGGGTGTGGAAACCGTGGTGGGTGAGGAGGGCATGAGCCTCTCCGGCGGTCAGCGTCAGCGCGTGGCCCTGGCTCGTGCGCTGGCCACCGACCCGAAGATCCTGGTCCTCGACGACCCGCTCTCGGCGCTGGATGTCAACACCGAGGCCCGGGTCGAGGAGGGGATGCGCCGCGACTATGGCACCACCTCAACCCTGATCGTGGCCCACCGTCCCTCAACCGTGCAGACCGCCGACCACGTGGTCCTGCTGCACGAGGGTCGCATCCACGATGTGGGCACCCACCGTGAGCTGCTGGAACGCAGCGCCGAATACCGATTTGTACTGTCCAGTTTGGACGAGGAGAACACCCGATGAGTGACAACACCGTGCAGGGGGTGAACGGCGAGGAACGCTCCTCGCTGACCCCCGAGGAATCCGCACGGATCCGTAAGCGATCCCTGAAGCTCCTGGGTGAGCTGGTGCGTCCGGTTCGCGGCCGGGTGATCCTGACGATGGTGGTCGTGATTCTCTCGACCGCCGCCCAGGTCGCCGGCCCCGCACTGATCGCGTTCGGGCTGAACCAGGCGCTGCCCGCGGTGCTGGATCAGGCCGACTGGGCCCCCGCATTCCTGGCCGTGGGCGCGCTGCTGGCCTCGGGCATCGTGGGCGCCGTGCTCATCTCCTGGTACACGATTCTGAGTGCCCGGGTGAGCCAGGCGATCCTGCTGGATCTGCGCCTGCGCGTGTTTGCGCACACCCAGGACCTGAGCCTCGACTTCCACGAGAGCTACACCTCGGGCCGGATCATCTCGCGCCAGACCAGTGACCTCGACGCGATCCGTGAGCTGCTGGACTCCGGCATCAACCAGCTGGTGTCCGGCGTGCTCTACATGTCGTTCACCGCGGTGGCGATGGTCCTGCTGGATCCCATCAGCGCGCTGGTGATCGCGATCGCCCTGATCCCGCTGTTCCTGCTAGGGCGCTGGTTCCAGCGCCGCTCGCAGGTGCTGTTCCGTCAGCAGCGGGTGGCCTCGGCCCAGACCATCGTGAAGTTTGTCGAAACCATGACCGGCATCCGCGCGGTCAAGGCCTTCCGCGCCCGTCGCCGCAACGAGGAGGAGTTCGGCGAGAAGGTCGAGAACCTGCGCGGGATCAACGCCCGGGTGATCGGCCTGTTCGGAATCTTCGATCCGGGTCTGATCCTGATCGCCAACGTCTCGGTGGCCGTGATCGTGCTGGTTGGCGGCCTGCGGGTGGCCGGCGGCTCGATCGCGATCGGAACGCTGCTGGCCGCGGTCCTCTACGCCAAGCGATTCTTCGACCCGGTCGAGGACATGGCCATGTTCTACAACTCCTATCAGTCGGCCGCGGCCGCGCTGGAGAAGATCTCGGGTGTGCTGGAGGAGGAGCCTGGGGTTCCCGCCCCGCAGGCCCCGGTCGCGCTGCACACGCCGCGCGGTCACCTGGAGTTCCGGGAGACCACGTTTGGGTACGGTAACGGGGTGGAAATCCTGCCGAAGTTCTCGCTGGAAATTCCCGCCGGGCAGACCATCGCCCTGGTGGGGGCCACCGGCGCGGGCAAAACCACGCTGGCCAAGCTCATGTCCCGGTTCTACGACCCGACCTCGGGCCGGGTGACCCTGGACGGGGTGGACCTGCGCGATCTGGACGATGCACACCTGCGCCGTGCGGTGGTCATGGTCACCCAGGAGGCATACCTGTTCTCGGGCACCATCGCCGACAACATCGCGCTGGGTAACCCCGATGCCACCCGCGAGCAGATCATCGAGGCCGCCCGCGCGGTGGGCGCCGACACCTTCATCGAGGCGATGCCCGCCGGGTTTGATACCGACGTGAATAAGCGTGGCGGGCGCCTGTCGGCGGGTCAGCGTCAGCTGGTCTCGTTTGCCCGCGCGTTCCTCGCCGATCCCGCGGTGCTGCTGCTGGATGAGGCCACCGCCTCGCTGGATATCCCGGGTGAGCGCGCGGTGCAGAACGCGCTGCAGACCCTGCTGGCCTCGCGGACCGCGGTGATCATCGCGCACCGGTTGTCCACGGTGGCGATCGCCGACCGGGTGCTGGTGATGGAGCAGGGCCAAATCGTCGAGGATGATACCCCCGAGGCACTGATCAGCGGGACCGGTCGCTTTGCCAAGCTGCACGCGGCCTGGCGAAACTCGCTGGTCTAGACCCGGACATCAAAATCGCGAGGGTGCCACGGATTGATCCGTGGCACCCTCGCGATTTGTCCGAGGTATCTCGACTACTTGGGGGAGACCAGCGTCTCGCCGTAGTAGTTGCCGCCCGCGGTGAAGATGCTCCAGTCTCCGCAGATCTGGACCTCCTTGGGGACCTCGGTGGGCCACCAGGTGTCGTTCAGACCGGGCGACTCGGGGCGCTCACCGGCCTTGCAGGCGCCCTCGGACAGCGGGGAGTCGGTGTGGAAGGTGATCAGGGTGCCCGGGGTGGACGGGTGCGACTTGATCCGAATGTTGGTGGCATCCTCGGGGATGAACGGGGTCGGCGCGAGCTTCGCGGCCTCCGGCGCAAATTCCTTATAGGTGGGATAGATCGCGGACTTCGGTTCGGCAATCAGGGTGTTGACCGTTCCGCACCCGGCAAGCCCAATCACCCCGACCACGGAGAGTGCGGCGAAGGAGAGAATGCGGGCAGAAGACCAAACACGTTGCATAATTCCATTACAACGCGCTTTCCTGTGACGAACATCGTACGCGGGCGTGGCGTGTGTCGTCCTCGGGGATGATTTTCGGCGGCTAGCGGCTAAAAACCGCGTATTAACGCGGAGTTAAGTTGCCTCGGTGACACATTACCGAATTGCAACGATTTGGTAATGATTCTCGTGCGTCTCTTCCCATGTTCCCCATTTGGGGGACCGGAAATCACGCCTTTGTGCCCGGGGGCTTTGCGTCGGCGGCGGGGTGTTCCTCGAACACCGTCTCGACCCGGGTCACGAATGCCGTTTTTGTCGGCCGCGGATGTCCACCCAGCCGGCGCAGCGCCGTGCCCTCGGCCTCCCAGTGTTCGAGCGCGACCTCGTTCAGATGGACCGGCAGCGTTCCGTCGGCACGGAGCACACGCCACCAGGGGAGATCGTGCCCCTGGCGCGCCATGATGGCGCCGACCTGCCGGGCGGCGCGGGTCCCCATCGCCGCGGCCACGCCGCCGTAGCTCATGACCCGGCCCGGAGGAATAGCTAGGACCACCCGATAGACGGCCTCGAGGAACGCCTCGGGATCGTCAATCCGCGGCAGCGTCACCTGGAATTCGGGCTCGACGGACGTCGGTATCGGTGCCTGCGCCGCAGAGCCCCGAGCGGCAGAGCCCCGAGCGGCAGCTTCCTGCGCGGCGGAGCGCCGGGTCGGTGCCGTCACCTAGATCGCGCGGCGGGCCAGGACCTCGCCGTACGCGGTTTCCCCCACGGGCTCAAAGCCCACCTGGCGGAAGAACACATCGGGGCCGAGGTCGCCGGGCTCGTAGATCACGCTGACGTGATCGAAGCCGCGCTTGCGAGCCTCCTCGGTCAGGGCGTCGACCGCGAAGGTGCCCACACCCTCGCCCTGGGCGTCGGCGTCCACGTTGATGCGCCACAGGACGCTGCGGAACTCCTCGCTGGGGGAGTCCTCGTCGAAGGACGCCTGGACAAACCCGACCACCTTATTGTCGCGCAAAACCACGCGCTGCCAGGTGGTGGAGGGGTCGGTGACGGCGGCGGCTACCGAGTAGGAGACGGGCGCAACAAACTGCTCCTGTCCGGGCTTCAGGGTCAGGGCGTTTACCGCGACGATGGTCGTGGCCGAAAGTTCCTCAAGGCGTAGGTCGGTCATATCCCTAGGGTAGCCCCACCCTCCCGGCAGTGGTAGTCCGCGGCGCGAATACTCTGGATACTGGATGTTCACCCATCGAATCTGTCTCGATGTCGAGATAATTCGCTCGCTCCGGTAAGCTGGCTGATGGCCGGACCCGGCCCGTTTCTGAGGAGCACTCTTATGAGCAAAATCAAGGTTGAGGGAACCGTTGTCGAGCTCGACGGCGACGAGATGACCCGCATCATCTGGCAGTCCATCAAGGACACCCTGATTCACCCCTATGTCGACGTGAACCTGGAGTACTACGACCTGGGTATCGAGTCGCGCGACGCTACCGACGACCAGATCACCATCGATGCCGCTCACGCGATCCAGAAGCACGGGGTCGGCGTGAAGTGCGCAACCATCACCCCCGACGAGGCTCGGGTCGAGGAGTTCGGCCTGAAGAAGATGTGGAAGAGCCCCAACGGCACGATCCGCAACATCCTCGGCGGCGTGATCTTCCGCGAGCCGATCATCATCTCCAACATCCCGCGTCTGGTTCCGGGCTGGAACAAGCCGATCATCATCGGCCGTCACGCCTTCGGTGACCAGTACCGCGCCACCGACTTCCTGTTCCAGGGCGAGGGCACCCTGACCGTTGAGTTCACCCCCAAGGACGGTGGCGAGGCTCAGAAGTTCGAGGTTTACCAGGCACCCAGCGACGGTATTGCCCAGGTTCAGTACAACCTCGACTCCTCGATCCGCGACTTCGCTCGCGCCTCGCTGAACTACGGCCTGAGCCGCAACTACCCGGTCTACCTCTCGACCAAGAACACCATCCTCAAGGCCTATGACGGTCGTTTCAAGGACATCTTCCAGGAGATCTTCGAGGCCGAGTTCAAGGCCGACTTCGACGCCGCGGGCCTCACCTACGAGCACCGCCTGATCGATGACATGGTGGCCTCGGCGATGAAGTGGGAGGGCGGTTACGTCTGGGCCTGCAAGAACTACGACGGTGACGTGCAGTCCGACACCGTGGCCCAGGGCTTCGGCTCGCTGGGTCTGATGACCTCGGTCCTGTCGACTCCGGACGGCAAGGTTGTGGAGGCCGAGGCCGCCCACGGTACCGTGACCCGTCACTACCGTCAGCACCAGGCCGGCAAGCCGACCTCGACCAACCCGATCGCCTCGATCTTCGCCTGGACCCGTGGCTTCGCCCACCGTGGCAAGCTGGATAACAACCAGGAGCTGATCGACTTCGCGAACACCCTGGAAGACGTCGTGATCAAGACCGTCGAGTCCGGCAAGATGACCAAGGACCTCGCGCTCCTGGTTGGCCCGGACCAGGCCTACCAGACCACCGAGGAGTTCCTCGCGTCGATCACCGCGAACCTCCAGGCTCGCCTGGGCTAGTCGCCCCCGTCGAAAACCCCGTCGGATCCTCGGATCCGACGGGGTTTTTGCGTACCCGGAGTCAGCGCTTGTGGGGCGAGGGTTATCCCGCGGGTGCCTCGGTCGGGGGTGTGGCGCTGGGGCAGAGCTTGAGGAACGCCGCATCGGCGTCCTTGGCCGCCTTTTCTGCGGTGGACAGCTTGTCGAGGTCCACCTTGCTGGGGTCGGTCTGGCCCTGCTGGAGGACGTCGGCCATCGCCGCGGCCGTGCTGGTGAGCAAGAGTCCGGCCTTGCGAACCTCATCATTATTGATCGCGTTGAAGGCGTTGGAGAGCTCGATATTGGTGGCGCGCAGGGTCGCGAACGCGCCCGCCGGGTCCTCGGTGGGGTTGACCGTCGAGTTGGCCGGATACGCGGTGTTGAGGGCGGCATTGGCCGTGGCGCAGGCGGTGGCCAGATCCACGGGGTCGCCCGTGGGGGAGGTGGTCGGGGAGGGGAAGGGCTCGCTCTTCGGCGCGGATTCCGCGGTGGAGGAGGGTGAGGGGGTCGGGTCTGCGGCCGAGCAGCCGGCGAGGCCGATGATGCCGGCAAGCAGAACCGGCACCAGGGCGAAACGGCGGGGGATAAGCGGGTGCATGAGAGTCTTTCGGATCGGGTGCTCGGTGAGCGTAGCAGACCGGCCTGGGTCTTCGATTAGCCGAGAGAATTCACGCGATTGGGTCGCACAGCGCGGCGGTAGAACGCATTGCATAACGGTTGATGTGTAAATACGTCAGGGCAAGGTGCAATTCGCGTCGCGTCCCTCTCGGCAGCGTTGTCCTAACATATCGTTGAAAATGACCGCGGGCCCTGTGCGATCTTAGACAACAGTTGTTATCTATTGGATTCACGAAGTCGAACTCCGCGGGCACCGTAAACCGATAACCCCCAACCACGGAGCTTGAAGACTCGATGAAAAACCTGAAATCTCGCCTCACCGCCCTTGCGCTCGTGAGCGTGCTGGGCCTCGCTGGCTGCAGCGCCCAGGACGGCACGACGAAGCCCGAATCCTCCAGTTCTGCGTCTGCCGAAGCGGGTGCGGAGGACCCCACGGGGTTCGTGACCATCCTCAAGGAAAACAACATCAAGACCGAGCCGGTGAACCCGGCAAAGGGCACGAAGCTGGAACTGCCTGAGGTAGAGGGCTGGACCACCAGCACCGATTCCCCGCCGCCCGGCACCCTCGCCATCATTACCGGTCCGCGCGGCGAGAGCGGATTCATCCCCAATCTCGTTGTCTCCGCGCTTAAAATTTCGGGTGATGCCAAAGCCGAAGAGATCGCTCAGGCTCTCGCTACCGGGCACCCTGGAACCGACGTACAGATCGATGCGCCGGCCGAACCCGGCGACACCTTCACGGTCACCGGAGGACAGGTCGCGGGAGATACCCCGATGACTCTCAACCAGTACGGACGAATCGTGACCGAGGGTAAAACCAAGTACCTGCTGCTGAGCCAGCTCAGCGCAACCACCGCCGATGCCGACGCTCAGGGTGAAGCCATCCAGGCTTCCCTTCCAACCGGCATCACCCTGAAGTAGTCGCTCGCTCGAAGTCTCCGCTTCGGTAGTTTCATCGGTCGGAGATTTCGAGTGCAGAGCCTTCGAGTGCGGAGCCTTCGCTCCGAGACGTAACCCCACCGCATCATAAGGAAGCCGTGCCGGGTTCCTTTGACGACCCCAAAACTGACACCGTGAAAGGAACCTCGTGAACAGCGACACATTCTTCGCAATCTGCCTCATCTACTCGGGGGTTTTCGGCACGATGTTCATTTTGTACATCGTCGCGATCATCATCCCGTTCAGTCGGCTGAAGCCGGATCAGCCGGGCAACCCCGAAGATTTTGAGTGGCACTTTGTGGTTCCCTGCCGAGACGAGGAAGCCGTGATCGGCGACACCATCCTCTACCTCACCGAGTTTTTCCCCAGCGCCCACGTCTGGGTGATCGATGATGACTCCGAGGACTCCACCGCCGCGATCGTCACCGCCGCCGGGGAACGCAATACCCGAGTCCACCTGGTCCAGCGCCGCCGCCCCAACGCCCGAACCGGCAAGGCGCACGCACTGAACTATGCCTGGAAGCAGATCCTCGACTTCATGGGCCCGGACGCCGATCTTTCCCGCTCCATTCTGACCGTGGTTGACGCCGATGGGCGCCCCTCCGAAAACCTGCTCGAAGTGAGCTCGGGTCCGAACCTGTTCGGGGCTCGCGGCGTCGCCGCGGTGCAGGTTGAGGTTCGGATGTCCAATCGTTCGGTACGCCGCCCCTTCCCCGAGTCCGACTGGTATAAGAATCTGGTTGCTCGCACCTTCGTTCGGATGCAAGACATTGAGTTTCGCGGTCCGATCTCGGCCATCCAGACCAGCCGTAAGTACACCCGAACGGTGAACGTCGGAGGTAATGGCCAGCTGGCTCGCATGTCTGCGCTGCTGGAAATCTCCGATGACGATGGCCCGTGGCGGGGAGCGCTGCTGGAGGACTTTGAGCTGGGTTTGCACCTCCTCCTGTCCGGCTGGCGCAACGCCTACACGGCATCGGCCTGGGTGGATCAGGAAGCCCTGTATTCGCTGCCTCGCTATATCACCCAGCGCGCCCGCTGGGTGCAGGGCACCATGCAGTGCATCCGCTACTTCCCGAGCCTGTGGAAGAGCCGATCGGTAAAAAACGCCGGGGCGTTGGAGATTTCCTACTTCCTGATTCAACCCTGGGTTCAGCTGCTGGGCACCCTGTTCTACCCGATCCCGATCTTCTTCCTGATCTCCACCCTGGCCGAGGATCCCAAGCGCACCGCGATGTATTTGAGCGGAGGCGGCTGGCTGGTCCTGATCGGACTGGTGGTCTTCACCTTCGCCCAGTTCGGGGTGTGGGGTCCGATCTACCGCCATCGCAGCGAACCGAAGGCCTCGGCCCTGACCGGGATCGGCTGGGGGTTCAGCTATGTGCCCTACATCTACCTGTCCTACGCGGTGGTCTGGAAGGCGTTTGTCCAATTTGTCCGCCGTCAAAACGGCTGGGCCAAAACCGTGCGCAACGGTGAGGCCGCATCCGATGCCGTTCTTGTTGCTCGATTGAAATAACGAAGGGAGAAATTCCGTGAGTCTTGTCACAACACCCCCTACGGAGAGCCCTCTCCCCGTTCGTCGCCGCGATCTTCGCGCGCAGACGCTTCCGACCACCCCGAAGGCTCCTCCGGCATCTCGCTCCCCGTGGTTTTTCCCGGCGGTAGACGGGATGCGCGGCCTGGCGATCGCCTCGGTGCTGCTGTACCACACTAACTGGAGCCCACGCGGACTGTTCGGTGTGGACGTCTTTTTTGTGGTGTCAGGGTTCCTAATCACGCTCCTGCTGATGCGCGAGCTGGATCGCACCGGCACCATCAAACTCAAGAAGTTCTACGTGCGCCGGGTGAAGCGTCTGTTGCCCGGCCTGATCATCACCCTGGGTCTGGTTATCTGGGCGACCTGGCAGTTCGGTACGCTCCAGGAACTACAGACCAACGCCACCAAGTCGATCTTCTCCCTGCTTCAGATTGCCAACTGGCAGCAGCTCAACTCGGGCGAGGCCTACTGGGAAATGACCGGCAATATTCAGCCGCTCGCACACATGTGGTCGCTGTCCATTACCGAGCAGTTTTATGTCGTGTGGCCGCTGTTCCTGCTCGCAGCCTGGTGGCTGTGCAGGCGACGCGCGCTGCCCATGCTGATCGTGCTGCTGGTGGCTCTGGTGGGTTCGGCACTCGTGGCACCCCTGATGTGGGACGGCTCCAACTCGGACCGTCTCTACCTGGGAACAGAGACCCGTGCCGTGGGATTCATGGCCGGCGCAGCGCTGGCAGCCACCGTCTTTCTCGTGGTCAAGCGCCGTCTGGACCGTGGCGCAGCCGAGCCCTCCTCTCGCACCTTTAGCTTCCTGATCACAAGCCTCAGCGTGGTGACTCTGCTCATTGTTGTGGGCGCGAGTATCGCTACCGCGTCGTATCACGAAGCATGGCTCTACCAGGGCGGCCTGGCGGCCGTGGCAATCGCCGCCGCGATTTTTACCGCGACGCTGTGTTTCTCGGCCAACCGTATGGTGCGCTTCTTCTCGTTCTCGATCTTCGTCTCGTTTGGGCGGGTGAGCTACACCGTTTACCTGTTGCACCTGCCCGTTTTCTGGGGCCTGCAAAAGCTCGTTCCCTCGATAGAACCACTAACGCTGTTCTTCTTCGGGGGCGGCCTCACCTGGCTCCTCGCCGCGTTCCTGCACCATGCGATCACCGAGCGGATGCGCCTGTCCACCTGGAAGATCAGCCGCGGCGTGCCCGCGCTGATCGTCTCGATGGCCCTGGTCTTCGCCGGCAGCATGTTCCTGCCCGAACAGCGAATGGCGGCGATGCGTGACACCACGATTTCCGCCGCCGATACCTCCAACCTCAATCTCGCTCCCGGTCGCGCGGGGGGCCGCCCGGTGGTACTCACCGTGGGAGACTCGCTCGCCAACGACTTCGCCACGATGCTCACCGAGCACGGAAGCAACGCGTTTGCTGTTTCCGACGCCGGTGTGGGCGGATGCGGGCTGATGTCCCCGGAACAGGTTCGTTCAACCAACGGCTATGTATGGGAAAAGCAGACCCAGTGTCTGTCCTGGATCTACACCGTGCCCAAGGCCATTAAAGAGGCCCAGCCGGACATGATTCTGATTCACAGCTCCTGGGATGCCGCCGATCAGCTGGTCGACGGAACCTGGATGAACGTGTGTGAGCCCGCCTACCAGGAACGCTACCTGGGCCAGCTGAAGAAGATTGTCGACTGGCGCGACCAGACCGTGCCCGATGCCCAGATTCTGTTTGCCAATGAGCGGCCCACCAATGGCATCATCTCGGTGGCCAGCCAGATGGGGTGTTATAACGACCTCCTGAAGACGGCTACCGAGACGTTCCCCCAGTCAACTGTGTTCGATTGGGCCGGATCGCTGTGTCCCGAAAACGGACCGTGCCGCAGCGAGACAGCCAACGGCGAGGCGATCTTCCTCAAGGACAACGTGCACCTCAGCAAGGCGGGGATGGACACCCTGACCTCCTGGCTGGAGAAGGAGCTGGCCGATCAGCGGGCAACCTTCACCGCGGCTTCATCCTCAGCGGACGCCGCCAATGGTTAGCCGGAAGAAGCGATTGATCCAGGCCTCTGGGGAGGGGTTGCCTCCACCCATTGGCGCATCGGGGACGCTCGCGGATAGCCTCGCGCGGCCCATCAGCTTGCCGAAATCGAAATGTCAGATTCTCGGCGGGACCGGGATGCTTCTCATCCCAGACACCCCGGCCATCCGGCCGGGACAACAAACACCTAGGAAACAGAAACAGGGGGAAACGTATGTACGGATCCGGAAATGGCGGCCTGATTGGCGGCGGTGGTCTGCTCGGTGGCGGCCTGATTGGCGGGGGCGGGCTGCTCAGCTCGACCGGGGCCTCGGTCACCGGAGCGGTGGTTCTGCTGGTCACGCTGCTGGCAAGCGGCGCTCTCATGCTGCGTGCGCGTCGAGTCAACGAGTCGCGCGAACGCAACAGCCACGTCTAAAAATCCGTGCTGGGCACCTTGAACGAGGTGCCCAGCACGGGGTTACTCGTTCTAAGTGGTGCCCGTGCGGTGCCGGCCGTCCAGTGGGACGGCGGAAGGTAATAGGAGAAAATGTTTAAACAAACCCTTGCGGGAGTGGTGATCGCGGCACTGTGCGTGTCCGGTCTCGCGTCTGCAGCGTACGCGGTGGAAACACCGCCGGGGGAGGGAACCTCGGCAACCCCGAGTTCCGATCCCACCTCATCCGGTTCCCCGGTCACCCCGGGTAGCCAGACCAATGTTTCCGTTGACCCGAGCGGGTCTGCGACGCCCGAGGTCTCCGCGACCACCGATGCTCCGGCTCCGTCCGATTCGTCGACAATAACCAAGGACTCGACCGCCGAGCCGCAGGCACCTGGCCAGGGCCGGGGGGCCGCGCCCTTCGCGACAACCGCGCCCGGCCTTCGGCCTACCGCAGGCAATCGCCTCGTGGGCCCGTGGCTGACCGGGTTCAACCTGCAGGTTACTCAGGGATCCTGGGCTCGCCCGCTGGTCCAGGGCCAGCAGCTCGAACTCCTTCGCCAGCAGCCGAATAGCCAGACCCCCGATTTCTCGTTCCCGGGGCTCGAAGACACCGGTCCCATTACCGGAACCGGACTGCTGAGCGCGCTCTGTGTGACCCGTGCCAGCGATGCCAACAACGCGGTGCTGACCGCGGAGCTGTGCACCGGTGCGGCAAACCAGGACTGGAAGCTGACCCGCTACGTCCACCAGGCAGCCACCCAGAACATCTGGACGCTTTCGATTCCAAACAGCCTCTCCGATGGAATCGGCTGGAACACCATTAACACCTCGCCCGTGGTGTACCGCGGATGGGTGTATCTCGGTTCTAAGCAGGAGCTTTCCTCGCTGAACCTGAACTTCCTCACCGCAAACGCCGGGATGACCGCGCAGGTTCGTTCGGTGGATTCCACCGCGAAGACCGCCGTGGTTGGCGGCACTGCGGTACCCGGATCCGAGGTCCGGCTGGAATACCCCGCGGGGACGTTCACCAAGGCAGCCGTGGATGCGGCGGGTAACTGGTCAACCACCGTGCGCAATCTCAAGTCAGGTGCGAACACGATCATTGCCGCGCAGTTTGTGGGTGGCGTGCAGTCGGGATCGACCGTGTCGCTCACCGCGACCGTTGTGGACACCCCGCTGACCGCCCAGGTCAAGGTTGTCAACGTGGGTGCTCGCACCGCCGTTCTGGGTGGTACCGGTGTGGCCGGCTCTCAGATCAGCGTCGTTACCGATAACGGTACGCTGTCCACTCAGGTCGCCACCGACGGAACATGGGAGCTCAATGTCAGCGGATTGAAGCTGGGTGTGAACTCCTTCTCGGTCACCCAGAACAACGCCGGTGTCATCACCGGTCCGGTGCCGCTGTCGCTGAACCTCGCCGCACCGAGTCTGACCGCGCTGCTGAAGTCGCAGGACAACCTGGCCAAGAGCGCTGTGCTTGGCGGAACCGGCCAGCCCGGTGCCACCATCACGGTGAAGACCCCGGCCGGGGAGAAGACCACCACGGTGGACGGCTCCGGAAACTGGCAGTACACGGTCACCGGACTGCCCAATGGAAGCACCGCTCTGCCGGTTACCCAGACCGTGAACGGAACGGTCTCTCCGGCGATCAATGTCAACGTGACCATCCTTGCCGCGGCCGAGAACTTCACCGTCGCCCTGCAGTCTCAGGACGACGCGGCAAAGTCCGCCGTCGTGGGAGGAACCGGTGAGCCGGGTGCCCTGATTAACGTCGGCGCCACCGGTGCCAACACCGCCCAGGCGATCGTGGGAACCGACGGGAAGTGGACCACCTCGATTACCGGTCTGAGCGTGGGCGGTAACGTCCTCACCGTGACCCAGACCGTGGGTTCCACGGAGTCCACCCCGAAGTACGTGCAGGTCAATATCAAGGCCGTGGCCGCACCCTTCACCGCCATGCTGAAGTCGCAGGATAACACCGCGAAGTCGGCAACTCTGGGCGGCATTGGTGAGGTTGGCGCACAGATCAGCATCATCACCCCGTCCGGTGTGAAGACCACCGTGGTCGACGCATCCGGTAACTGGGAGTTCGTGGCGACCGGTCTGCCCAACGGACCGACCACCTTCCCCATCACCCAGACCATCAATGGCGTCGTTTCGGCACCGCTGAGCGTCTCGGTCACCATGCTTGCGGTGGCCGACAACTTCACCCTTGTGCTGCAGTCGCAGAACAACGCGGCGAAGACCGCCGTAGTGGGGGGAACCGGTGAGCCCGGTGCGACGATTACCGCGAGCGTGGGCGCCACCAAGTTCACCGCGACCGTGACCGCCGATGGCTCCTGGAGCACGACCGTAACCGGCCTGGTTGTGGGCGGAAACATCGTAACCGCGGCCCAGACCGTCCCCAGCGGAACCTCCGCGGATAAGTACGTGATGGTAAACCTCAGCGCGGTTGTTGCCCCGCTGACCGCCACGTTGACGTCGCAGGATGACACCAAGAAGACCGCGACCCTCTCGGGTACGGGTGAGCCGAACGCCACCATTACGGTGAAGACTCCGGCCGGAGACAAGACCACCACGGTGGCTGCCAACGGAAGCTGGGAATACACGGTCACCGGTCTGCCGAACGGTACCACTACCCTTGAGGTAACCCAGACCGTTGCCGGTGTGGTGTCGGCTCCGGTGAGTGTTCCGGTGACCATTCGGGCGAGCGTGGAGAACTTCACGGCTTCGCTGCAGTCGCAGGACAACGCGGCGAAGTCCGCGGTGATTGGCGGAACCGGTGAACCCGGTGCCACCATCACGTTGGAGAGCACCGATGGTTCCACGGTCACCGCGACCGTGGCTGCCGATGGGATGTGGAGTGCAACCGTAGCCGGTTTGCGGGTGGGTCCGAACGTCATTCCGGTGACCCAGACCATCGGCGGTACCGTGTCGGGTGAGAAGAACGTGCGCGTCACCATCGTGGAAACCATTGCCACGCTGACCGCCTCGGTTCTCTCGCAGGACAACACCGCCAAGTCCGCGGTACTCGGGGGAACCGGTCAGCCCGGTGCCACCATCACGGTGAAGAACGCCGCCGGGGACAAGACCACCACCGTGGACGCCTCCGGTACGTGGCAGCTCCCGGTTTCGGGCCTGCCCAACGGCACCACCACCTATATGGTCACCCAGACCGTGGCCGGTGCCGAGTCGACCCCGATTCCGGTCAACGTGACGATTCTCGCTCAGGTGTCGAACTTCACCGCTTCGCTGCAGTCGCAGAACGACGCCCAGAAGTCGGCAGTGATCGGGGGAACCGGTGAGCCCGGTGCCACCATCACGCTGGAGAAGATCGACGGCAGCAAGATCACCGCGACCGTGGCCGCCGACGGTACGTGGAGCTCGAGCGTTGCCGACCTGCGGGTGGGACTGAACCTCATCCCCGCTACGCAGACCATCGGCTCCGAGGTTTCGGGCGAAAAGGTCGTGCGTGTCACGATCGTCGAGACCGTTGTTCCGCTGAGTGCCAAGTTGCTCAATGTGAATAACCCGGACCGCTGGGCGAACATCACGGTGACCGCGACCCCCGGGGCGACGATTACCGCTACCTCTCCGAACGGTACCAAGGCTACGGCCGTGGTTCCGGCTTCGGGCAAGGTTGTTGTGCGTGCGCTGGATCTGAATGTTGGGGCCAACGACATTCTGGTGACCCAGAATGTTGCCGGTGTGGAGTCCGCTCCGGTTGTGGTCAAGGCCACGATCGCCAAGCAGACCGATCCGGTCACCGCCACACTGAAGTCCCAGGACAACGTCGCTAAGACCGCCGTTCTTGAGGGAACCGGTGAGCCCGGGGCCACCATCACGCTGAAGGGCGCGGGGGCCGACGTCACCGCGACCGTGGGAGCGGATGGAACCTGGACCGCAACCGTCACGGGTCTCAAGAACGGCAAGAACACCGTCGCCGTGACCCAGACCTTTGCCGGGAAGACCACCGGTCCGGTCAGTGTCGTGATCGACATCAAGGCCGTGGCCGAGAACTTCACCGCGAAGCTCGACTCGCAAAACGACGACGCCAAGTCGGCCGTGATCTCGGGTACGGGTGAGCCCGGTGCCACCATCACCGTGTCTCCGACCACCGGAACCAAGACCGTCACGGTCGCCGCTAACGGAACCTGGAAGATCACCGTCACCGGTCTCAAGGTGGGGCTGAACAACGTCTCCGTGACGCAGACCGTGGGTACCACGATCTCGGCCGCGAAGACCGCGCCGGTCACGATCGTCGAGACCGTTGTTCCGCTGAGTGCCAAGTTGCTCAATGTGAATAACCCGGACCGCTGGGCGAACATCACGGTGACCGCGACCCCCGGGGCGACGATTACCGCTACCTCTCCGAACGGTACCAAGGCTACGGCCGTGGTTCCGGCTTCGGGCAAGGTTGTTGTGCGTGCGCTGGATCTGAATGTTGGGGCCAACGACATTCTGGTGACCCAGAATGTTGCCGGTGTGGAGTCCGCTCCGGTTGTGGTCAAGGCCACGATCGCCAAGCAGACCGATCCGGTCACCGCCACACTGAAGTCCCAGGACAACGTCGCTAAGACCGCCGTTCTTGAGGGAACCGGTGAGCCCGGGGCCACCATCACCATCAAGGGTGCCGGTCCCCAGGTCACCGCAACCGTCAAGTCCGACGGAACCTGGACCGCAACGGTCACCGGGCTGAAGCTGGGTGCGAACACCGCCCAGGTCACCCAGACCTTTGCTGGGAAGACCACCGGACCCGTCGCCGTGGACATTCTGATCGAGACCGTGGTGGGTAACTTCACCGCCAAGGTCGAATCATGGGATGACGCCGCCAAGACCGCCGTGATCGGCGGAACCGGTGAGCCCGGGGCCACCATCACGCTGTCACCAATCTCCGGAGACGTGACCGTGAAGGTTTCGGCCAACGGCACCTGGAAGACCACCGTGACCGGCCTGGTTGTGGGACCGAACATCGTTCCCGTCACCCAGACCATCGGAAACGAGGTTTCGGCACCGAAGAACGTCACCGTGAACATCCTGGCGAACCTGGCACCCCTGACCGTCGAGGTCGGTACTGTAGACAACGCCGGCCGCTGGGCAAACCTGACCGGTACCGGTCAGCCCGGCGCGCAGATCATTGCCACCGTGGCTGGCGGGGCCTCGTTCACCACTCAGGTGGCCGCCAACGGAACCTGGAGCACCCGTGTTCTGGGCCTCGAGGTGGGCACCAACTCGGTGAGCGTTACCCAGAGCGCCGATGGTGTGACGTCCAACCCCGTGACGGTTGCGATCAAGATCACCGAGGAGGTCGACAGCTTCACCGCTAACCTGGTGGGCCAGGACGACTCCAAGCGCACCGCGGTGATCGCGGGTACCGGTGTCATCGGTGCCACGATCACCCTGAACACCCCGAGCGGCAACCAGACCGTTGAGGTGGATGCCGAGGGCAACTGGCAGTACACGGTGACCGGTCTGAGCATTGGCAACAACCCGATCCTGGTCAGCCAGACCGTGAACGGCAAGCCCGCCGGGCAGAAGGTTGTCACGGTGAACATCGCCGCGGTAACCGTTCCGCTGACCGCGGATGTGAAGGACATCAACGATGCCAAGCGCACCGCGACCATCTTCGGAACCGGTAAGCCCGGTGCCACGATTACGCTGAGCCTGTTTGGGAAGGACGTGACCACAACCGTGGCCGCGAACGGTACCTGGTCCCGCGAAATTGGCGGCCTGGTGATTGGTTCGCAGTCGGTTGCCGTCACCCAGAAGGTGGATGGCGAGCTGGTGGGTTCGACCTTCGTCCTCGTGGGCGTTGGCGTGACCATCAAGGACCTGACCGCCAAGCTGGTCAACGTGAACAACCGTGAGCGTTGGGCGAACATTGGTGGTACCGGCCAGCCCGGTGCCGTGATTATCGCCACCAACCTCAACGGCACCCAGTTCACCGCCACCGTTGCCAACAACGGGCGCTGGACGATGCGAGTGCTGGATCTGAACGTGGGACCGAACACCATTGCGGTGCACCAGTCCTACCTGGGAAACGTCTCGCCGACCATCAACCTGTCCGCGGCAATCGCAATTTGGATTGCCAAGCCCACCATTCGGGTGATCTCGCAGGACGACCTTGCGAAGACCGCAGTTGTGGGGGGCACGGGTGAGCCCGGTGGAATCATCACCGTGACCTTCGAAGGGCGCAAGTACACCGCCACCGTCCAGGAGGACGGCACCTGGACCCGTGAACTGACCAATCTCAAGCGCGGTGCCAATGCCGTGAGTGCGATCCAGGTCATCTACGGCAACACGTCCGACCCGGTGGCAACCACGATCACGCTGAAGGCCATGCTTGAGGACTTCACCGCGAAGGCAGCCGCCGCGAACGACGCCGCACGGACCGTGGAGGTTTCGGGAACCGGTGTTCCCGGAGCAACCATTCACCTCCGTCCGGGTTCGGCCAACGCCACCACCACCGTGGTTGATGCCGCGGGCAACTGGAAGGCTACGGTCTCGAACCTCATCGTGGGCGAGAACATCATCCCGGTTCACCAGGAGCTGGACGGCAAGATGTCGGCCCCGAAGAACCTGTATGTGTCGGTCGTCTCCACCAACCGCCCGCTGACCGGAACCGCCACCCTGAACAACGCCGCTCGTTCGGCCGCGCTCGCGGGAACGGCAACGCCGGGGTCGGTGATTAGCGTGGTTCTCTCCAACGGGACCAAGCTGAGCACCACAACCACCGCGGCTGGGAATTGGAACACCTCGGCGACAAACCTGCCGCTGGGTGTCACGGTCTTCTCGGTAACCCAGACCGTGGGGACCGAGACGCTCAACGACGGCATCACGCTGCAGGTTGAGGTCAAGGCCACCGTGGGCAAGCTGACCGCGAAGATCAGCTCGACCACGAGCGCCACCGGTACCGTGAACGTCACCGGAACCGGCACCGCCGGGGCCACCGTCACGGTGAGCGGCCCCGCCGGTGACAAGACCGTCGTGGTTCCCGCCAACGGAAACTGGTCGCTGGACTACTCGGGCTTGCCCGACGAAGCCAGCACCCTGGTCGCCATCCAGCGTCTTGAGGGGGCAGAGTCCAACACCGTTGACCTCTCCGCCTTCATCATCCCGCCGGTGACCTCCGCCAAGGTGGATCGCATCGCCTCGATGGCCGGCACCGTGTACTTCTCGGGTACCGGTATCCCGGGCTACGCCGTGCGCGTGACCCTGGGAGACAAGACCATCGGAAGCATCGTGGGTGCCGACGGCACCTGGACCCGTCAGTTCAACGACGTCCCCATGGGCACCAACGATTTCACCATCGTTCAGGCCAAGGGAACCGACATCTCACGGGCCACGGCCCTACCGGTGGAGCTGACCATTCCGACGATCCCTTTCACCGCAAAGCTGTGGCAGTACAGCAACTCGACGCTGCAGGCACGGTACACGGGAACCGCCACCCCCGGATCGGTGATTACGGTCACCACCGAGGATGGAACCAAGAACACCACCACGGTTCCGATGACCGCGACGGGTGCCTGGAACTTCTGGGCAACCTCCGGTTATAAGAGCGGTAAGAACACCGTCACCATCACAGAAACCACTGCCGATGGTGTGGAGTCCGCACCGATCTATTCCACGGTGACCTTCCCCTAACCGAGAAGACACCGTTACGGCAACGCCCGTCACCCCTCCGGTGGCGGGCGTTGCCCGTCCGTGGTGCCCGTCCGTGGCATCATCAACTTTCGTGAATGGGGAGGGGCCTCATGCTAAAAAATACCCTGATCGTCTTTGCACTGACCGCGGTGAGCGCGACCGGAATCGTCTCGGCGGTTCCCGCGAATGCGCAGGTTCGGGAATCGTCGATATCCGAGGTGCGACTCGAAAAGCGGGTGAGCGATGATTCGCCATTTCGGTTTCTCCCGGTCACTGAATCCACACCGAGAGAGGCGGCAAAGATCCCCGCGGTGCGCTTCACCGCGAAGCAGTTCTCCCACTCCAATGCAACAAAAACTGCCGTCATTGGGGGGACCGGGGTGCCCGGTTCGGCGATCCATCTGAGTCTGAACGGGAGGGAGCATCGCGCCTGGGTACGCGCAAACGGGCTGTGGAGCGTGACGATCGCGGGGCTTGAGGAGGGGCCCAACACGGTTTCGGTGGTGCAGATTCGAGGAGGGGTGAGTACGCCGACACTCAGCGTTCCGGTGCGGATTGTGGCGATCCCCGGGATGCTGACTGCCGGGGTGAATAACGTCAATAATCCGGGCCGCTGGGCAAATATCTCGGGAACCGCGGTTCCGGGAGCCCGGGTGGTGGCCACCTCACCAGGGGGTACCGCCACCGGTGTTCGAGTTTCCGAATCGGGCACGTTTCAGGTTCGGGCCCAGCTCCTCGAGGTGGGTTCTAACACGGTGGTGCTGACCCAGGAGCGTGACGGAATTCGGTCGGCACCCGTGCGTGTCATCGTGCACGTGGCCGAGGCCTCACTCACAGCGCCCACCATCCGGGTGGGTTCTCGCGACGGCTCAACGGTGATACTCGATGGCGCCGGCGTACCCGGAGCGCTGATCACCCTGTCCACCCGGTCCGGGGTGGTCACCACCCGGGTTTCCGTGCACGGGACCTGGAAGAAGTCGATCGTTGTGCCCGGCGATGTCGATGCGGAGGTGGTGATGACGCAGGGGGTGGGCGCCAATATGTCCGATCCACAGCGGTTGTCGCTGGCCCCGGACACCGCCGGTTAGGTCCGCCACCGTGCACCCCATCCGTCGGTACCTCGCGGCGGATGGGGCCGGGAAAACATTACCGGGTGGAGAACACCTTGCCGGGGTTCAGGATGTTCAGCGGATCAAACGCGAGCTTGATCCGGCGCTGCAACTCGTGCTGGGTGTCACCCAGCTCCTCGGCCAGCCAGCGCTGCTTGAGCACCCCGATCCCGTGCTCCCCGGAGAGGGTTCCGCCGAGCTCCAGGCACGCCTGAAACAGCGCGTGCGCGGCCTCCCAGACGCGTTCGGGTACCTCGGGTCCATCCACGATGAGGTTGGGATGCAGGTTGCCATCGCCGGCATGCGAGAGGGTGGGGATCGGGATATCGAAGCGCTCGGAGACCTCGGCAATCGCGTCAAACATCTCGGCCAGCCGGGACCTGGGCACACTCACATCCTCGATCAGCGGATAGCCGAGGGTTTCCAGCGCCGGGTGCATGGCCCGGCGGACGATCAGCAGGTCCTCGCCCTCCCGCTCGGTGGCCGCAAGCTCGGCGGTTCCGCCGTGGGCGCGCAGGATTGCCAGGGCGGATTCGGCGGTCTCGCGGGCATCGGGGCCGTCGGTACGCAGGACCAGCTGGCTCTGTCCGAGTGGCGGGACCGCGCGTCCCAGGTGGGCGTGCACGGTGGCCAGGCAGGTGGCATCCAGCAGCTCCATGATGGCCGGGGTGAGACCCGCGCGACCGATTGCGACGGACGCCTCGGCGGCCGCGCGTACGCTGGGGAAGTAGGCGGCGATGGTGTGCACTGGGCCGGGGATCGCGCGGCGCAGGCGGACGGTGGCACCCACGATCACGCCGAGCAGGCCCTCGGAGCCGACCATCAGTGCGGTGAGGTCGAGGCCGGTGACCCCCTTGACGCTGCGGTGTCCCATCGAGATCAGTGAGCCGTCGGCGAGGACCACGTCGAGGGCCAGCACGGCCTCCCTGGTCACCCCGTATTTGGCGCACAGCAGCCCGCCGGCGTTGGTGGCGATATTGCCGCCGACGGTCGAGAAGGCGCGGGAGGCGGGATCCGGGGCAAACCACAGGCCGTGCTCGGCGAGGACCGCGTTGAGGTCGGCGTTGATGATGCCCGGTTCGATCACCGCGAGCAGGTCCACATCGTTAATCTCGTGGATCCGGGTCATCCGGGCGGTCGAGAGCACGATCTCGCCGGGACCCGCGGTCGCGGCCCCGGCCAGCCCCGTTCCCGCGCCGCGGGTGACCACGGGCACGCGGTGGGTGTGCGCCCAGCGCAGGGTGGCCTGGACGTCCTCGACGGATTCGGCATGGACGATGCCGAGTGGTGTGCCGGCCGAGAGGTAGCCGGAACGGTCACCGCGGACGGCCTCGAGTGCGTCGGGGGAGGTATCGAGGCGGTCGCCGAGTACCGCGCGCAATTCGGGGAGCATATCGGCATCCTAGCGAGTGCGCGCCGATGGGCCCACCCCGAAGACGCCGGATTACCGGTTCAGCGAGCGCAGGCCGTGAACCAGGCCGGAGACGGTCGAGATGACCGCCAGGATGACCGCACCGATCCAGCTGCCCAGGTGCCACAGCGCCAGCGAAGCGCCAAACATCACGAAGATTTCGATCAGCGCGCGGCCGAATACGTCAAAGTGGATCACCGCGCGCGGCGACTGGAACAGGGCCCAGATCAGCACCACCAGCGCGGGGGCGGCGATACCGAAGGCGATGTTCCAGGGGAACGGCCAGGAGGTGAATCCCCAAATCGCGACGATGACCACCGCGGCGAGCTCCAGGAAGAGTCGAAGAATATCGTTGGGAGCAAAGGCGGGGCGAGGGGTTACGTCTGACACCCGCATAGTCTACGGGATTCCGACGCCCGGTCCGGCATCGGGCGCTGCTGCGGGATCGTTTAGGTCAGGGAGAGCGCGGAGAACCCCACCCGGGCACCGTTGGTGGCGCTGTCCGAGGAGGACTGGTTGTAGGAACCGGCCTTGAAGTACACGTTGTACCGGTCGAAGGAGGCGGGGATCGGGTAGCTGGTTTCCGTGCCGTTGACACTCACCCGGAGCCGGTGATTATCCACGGTGATCGAATAGGTCCAGCTCTGGCCGAGCGCGACATTGCCCAGCGGATACATGGTCTGACCGCCGTCGGGGGATTTGGCGACGCCCAGGGTGATCTGTCCGTCGGCATCGTAGAACAGTTCGGTGACCACCTTGGTCGAGGGGCCGCCGGTGCCCAGGTGCACCTGCCCCACGCACACCCGCTTGGTCACATCGGGGACCGCGACGGTCGCGCTGAGGGTGTGGTTCTCGGTGACCTTCCACTCGGCGAGGGAGCCGTCCGGGTTCATCTGGCGCAGCTCGCTGCGTCCGTACTGCGAGTGCGGGGTGTGGACCCCGTTTTCGGGTGCCCAGAACGTCATCTGCCCGGCCGGGTTGAGGTAAAAGTAATCATCGTGTGTATAGCCGCCGGTGAGGGCCGTGGGCGAAATGGTGGTGGGGTCACCCTGGGGGCCGGTGGGCAGCTGGAGTTCCCAGTCGGCGAGGTTGAAGCGGCTGGAGGGGGCGGCGCCGCTTCCCGCGGCCGGTGTACCCGGTGCAGTCGCCTGCGGAGCCGGGTGTGTGGCGGAGATCGTGGAGGCGAGCGCCCGAGATTCGGCGTGGTGCGGGTGCCCCGCATGCACCAGGTTCGGGACCGCAATCACCAGTCCGGCGGCCACCAGGACCGTTCCCCCGGCCGTGATCAGTGCCGTGCGACCCTTCATGAAGACTCCCGATGTTGTGGCCCGGCCGAATGGCTCTACGGCACTCGTCCACAATGTAGGGTCCCAGGCTTTGGAATCGCCGTGGGTTTGTTGTGTGTTTCTCCGGCCAGGAACACACAACGGCGCACCACCCCGAGGGGCAGCACGCCGTTGGTACGTGACGGGTGTCTAGCGGAAGATGATGGTGCGATCGCCGTCCAGCAGGATGCGGTCCTCGGCGAACCAGCGCACGGCCTGGGTCAGCGTCCGGCTCTCCTCGTCCTGACCGATCGAGATCAGCTGCTCGGGGGTGCGGGAGTGGTCCACGCGCACCACGTTCTGCTCGATGATCGGGCCCTCATCCAGGTCGCTGGTCACAAAGTGGGCGGTGGCACCGATCAGCTTCACGCCGCGGGCGTGCGCCTGACGGTAGGGGTTTGCACCCTTGAATCCGGGCAGGAAGGAGTGGTGAATGTTGATGGCCTTGCCGGCGAGGGCCGCGCACAGCTCGGGGGAGAGGATCTGCATGTAGCGGGCGAGGACCACGAGTTCGATGTTGTGCTCCTCCACGGCCTCGAGCACGCGCGCCTCAAACGCCGCCTTGCTCTCGGGACCGGTGACCGCGTGGGATTCGAACGGGACGCCGTAGAACTCGGCGAGGTCGCCCAGCACGTCGTGGTTGGCGAGCACCAGCGGAATCTCCACCGGCAGCTGGCCGCCGCGCTGACGGAACAGCAGGTCGTTGACGCAGTGACCGGCCTTGCTGGCCAGCACCAGGGTGCGCAGCGGACGACCCACGCGGTCCAGGGTCCAGGTCGCGTCAAAGCGCTCCACGACCGGGGCGAGGGCCGCGGCAAACTCCTCATAGGAGGCGGCGGACTCGACCTGCAGGCGCATAAAGAAGCGGCCGGTGTCGGCGCTGGAGAACTGCTGGCTCTCGGTGATGTTGCCGCGGGCGGCGACGATCGATCCACTCACATCGTGCACGATGCCGGGCTGGTCGGCACATACGAGGGTGATTACCCAGTGGTTCAGTTCTGCGGGGGCGGTGTTGTTGGTCACCGCTCTAGAGTATTGCCTCAACGGGGTAGATGCGTATTCCGGGCGAACCCTGTACCCTGATATATGGTTCCGGCAGTCCCCGAGAGCCCTGGGCGCGCACATCAGCGCGCAGACGAACTCGCCGCCCGAGGCACAGTCCCGGCCCGAGTGAACGCCATTCCGGAAATTTTCCAGATGACCTCTTCAACCACGACACCCGTGCGCTCGAATGCGCTGCCGATGCTTGGTTTGATCGCCCTGTCGATCTCCGTTTTCCTCTCCATCACCAGCGAGATGATGCCCACCGGGTTGCTGCCCGAGATGAGTGCCGACCTCGGGGTCACCGAATCCCAGGTGGGACTGCTGGTGACCATCTTTGCCTTCACCGTGGTCCTCACCAGCACCACGATGATTCGGGTGACCCGGCGCCTGCCGCGGCACACGCTGATGGTCGCGATCCTACTGACCCTGGCGCTGTGTAACGTGCTGACCGCGGTGCTGCCGAGCTATCCGGCCATCGTGTTTGCCCGGATCCTCGGCGGGGTGGCCCACGGCATGTTCTGGTCGCTGACCCCGGCCTATGCCTCGCGCCTGGTGGCCCCGCACCTGATCGGTCGCGCGATCACCATCGCGCTGACCGGCGGAACCCTCGCCATGATCCTCGGCGTCCCGCTGGGCACCGCCCTCGGTCACGCGGTGGGCTGGCGGGTCGCGTTCGGCGCGGTCGCCGTGGCCCTCGCGCTCGGTGCGCTGGCAGTGTTCTTCTTCCTGCCGAAGGTGGCTCAGGACCCGGTCACCCCGAAGGCTGCCAAGATCGATGCCGCCGGTAATAAGGTGCCCGGCTCGGTGCTCCCGGTGGCGCTGATCTGCATCATGGTCGCGCTGACCATGACCGGTTACTACGCCTTCTTTACCTACATCACCCCGTTCTTCATCGGCTTTATCGGGATTCCCGCCGAGCTGGTGAGCGTGGCGCTGCTCGGGTTTGGTGCGTTCGGGGCGATCTCGCTGTTCTTCACCGGCGGCATCTTCTCCCGGCTGCCGCTGCGCGGATTGGCGATCGGTCTGGTCGGCTGTGTGGTGGCGGTCAGCGTGATCGCGATGACCGCACAGTCCCCGGTGATTGCCGCCATCGCGATGGCGATCTGGGGATTCTGCTTCGGCCTGATCCCGCCGCTCGCGCAGACCCTGATGCTGCGGGCCGCGGCCCCCGAGAACCGCGATAACGCCGGCGCGTTCTACACCACCGCGTTCAACCTGGGCATCGGAGGCGGGGCGCTCTTCGGAGGTATTCTGCTTTCGGCATATGGCTTGGGGGCGCTGCCGATCCTCTCGGCTGCCCTCACCGCGGCCGGTCTGGTGCTGTTCCTGGTCGCGCGCGGACGGGTCAAGGCGGCGGTGGAGCGTCACTCGCCGACGCCCGAATTGGTGGAGGTTCCGGCCTAAACGGGGAATGATCCGGGTTATTTTGTCGTTCAATTACGAAGAAGCTTCCCGGTTTTGATAGGTTAGAAGCTACAGGCCACCTACCTTACGGAGACCTCATGGCGACGATTCTGACCATCTTCCTGATTGTCTCCGTCGCGACTCCATTTCTTGCCAGGTTCCTCAAGAACCATGTTTTCACCGTTGTGGCTCTCGTGCCCGCTGGGGCATTTATTTGGACGTTGCTGCAGGGCGAACAGATCCGCACGCACGGCGAGATCACCGAAACCATCCGCTGGGTTCCCCAGCTGGACCTGGCTCTCGCATTCCGCATGGACACCCTCGCGTGGCTCCTGGCACTGGTCGTCACCGGTGTGGGCACCGTGGTGCTGCTCTATTGCACCCAGTACTTCACCAAGCGGGAGCCGGGGCTGGGGCGCTTCGCGGCGTTCCTGTTTGCCTTCGCGGGCACCATGTTTGGGCTGGTCACGGCCGATGACATCCTGCTGATGTTCATGTTCTGGGAGATCACCAGCGTGCTCTCCTACCTGCTGATCGGGCACTACACCGGCAAGAAGGAGAGCCGCGGTGCGGCCCTGCAGGCGCTGCTGGTCACCACCTTTGGTGGCCTGGTCATGCTGATCGGTGTGATCATGATCTCGGTGCAGGTGGGCAGCACCTCGCTCTCGGCCATCGTCGCGGCCGGGGTCACCGGTCCGATGGCGGTCACCGCGATCCTGCTGATCATCGTGGGCGCGATCTCCAAGTCCGCGATCGTCCCCTTCCACTTCTGGCTGCCGGCCGCGATGGCCGCGCCCACCCCGGTGTCCGCCTACCTGCACGCCGCCGCGATGGTCAAGGCCGGTATCTACCTGATCGCCCGCCTGGCCCCCGGCTACGCGGACCTGCCGGGCTGGAAGCTGGTGCTGATCGGCCTGGGTGTCTGGACGATGCTGGTGGGTGCCTGGCGCTCGCTGCGTCAGTACGACCTCAAGCTGGTACTTGCCTACGGCACCGTGAGCCAGCTCGGTTTCCTCATGGTGATCGTCGGCTTCGGAACCCCCGACGCCGCCCTCGCCGGCGCCGCGCTGCTGCTGGCCCACGCGATCTATAAGTCCACGCTGTTCCTGGTGGTGGGCATCATCGACCATGCCGCCGGCACCCGAGACTGGCGTCAGCTCTCGGGCCTTGGCCGGAAGATGCCGGTGCTCGCGGTCATCACCGCGCTGGCGATTGCCTCGATGGCGGGCATCCCGCCGCTGCTGGGCTTCGTGGCCAAGGAGTCTATCTTTGGGGCGTTCCTGCAGGCCGCCGAGGCCGGGGATCCCTACGGTTGGATCGCGCTGATCGGGACCGCGGTGGGTTCGATCCTGACCGTCGCCTACTCGGCCCGCTTCTTCTGGGGCGCCTTCGCGACCCGCACCGCCGCCTGTGTCTCGACCGAGTGGCATAAGCCGCCGACCGCGATCCTGATCGGCCCGGGTGTGCTCGCGGTGGTCTCGGTCCTGCTCGGCATCTTCTCCCCGGCGCTGAATTCCTGGCTGGATCCCTACCCGGAGAGCTTCGACGGGCACCTCGAGGGCCACCTGGCACTCTGGCACGGATTCGAGCCGGCCCTGTTTATCTCGATCGCGATCCTGGGCCTCGGTGCCGCGCTGTTCTGGAAGAAGACCCAGGTGGCCCGTCTGCAGGAGGCGCTGCCCCCGCTGGTGGACTCCTCCCGCGGGTACTGGAGCGTCACCCGCGCGGTGGACAAAATCTCCGCCAAGGTCACCATCTTCGGCCAGCGCGGCGGCCTGCCGCAGTACCTCGCGACGATCCTCGTGGTCTTTGTCCTGGTGCTCGGAACCCTCGCCGCGATTGGCAACGTCTGGCCCACGACCTTCCGCCTCTACGACTACCCGCAGCAGGTGGTGATCGCGCTGGTGATGGCCCTGGCCACCCTCGGTGCCGCCTGGACGCGCAAGCGCATGGCCGCCGTGCTGCTGGTGGGGGTCACCGGATTCGGTATGGTCGCGCTGTTCGCCTTCCACGGTGCCCCCGACCTTGCGCTCACCCAGGCGCTGGTGGAGACGATCACCATCGTCGCCTTCGTGCTGGTGCTGCGTCGCCTGCCCGGCAACAGCCAGAAGCTCACCAAGCGGGTCCACCGCGGTCGCCGCGCGGTGATCGCGATCGGAACCGGTGTGGTGATGGGAGCGATCGCGCTGATCGCGCTGGGGTCGCGGATCACCGATCCGATCTCGGCCCAGCTGCCCGAAATGGCCTACTACGAGGGCCACGGCAAGAACGTGGTCAACGTGGCGCTGGTGGATATTCGTGCCTGGGACACCATGGGTGAAATCTCCGTGCTCGTGGTGGTGGCCACCGGTATCGCCAGCCTGCTGTTTGTCTCCGGACGCGCCGATAAGAAGGGCCGTCGTGGTCTACGACGCCCGGCTACCGCCCTGGGCCGTCGCACCGTGCTCTCCGATCCGGACATCCAGCCGGCCACCCCCGGCGCGCGTCAGTCCTGGCTGGTGAGCGGCGGCAAGATCGCCAGCGCCAACCGCTCGATCCTGCTCGAGGTGCTGGTGCGCCTGATGTTCCACCCGGCCATCGTGGTCTCGATCTTCCTGCTCTTCGTGGGCCACAACTCGCCCGGTGGTGGATTCGCCGGCGGATTGCTCGCGGGTCTTGCCCTGGTCTTCCGCTATCTGGCCGGCGGCCGCTACGAACTGCGCGAGGCCGTGCCGATCGACGCCGGCAAGCTCCTCGGTGCGGGCCTCGTGCTCGCGGTGGGATCGGCGATCGGTTCGCTGTTCTTCGGCTCCGAAATCCTCTCCTCGGCCTACCTCTCCGCAGATATTCCGGTTTTGGGATACATCTCGATTGGCACCACCACGATCTTCGATATCGGTGTGTACCTGGTGGTTGTGGGTCTGGTGCTCGACATCCTGCGCTCGCTCGGTGGTGAGGTCGACCGGCAACAGGACGAGGCCGATATCGCCGAGGAGAGCACCGACGAGTTCAGCCCGCGTCAGCAGGTGCCCAACACCGACCTCTGGGCCACGCAGCGCGTGCCCATTGTGCCGGATACCCCGTCCAGCACCGACACCCGAGAGGACAACCGATGAGTGCATCCCTCACCCTCGTCCTACTGATGTCGCTGATGTACGCGGTGGGCATCTACGTGATGATGGAGCGCAGCCTGACCCGCTTCCTGATCGGCTTCCTGCTGGTGGGTAACGCCACCAACATCCTGATCTTCCTGATGAGCGGGCCCAACGGCAATGCGCCGCTGTGGACCGGTGGCCCCGAGGACGCCGACATGGTGGATCCGCTGCCGCAGATCCTGATCCTCACCGCGATCGTGATCAACTTCGGTATCACCGCGTTTGTGCTCGCCCTGATCTACCGCACCTGGTGGCTCGCACAGCTCGGCGACGAGGGTGACACCCTGCCGGATGACCACGCCCACGACACCGAGGAGGACGCCGAGGAGGCGTTCCGCCAGGTGGATGAGGACGACGAGGCCATTCAACGGGTCCTGGACGCCTCCAACGAACACGAAGACGACCCCGAACCCGACCCGGTTCAGACAGCACGAGACACGGAGGTGGGACGATGAACGCCCTGGTTCCCCTCGTGGTTACGATCCCGCTGCTGGGCGCCGCGATCGCGCTGATCTTCGGTCAGCGTCCGCGCGTGCAGATCTTTGTGTCGCTGATCTCACTGACCCTGGTGACCGCCATTGCCGCGGTCCTGCTGGTGGCAGTGGATCAGACCGGCACCGTTACCGTCAACGTCGGCGGCTGGGCACCACCCTGGGGCATCGTGCTGGTGGTGGACCGCCTCTCGGCGATCATGCTGCTGGTGTCCGCCCTGATGCTGCTCGGCGTGCTGATCTTCGCGATCGGCCAGGGCATCGTGGATGACGACAACGAGACCCCGGTGTCGATCTTCCACCCCGCCTACCTGGTGCTGTCGGCCGGTCTGTTTGACGCGTTTGTGGCCGGCGACCTCTTCAACATGTACGTCGGCTTCGAGATGCTGCTGGCGGCCAGCTACGTGCTGCTGACCCTCGGTGGCACCGGTGCCCGCATCCGCGCGGGCGTGACCTACATCGTGATCAGCCTGATGAGCTCGCTGCTGTTTGTGGGCGCCATCGCGCTGATCTATGGGGCCACCGGGACCGTGACCATCGCGCTGATCTCCGAGCGGGTGCGCGAGCTGCCGATGGGGGTCCAGGCGATCCTCTGCGCGGCGCTGCTGCTGGGCTTCGCGGTCAAGGCCGCGGTGTTCCCGCTGTCCTTCTGGCTGCCCGACTCGTATCCCACGGCACCCGCGCCGGTCACCGCGGTGTTCGCGGGCCTGCTGACCAAGGTCGGCGTGTACGCGATCATCCGTACCGACACCGTGATGTTTGTGGATGTGCCGCTGCGAATACCGTTGATGGTGGTGGCGTTCTTCACGCTGCTGGTGGGCATCATGGGTGCGGTGATGCAGGCAGATATCAAGCGTCTGCTCTCGTTCACCCTGGTCAGTCACATCGGGTACATGATCTTTGGTATCGCGATCGGCGGCGACATCGCGCTGACCGCCACCATCTTCTACGTGGTGCACCACATCGTGGTCCAAACCACACTGTTCCTGGCGACCGGACTGGTCGAGCGCGTGGGCGGAAGTACGTCCATTTCGCGCCTGGGTGGTCTGCTCAAGGCCGCGCCGTTTGTGGCGGTGCTGTTCTTCCTCGGCGCGCTCAACCTCGGCGGAATCCCGCCGTTCTCCGGCTTCCTCGGCAAGATCGGCCTGTTCCAGGCCGGCGTCGAGGAGGGAAGCTGGCTCTCCTACGTGCTGATTGCCGCCGGGGCCGCGACCTCGCTGCTGACCCTGTACGCGCTCGCCCGGGTCTGGAACATGGCCTTCTGGCGCTCGCGTGGTGAGGTCGAGGGCTACCAGTCTCCGCTGCTGGAATCCCTCGCCGAGAGCCCCGAGGACTCGGGGACCGTCGCGACCAAGCAGACCTCGCGTCTGATGGTGGGCGCGACCACCGGCATGGTGGGTCTCACCCTGCTGCTGACCGTGTTCGCCGGCCCCATCTTCGGCTATGCCGAGCGTGCGGCTGCCCAGGTGGAGAACGTGGAAAACTACATCTCCGCCGTGTTCCCGGAGGGATCGCCCTAATGCCACAACAGACTCGCGATAAGCACCGGCTCGCCGGGCTCAGCCAGGGCCTGCTGGCCCTCGGGCTGCTCCTGCTGTGGTGCCTGCTCTGGGGCAGCTTCACCCCGCTCACCATCATCACCGGCATCCTGGTCTCGACCGGAGTCTCGTTCACGTTCTACCTCCCCGGGGTCGAGCTCAGCGGCCGGGTCAACCCCTGGCGCGTGATCGTGTTCTTCGTGGTGCTGGCCTGGGACATCCTGCGCGCCTCGATCCAGATCGCCTGGCTGGCCTTCGCCCCGAACTTCAAGCCGGGTAACGCGATCGTGGGCATCCCGCTGAACACCCGCTCGGACCTGATCATGTCGTGGACCTCCACGGCGATCTCGATTGTGCCGGGATCCATCGTGGTCGACCTGGACCGCTCGGGCTCGATCCTCTACGTGCACGTGATCGACGTGCACTCCGAGGAGGATATCCAGCGCTTCATCCAGGAGGTCCTGGATACCGAACGCCGCCTGGTGCTGGCGATCGGATCCAAGGCCGAGGTGGTGCGGGTCAACGAGCAGCATGCCCTGGCCCGAGGAAGGAAAAACCGATGACCATAATTTTGGGAATCATCATCGCCATGTTTGGTGTCTCGGCGCTGTGCGCCGTCTACCGGATCGTGCGTGGGCCCTCCCTGCTTGACCGGGTGATCGCCTCGGACGTGCTGGTGGCGACCGTGATGTGCGCGATGGGGGCCGAGATGGCCATCAACCGCCACACCAACACGCTGCCGGTGATGCTGGTGCTGGCCATGTTCGCGATTGTGGGCTCGGTCAGCGTGGCTCGCTTCATGTCGAATCAGGCCGAAGCATGACCGGCGAGTGGTGGCGCGACGCCCTGACCATCGCGCTGGTCTTTGCCGCCGCGGTGCTGTGTCTGGCCGCGGGCGTGGGTCTGCTGCGCTTCTCCGACGTGCTGGCGCGCCTGCATGCGGCTACCAAGCCGCAGGTCCTCGGTGTGATCCTGGTGGTGGCCGATGTGATCTTCTCGACGCCCACGATCGGCACGATCACGCTGGGCTTCTCGATCATCCTGTTCCAGGCGCTGACCGCGCCGATCTCGGCACACATGGTGGGCCGGGCGGCGTATCGGACCGGCAAGTTCCGCAGCGACGTGCTCTTCCGCGACGAGTTGCGCGGCCGCAACCACCTGCTGGGGCTCGATTACCCGGATCCCGAGGACTACGTGTCGGGCAACACCGTGGCGACCCCGGTGGTGCAGGAGGCGCCGGTCGAGCATGATCCGGTGGTCCCCAACCACGAGCAGTCACCCGGAGACACGGCGCGGTAGGCGCGCGTAAGCGCTTACAAACTGGATTACACTCGTTTGGGTGACTCTTCAGAACCATCTCGGTGAACGTGCCTATCCCGTCCGTCCGCGCATCTGGCATCAGCGTAACTATCAGCAGCTGAGGAAGGAACAGCGGCCCGCCCGAGCGCAGGGGCGTTCGCTGCTGACCTTCGCGATCGCAATTCTCGCGGCCGCCGTGGTGTCGGTCAACTGGCACGCCATCGCCGCCGCGCTGCCGTTTACCCCGGACGCCACCTTCGCCCCGGTGCTCACCGCCGCACTGGCGTTTGTGGTGGTGGCCTTTGCCGTCTCGAGCCTGGATTCCTGGGGCCCCTGGCGCGATCAGCGCCGCTACCGTCGGCTGACCGGGGCGAGCGAGATCACCCCGGCGCAGCAGTCGCTGCTCGCGCTGGATGCCGAATCGGACTTCCGTTCGGGGCTTTGGAACTCCAGCCTGGAATTCTCCCCGGCCTGGTCAAAACTGCCCGAATCGCTGCGCAAGAAGTACGCCGACGGTGCCAAGGGTTACCCGATCATCTCGCTGCCGATGAACGATCTGCGCGACCTTCAGGCAGACCTGGATAAGCGCACTCGGATCGCCTCCGAGCGCGACCTGGAACTGTATGTGGCCGACGGGATGGCCCAGCACAGTATGAGCGCCCGCTTCCAGGCGATCCTCAACGGCCCGGATGCCGAGCGGATGCTCACCCGTATCGCCGGCCTAACCGGTCTGTCCGAGTGGGACCTACGGGCGCTGGCCGAACCGCAGGCGGGGCGTCCGCCGCTCCTGCTGTGGGCAGGGGATGTGCAGCGCCTGATCGCGATCGTCCGCACCGCGTTTGTGGCCGGGCAGGTGAGCGAGCAGACCGCCTGGACCCTGATCGAGCGGCTGGGAAACGTCGCCTTTGCCCTGTATACCGATGCGGCCGATTACTGGCGCGGCGTGCGGATCGCCACCGCGTTCGCCTCCGACGAGGTCGCCGCCCTGCAGGCCTTCGACGAGACCATGAAGGAACTGCGTGACAGCGGCTGGCCCGCGACCAGCGCCGCATTCCCCACCCTGCCGGTGGACACCCTGCCCGGGCAGATCCGCACCCCCGAGGTGCTGCTGCCGCGCGAGGAGGCCAACTAGTCCGTCCTGCGCAACGGCCCCGTCCGGTGAGATTTTTTCACCGGACGGGGCCGTTGTGGTGTTTGTTGTGTGACCCGTGTCGGGGTGTTTCCTGACCCGTGCGGGAGGCTGTTGTCTGACCGGTGTCGGCTGTCCGGAGCCGGCGCGGGGAGCGGTGCTGCGGAGTCTAGGCGTGTGCCGCCGGATACTCGGTGCCGTCGGCCCACACCCGCTGCAGGGTCAGATCGTCGTTCCAGAGCAGCACATCGGAGGGATAGCCGACCTCGATTGCGCCGAGGTCCCGCTCGCGACCGAGCACCCGGGCGGGGGTTTCGGTGAGTGCGCGCACGGCCTCGGGAAGCGGGATGCCCACGACGTGGACCGCGCGGTGCAGGGCTGCATCCAGGGTCAGGGTGGACCCGGCGATCGCGCCGCCCTCTACCAGTCGTGCGGTGCCGCCCTCCACCAGAACCTCGAGGGATCCGAGCATGTAGTGGCCATCGGCGGCGCCGGTCGCGGCCATCGCATCGGTGACCAGGGCGATGCGTCCCGGAGCCTCGGTGAAGGCCAGGCGCACGACGCTCTCGTGGACGTGCACGCCGTCGTTGATGACCTCGAGGGTCACGCCGGGGCTGTCGATCGCTGCCAGCACCGGGCCGGGTGCGCGGTGGTGGATCGGGTGCATCGCGTTGAACGCGTGGGTCAGCAGGGTTGCCCCGGCATCGAAGGCGGCGCGGGCGGTGGCATAGTCGGCATCGGTGTGGCCCACGGCGACGATCACCCCGGCGGCTGTCAGCTCGCGGATCGCCTCGGTGGCGCCGTCCAGCTCGGGGGCGATGGTGATCTGGCGCAGCGTGCCCTGACCGGCCTCGATCAGCCGGTCCACGGTGCGCACATCGGGGGTGCGCAGCGCCTCGGGATCGTGGGCACCGCGGTGTCCGGGATCCAGGAACGGGCCCTCGAGGTGGCTGCCGAGCACCCCCGGGTCGGTTTCGGCCAGGTCGGCGACGGTTTCCAGCCGGCTGACCAGATCCTCGATACTCCCGCTGACAAAGGACACCACCGCGCGGGTGGTGCCGTGGGCGCGGTGCAGGGCAAGGGCCGTGCGGATCGCCGCCTCGCCGTCTTCAAACGCGACGCCCGCGCCGCCGTGGCAGTGCAGATCGATCAGGCCGGGGGTGACAACCTGACCGGTGCCATCGATCACGGCGGTATCGGGATGCTCGGCGACCCGTGCCCGCCAGGTGTCGTTGGTGCCGCGGGCGCAAACACCGTCCTCGTCAAACTCGATCCAGGCGTGCTTGGTGCTCTGCCCACCGGAAATAACGGTGGCCGAGTGAATGAGGTTCCGCATACGCACGAGCTTAGTCCCGCGGATCGTTTAACACATCCGTGGTGAGTTCTGTTGATGCAGGAGCGGCCTCTGCTTGATTCTGGCTTTGTTTGCGTCGACGATCTCGCCTTTCACCCCAATGTATCGGCCAGAGAATCAGCGGGGTAAGGAAAAGGGTCAGCACAATCGCCAGTGCGCGGTGTCCGGGGCTGGGGATGAGGGGATCAAGAGCGGCCCACATCAACACCAAATAGATCAGAGCGATTATCGCCTTGAGGAGCAGCGCGAATGCGGGTTTTCCAGAGATTTTCGAGGTAGAACGAACCAGGGTGCCAAAGAAGAGTTCGACCAGGAACGTGACGAGGGTTGCCAGTAGTGTCAGGATGATGCCGATCCCCCAGGTGAACGGGTTGTCCTCGCGTGGAGGCCAAATCCACCTGATGAGAAGGACGGCTCCCCATGTCGGAAGCGAAGCATACGCCGTGGCGATGAGCAGGCTACTGGTCGCCAAGAATGCGATCAAGATGCCGGCCAGCGCCTTTTCGAAGTAGTTGAGTTCCGACATGGGGACGAACCGTTGTTAGAGACCAACAAATACGATGTTCATGACGTTTCTCTTTCCAATGTGTGTGAATGGGAGAGCTGACGTCGACCGAGGGAGTCGGCGTTGAATGCAGGCTAAGACTCGAAAAACCCCGAAGAATAGCGCTCTTAAGTGATCTTTTCTTTTTGTGACGGTTCGGCTTTGTGCGTGGATTTTGGGGGAAACCCCCACCCACGAGCCCGCCCCGGGATGCTAGGCTAATCGCGTCGCGACTGGCGTCGGTGGAGCGGGATCGCACCACTCAAGATGGTTACCATCGGGGAGCGACCGACACGGATTCGACCGCACGCCTGGGCCGATACGGAAAATTGATGTTTTGTCCGCCGCTGTCATCAGAGGAGCCAGTTTTGACCGACCTATTTAACGCCCCCCTTGCCGAGGTTGACCCGGAAATTGCCGCGGTCCTGGAGCAGGAGCTGGTTCGCCAGCGCGACTACCTCGAGATGATCGCCAGCGAGAACTTCGTTCCCGTGTCGGTGCTGGAATCCGTGGGTAGCGTGCTCACCAACAAGTACGCCGAGGGTTACCCGGGCCGTCGTTACTACGGCGGCTGCGAGGCCGTGGACGTGGCCGAGAACCTCGCCATCGCCCGCGTCAAGGAGCTCTTCGGTGCCCAGTACGCCAACGTTCAGCCGCACTCCGGTGCCACCGCCAACGCCGCCGTGCTGGCCGCAATTGCCAAGCCGGGAGACACCATCCTCGGTCTCGAGCTGGCTCACGGTGGTCACCTGACCCACGGCATGAAGCTCAACTTCTCCGGCAAGCTCTACAACGCCGTCTCCTACGGTGTTGACCCCGAAACCTTCCTCGTGGACATGGACGTCGTGCGCGCCCAGGCCCTCGAGCACAAGCCGCAGGTCATCATCGCCGGCTGGTCGGCCTACCCGCGTCAGTTGGACTTCGCCGCGTTCCGCGCGATCGCCGACGAGGTGGGCGCAACCCTCTGGGTCGACATGGCACACTTTGCCGGTCTGGTCGCCGCGGGCGTTCACCCCTCGCCGGTGCCCCACGCCCACGTGGTCTCCTCGACCGTGCACAAGACCATCGGTGGACCCCGCTCGGGCTTCATTCTCACCAACGATGTTGACCTCGCCAAGAAGATCAACTCGGCAGTGTTCCCGGGCCAGCAGGGTGGCCCCCTGATGCACGTGATCGCCGGTAAGGCCACCGCATTCAAGATCGCCGGGAGCCCCGAGTTCGCCGACCGTCAGCGTCGTACCCTCTCCGGTGCGAAGATCGTGGCCGAGCGCCTCACCGCCCCGGACAGCAAGGCCGCCGGCATCGACGTCCTGACCGGTGGATCTGACGTGCACCTGGTCCTGGTTGACCTCCGCAACTCGGAGCTCGACGGCAAGCAGGCCGAGGATGCGCTGCACGAGGTGGGCATCACCGTGAACCGCAACGCCGTGCCGTTCGACCCGCGCCCGCCGATGGTCACCTCGGGTCTGCGCATCGGTACCCCGGCGCTTGCGACCCGCGGATTCGGCGACGCCGAGTTCACCGAGGTTGCCGACGTGATCGCCCTCGCCCTGCGCCCCGGCGCCGACCTGCCCGCCCTGCGTGCACGCGTCGCCAAGCTCACCGAGGCGTTCCCCCTCTACCCGGGTCTGTAGGGATGACGGCACAGAAGCTTGATGGTCTCGCCGCGGCGAGTGCCATCAAGGATGAGCTGCGTACCCGGATCGACGCCCTGCGTGAGCGCGGCATCGTTCCCGGTCTCGGCACCCTGCTGGTCGGTGAAGACGGTGCCTCACGCTCGTATGTGGCGGGTAAGCACCGCGACTGCGCCGAGGTGGGGATCGAGTCGATCCGCGTGGATCTGCCCGAAACCGCGAGTGCCGAGGAGATTCGTCAGGCCATCCGTGACCTGAACGAGAACCCCGCCGTCACCGGGTACATCGTGCAGCTGCCGCTGCCCAAGGGCATCAACGAAAACGAGATGCTTGAGCTGATCGACCCCGCCAAGGACGCCGACGGCCTGCACCCGACCAACCTCGGCAAGCTGGTGCTCGGCGTGGGCGGCGAACTGGATTCGCCGCTGCCCTGCACCCCGGCCGGCATCATCGAGCTGCTGGAGCGCAGCGGTGTCTCGATCCCCGGAAAGCACGTGGCCGTGATCGGCCGCGGCATCACCGTGGGTCGTCCGCTGGGCCTCCTGCTGACCCGTAAGGGCATCGACGCGACCGTGACCCTGACCCACTCGCGCACCCCGGACCTCGCGTCCGAGGTGTCCCGGGCGGACATCGTGGTGGCCGCCGTGGGTGTGCCGCACCTGGTCAAGCCCGAGTGGATCAAGCCCGGTGCCGCGGTACTGGATGTGGGTGTGACCCGCGTGGGCACCACCGAGTCCGGCAAGGCGAAGCTCTCCGGAGACATCGACCCGGCCGTGGCCGAGGTTGCCGGTTTCCTCTCGCCGAACCCCGGCGGTGTGGGCCCGATGACCCGGGCGCTGCTGCTGAAGAACGTGGTGGAGGCGGCCGAGCGGCTGTAACTTTTCCCACATTGACCGCCCCGCGTTCCCTCGGATCGCGGGGCGGTCTGCTTTGGGAGTATTGTCGAAACCGGTGGCAGGTGGCCGCCGTCGAGGAGGCCTAGAAACACGATGCACGCAGCTCCCAACGGACAGAGCTTCACACTCACCCACGAACACGGCGATCTCGCGCTGAGCGCCGAGATTACCGAGGTGGCCGCGGGTCTGCGGGTCCTCACCGCGAACGGCGTGGACGTGCTCGCCCCCTACGATGTGACCGAGCCTCGTCCGATGGCCTCGGGCATCGTGCTGGCCCCCTGGCCCAACCGCGTCGAGGATGCCCGCTGGGTACTCGACGGCCAGGTGCAGCAGCTGGATGTGACCGAGCCCGCGCAGTCAAACGCGATCCACGGCCTGCTGCGCTTCACCCCGTATACGGTGCTGGAGCAGACCGCGAACTCGATCCGGCTGGCGGCGACCGTGTTCCCGCAGCACGGCTACCCGTTCCACCTCGACACCGAGGTGGACTACGTACTGGATGAGCGCGGCCTGACCGTGACCCACCGCCTCACCAACCGTTCGGAGGCCCCCGCCCCGGCCGGTGTCGGGGCCCACCCGTACCTCACCATCGGCGGCGTTCCCGCCTCGGATCTGACCCTCACCGTGGCCTGCGACACCGTCTGGGAGGTCAACGCCCACCAGATCCCGCAGAACGAGGTGCCCGTGGGCGCGGGCAACGACCTGCGCCAGGGTGTCGCCCTGAACTCGGTGGTCCTGGATCACGGCTTTGCCGCCCCGCACATCGTGGACGGCGTGAGCAGCCACACCCTCGCCGACCCGGCCGGACGCACCGTCACCATCTGGGGTGAGGAGCGTTTTGGTACCTGGCAGGTCTTCAACCCGACTCGCTATCCCGGAGACAACGCGGTGGTCGCGATCGAGCCGATGACCGCCCCCGCCAACGCGCTGAACAGCGGCATCGGCCTGGAGTGGATCGCCCCGGGGGAAACCTGGAGCGTGAGCTGGGGCATCCGCGCCGAGGGCTTCACCGCCTAGTTATCCACTACCCGTTCGGGCCGTGGGATCTTCGGATTCCCGCGGCCCGTTTGTGTGTTGAGGCGCGGAAAACCGGGCCCGTCGCGATGCGATGGGACATGCCGTTCGTAATTGACTTAATCGAACATGTGTTCGAATATTAACCCATGTCGCTCGCTATCTCCTCTCGTGTGGGCACCGGACCCGCTCGGCCCGGTGCCGTCTCCGGTGCCGCCGAACGGGCGGGCACCGTGGCGGCGCTGCGTGAGCGCATCCGGGGGATGCAGCGCACCGAACTAGAGTCTCAGCCACTACCGACGCTGCCGGTTCTTGGCGATCTGCTGCCCGGCGGTGCGCTGCGGGCGGGCGGGGTATATGCGGTGCCTGATGCGCCGGTGCTGGCGATGGCGCTGGCCGCGGGGCCGAGCCTGGCCGGATCCTGGAGCGCCGTGGTGGACCTGCCGACCTTTGGACTGGAGGCCGCCGAGCGGGTGGGGATCAACCTCGAACGCCTGGTGGTGGTACCCGATCCCGGCGCAAACTGGCTGGAGGTGGTGGCGGCGCTCGCCGATGTGGTGACCGTGATCATCACCGGACCCGCCCCGCACCTGAGCACCTCGGATCGCGCGCGATTGGCCGCCCGGCTGCACCAGCGGGCGGCCATGCTGGTGGCCCTGGGCACCTGGCCGGGGAACGACGCGGAACTGCGCAGCGGTGCCGGAAACTGGGGTGGGATCGGCGCGGGCTTTGGCTACCTGGGGGCGCGGGAGCTGCGGGTGGAGGCGACCGATCGTGCCGGACGCCTGCGTCGAGCCTCGCTGACCCTGGCCGAGAGCGGCGGGTTGATCGCGGCCGAGCGACCCGGTATCCGCGCGGTGCCGAAGCCCGAGCGTCGTTTGGCAGGGGTGGGCTGATGCCGCGGGACTGTGTTTCTGGGCCGGTGATGCCGCCCTGGTTGTGGCGTGTGCGGTGGGTTCCTGAGCGCGCGGGTGCTGGTGCCGTGGCTGTGTGGCGTGTGCGGTGGGTGGTGGTTTATGAGTGAGCGAGTGTTGGCCCTGTGGCTTCCCGATTGGGCGGTCCTCACCGCCGCCGAGGACGCGGAGATCTCCCTCGAGGCGCCGGTGGCCCTGACCGCGCGCGGCGAGGTGTTCGCCGCAAACGCGGTGGCGCGGGCGCTGGGGGTGCGTCGAGGATTGCGAATTCGGGAGGCTCAGGAGCGTTCGGCCGAGGCGGTGTTTGTGCCGTATCGGGAGGATGTGGATCATCGACGCTTCGAGCCGTTGATTCGGATTCTGGAGGGCATCGTCCCGAGCATCCAGCAGGTGCGGCCGGGGCTGTGTCTGGTGCCCGGGCGCGGTCCCGCGCGCTATTACGGAAGTGAGGCGGCGGCGGCGCAGGCGCTGACCACGGCGCTGCGTGAGGCGGGGGTGGTTCCGAAGGGGTCGGCGGTGCGGATCGGCGCGGCCGACGGGGTCTTCGCCGCGCAGCAGGCGGTGTATCGTGCGGTGCCGGTGCCGGTGCCGGTGCCGGTGCCAGTGCCAGTGCCAGTGCCAGTGCCAGTGCCAGTGCCGGTGCCGGTGCCGGTGCCGGTGCCGGTGCCGGTGCCTTCACCTGCGCCCATCACCGACGCGATCCTGGTGATCCCGCCCGGACAGTCGGCGCGTTTTCTCGCCCCGATGCCGGTGACCACGCTGGGCGAACCCGAGCTGGCGCGGGTGCTCGCCCGACTCGGCGTGCGCCGGCTCGGTGAGCTGGCCGCGCTGCCGGCAGCCTCGGTCCGGGACCGGTTTGGGGCGGCGGGGGAGCAGGCGCATCGGATCGCCGCGGGGGAGGACCCGCGCCGGGTGCGCCCACGCATCCCACCGGCCGAGCTTGCGGTTGAGCGCGAGTTCGATCCGCCGCTTGAGCGCGCCGACCAGGCGGCCTTCGGTTTCCGCGCCTCCGCCGACCGTTTCCTGGCGGGCCTGGCCGAGCATGCGCTGGTGGTGAGCGCGGTGCGGATCGAGATTATCGGGGACCGTGGCGGGCGTAGCGCCCGCAGCTGGCTGCACCCCCGACACCTCGATGCGGGCGACGTTGTGGACCGGGTGCGCTGGCAGCTGCAGGGATCCGGGGCGATCGAGGCGGCGCTGTCCGAGCCGGTGGCGCTGATCCGGGTGATCCCCGAAACCCTCGCCGCGATGAGCACCCAGGAGCCCGGGCTTTGGGGTGGCGGACCCGACACCCGCGTGCATAACGGGCTGACCCGGTTACAGGGGATGGTGGGCCATGACGGGGTCCTGACCGCTCGGATCGGCGCGGGTCGCGAACCCCGGGAACGCCAGAGCCTGGTGCCCTGGGGGGAACGGGATCCGCGCACCGATCCCGCCGGTCCCTGGCCCGGAAGCCTGCCCGGAGCACCACCCCAGACGGTGCTGGCCGAGCCGCTGCCGGTGCGGGTGATCGATGCGGCGGGGGAGAGCGTGAGCATCACCGACCGGGACGTGCTGAGCGCCCCGCCGCACCGCCTGGTCATCCCACCCCTGCCGCGGATCGCCCCGGGCGGGGTGGACTCGACGGTGCGGGCGTGGGCGGGCCCCTGGCCGGTGGTCACCGGCACCACGGCCGAGCGGGTGGACCGCTTTCAACTGGTGGATGAGCGCGGCCACGGCTGGCTGGTGCGCCGCGATCACACCGAGTGGTGGGCGGAGGCCCGCTACGACTAGCCGCGGTGACGGCCGGGAGTATGTGGTGGGGCTCGGGGCGAAGTGCACACCCCCGCCACGAGGAACTGAGACAGCAGAGAGGAGCGCGAGATGGGATTCTCGAATCCGCCGATCCCCTGGTCGGAGTTTGAACGCCGGCTGAGCGGGCGGCGCACGGCCGAGGCCGAGCCGGAGACCCCGGAGACGGCCGCCGAACCGCGCGCCGAAGACCTCCCCGGAGCACCGGACGGCCCGGGATACGCCGAGCTACACACCCACTCCAACTTCAGCTTCCTGGACGGGGCATCCGGCCCCGAGGAACTGGCGAATGAGGCTGCCCGGCTCGGACTCCACGGCCTGGCCCTCACCGACCACAACGGGTTCTACGGGGCGGTGCGCCTGGCCGAGGCCGCCGAGAAGCACCCCGATCTGCACACGATGTTTGGGGCCGAGCTGACCCTGGGCCTGGATGCCCCGCAGAACGGGGTGCCCGATCCGGCCGGTCAGCACCTGCTGCTGCTCGCCCGGGGGATCGAGGGATATCATGCGCTCGCCGGGGCGATCACCCGCGGGCAGCTCGCCCCCGAGGCCGAGAAGGGCGCACCGCGGTTTGATCCGGACGTGCTGGCAGACAGCCTGCGCGACCGGGTCATCGCCCTCACCGGCTGCCGCAAGGGGCCCGTACGCTCGGCCCTGGAAACCGCGGGGCTGGACGCCGCCCGGGCCGAGCTGATCCGGCTGGAGGAACGGTTCGGGCCCGAGAACGTGCTGGTCGAGCTGACCGACCTGGGGGATCCGCGCGACAGCACCCGCAACGACGCCCTGGCCGTCCTCGCCCGGGAGCGCGGCCTGCCGATCGTGGCGACCACCGGTGCCCACTATGCGGCACCGAACCGCCGCCGCCTGGCCCGGGCCCTCGCCGCCGTGCGCGCCCGCACCAGCGTGGACGCCCACGCCGGCTGGCTGCCCGCCGCCGGCGGCGCGTATCTGCGTTCCCCGGCCGAGATGCACGCGCGCTTCGCCCGGTATCCGGGGGCAGCCGCGCACACCGTGACCGTGTCCGACGAGATCGGGTTCCGGCTGCGCTCGGCCCGTCCCCGGTTGCCGCGGCAGGAGGTCCCCGAGGGGCACACCCCGATGAGCTGGCTGCGCGAACTCACCTGGCGCGGGGCCGCCATGCTCTACCCCAACATGAGCGAGGGCGACCGTGACCGGATCACCCGCGAACTCGCGGTGATCGAGCAGAAGGACTTCCCCGGCTACTTCCTCATCGTGCACGATATCGTGCGGTTTGCACGCTCGCGCGGGATCCTCTGCCAGGGGCGCGGCTCGGCCGCCAACTCGGCCGTGTGCTACCTGCTGGAAATTACAGCGGTGGACTCGATCGCCTACGGCCTGCCCTTCGAACGCTTCCTCTCCAGCCTGCGCGCCGAGGAGCCGGACATCGACGTGGACTTCGACGCCGACCGCCGCGAGGAGGTCATCCAGTACGTATACGAGCGCTACGGACGCTTCAACGCGGCGCAGGTCGCCAACGTCATCACCTACCGGCCCAAGGCGGCCATCCGGGACATGGCCAAGGCGCTGGGCTATACCCCGGGGCAGCAGGATGCGTGGTCCAAACGGATCGAACGTGGCAGCGCGCTCGCCGAGGAGCCCGAGATCCCCGAGGAGCTGCGCACCCTCAGTACCGAGCTGCTGGGGTTCCCCCGGCACCTGGGCATTCACTCGGGCGGCATGGTGCTGACCGATCGCCCGGTGGGGGAGGTGTGCCCGATCGAGCACGGCCGGATGGATGGACGCACGGTCCTGCAGTGGGACAAGGATGACTGTGCCTGGATGGGCCTGGTCAAATTCGACCTGCTGGGCCTCGGCATGCTCGCGGCGATCCAGCACTGCTTCGACCTGGTGGAGGAGCACACCGGTGAGCACTGGGACCTTCACTCGCTCCCCAAGGAGGAGGCCGGGGTGTACGACCAGCTGTGTCGGGCCGACGCCGTGGGGGTTTTCCAGGTGGAGTCGCGCGCGCAGTTGGGGATGCTCCCGCGCCTGCGCCCGCGCACGTTCTATGACCTGGTGATCGAGGTGGCGTTGGTGCGCCCGGGACCCATCCAGGGCGGCGCGGTGCACCCCTATATTCGTCGCCGGATGGGACAGGAACCGGTGACCTACCTGCACCCGAGCCTCGAACCGGTGCTTGAGCGCACCCTGGGGATTCCGCTGTTTCAGGAGCAGCTGATGCAGATGGCGATGGCCGTGGGCGGCTGCGACGCCGAGGACGCCGACCTGCTGCGCCGGGCGATGGGTTCCAAACGCGGCCGGGAGAAGATCGCGACCCTGCGCGAAAAGCTCTATGCGGGCATGGCCGAAAACGGCATCGTGGGGGCCGAGGCTGACAATATCTACGAGCGGATCGAGGCCTTTTCCAACTTCGGTTTTGCCGAGAGCCACTCGATCAGCTTCGCCCTGATCGTCTACGCGAGCGCCTGGCTGCGCCTGCACTATCCCGGCGCGTTCCTCGCTGCGCTGCTGCGCGCCCAGCCGATGGGGTTCTACGCCCCGCACACGCTGGTGGCCGACGCGACCCGGCACGGGGTGCGCACTCTGCGCCCGGACCTGCACCGCTCGGGGGTGGACGCCGGGCTGGAACCCCTGGACACATCGGATGAGCGTTCCGCCGCGCACGGTACGGCGGCTTCCGAGGTGCCCGGCGTCCGGTTTGCCGATTCGGACTCGGCGGCTCCGGGCACGCGGCCCGCCGGTTCGGGCTCGGCGGGCATGGACTCCTGCCTGCACACTCCCGCCGAAAGTCCCGGCCCCTTCGACCCGACGGCTCCCATCCTCGACCACGAACACCGTCGCGATACCGGCTTCGCCGTGCGCCTGGGCCTGGCCGGGATCACCGGGATCGGGTCCGAGGCGGCCGCGCGGATCGTCGCCGAGCGTGAGCGCGGCGGTGAGTATCGGAGCATGGAGGACCTCGGCCGCCGCACCGGGCTCTCGGCAACTCAGCTGGAAGCACTGGCCACCTCGGGCGCCTGCGACGGGCTGGGTACCTCGCGTCGGCAGGCACTGTGGCAGGCGGGTCCGGCGTCGCGGGAGAATCCGAATCAGCTGGCCGGATCCGCGGTGACCGTCCAGCCGCCGCTGTTTGCGCTGCTGGATGCCCAGGAAACCCTCGCCGCCGACCTCTGGGCCACCGGGATCTCCACCGACGACCATCCGATGCGTGGCCTGCGTACGATCCTCGGCGCCCGCGGAATTCTCGGGTCGGCGGCGCTGCGCGACACCGAATCCGGTCGTCGGGTGCGGGTTGCCGGGGTCGTGGTGCACCGTCAGCGTCCGGCCACCGCGTCGGGGATCACGTTTGTGAACCTCGAGGATGAGGACGGGATGATCAACGTGATCTGTAGCGTCGGCCTCTGGCAGCGCCACCGCCGGGTACTGCGCGAATCCCCGGCCCTGGTGATTCGCGGCATCCTGGAGCGCAGCCCCGAGGGCATCATTAACCTGGTCGCGGACGGTGCCGAACCCCTGGATCTTGCGGTTCGCACCCGGTCTCGAGATTTTCAATAGCAGAAGGTTTTCGCTCGAATCGAGTTTCGGGGCACTCCCTCGGTAGACTGTCAGCATGATTTTTGTAATTGCACTGGTCCTGTTCCTGGGTGGAATCTACCTGTTTGGTCTGGCCTTCCACCTGGAAGAGCTGCACGCGGTTGTGTTCTTCGCCGGAATCCTGGCGATTTCGCTGAGCCTCGCTATCCCCTTCCACATGCTGCGGAGGCGCTAGCGGGAGAACGGTGACCGTTCTCAAGGAGGGGCGTTCCGAGGCAATTGCCGGGGACGCCACGGCGCTTTCACGCGTGTTCTCGGTGGTGGGCATCCTCGGTTTGATGACCGGGATCCTGCTGATCGGCGTTGCCGCCTACCGGCTCGACGCCGCCGGCGCGGGGATCGGCCTGGGCGTCATCGCCCTCGCCATCATCGTGCACGCGATCGGTGTGCTCCTGCGACTGCGCCGGGGTTTTGCCTGGCGGTAGTCGCGCACCGCGCACCAACACTGAATGACGATTCCCCTACGGGCGAATCGTCATTTTTGTCTTTCCATTGGATTTTCAGGCCCAATCGAGCAGAATGAAAACGTAGGTTATTCACTAGCTCGAGGAGGAATTATGGGATTCATCGAAGACGCCAAGGAAACCATCGAAGCCGGAGCCGAAAAGGTTTCGCGCGCCGCACACGACCTGGTGGACCAGGCCAAGGACAAGGTTGACGAGGTCAAGGCAGACGCCGAGGTCAAGAAGGCCGAAGCCGAAGCCGAATCGGTCCGCGCCCGTAACGAGGCCAAGGACAAGCTGCGCGACTAATCGCCAACTTAAACGGAGAGGCGGGGACACCACGGTGTCCCCGCCTCTCCGCGTTAACGAGGGTCAGCGGACTCTCGCGGCACGCACCGCTGTGATTCCCCGGCGGGGCATCGGGTGTATGAACGGAGGCTAGCGGCGGGCGGTGCGGCGTCCGCGACGCGACATCAGCAGTAGTGCCAGTGCGCGCCAGCCGATCAGGAAGACCGCGAGGACTCCGGCGGTCACCAGCACAAACGAGATCGGGGCTTCCCCTCCGGCGAGAACGCGCAGCGGGAGGCCCAGCACCACGGTCGCGAGCCAGATCAGCGGACCGGTCCAGCGCAGGGCCACCGGGTTGCGCCAGGCGAGGGTGACGATCCAGCCGATCGCCGCGCCCACCAGGAAGGGCCAGGCGGTGCCGAGGATCCCCAGCAGGTCGTTGCCCTCGGCGTGACTGCGCCGACCCAGCATCACGAAGACGATGATCAGCAGGGCGTCCAGCGCCGCGGCGGAGACGATCGATCGGGTGGGGGAGGATCCAAAACGCATGCTCCCAGTCTAGGGGCGGGCGTTCGGGCGCGCGGGCGGTTAGCTGCGGCGCAGCGCGAAGAACATCACCACAAAACCGGCCAGGCCCACGATCATCGCGCCGATCATCACACCCAGCTCGGTGCCGGTTGCCGGGCAGGCGGCGGCGATGATGTCGTCCCCGCAGGTGCGCCAGGGCTGGAGGAGCCCCAGCACCAGTCCCACCACGCCGAGGGCCATGAGGCCCATGCCGATGAGGCCGAGGGGGTTTGCACGTCGTCTGGAGGCAGCCATGCCTCCATCGTACGGGGTGACCACGCCACCGAGCTGTCCGCCATGTCCGTCAGGCGGCGGGAGAATCCCCGTAATCTCGCATTGATAACCACTTTGATCTGGACATTTGTTTGGTGGCACGCGAAGGTGGCGCCTATCGTGGCGCAGGCCCGCCAACGCCGGTGGGTCCACTCGAGAGGAGTCCTCCATGACCTCATCGCTCGCAGAGCCCACACCGGATCGACCCCGGGTACGCGGACCCCTCCTCCGACTCCTGTTCTCCATCCTGGGTGCCAACCTCGGGGTGTTCTTTCTCTGGGGAGCGATCCCGGGCATCCTGCTGCCGCTCCAGATTCAGGCTTTCGGGGAGGGCCAAAAGGCACAAAATCTGGCGCTGGTGCTGGCGGTCGGCGCCGTTGTTGCGCTGATCGCGCAGCCGCTGGCGGGCATGGTCTCGGACCGCACCCGGAGCCGGTTTGGGCGACGAGGTCCGTGGATGATCATCGGCGCGCTGGTGGGCGGGATGGGACTGATCGGCATCGCCAGCGCCTCCACGCTGGTCCAGATCGTTATCTCCTGGTGCGTGGTCCAGCTGGCCTATAACTTCTCCCAGGGACCGCTCAGCGCGGTCATGCCCGACCGCGTCCCGGGGCCCGTGCGCGGCTTGTTCTCGGCGTTCACCGGACTCGGGGTGATGGCGGGAATGGCCGGCGGACAGGTGATCGCCAGCGGATTTGCCGACAGCGTTCCCGCCGGATACCTGTTCTTTGCCGGGGTCGCCCTGGTGGTGCTGGTGGCATTTGTCCTGCTCAACCCCGATCGAGACAACCGTGGCGAGCCGCGCGAACCCTTCGACGCCAAAACCTTCTTCCACACCTTCTGGGTCAACCCGGTCAAACACCCCGATTTCTTCTGGGGATTTAGCGGACGCATGCTCCTCAATGTGGGGACCAATCTGGTGGTCGGATATCAGCTGTACATCCTGCAGGACTATGTCGGGCTCGGTGGGGAGGCCATCCGTCTGGTGCCCGTGCTGGCGGTGATCAGCCTGGTTGCGACCACGCTCGCGGTGCTGATCTCCGGCCCGCTGTCGGATCGCCTGGGACGTCGCCGTGTCTTCGTGGTGATCGCGGGGATCGGGATGGCGGTGGGATTCTCGGTGCCCTGGATCGCCCCCTCGGTCACCGGGGTGCTGATCTATGCGGCCCTCGGAGGATTCTTCAGTGGGGTGTTTCAGGCCGTGGACACCGCGCTCATGAGCGAGGTGCTGCCCAGGGCCACGAGCTTCGCCAAGGACCTCGGGGTGCTGAACATCGCGGCCACCCTGCCGCAGACCTTCGGACCCGCGCTGGCCGGCATTATCGTGGTGTTTTTCGGGGGCTACGTGATGCTCTTCCCCATCGCGATCGTGCTGGTGGTGCTGGGCGCGATAGCGGTGATCCCGATCCGGTCGGTGAGATAGGGGCGCGGGTCAGGGCGGGGGTGATGAGGAGCTCCGGATGGAAGCCGGTGAGCGACGCGGTCGCAAGGCCGGGCGGCGCTGCGGCCGGACGCTTCTTAGCCGAGGTTCGTGATCGGGGTGACCTCGGGGCTGCGGATGTGCTCGTACACCACCGAGGTGCGCACGTCGGCGACCTCGGGTTTCTCGGTTAGCTTATCGATCACAAACGCGTAGAGATGGTTGTTATCGGGCACGGCCACGTGCAGCAGGAAATCCTCGGTGCCGCTGGTGACAAAGACCCCGATGACCTCGGGCAGGGTGGCCGCCCACTCGCGAAAGTCCTCGATGTTGGCCCGGGTGGGCGGGCGAACACGCACGGCGATCATCGCCTGGACCGGGCGTCCGATCTGGGTGAGATCGAGGTCGAGCCGGGCACCCCGAATGATTCCACGCTCGCGCAGCGCGCGGGTACGATCCAGCGCGGTGGTGGGGGCGACGCCCACGGCGGCCGCGATGTCACGATTTGTGCGTCGTGCATCACGCTGCAATTCCCGCAGGATCGCCGTATCTAATTCGTCCAAACGGGCCATATCCACATCTTATCCGCAGAAAATACGAGTTATCCACAGAACTATGCACATGTTTATAAACTGTGCGAGCTTCACCGAATTAAATACGGGTAATTATCTAGAAACTCGAACCGTGAACGCATTCATTGGTTTTCACTCGGATGCGATTCACCCGGGCGAGCCTGCGTGGGTTGAAATTGTACATACTAGTAGTTACAGTTAACGCATGACGACCCGCGAGAAGCTCACGACCGCCATGGCCGACCTGCTCTGGGAGCGCGGCTACGCGGCCACGAGCCCGCGAGACGTTCTGGATCGTGCGGGCGTGGGTCAGGGCAGCATGTACCATCACTTCAGTGGCAAGCATGAGCTCGCCGTGGAAACGCTGCGCGAGACCGTCACTCAGGTCACCGAGCGGTCGGTTCTGCTCACCGGCGAGGGCACCCCGATGGAGCGTATCCGCGCCTATCTGACGCTGCCGCGTCCGGGTGTGCGCGGGTGTCGCATCGGGCGGATGACCCAGGACCCGCAGGTGGTCGAAGACGCCGAGATGATCGGCCTGGTGGCCGGAGGTTTCGACCTCATTATCGAGCGCTGGGCCACGGCATTGACCGAGGCAACGCGGGCCGGGGAGCTACCCGCCAGCGTGGATCCGGTCGAGCTGGCCCACACCCTGGTGGCCGTCATCCAGGGCGGCTACGTGCTGGCCCGCGCGCACGGCGATCAGGCACCAATGGATGCCGCGATCCGTGGAGCCCTGGCGCTGCTGGATGCCGCCGGTGCCCCGCGCCCCGAGATTTAACCGCACAACAGAAGGAGTACCCATGTCCACTCGGATTGGAATCAACGGCTTTGGCCGGATCGGCCGTAGCTACCTGCGCGCCGCCCTGGCGAGCGGAGCCGACGTTGAGGTGGTCGCGATCAACGACATCACCAGCGCTCAAACCCTCGCAAACCTGCTGGAGTGGGACTCGATCTCCGGACACCTGGACGGCGTTTCGGTGGACGGTGACTTCATCGTGGTGGGCGAGCGCCGCATCCGCGTGTTCTCCGAGCGTGAGCCCGACCAGATCCCCTGGGGCTCGGTCGGTGTGGACGTGGTGGTGGAATCCACCGGCTTCTTCACCAGCGAGGAGAGCGCTCGGCGCCACCTGGTTGGTGGTGCCCGGAAGGTCATCATTTCGGCACCGGCCTCGGGTGATCTGCCCTCGGTGGTCCTCGGGGTGAATGATGAGGTGATCAACGACTCGGTGGAGGTCATCTCCAACGGTTCCTGCACCACCAACTCGCTGGCCCCGCTGGCAAAGGTCCTCAACGATGCGTTTGGCATCGAGCACGGTCTGATGACCACCGTGCACGCCTACACGAGCGATCAGCGCCTGCAGGATGCCCCACACAGCGACCTGCGTCGAGCTCGCGCCGCCGCCCTCTCCACCATCCCGACCTCCTCGGGGGCGGCCAAGACGATCGGCAAGATTATCCCCGAACTCGACGGCAAACTCACCGGTCTGGCCCTGCGCGTTCCGGTGCCGGTGGGATCGATCACCGACCTCACGGTGAAGCTCACCCGCCCCGCCACCGTGGAAGAGGTCAACGCGGCGTTTGCGGCCGCCGCAGCCTCGGGCTCGCTGGCCCACGTGCTGGAGTATTCCGAAGCACCGATCGTCTCCGCCGACATCGTGGGCAATCCGCACTCGACGATCTTCGACGCCCCGCTCACCCAGGTGGTGGGTGACCAGGTGAAGGTCTTCGGCTGGTACGACAACGAGTGGGGATTCACCAACCGTCTGGTGGAGCTCTCCGAGCGTCTCGGGGCCTAGCATCTCCCGGCGGCCGGGCACCCGCGGGTGCCCGGCCGCCGCCGCGTCGTTCGGGTCTGCTACGCTCGGGCCAGTCCAACCCGAGGGAGCAGCGCATGTTTGATCCGTGGAACCTCGCCGATGAGCCGAGACGTCCGGACGCGGTCTTCGCGATCACCGGGGCCACCTCGGGAATCGGCTATTTTATTGCCGAGCAACTCGCCCAGACCGGCGCCGAGATTGTGCTGTTGGGGCGCAGCGAGGATCGGATCGATCGGGCCCGGCGCGAGATCGAGAGCCGCGTCCCCGGGGCGCACACCTCGCGTATCCGGGTGGACCTGTCGGACCTGGAATCTGCCACCGCCGCGGGACAGGCCCTGGCCGAGCTGCCGCGTCTGGACGCGCTGGTTGCCAACGCCGGACTCATCTCCGCGGGCCGCCGCCGACGGGTGACCGCGCAGGGTCATGAACTCGTGGTGAGCACCAACCATCTGGGGCATTTTGCGCTGGTGGCGTCCGCTCACCCGGTGCTGGAAAATACCGCGGGCAGCCGGGTCATCTCGATGGGCAGCATGCTGGTGGGGCGGCTGAAACTGGACCCGGGCAACCTGATGAGCGAGCGTTCCTATCGGCCCCTACAGGCCTATGCGAACTCCAAACACGCGACCGAACTCTTCGGGTTTGACTATCATCGGCGACTGCGTCGAGCGGGGTTGGACATCACCTCGGTCGTCGCCCATCCCGGCGGAGCGATGGACCAGATGACCCCGTCTCGGGAGGGGATCGCCGGTGCCAATCGCGCCACCCGCGCCCTGTTCGCCCCGGTACACGCGGTCATCCAGGGCAAGGACGGCGGGGCGCTCCCCGCCAGCCGGGCGGTGCTGGATGCGGGGGTTCGGGGCGGCGACTATGTGGGCCCGATTCACACCTCGCGGGGCCGGCCGGTGCGGCTGCGTCCGCATCCGATGAGCATCGATCCGGAGCGGGCGGCCTGGCTGTGGCGGCTCAGCGAGGAGCTGACCGGAATCAGCTGGCTCTCCGACTAACGATGCGGGCCGGGCGGACGCCTGGGTGTTGCGCCAGGAACCGGAGTAGGATCCAGGCAGCAGCGCCTCTTCCCCCTCACCAAAGGACCCTCGATGCCCCAGTGGACCGCCCAGAACCTGCCCGATCTCTCCGGCAAGACGGTCATCGTGACCGGTGCCAGTAGCGGTATCGGCGAGGTGACGGCCCGGGAGCTCGCCCGGGTGGGTGCCCGCGTGATCCTCGCGGTCCGCAACCTGGAAAAGGGGCGGGCGATGGCCGCGACCATTGACGGCGACACCGAGGTGCGGGAGCTCGACCTCGGCAGCCTGGACTCGGTGCGTGCCTTTGCCGCCGAATTTGAGGGCTCGGTGGACATCCTGATCAACAACGCCGGGATCATGCAGGTGCCCGAGCAGCGCTCGGCGGATGGTTTTGAGCTCCAGCTGGCGACCAATTTTCTGGGGCCGTTCCTGCTCACCAATCTGCTGCTGCCGCGGATTACCGAGCGGGTGGTGACGCTGTCCTCGGTCATGCACCGGATGTCGCGGATGGACGGCAGCGACCTCGGCTGGCAGCGCCGAAAGTACAGCGATATGGGCGCGTACAGCGATTCGAAACTCGCCGATGTGTACCTGGCTAAGGAGTTGCAGCGCCGCCTCGAGGCCGCCGGGAGCCCGGTGCGTTCGGTCCTCGCGCACCCCGGTGTTGCGCTGACTAACCTGGCGGTGGGCACCAGCTCGAGCTTCATCTATCGCTTCCCGAGGCTCGTGAACGACGCCGCCCACGGCGCACTCCCCACGCTGTATGCGGCCACTCAGGACGTTCCGGGCGGTGCCTTTGTGGGACCCAACGGAGCGTTCGGGATGAAGGGGTACCCGAAGGTTGGCGACTCCAACCGCCGCGGCCGCGATCCGGAACTGGCACGCACCATCTGGGCCTCCGCCGAGCGGATGACGGGACTGGCCTAGGGCCGTGGTGCCAAACGGATAGCGGCGCCCGGAACGGGGTCGTGCCTACTCGGGGACTGGCGGGGCTAAAATCTCGTGAGCCTCGCTCCGGGCCGCCGCGATTTCGGGGTCGCCGAGGCCCAGGATGCGCAGGCACGAGGTGGCGATCATCTCGTCATCCAGGGCGGTGCCGAGATTCGGATCACGGCGCAGCTGGATCACGGTTTCGGCGAGCTGAATGAGGAGCAGCCCGATGCGTTCCTCTCCGAGGGCCGCGGCCACTCCCGGCGTCGCCGCGGCGAGGCCCAGCTCGCCGTAGATCCCGCGCAGGCGAACCCGCTGAGCACGGAAGTGCTCGTAGCGCGGATCCTGGATCTCGGGGAGCAGATACAGCGTGCCGATGTTGTGGGGTGCGGCGCGCAGGGTGCGGGTATCCACCGTGGCCAGGGCGAACAGCATGCCGGCCGGGCTTGTGCCGCCGACGCTCCGCGCCCGCATGTCCTCGATAAAGTCGATGCTCGGGCGCACCGATCCGCTGAGCAGCTCGGCCAGAATCTCGTCCTTGCCGGCGAAGTGATAGTAGAGCGACTGCTGGCGGATGCCCACCCGCTCGGCGATCGCCCGGGTCGATGCCCCCGAGAATCCCGACTCGACAAACAGCGCGGCCGCCGCATCGAGAATCTGTTCCCGGGCCGACAGCGTGGATGTGGTGCCCTCCGCCCGGGCGCGCGGGCGTCCGGCCCTGCCGGCGGCGGTCGAAGATGAAGCCATAATCTCCATAATGTCATGCCACCGGCAGGGTGTGACTATGCCGCCGATCCCCGGGTGAGCCAGGCGATCCAGCCCCCGAAGCCGGTGATCTCGGGCGCCCCCTGCGTCGCGAGGGATTCGCAGAGAAAACCGGGCACCTCGCGGCCATCGGAGAGGCGTACCCGACCGATACTCATCGGGGCGGGCAGCGCGGCGACAAACGTCGCGAATCCGGCCGCCGGCAACCGCCAGAGCTCCCCGGCAATTGCCGCGCCACCCTCGGCTACCCGCACCAAACCGGGCTTGGGCGGCGTGGTCGGCAGGGCAAACAGGGTGTAGTCGGGGGCGGTCGAGACCGGCTCGACCAGGGAGCCTCCGGCGGCGATCAGCTGATGGTTGAGCGGCTGTCCGCTGAGGTGTGCCCCCACCACAACCAGCTCCACCGTGGGGGCGGCGAAGCGCTCGGCTAGCTCGCGCAGCGCGAGATCGTGGAAGGCCGGTGCCGTGAGCATCACGCCGAACGGGCGCCCGTCCACGGCCCCGGCGGGAATCGCCAGCGCGGACATGTCCAGGAGGTTGGCAAAGTTGGTGAAGCGGCCCATCCTGCTGTTGCCCCCGATCGGGTCCTCGGACAGCTCGGCGAGGGTCGGGTGCCAGGTCGTGGTCGGGGTGAGGAGCGCGTCGGTTCCGGCAAGCAGGGCGCGCGCCCGAACGCCCAGGTTGTCCAGGCGTTCGCGATCCCGGAACAGCTCCACTGCGGTCTTCTCTGCACCGCCGAGCAAAATCGTGGCGACCGAGGGATCCAGGTCGGTGCCGATCAGATCTCGGTTCTGCTCGATGTGTTCCCCCACCGCCGCGAAGCGTTCGGCCACAAACGCGCCCTCATAGAGCAGGGCCGCGGCCTCCAGCAGCGGGGCGATGTTGACCTCCACAATCTCCACCCCGGTCGAGGCGAGCCGCGCGACGGCGTCGGCGAAGGCCTCCCGCCAGCCCGCGGCCATGCCCTCCAGATGTTCGGCGGTGGGGATCGCGACCCGCGGGGTGGCGCTCGGCCGGGAACCCGCGGCGGACGCGGCGACCTCGGCCGCGGAGCGTGCCAGCGGATCGAGCCCGTCATCTCCCGCGAGTAGCCGGGCGGTGGTGGATCCGAAGCCCAGGTCGCGGGCAAACACGGTGACGCAGTCCAGCGTGCGGCACGCGGGCACCACCCCGGTGGCCGGGATCAGGCCGCGGGTCGGCTTGATCCCGATAATCCCGTTGAGCGCGGCGGGCACCCGGCCCGATCCGGCGGTGTCGGTCCCGAGGGCCAGATCCACGATGCCCAGGGCCACGGCGACCGCGGATCCCGAGCTGGATCCGCCCGAAATCCGGGTGGGATCCCAGGCGTTGCGGACGGCGCCGTACGGGCTGCGCGTCCCGACCAGGCCAGTGGCGAACTGGTCGAGGTTGGTTTTGCCGATCACGATGGCTCCGGCCGCGCGCAGTCGCGCCACGGCTGTGGCGTCGGCCACCGGATCGTAGGCGTAGCTGGCCGAACCAGCGGTGGTGGGCAGCCCGGCGACGTCGATATTGTCCTTGACCGCGGCCACCAGACCCGCGAGCGGCAGACGCTCCCCGGTACCGAGCCGCTCCTCGATCGCGGCGGCCTCGGCCAGGACCTCGGCCTCGGCGCGCAGCGAGATCCACACCTCGGGACGATCAACCTCGGCGATGCGTGCGTAGGCCCGGCGAACACGCTGGGTGGGGGTGAGTGTCGACATCAGCGTTCTCCCATCAGGGCGAGGAGCACCTGGCCGGGGGTGGCCTGCTCACTCGGGGCGGTATAAATCTCGACGACGGTGCCGTCGATCGGGGCCAGGACGGCGGATTCCATCTTCATCGCCTCGAGCGCGATCAGCTTGTCCCCGGCGCGTACCCGCTGTCCGGGACGCACGTTGAGCTGCCACACGGTCGAGGTGAACGGCGCGCTTACCGCGGTCGCCCCGGCGGGGATAACCACCGCATCGGCGGGCGGCGCGGGCTTGGGTTCGGGACGCACATCAAACTCGCCCGAGGCGTGCCAGCGCTCCTTCTCCTCGGCAAAGGCGCGCGCCTGCACCGCGCGGAACTCGGCGATCGAGGGCGCGTTATCGGCGAGGAAGCGCTCGTGATCGGCGATCGCGAAGGTGCCCTCCTCGGTCTCGAAGTGACCGCGCCCGGCGGCGGTTTCGGCGCGCAGCTCGGTCAGCTCCTCGGGGCTCACCGGGTACCATTCGATCCGGTCGAAGAAGCGCAGCGCCCACGGGTTTTCGGCGAACAGGCCGCCGCGCTGATAGCGGCTCCAGATCGGCACCGTGCGTCCCACCAGCTGGTAGCCTCCGGGACCCTCCAGCCCGTAGATGCACATGTAGGCGCCGCCGATCCCCACCGAGTTTTCGGCGGTCCAGGTGCGGGCGGGGTTGTACTTGGTGGTGACCAGTCGGTGCCGGGGGTCCAGCGGGGTCGCGACCGGTGCGCCGAGGTACACATCCCCGAGTCCGAGCACCAGGTAGGTGGCGTCGAACACGGTTTTATAGACGTCCTCCGCCGAGCCCAGGCCGTTGATCCGGCGGATGAACTCGATGTTGGACGGGGTCCACGGGGCGTCGTTCCGCACGCCGTTCATGTAGCGCTCGATGGCCAGGTTGACCGTGGGGTCGTCCCAGGAGAGGGGTAACCGCACCGTCCGCGAGGGCACCACGAGCTTGCCGGTTTCGGGAATCTCGGATTCGATTTCGCGCAGCAGCCCGGCCAGTCCGCTCGCGGTGAGGGTGCTCGAATCGGTCTGGATTTGGAGCGAGCGGATCCCCGGGGTCAGCTCGCGCACCCCCGCCGGTCGGTTCTCGTTGAGGGTGGTCATCAGCGCGTGCACCCGCATCCGCAGGCCGAGATCCAGGGTCAGATCGCCGTACTCGACCAGCAGGTTGTCGTCCCCGTCCCGACGGTAGGTGACCGAGGGGCGTTCGGCGGTGGCCTCCATTCGGCCGATCACCCCGTCATCCCCGTCGCCGCCCGTGCTCAGCACCGTGAGCGAGGCGCGGGCCTCCAGCAGCCCGGCGGCCTCCGATTCCCGGATCGGCACAAAACGGATGGTGTCGCCCGGGCGCAGCTGGCCGAGCTTCCACAGGTCGCCGCTGCCCACCACTGCCGGGCACACAAATCCGCCGAGGCTGGGGCCGTCGGGGCCCAGGATGATCGGGGTGTCCCCGGTGAAGTCGATCGCGCCGACCGCATAGGGGTTGTCGTGAATGTTGGAGGGGTGCAGACCGGCCTCGCCGCCGTCGGGGCGGGCCCAGGTGGGGCGCGGACCCTCCAACCGCACACCGGTGCGGGCCGAGTTGAAGTGCACCACGTAGTCGGTCGCATAGAACACGTCCATGTCCTCCCGGGTGAAGAACTCGGGGGCACCGTGCGGACCCTCGGTCACGCCGATCTGCCAGGTGTGGCTGATCGCCGGGCGTCGGTGGGCGGGGGTCGGTCCGCCGATCAGGCCGAGCCGGGTGCCCGCGGGTAGCGCCGGGTGGGCGGCGTCGGAGTCGGGGGAGCCCGGGCGCAGCACATCGCCCGGACGCAGCGCCCGACCGGCGTGCCCGCCAAACCCGCCGAGGGTGAACGTCGAGGCGCTGCCGAGGTAGAGCGGCACGTCGAATCCACCCCGAACCGCGAGGTAGGCCCGCTGGCCGGGACCGTTCAGTGCCCCGACCGCGAGCACCGAGCCCTCCGCGACCTCGAAGGGCTCCCACATCGGCACGGGTTCGCCATCGAGGGTCGCGGTTGCCGGGGCTCCGGTGAGCGCGAGGATCATCGTGGTGCTAAAGCGCAGGGTGGGCCCGGTGGCGGTGATTTCCAGTGCCGGTGCCCCGGCGGGGTTGCCCACCGCGAGGTTGGCCTCGGTGAGGGACACCGAATCCATCGGGCCGCTCGGGGGAACGCCGATCTGCCAGTACCCGGTGCGGCCGGGAAGGTCCTGGATCGTGGACATCGCCCCGGCCTCCACCACGTCGATACGTGGATCGGGATCGGTGGTGATATCCAGCGTGGACGTGGAGTGGGTGGCGGCCCGCAGGGAATCCGCGTCGGTGAGCGCGCGCAGCAGCCCCAGATTGGTCACGACCCCGTCGACGCGGCTGGCCTCCAACCCCTCGCGCAGCAGGTCGAGCGCCGCCTCGCGAGTGGGGCCGGCCGCGATTACCTTGGCGAGCATCGGGTCGTAGTAGGGGGACACCTCCAGCCCGGTCTCGATCCAGCCGTCGACCCGCACCCCGGCCAGCGGATCGGTCCCGAAGCCGGGGAAGACCGCCTGGGTCACCAGGCCCGAACTGGGCAGGCCGTTCTGCGCGGTGTCCTCGGCATAGACGCGGGCCTCCACCGCGAATCCGCGCGGCTCAAACGCGCGCTCGAAGATCTCGGGGGCACACGTGTCCGCGCCGTCCCGGGCGAGGGTCAGCATCATCGCCACCAGGTCCACCCCGAACACCTCCTCGGTGACCGGGTGCTCAACCTGCAGCCGGGTATTCACCTCGAGGAAGGCGATCTCCTCGCGAATCGGATCGTAGATGAACTCGACGGTCCCGGCGGAGCGGTAGGACACCGACTCGGCCAGGGCCCGCGCCGACTCGTGGAGCAGGGTACGCACGTGGTCCGGCAGCGCGGGGGCCGGGGCCTCCTCGATGACCTTCTGGTTGCGGCGCTGCAGGGAGCAGTCGCGGTCGCCGATCACGGCCACCCGCCCCTCCCCGTCGCCAAAGAGCTGCACCTCGACGTGGCGGGCGGGACGGACCAGACGCTCCAGGAACACCCCGGCCGACCCGAAGTTCTTCTCTCCCAGCCGGGCCACGCTGGCGAAGGCCTCGCGCACCTCCTCGGGGGTGGCGCACGCCTGCATCCCGATGCCGCCACCGCCGCCGGTGGCCTTCACCATGACCGGCAGGCCCACCCGCTCGGCCCACTCGACCGCCTCCTCCGCCGAGGCGAGCAGGCCGCTGCCGGGCAGCATCGGCACCCCGGCGCGCCGGGCCAGCTCGCGGGCCGTGTGCTTTTCCCCGAACGCGGCGATGTGGTCGGCGCTCGGTCCGATGAACCGAATGCCCGCCTCCTCCAGGCGACGGGCAAACTCCAGGTTTTCGGAGAGGAATCCGTAGCCGGGATGCACGGCCCCGACCCCGAGCTCTCGGCACGCGTCGAGGATCTTCTCGATGTTGAGGTAGGAGTCCTTGGCCGGTGCCGGGCCCAGATAGACGGCCTCATCGGCCTCGCGGACGTGGGGTGCCGCCCGGTCGGCGTCGGAGTAGACCGCGACCGTGCGCAGGCCCAGCGCCCGGGCCGAGCGGATGATCCGGCGGGCGATCTCGCCGCGGTTGGCAATCAGGACGGTGTCAAAGGCGGCGCTCATGCGGGGTCCGTTTCGGTCTGGGTGTCGGTGATGATCATGCGCAGGGGGGTGCAGTTGAAGTCGTTACAGGGGTTGTTCATCTGGGGGCAGTTGGAGACGATCACCAGCACGTCGATCTCGGCGTAGAGCGCCACCCGCTTGCCCGGGGCGGAGATCCCGTCCACGATTCCCAGCGCACCGTCGGCCTCGACCGGGACGTTCATGAACCAGTTGATGTTGGACACCAGATCGCGCACCCCGAGCCCGTACCGGGCCCCCTCGGTGAGGAAGTTTTCCCGGCACGCGTGCTGATACTCGGTGTGGAAGCCGTAGCGCAGCGTGTTGGACTCCTTGGAGCAGGCCCCGCCGATGGTGTCCTGACGGTCGATCTCGTTGTCCACCACCCGCATCAACACCCCGCCCTCGTTGGAGTACAGCGACGACCCGGTGCGCAGGTAGGCGTTTCCGGCGGCGGCGAGGGTGTCGGGGACCGAGTAGCGTTCGGCGGTGTTCTCGGCGTTGTAGACCAGGAAGTCCGCCGACTGGTTGCCACCGACATCCACGATGGTGAGGGTCTGTCCGGCCCGAACGATGCCCGACCAGGGGCCGAGCGGGGCGACCGTGTCATCCAGCACGGTGGGGCCCTCTGCGAGGGGACCCGAGGGATCGAGGACCGTGTCGGGGGCAAAGACCGCACCGACCGGAACGGTGGAGGTCGGAGGTGTGGTGCCCGGAAGCGCGGCGTCCGGAATCGTGAGGGGAGTCGGTGTCATGGTCAGAGTCCTCGTGCCTGTGCGTAGTCGATCGTGTTGAGGTAGGCCCGGGTGAGTTCGGGCGTGCGGGTGAACCGCTCATCGTCGGGGCCGGTGGGGTCCCCGCGCCACGCGTGGATACGCAGCGGCCCGACCGCGTAGTCGGGGGACGGGTCCAGCGGATGCGGCACATTGGCCACCAGGATCAGCAGCGGCATCTCGGCGATCAGGTCCACCTGGGTCCCCGGTCCGGCGCTCCCGACGAACCTCAGCGCCCCATCCCCGTCGATTCGCACCCCCTGGAACAGCGAGACCGAGGGCGGCAGATCCCGGGCATCGAGGCCGTGCTTGGCGGCGGCCAACAGAAAGCGCGAGCGGCCCGAGGGCGTGGGACCCTCGGCGGCCGAGTCACCGTATTTCCGGAGGGTGGCCGCGTCGGTGGTGGTGCCGCAGAAGGCGTCGTGGTGGCCCGAGGTGTCGGCGGCGATGGTCGCGAGCACGCGGCCGTCCCCGGAGAGCAGCGGATGGTCGGTCCCCAGATACGCCTGCCAGGGGATCTTCACGGTGTCGGCTGTGTTGAGGCGCTCGCCGGGGGCGGCGGCGTTGAAGAGCAGCAGGTGGGCGCAGGCGGAACCGGTGGGATCCTCGAACCGAATCCGAGTCCCGCGGGCCAGCACCCGGTGCGTGTATCCGCCGGGGGCCACGGTCTCGGCCCAGGTCAGGGCCGCGGGATCCACGTCGGTCGGGATAAACGGGGAGGAGGCCGCCGGGCGATACGGCATAAAGGGGGACGTGAGCGCGGCTCGGGACCGGGCATCGGAACGGGCGTTATGCACGTGATCGGTCAGGTGCTGGGTGGCGATGGAGGTCATGAATCCGTCACTTTCTGAGGTGGGCGGCTAGGCCTGAGTGGGTGCCGAGGCGGCCGGTGAGGTGGTCGGCGCCGAAGCCGTCGGAGCGGGCGGGGTTTTCGTGGCCGCCAGGGTCAGTTCGCCGAGGTTGATTTCGGCGGTGGTGGGCAGGTGACCGAGCCGGATGGCCCCATCACGCGCATGATTGCGCCGGTGGACCAGCACCCCCACCAGCAGCGTCGCCCCGATAAACAGCAGCGCGCTCCACTGCAACCACCAGGTCTCCCCGGTGAGGTCGTAGATTTCCGGGCGCGGCCAGGCGAGGTTGATCACCATCGCAATCTGGTAGAGCACCGCCAGCACGTTGAGGGGGAGTCCCCAGCGTCCCAGCGCAAACAGCGGCTTGCCGTCCTCATTGATCCCACCCGAGTGCCAGTCCCGTGGGGCCCGCAGGCGGGCGAAGAGGAGGGGGACGGTCACGCCGAGGTAGGCGAGATAGAGCATCGCGATGCAGAGGCTGGATAGCGCGGTGAAGATCGCGTTGTGTCCGAAGTTCACCGCGAGGGCCAGGGCCGCACCCACCCCGATCACGATGCTGGTGGCGATCGGGGTCCCGGTGCGCGGGGAGACCCGGGCCAGCGTGCGCCAGAAGGGGAGCGCCCGTTCGCGGGCCATCGAGTAGATCATCCGTGAACCGGAGGTTTGCACGGCGAGGGTGCACGCGAAGACCGCGACCGCGACGGCGACCAGGAGTAGGCGGCCAAACACCGGTCCGAGTCGTTCGGTCACCACATAGGCGATTCCTCCGGCGGCGAGCTTCCCGTCCGACAGGCTGGGGGCGGCCACCAGGGTCGCGATGATCAGCAGCGCACCGCCGAGTCCCGAGACCACCACCGCGTTGATGATGGTTTTGGCGATGGTCTTGCGGGGCGCGTGGGTTTCCTCGGCGAGCTCCCCGGCGGAGTCAAAGCCCACCAGGACGTAGGCGGCCATCAGCGAGGAGGCCAGAAACGCCCAGATATAGGGGGAATCCGAGGGCGCGGCCCCCTCGGTGGTGAAAACCACGGCGGGGCTGCGGGCGGGCAGCAGGAACAGGGCGGCCACCACCAGAATCAGCCCAATGATCTCCACGATCACGCCGACGCTGGTGGCGAAGGCCATGATGCGCACACTCAGAATGTTGACGACGGTCGTGATGACCAGCAGGATCACCCCCAACAGGACCGCATTCTGGGCCCCGGTATCCGAGGTGAGCGAGGGGTCGGCGCCGGGGCCGCCGATGATTTGGAAGCCGTCCCAGATCGAGGGGAGCACCGCCTGCACGGCGATTGCGGCCACGGCCACGGTCAGGGTCTGCGCGATGATCATGACCCAGCCGGTAAACCAGCCAAACGTGGTGCCCGCGAGCCGGCTGGACCACTGGAAGATCGCCCCGGAGATGGGCCAGCGGGCGGCAAGCTGGGCGAAGTTCAGCGCGACCAGGAGCTGCCCGGCAAACACCAGTGGCCAGGTCCAGAAGAACGCTGCCCCGCCGAATCCGAAGCCCAGTCCGAAGAGCTGAAACACGGTGGTCAGGATCGAAACAAACGAGAATCCCGCGGCAAACGAGGAGAAGTGGCCCACGCCGCGGCGCAGCTCCTGGGGGTAGGGGGCGGGGGAATCGGTGATGCTCATGGGTATGGCCTTCCCAAAACAAGGACCTAATACCTGTCATGTGACAGGTACAGTTCTCATCCTGGGCAGCGCGTATTGCCCGCCGATTTCTCAATTGTTAAATCGATGTTCCAGCTGACAGGAAATATGACACTTCCGGGGAACGAGAAAACCCCGCACACTCGGGGGAGTGGCGGGGCATTCCGGCATTCGGTGTGACCTAGCGGGGAAGCTCCCCGGACACCACGCGACCGCGTGAGACGACGGTCACGATGCGGGCGGTGTCGAGGTCGGAGATGTCCTCCCAGGGGCGTCCGCGCACAATGACAAAGTCGGCCGCGGCCCCCGGGATGATCCGTCCCAGAGCATCGGCACGCCCGATCGCGGCGGCCGCACGCGAGGTGGCCGATTGCAGGGCACGTTCGGCGCTCCACCCGAATACCTCGGCCATCTTGCGCACCTCGGCCAGCTGATCGCCAAAGCCCACGTGGAACCCGTTGGCGTCGGTGCCCAGGACGAAGTTCACCTCGGCCTCGGCTGCCACCGCAAACTGTGCATCGCGCGAGTGAACCAGGGTGGCTGCAGCCTCGGCCTGGTCTTCGGAGACCGGGACTCGACGCGTGGCGATCGCGTCGTTGATCAGGAGGGTCGGGGCGATCGGCGTCCCGGCGGCGGCAATGGCGTGGGCGAGATCCTCGGTCATATCCGTGGCGTGCTCGATCGAGTCGGCACCCGCCTCGATCGCGATCCGGATGCCCTCGCGGGTGTGGGCATGAGCGGCCACCAGCATGCCCAGGGCGTGGGCCTCGTCGATAATGGCGTCGATCTCGGCCCGGGTGTGGTTGCGCCAGGAGGGCTTATCGCCGTCCGAGAGAAGACCGCCACTGGTGGCGATCTTGATTCCGGTGGCGCCCGCTCGAGCCCAGGTCCGCACGAGGCTGCGGCATGCATCTGGCCCATCGGCGGTCGGGCGGCGCAGGCTCGGGTCCACCCCGGGCGGCACAAACATGTCCCCGTGGCCTCCGGTCATGCTGACCATGCCGTGGGCAAAGATGCGTGGGCCCGCGATCAGACCCTTATTGATCCCCCGGCCGAGCGAGAACTGCACGTCATCGGCCGACAGATCGCGCAGCGTGGTGACACCCACCGCGAGGGCCTGCTGGGCATGGGCGAGCCCGTGCAGCACCTGCTCCTCGGGTCGGGTGACCAGGGGCCAGGTGAGGAAGTCGGACGGGGTCGAGGAAGCGTTGCCGATCAGGTGAACGTGGGTGTCGATGAGCCCGGGGATCAGCGTGAGACCGCCCCGGGCCGGGGTGTCGGTGGGGGTTACCCGCGAGATGACGGCGTCCGCCGAGGTGAATTCCCAGTGGAGATCGGTGGACCCGAGATGGCTGATGCCATCCCAGACGTCGATGCCCTCAAGGACGGTGGGGAGAGATGTGGAGTTGAGCACAGTAATCCTTGGATCGAAGGGGAGGAACTAGCCGCGTCGGGTGCGCCGGGCTACCAGCTTTCCCAGCGCGGCCGGTGGGCGCATCCGGCTGCCCGCCACCACCAGGACGGCGAGGGTCACCAGGTACGGGGCCGCGCTGGAGAGTTCGGTGGGGAGAGGCACCAGGACGAATACGATCAACAGGATCACGCCGAGGATCAGCGAGGGAAGACCGGCGCGCACGCGGCGAGCATCGCCCACCCGGGTGAGCCTGCGCACCCCGAGCAGCGTGAAGACGATGGCCAGGAGGAAGACCAGCGCGCGCAGGGTTTCCGGGCGGCCGAGGCCCACGGCATCACTGAAACCAAACAGCGCCGAGCCGTAGAACACCCCCGAGGGCATCCAGTTACCAAAGATCAGGGTGGCCAGGCCGATAAAACCGGTTCCCGCCGTCTGATTCTCGATATAGCCCTGGGAGATGAGGGTGAGGTAGCCACCCGCAAAACCCGCCAGCGCGCTCCCGGCTAGGACACTCGCCCAGCGGGTGCCATGGACGCTACCGCCCAGGGCCTGCAGGGCCAGCGGTTCCTCGCCGGCCGAACGCCAGCGCAGACCAAACGGGGTCTTCCAGAGAATCCATGCGGTGATGGGGATCAGCGCCAGCCCGATCAGCGCGGCAACGGATACGTCACGGGTGAGACCACCCAGCACGCCGCCGATCTGCGACAGAACGGGAACGCCGCTGGACTCCATCGACTGCGCGAGGTCGGGGGTACCCAGACCTCCCGACAGGAACGGGACGGATACGTGGGGGACGTCGGCACCGATGCGTGGGGAACGCGCGACGCTCCCACCGTCCATCTGGGTGAACACGATATCGCTGGCGAAGCGGGCAACCGCGGCCGCGATCACATTAATCGAGATACCCACGATGAGCTGGTTGATTCCCATCTCGATACACAGCACCGCCATCAGCACCCCGAAGATGAGTCCGCCGATTATGCCGCCGAGCAGTGCGGCCCAGGGGCCGGCCAGGGCACCGAAGAGCCCGGCCATCCAGGTGCCGCCGATCATCATGCCTTCAAGACCCACGTTGATCACGCCCGAGCGTTCGGAGAACAGCCCGCCCATGGCCACCACGGCGATGGGGACGGTCAGACGAAGCGCCGACCCCCAGGTTGAGGAGGCGGTGATGCCCGGGGCATCCGCCAGGTAGCGCGCCAGGATGAGTAGTCCCAGGCCAAACAGTACCCAGCTGAGCACCTGGCGCACGCGGTGCGTGGAGAGTCGCGTCCGCGCCGAGGGGGCAATGGCCAGGTTCGGGGAGTCGACCCGTTCGATGTCGATACTCATCGTGAAACTCCTTCGCGTGCCGCGGTCGGGATTCTGCGCTTCACTGCCTGCCACAGCGCGATGCGCTGGTCGGCCCGCTCGGTCAGCCAGTAGCCAACGGCCGAGCTCAGCAGGACCACGGCCAGGAACACCTGGCCCACCTCGGTGGGCAGCTGGACGAGTCCCAGCACCTGGGCGCTGCGCTCAACAAACGCGAGCACGAAGGCACCGAGCGCCATCCCGATCGGGTGCTGACGGCCCAGCAGCGTGGCGGCGAGCCCGGTGAACATGAGGTCCCCGGGAAGGGTGCCGTCAAAGCGGCCGGCAACGGAGAGGATATGGGGGAGCCCCACCAGCCCGGCGATCGCGCCGCTGATCAGCATCGCCTGGACGATCTTGCGATTGACGCTGATCCCCGCGGATTCGGCGGCCTCGGGGGACTGTGCCGCGACCCGCAGCGAGTAGCCAAACACGCTGCGATCGATGACGAGGTAGTACAGGATGCCCACGATCAGGGCCACGATCACAAACGCGGAAATCGAGGTTTGGTTTCCCAGTCCCAGGTCGACCAGGTCGGGCATCAGGCCGCCCTGGTCGATGATCCGGGTGCCGGTGTTCTGCCCTCCGCCGGAGCGGAACACGTGGCTGAGGAGGACGGCGATGATCGTGGTGGCGATGGCGTTGAGCAGGATCGAGGTGATCACCTCGTTCACGCCCCGGTAGATCTTCAACAGTGCGGGGATCAGTGCCCAGATCGCACCAATCACGCAGGAAATGAGCAGGGTGAGGGGAAGCCGTATCGCCAGCGGAAAGGGCAGCGAGGCGGCGGCGACGGCACCGGCCAGGGCGGCCATCCGATACTGACCGTCGACACCGATATTGAAGAGTCCCATGCGCACGGCAAAGGCGCCGGCTACGGCAGCGAGGTAGAGGGGCACGGCGTTGTTCAGGCTCGAGACGAGGGACGCCGGCTCAATACCGTAGTTCCACATCACCTCGAAGGCCGAGGAAGCGCTGTAGCCGCCGGCCGTCAGGAAGAGGGCGGTGACACCGAGTGCAAGCAGGATCGAGACGATCGGCCCCGCCGCGGTGACAAGGATCCTACGCATCATCGGCCGTGTGTTCCCGTCATGTGTTCTCCGATTTGTGTGGCGGTGACGTGTCGTGGATCAAGCTCGGCGACCACGCGTCCGCCGTACATCACCAGCAGGCGGTCACTCAGCGCGAGCAGCTCATCGAGATCGGCCGAGACCAGGAGGGTTCCCAGCCCGGCATCACGCGCGGCCACCAGCTCGGCCCAGACGGCGCTCTGCGCGCCAATATCCACACCGCGGGTGGGGTGGGCGGCCACCAGCACCGTGGGGTGGGATCCGAGCTCGCGCCCGATAATGAACTTTTGCTGGTTACCCCCGGAGAGGGATGCGGCGGTTGCGGATGGGCCGCCGCCGCGCACATCGAACCGGGTAATGATGTCCCGGGCCACCCGGGTCGCCGATGCCCGGCTAAACCACCAGCCGCGCCGCAGAGGTGCCCGCTGCTGGTAGCCGAGCGCGGCGTTCTCGGCGAGTGAAAAGTCGAGCACGAGACCGTCACGATGACGATCCTCGGGGATGTATCCCATCCCCAGATCGCGACGATCCTTGGTTCCCAGATCGTCGATGGTACGCCCACCAACCACCACGCTGCCCGCGTAGTCGACCCGGCCCAGCAGGGCGGCGAGCAGCTCGGACTGACCGTTGCCCTCCACTCCGGCGATACCCACAATCTCGCCCGAGTGCACCCGCAGGGAGACCTCGTCAAGCAGCGGGCGTTCGCCGGCCGTGCCCACGGTGAGGCCGCGGGTTTCGAGGACCACGTCATCCCCCACGGGAATGTCGCGTGGGGCCACGATGGGCATATCCACCTCGACCATCAGCGCGGCAAGCTGCCGCGGTGACGTTTCGGCGGGGGTCGTGTATCCGACCACTCGACCGCCGCGGATCACGGTAATTTCATCGGCAAAGGCAAGGACCTCATCGAGCTTATGGGAGATGAAGATGACGGCCGCACCCCGTGCCGTGAGCGCCCGAATCGAGCGAAAGAGCGCCGCCGCCTCGCTGGGCACCAGCACCGCTGTGGGCTCGTCGAGGATGATCACGCGCGCCTCGCGGTAGAGCACCTTGAGGATTTCGACGCGCTGCCGATCGCCCACACCCAGATCGTGCAGGGGAGCGTCGATATCGATCTGGAAGTTGTTGTCCTCGGCCAGGCGTGCCACACGCTGCCGGGCGGTTGCCGAGTCGAGGTGCCAGGGCGTACCGGGCTCATCGGCCAGGACAACGTTCTCCCAGACGCGGAGCGCGTCGGCGAGCAGGAAGTGCTGGTGCACGATACCGATGCCCACACGCTGAGCATCCCGAGGGGAACGGAAGTTTTGTGGCTGCCCGTCCACCTCGATGGTTCCCTCATCGGCGCGGACGTCGCCGGCGAGAACCTTCATCAGCGTGGATTTGCCCGCGCCGTTTTCGCCCACGATCGCGTGGACGGTACCGGCACGGACGGCCACGTCAATCTGGTCGTTCGCGGTGAATGTTCCATACCGCTTGACAATGCCGGTCAGCCTGACCAGCGCTTCCCGCTCGCTCACGACTACTTCAGTGCGGTCGGAACGGTGATCACACCGTCGACGATCTGCTTCTTTGCGGCCTCCATCTGCGTGGAGATGGCATCCAGGTTGCCTCCGCTGGTCGAGTAGCCGACTCCGCCAGACTTCACGTCATAGCGCTTCTGGCCGGGCTTGAGGTCGCCCTTTTCGAAATCCTTGATGACGTCCGCCACCGCGACGTCCACGTTCTTGGTGGCCGAGGTCAGGATGTAGGGTTTAATGTCCTTGTCTACCTGCTGGTACACATCACCGTCCACGCCAATCGCCCAGACCTTCTTGTCGGGGGTGCTGGAGGACTTGGCCTGCTCGTACACGCCCTGGCCGGAGCCGCCGGCGGCCGCGTAGATCACATCGGCACCGCCGGAGTACATCGAGGCCGCGGCCTCCTTGCCCTTGGTGGGGTTGGAGAAACCGGTGAAGTCGCCGAGGGGGGAGAGGTAGGTAGAGTCCACCTGGATCGACTTATCCACCGACTTTGCACCGGCCTCAAATCCCACAAAGAAGTCCTGAATCGAGGGCTGGTCAACGCCACCCACAAAACCGATGTGCTTCGACTTCGAGGTCAGCGCGGCCGCGACACCAACCAGGTAGGACGACTCGTTGGCGGCGAAGGAGACGGCGGTGCCATCGGTGATGGTGGTGTCCTTATCCGTGTCGATGTCCACAAACTTGGTGTGGCCGCGCTTGGCGGTTGAGGTCATCGGCTGGGCGAACTGGAAGCCGATGCCGATCGCCAGATCGGCGTTCTGCGAGATGGCCAGGTTGATCCGGTCCTGATAGTCGTCGGTGTTGGGGCTCGCGAGCTTGAGTTCCTTGAACCCGAGTTCCTTTTGGGCCTTGGTGTAGCCGTTGAAGGCACCATCCATGATCGAGAAGTCACCGGTGGTGCCGTACATCAGGGCGATGGTGGGGGCGTCACTCTTGGCGGTGGTTCCCGCCGAGGCGGTTTTTCCCGAGCAACCGGCGAGGAGGACGGTTGCCGAGAGGGCAACACCACCGATGAGAAGGAGGCGACGGAGCGAGGGTCGAGGCACGGGTATCTCCATGATTTACTTATTCGCCCAAAACAATCGATATCGGGCAGGGTGGGGGAAGGCAGCGCGAGTGCGACAGTGTGCTCAGCAAACCACCCGATTGTTTCGGCCGTGTTACCGTTTTCCGCCTCAAAAATTACCGCTCTGATCACGGGCACAATCGGGAACGTCCCTCGCTCGGGGGACAGCGATTGTGGCTGGGTTTTCGTCGCGTCGACCCGTCCCAGGGAATGGCGAGAGCGATGTACGATCCATAAATATGGATGCATATCTTTCTCCCTGGACTGACGTGGCCGCGGCCTTCGCCCGCTCGCATGGCCTGGCGATCCTCCCGTTTGGTGCGTGTGAACAGCACGGGCCGCACCTGCCGCTCGGAACCGATACGATCACCGCGCAGGCGGTGGCCGCCGCGCTTGCCGACCGGCTGGACGCGACCCTGCTGCCGCCGATCAACTATGGGGACACCTGGAATAACGCCGGGTATCCGGGAACCCTCTCGCTCTCCTCGGCCACGGTGACCGCCATTGCCGTGGATCTCGGAGAGGCCCTGGCGGCTTCCGGGGCCGGCGGGCTCGTCATCGTAAACGGCGACTGGGGAAACCGAAACCCGCTGTATACGGCGACCCGCTCGCTCATCGCCTCGGGCTTCCCGACGATCACCCTGGACTATCCGGGCATGGATGCGGCGATCGCCGAGGTTCGTACGAGCCGCGCCGCCGCCCCCGGCCTGGCGCATGCCGAGGAGGTGGAAACCTCCCTGATGCTGGAACTGGCACCCGATGCGGTTCTGATGGAGCGGGCGGTCTCCTGCTATCCGGAGTTTCCCTCGGACTTTGGCACGGCCCCGATGCAGCTGCACCGGTTCTCGCCGTCGGGCGTGTTTGGCGACCCCGCTGACGCGACCGCCGGGAAGGGACGCGCGATTCTTGAGGCCACGGTGACGGCATCCCTCGCGGTGCTGGAGGACTTCATCGGAGGGATCCTGCGTGAGCGTAACGGTGCCCCACACCGGCCCCATGAGTCCGAGAATGCGGGCTAGTTAACGCAGAAATCCGCCATAATCGGCGGGGATGATGGTGGGCCCGGAGGGGCTCGAACCCTCGACCCGCGGATTAAAAGTCCGATGCTCTGCCAACTGAGCTACAGGCCCAACCCCGCACAGAATCCACGAGTGTGATGCGGTGCGAGGGGAGAACGCTCGAAGAATCCAACGAGCGAACATCATCAGTCTATCGGATCAAACCGGGTGTTCGCCGCCACCACCCGCCGGGATCGCGGAGTACGCTGGAGACCGACTTTATGCGTCCACTCCCGGTGAAAGGATCCAGCCGTCAACGAGTTCCGCAAACCCACCCTGTTCCCCGGCCACCTGTTCAGCACGTTCGTCGGGGGAAGCGATCCGGCCGAAACCAGCCGGATCTCCCACGAGACCGCTCACGCGCTGCTTTCGCGTGTGCGCGCGAATCCCGACGCCGACATTCTCGACCGCCTGGTCGCCTACACCGACAACCACGGGATCGAAACCCTCGCCGAGCTGTGGGCCACCGCGCCCGCGCGCAGTCTTCCCGGTGCGCTCTGGCGCATCTACCTGCTGCGCGCGCTGATCCGTCAGGATCCGCACACCTCGAGCCTCATCTTCCGCCGTGGGTCCGAGGTCATCCCCACGATCGATCCGGTGATCGCCGGTGCCGCCGTACCCACCAACGTGGAGGAGATCACGACCCTGGCCGATGAGATTCTGCGCGGGGTTTTTGACGGAGACTTTGCCATCGCGCTGGATCGGGCGGCGGCGTACTGCCGGATCAACGCCGCCGGGTGTGTCTCGCTGGCCAACGATGCCGATCCGATCCATCCCGAACGCGCCGAGGGGCTGACTCGGCGGGCGCTGCGCTACAGCACGCTGGGTGATGAGTTGGCCGCGTGTTCCAAACTGTGGCGGAGCGAGTCGCTGGACTAGCCCTCGGATGCGGTTGCGGGCGAAGCGAGCCCGGCACCGCCTCGCGCAAAACCCCGCTGGCTTCTGCCGCCCGGAGGCGGCCTCGATCCGCGTTTGTGCCTGTTCGCGCAGCGCGAAGACACGCCACAACTCGCCGATTTCGAGGCAAAATCCTCCCCCGAGCGGGGCACGGTCCCGCGGACTTTGGTACACTTGCATAGCCGGGCCGCAAAACCCCGGGCTCCAATTTTTGCCGCCGCGAGCGGCCTTCCGCCGAGAGGCGTTTCTGCGGCCCGGCACCTACTTTTAACGCGACCAGCTGACGGATAGACGGCACCGCGGACAAACAGCACCGCCCCCGAATCGGATTCGGGGGCGGTGCTGTTTTACTGGTGGAGACTAGAGGGCGTCTGCCGAGGAACGACGGCGCTGCAGTCCGAGCAGGCCAACGCCGGCGGCGAGGACCAGGATGGCGATACCGGGCACCACCGAGGACAGGTCCGAACCGGTCTCGGCCAGCCCGCCGGCCGGGTCCAGCTTGACCGTCAGGGTCTGGGCAGGGGAGAGTACCCAGTCCTCTGAGTGGCTCTGCGAGGTGGCGTTGATCGAGATATTCACAACACCGCGGGCAACGTCGGCTTTGGTGACCACGTAGCTGCCGGTGAGGGTCTCAGTGGCTTGCGGAAGGATGCCACGTTCGACGTCGGGGTTGAAGTTTCGGAAACCGGTGCCTGCGGTTGTCTGTGCGGGCGAGGCAAGAACCGGAGTCGCCAAGGTGGTGTTCCCGGCGTTCTTCGCTGATACTGAGTAGGTGATGACGTCGCCCACGCGCTTGGGAGTTGCCTTCGAGGTGACCACGGCGTTCGTGGCCAGTGACGGGGCAAGTTCGGGCACCGGGAACCGGTGCGTCTCGGCTGCGCTGAGGACCCCCTTGTTGTTCGCGCTGATCCCGCGCACAATCCAGGTCTCGATGATGTTGTTGAACGATTCGCCCGAGTGACCGCTGTAATCGAAGTAGTACTGGCTGAGTACATCGGTTCGAGTAATCTCGACGGTTTCACCGGCGGCCACGCTGGGGCCGGGGGTGTCCCACGGGTAGCTGGGGTGCACCGGGTTGAGGGTGAGGTTGGTCAGATCCAGGTCGGTGATGTTGGTGACCTGGAACGTGACGCCGTAGGTCTCACCCACATCCAGCAGACCGTTACCGTTGGTGTCGTTGAAGAACCAGTTCGGGACGACTGTCAGGCCGTAGTCGCCCCAGGGTCCCTCCTCATACTCGTGCTGCGGCTCGGTGCCCTCTTCCTCGCCCTCGTCTTCGGCGACGGCCTCGTCCTCGGTGGGAACCGCGACGTTGCTGGGCTGGGCGGGCTCTTCGGGGGCCGCGGGAGTGGTGGGTGTGGTGGAAACCTCGGGGCTCGGCGTGGAGGTGCCGGTTTCCGTCTCGGAGCCCTCGCTGGGCTGAGTCTGATCGGTGGGCGTGATGCTCGGATCCACCGTGGGTGTGGTGGTCTCATCCTCTGCCGTGGCACTCACCGACGGCACCGGAATCGGTGCGGCGGAGGCCGGAAGGGTGGTGGCCACACCGAGCAGTGCGCCGATAGACAGGACGGAGGCCGCGGTAGCCCAGCGACCCGAGATTTTTGCCATTATTCCCCCATGGAATAGAAGTGATTGATTGATTTCAAAGATACGTGCAGCCTGGGGCACTTCAGGACGAAAACTACGGATTTTTCATAACGTTTGAGCCACGAATGCTCGTTATGTTCCCACAGCCGAATACACGGTCCGAAATCCCAGATAATGAGTGCTTTTATGACCCCCGGAGAGGGGGCGATGAGACGACAAAATGCGCCGATCTCCCCGAGGGAAATCGGCGCATTCCGTAATGGCCATATGGTGGTGCGTGGTTATCCGAAGCGACCCGAAACGTAGTCCTCGGTGGCCTGGACGTTGGGCTGGGTGAAGATCGTGTTGGTGTCGTCGTACTCGATCAGCTTTCCGGGCTGGCCGGTGCCGGCGATGTTGAAGAACGCGGTCTTGTCCGAGACGCGGGAGGCCTGCTGCATGTTGTGGGTCACGATCACGATCGTGTACTCCTTCTTCAGCTCCTCCATCAGGTCCTCGATCGCCAGGGTCGAGATCGGGTCCAGCGCGGAACACGGCTCATCCATCAGCAGGATGTCCGGGGAGACCGCGATCGCGCGGGCAATGCACAGACGCTGCTGCTGTCCACCGGACAGGCCCGAGCCGGGACGGTCGAGACGGTCCTTGACCTCGTTCCAGAGGTTGGCGCCGCGCAGCGACTTCTCCACCAGGTCGTCGGCGTCGGACTTGGAGATGCGGCGGTTGTTGAGCTTCACACCGGCGAGCACGTTCTCCTTGATCGACATGGTCGGGAACGGGTTCGGACGCTGGAACACCATACCCACCTGACGGCGCACGAGCACCGGGTCGACGCCGGGGCCGTAGAGGTCGTCACCGTCGATCAGCACCTCGCCCTCGACGCGGGCGCCGGGGATGACCTCGTGCATGCGGTTCAGCGTGCGCAGGAAGGTGGACTTGCCACAACCGGACGGACCGATGAACGCGGTGATGCTGCGCGGTTCAATGGTCAGGGAGACACCCTCCACGGCACGGAACTTGGAGTAGTAGACGTTGAGGTCGCGGACCTCGATGCGCTTAGACACGGACTATTCCTTCGGGTTTCTATCGGGAGAGCTTCGGGGAGAAGATGCGGGCGATCAGGCGACCGAGGAGGTTCAGGGCCATCACGATCAGGATCAGGGTGAGCGCGCCGGTCCAGGCACGGTCGAGGAACTGCTGCGGGTCGGCACCCTGCTGCGAGTACGAGGAGTACACAAACAGCGGGAGGGACATCATCCGGTCGCTGAAGAGGTTGTAGTTCATCGACTGGGTGAAGCCGGCCACGATCAGCAGCGGGGCGGTCTCACCGATCACGCGGGCGACCGCGAGCAGCGAACCGGTCACGATACCGGCGAGCGAGGTGGGCAGGACCACCTTGATGATCGTCAGGTACTTGGGAACACCCAGGGCGAGGGAGGCCTCACGCAGCTCGTTGGGAACCAGCTTGAGCATTTCCTCGGTCGAGCGCACCACCACGGGGATCATCAGCAGCGAGAGCGCGATGGATCCGGCGATACCCAGGCGGATACCGGGACCGAAGATCAGTGCGAACAGGGCGTAGGCGAACAGACCGGCCACGATCGAGGGGATACCGATCATGATGTCGACCATGAAGGTGATCCACTTGGCCAGCTTGCCGCGGCCGTACTCGACCAGGTAGATGGCGGTGAGGATACCGATCGGGATCGAGATGATCGCGGTGGCCAGGGTGATCAGCAGGGTTCCCACGATCGCGTGCAGCGCTCCACCGCCGGCGTCGGTGACATTCCGCATCGAGGTGGTGAAGAACTCCAGGTCGAACCGAGCGAGGCCCAGGCCGATCGTGGTGGCGGCCACCGAGATCAGCGGCACCAGCGCGAGCAGGAAGGCCAGGGTGACCAGCGAGGTCATCAGGCGGTCCTTGGCCTTCCGCGAGCCTTCGACAACCAGCGAGAGGAGGTACACCAGGACCACAAACAGGACCGCGGTGACCACCACGATGCCGGGGATCGAGGGGTTGCCCATCAGCAGGGCAATGCCGGTGATGATGATCGCGGATCCCAGCAGGACCCAGGCCGGCGTGTAGCGCGGGAGCTTGCCCGCGGTGAGGGCGTTAGCAATCGGGGCGACGGTGGACATTAGTTGGCTCCCGAGAATTCTTTACGACGCGCGACGATGGCTCGAGCAATGAAGTTCACCGCGAAGGTGATCACGAACAGGATCAGGCCGGTTGCGATCAGGACGTTGACGCCGGTGCCGTGGGCCTCGGGGAAGTTCAGCGCGATGTTCGAGGCGATCGTGTTGGGGTTCTCGGACTGCAGCAGCACAAACGAGATCACGGTGCTGGGCGAGAGGACCATGGCGACGGCCATGGTTTCACCCAGCGCGCGGCCGAGGCCGAGGATCGAGGCGGAGACGAGGCCCGAGCGGCCGAAGGGCAGCACGGCCATTTTGACCATTTCCCAGCGGGTGGCACCGAGGGCCAGGGCGGCCTCCTCGTGCAGCTTCGGAGTCTGGAGGAACACCTCGCGGGCCATCGCGGTGATGATCGGCAGGATCATCACGGCGAGCACAATCGCGACGGTGAGGATGGTGCGTCCGGTACCCGAAACCGGGCCGGAGAAGATCGGGATCCAACCGAGGTTGTCGGTCAGCCAGGCGTAGACCGGCTGCACGGCCGGGGCCAGAACCTTGATGCCCCAGAGACCAAAGACCACCGAGGGAACGGCGGCCAGCAGGTCGATCACGTAGGCGAGGCCCTGAGCCAGGCGGCGCGGTGCGTAGTGGGAGATGAACAGTGCGATTCCCACGGCCAGCGGCACGGCGATCAACAGGGCGAGGAACGCGGCCCAGACCGTACCGAAGGCGAGCGGACCAACGTAGGTCCAGAAGTTTGAGGGGGAGCCCTTGAGCTCGGTGGTGTCGGCGCCGAGGGCGGGGATTGCTTCAACGATCAGGAAGATGGCCACCGCGGCCAGGGCCACGAGGATGAGGCTTCCAGCGATCAGGGTACTCCGGGCGAAAACGCGGTCACCCAGACGGATGACGGGTTTAGGCCGTTCGGTTTGAGTGGTCATAGTCGACGGTGCCCTCGGCTCCTTGTCTCGCCGTCGTGGCCCGGCCAAAAGGCCGGGCCACGACGAGTGTGATGTGGGGTGTTACTTGATGCTTCCGACGGCGGTAGCAACCTTCTTGGAGAGGTCGGCCGACAGCGGCGCGTTTCCGGCCTTCTCGGCGGCGGCCTTCTGGCCGGCCTCGGAGGTGATGTACTCGAGGTAGGCCTTGGTCAGGGTGCCCTGAGCCGGGTCCTTGTAGGTCTCGCAGGCGATGGCGTAGGAGACCAGGACGATCGGGTAGTGGCTTGCATCGGTGGTCTTGCGGTCCAGCTTGATGGCCAGGTCGTTGGCTCCACGGCCCTCAACCAGCGGCGACTCGGCAACCACGGCGGCGGCGGCATCGGCCGAGTAACCGACGAACTTGTCGCCAACCTTGACCTTGACAACGCCCAGCTTGCCGGCGCGCGAGGCGTCGGCGTAACCGATCATGTTGGTGCCGTTGGTGACGGCGTCAACCACGCCCGAGGTACCCTGTGCACCCTCGCCACCGGTGTACGGGAAGTCGTCGGCCGGCTTCTCGGTCCACACGTCGGGGGCGTTCTGGTTCAGGTAGTCGGCGAAGTTCTTGGTGGTACCCGAAGCGTCCGAGCGGTGCACGGCGTTGATCTTGGCGTCGGGGAGCTTGGCGTCCTTGTTCAGGGCGACGATCTCGGGAGCGTTCCACTGGGTGATCTTGCCCGAGAAGATGCCGGCCAGGGTGGCGGCGTCCAAGTTCAGGTCCTTGACTCCGTCAACGTTGAAGATCACGGCGATCGGGGAGATGTACACGGGGATGTCGATGGCCTTGGTATCTGCCTTGCAGGTACCGAAGGAACCGGCGAGCTCCTCATCCGAGAGGGCCGAGTCGCTACCGGCGAATGCGGCGCCACCGGCGATGAAGGACTTACGACCAGCACCCGAACCGGACGGGTCGTAGTTCACGGTGACCTTCTCGTTGGCGGTCTGGAAACCGGCACCCCAGGTGGTCTGTGCGGTGCCCTGGCTCGATGCGCCAACGCCGACGAGCTCACCGGAGAGGTTGCTGGCCGCGGGGGAGTCGGAGGCCGACCCGGATGCCGAGGGCGAGCCCTCGTTCGCTGCACACGAGGTGAGGGCGAGGGCGGTGATCGCGGCGACAACCGAGACGCGCGCTACCGAAGAAAACTTCACGGGTACTTCCATTCATAGTGGATTCGGGGCGAGCCTGCTGTCGGCTCACCGCCGAGGCTATGCCGCGATAGTGACAAGCATGCCGCGCGTTGGTGAACGGGAGGTTAACTCGGGTGAACGGTTGGTGCCGCACCCCGTGATTGCGCGGCGGCCAATTTCCCGATCTTGCCGAGCGTTTACCCAACGGTAGGAATCCGGCCGTTGCCGGTACATCCTGGACGCACGACATAGCCCGCGTCATTGAGATGACGCGGGCTATGAGCTTGGTGAAGATTAGACCGGATTGGGGTGGGTCTCGATTGAGATGATGCCCGAACTCGGGTTGGTGGCCGAGAGATGGACCACCGAGAAGTCGCCCGGGGCGAGGTCCGCGGCCGAGCGAATATAGCTGCCGGTCACGCTGCCGGTGGCCAACGCGATCTCCCGCAGCAGTTCGGGAACCAGGGGCAGGTGTGAACAGATCACAGCGTTCTTGCCGGCGCTGACCCGCTTGCCGATGATGGCGCGCGGGTCCGCGCGGTCCTCCTCGAACGCATCCTGGCTGATCTTGGCGCTGCGCTTCGGGGTGATCCCGGTGGAGGCGGCCAGCGGGGCAACCGTGGTGACACAGCGGACGGCATCGCTGGTGACGATCTTTCGCGGTCCAAACGCGGCGATCATCGGAACCACCGCCTGGGCCTGGTCGAGCCCGCGCGGGGTCAGCGGACGCCCGGCATCGGTGCCGTCCCCGGCCGAAGCCGAGGCCGCCTTGGCATGGCGCAGCACCGTAATCGAGAAGGTGTGGGTCACACCCTCGGCCACGAGCTTCTCAAACACGTCCACGATCTCGACGTCGTGTCCGTAGGTGAGATAGGTGCGCGCCTTTTTCAGGGTGACCCATTCGATCGCCGCCACCTCGCGGTTCGGACGGAACTGCGAGGTGCGGATCGCCTCATCGCTGACAAACGCCGCCCAGTAGTGCACCACCTTGGTTTTGCCCGAGGGCAGCAGGTAACGGCTCATCCCGAGCGGCACTCCGAGGTTAACCGACAGGCCGGTTTCCTCGCCGATCTCACGAACGGCCGTCTGTGGAAGGGTTTCGCCGGGATCTACCTTGCCCTTGGGGATGGTGACATCCCCATAGGCGGTGCGGTGGATGACGAGGACATGGACCTTGCCCTCGATCAGGCGCCAGCACAGGGCTCCGGCGGCATATACGGCTTTGTTCACCTACGGTTCCTCGGACGTCGACGATGGGTAATCTGCTGCAACAGCTTATCCTGCAGATCATCCAGCGGCGCACCCGTGTCGTCGAACGCATGACGGATCCACTCTCCGTCGGCCTGAAGATCCCAGGCCCCGGTCTGGTCGTCCATGGCCAGGTCAAACAGCTCGGTGATCTCGGCGATGTGACCGGGATCCACCAGGCGCACCAGGGCCTCGACTCGGCGATCCAGGTTGCGGTGCATCATGTCGGCACTGCCGATGAAGAGGTGCTGATCGCCGTCGTTCACAAACGAGAAGATCCGCGAGTGCTCCAGATAGCGGCCGAGGATCGAGCGTACCCGGATGTTCTCGCTGAGTCCGGGAACCCCGGGCATCAGCCCGCAGATGCCGCGCACCCAGACCTCGACCGGAACGCCGGCCTGGCTCGCCCGATACAGCGCATCGATGATGGCCTCATCCACGATCGAGTTGACCTTGATCCGGATGCCGCTGGGCTTGCCCTCAAGCGCGTTGCGACGCTCGGTGTCGATGTGCTTCAGCAGCCCCTTACGCAGGTGCAGCGGTGCCACCAGCAGGCGCTTGAACTTCTTCTCGATCGCGTAGCCGGAGAGCTCGTTGAACAGACGGGTGAGGTCGCGCCCGACCTGCGGGTCGGCTGTCAGCAGCCCGAAGTCCTCGTAGATGCGCGAGGTCTTGGGGTTGTAGTTTCCGGTACCGATGTGGCTGTAGGACACCAGCGAACCGTTTTCCTCACGGATCACGTGGGCAAGCTTGCAGTGGGTTTTCAGCCCCACCAGGCCGTAGACCACGTGCACGCCGGCCTTTTCCAGCTTGCGTGCCCAGGTGATGTTGGCCTGCTCGTCAAAGCGCGCCTTAACCTCGACCAGCGCGAGCACCTGCTTGCCGGCCTCGGCCGCGCGAATCAGGGCCTCCACGATGGGGGAGTCGCCCGAGGTGCGATACAGGGTCTGCTTGATGGCCAGTACGTGTGGGTCCGAGGCCGCCTGCTCCAGGAAGGCCTGGACGCTGGTCGCGAAGGACTCATAGGGGTGGTGCAGCAGCACGTCGCCGCGGGCGATGACCTCGAAGAAGTCGACCTTGCTGTTGGAATCCGAGGGTGCCAGGGCGGCGGCCGTGGTGGGCAGGCGCTTGGGGTAGTGCAGGTCCGGACGGTCGGCCCCGGCCAGGCTAAACAGTCCGCCGAGGTCCAGCGGCGCCGGCAGGCGGTAGATCTCCTGATCGGTGATATCCAGCTCGCGCACCAGCAGACCCAGGGTGACCTGGTCCATGTCGGCGCTGACCTCGAGCCGGATCGGCGGACCAAAGCGGCGACGCAGCAGCTCGCGTTCGAGGGCCTGGATGAGGTTTTCGGACTCGTCCTCCTCGATCACCACGTCCTCGTTACGGGTGACCCGGAACACGTGGTGTTCGAGGATCTCCATGCCTGGGAAGAGGTCGCCGAGGTGGCTGGCGATCACGTCTTCCAGCGAGATGAATCGTGCCGAACGCAGCGTCTCGGTGGGGTCCACCCGGATGAAGCGCGGCAGCATCTGCGGCACCTTGAGCCGGGCGAATTCCTGGCGACCGGTCTTGGTGTTGCGGATGCGCACGGCCAGGTTGATCGAGAGCCCCGAAATATAGGGGAAGGGGTGGGCGGGGTCCACCGCGAGCGGCATCAGGATCGGGAACAGCTGATCGGCAAAGTAGTTGTCGATTCGGCCGTGATCGGCCTCGTCCAGATCCTCCCAGGTGACCACGCTGATGCCCGCCCGGGCAAGATCCGGGGACACCAGGTCGCGCCAGGCTCGGGCGTGACGCTCCTGCAGCTCATGGGCGGCGACGGAGATATCGTTCAGCACGTCCGCCGGGGAGCGACCCACGTTGGTCGGCACGGCCAGGCCGGTCAGGATGCGTCGCTTGAGACCGGCGACGCGCACCATGAAGAACTCGTCCAGGTTGGATGCAAAAATAGCCAGGAAGTTCGCTCGCTCCAGCACCGGAAGCGAGGCGTCCTCGGCCAGCTCCAGGACACGCTGGTTGAACGCGAGCCAGCTCAGCTCGCGGTCAAGATAGCGCTCCTCGGGGAGCGAGGGGTCGGATTCGTCCAGTACCGCGTCGAAGTCATCATCGTCGCCGCCGAGTCCGCTATAGAGAGCCACGTTTTCTTCAGCCATTTCCCCATCTTGGCAGGTTATTTAGCGCGCCGCGCGGGAAATCTGTGAACGTTGTGAAAACTTCGAGACGAAACTAAACCCGTGGACGGTGGTACTGCACGTCGATCGTGTCGGTCCGATAACCCAGCGAGCGATAGAGGCCCAGCGCACCCGGGTTCGAGTCGTCCACATACAGGCTGGTGGTGGTCAGACCCAGCTCGGCAAAACGCGCCAGCCCGGCATTCATCAGGCGCCTGCCGAGGCCCTGGCCGGCGGTTTCCGGAGCCACTCCGAGGACGTAGATTTCCCCGTCGGTGTCGCCGGGGAGCACCTTCAGCCAGTTATAGCCGATCAGATGACCGGCATCGTCGCGCACCAGCAGGAAGTTTTCGGGGTCGAACCAGTCCTCCCCGGTGCGGGCGTCGAGGTCCGCTCGCAGCAGCGCACCCTGCTCGGGATGGTCGCGGAAAACCCGGGCATTCAGGGACACCCAGTCATCGGCATCGCGTTCGGCGAGGAACGTGGAGATCAGCGGATCGACCGTCACCGGGCCGGGTGCCTCGGGCTCCAGCTCGCGCTCCAACCGGTACAGCACGCGTGCGCGCTCAAACTCGTGGACGCGGGCCAGGGCGGCGGCGGCAGGGTGATCCCCGTGAGCCCAGGCCGACAGCACCCCGGCACCGGCGGTTCCCGCCAGCACCTCGCCGATCAGGGCGGTGCCGTGGCCGTGGCCACGGTGGGCCGGATCGATCACGGCCTCGAACCCCACACCGTCGATGATTGCGGCACCCAGCAGGGCATCCTGGTTGTCCTCGAGGGTAACCAGTCGGGCATTCCCGGCGGCCAGCGCGAGGCGGGACTGATCGTTGAACGGCGGCTGCCGGTCGGCCTCCTGCGCGCGGCGGATCAGCGCGTCAAGCGCATCGGCAATGTCTCCCGCGTTGCGGTCGGTGCGGATCTGGCGGCTCACGCGTGTTCTCCCACGTCTCGATTGGTGCGGAACCGGCGATTCACGCGTGGTTCCCCGTGTTGTGGTCGGTGAAGAGCTGGCGGCTCACGCGTCCTCCCCGGCACCCTCTTCGGCGAGGTTGAAGCGGTAACCGACGTTGCGGATGGTCACGATCAGCTGCTCCATGTCGCCCAGCTTGGCGCGCAGGCGTCGGATGTGCACGTCGACGGTGCGGGTGCCGCCGAAGTAGTCGTAGCCCCACACTTCACTCAGGAGCTGTTCGCGGGTGAACACGCGGCCCGGGTTTCCAACAAAAAACCGCAGGAGCTCAAATTCTTTATAAGTGAGATCCAGCGGTCTTCCCTGAACGCGGGCGGAGTACGACGATTCGTCGATGGTCACGCCGGAGGTTTGCAGCGGCGAGGCCACGGCAGGCGCGGGCGTGCGTCCGATACACAGTCGAAGTCGGGCGTCCAACTCGGCCGGACCCACCCCGTCCAGCAGCAGGTCGTCCACACCCCAGTCGGAGGTGACCACCGACAGGCCGCCCTCGGTGAGGACCAGCAGCAGCGGAATCTCGGCGAAGCCGGAGTGCAGGATCTTGCACAGCGCGCGGGCGGAGGCCAGGTCACGCCGGCCGTCTACCACCAGGACGTCGGCCTCGACGCCGGCCATCACCTGGTCGGCGCGGGCGGGTACCTGACGCACCCGGTGCTGCAGTAGCCCGAGCGCAGGCAACACCTCGGTGTCGGTCTGACTGGTCAGAATCAAGAGTCGTGCCACGGGTTCCTCCGCCAAAGATGTAGGGCTATCCTACTGTTTCTTCTGTCGAACTCGGGACCACCCTGGTCTGGGGCGTGGCTGTGAAGCTGAGGATCGGGCGTTTGGAATGGTGCCCGGGCGGGTGATCGGGCACAATGGCAGAATGAGCCAATTTGATCAGGTTGCCCTGCCGCGCCGCCGTGACATCGTTGCGGTGTGGGTGGTTGCACTGGTCGGGGCGATCCTGATTTGGATCTTCGCTCCCGGCGTGACCGCGTTCTCCTGGCTGGCCGTGACGCTCGCCGTGGTCACCATGCTGACCTTTGTGATTCAGCTGCGCGGCGGTCGGAAGACCGGCTTTATCGACCGGGTGGCGATTAGCATCGCCGGTTCCGTGGTGATCCTCGGCGTGATGAGCGCGCTGATGGGCATCGGCAAGCTGCTGCCCGCCGCCTAGCGAGTTTTTTGGTGGGTGGTTCCCTGCGCTCGCGGTGACGAGCGGGGAATCGGGGGTATGTCTGGTGTGCGCGAATGCCGCAAACCGATCGGCTCGGAAGGTTGATCCCCGCGGGCTGCGGGATAGACTGGAGCCATGCTCGCACTTGAACTGTTTTTCATCGGTCTGCTCTGCCTGGCATCGCTGGCGATTGTCTACACGGCAGGCGTCGTGGTTTATAACCTGTACCGCGGTCAGCGCTAGGTTTTCGAATGATTGAAATTCCGACCGGTCTGCCGGCCGAGATCGTTCCGCTGTCCTGGCTTCTCGGCGTGTGGGAGGGCACCGGCGTGCTGTCCTACCCCGTGGGAGATGAGCGGGTGGAGCGTGAGTTCCGGCAGCGGGTGAGTTTCAGCCACGACGGACAGTCCTATCTGAACTACAGCTCGCAGGCCTGGATTCTCGGTGGCGAGCCCGCGGCCCCCGGTATCGTCGGCTTTACCGATTCGGCGGCGGCTTCGGATGCTGAGTCCGTGGACGTCGATTCCGTGGACGTTGATTCCGTGGACCCGGATGCCGCCGATCCTGCGGAGACCGTGGCCGAGATTCTGCCGCTCGCGGCGGAGACCGGTTACTGGCGTCTGCACCGTCCCCTGACTCCCGGTGATGCCGGCCCGGCAATGCTGCCCGCCCGCGCCGACGCCCCCTATACCGATGCCGAGAGCGTCGAGACCCTGCGTAACGACGCCGGTGGTTTCGATATTCAGGCCTCGATCATCCACCCGGATGGTGTGAGCGAGCTCTACCTGGGCCAGATTCTCGGCCCGCGGATCGATCTGGCAACCGATGCCGTGCTGCGTGCGGCCGGAAGCAAGGACTACACCGCGGCGACGCGGATGTACGGGCTGGTGGACAACCACCTGCTCTGGGCGTGGGACATTGCCGCGCTGGGTCAGGAACTGACCTCGCACGCGTCTGCACGTCTCGCGAAGGTTGACTAGGTGACCTCGCTCCCGCGGACCCCGTTTGCCTCGCTGCCCGGCGCGATTGTGCCCGCGGCCGCGGTGCCGTCGGATGCGGATGTCGCGGATTCCACGCAGCTGGGCGATCCGGGCGTGCCCGCGCACTACGGCAATCCGCTGCGTGAGCAGCGCGCTCTCGACGCGGGAAAGGCGCTGGTGGACCTGTCCACCCGCACCGTTCTCGAGCTGCGTGGCGAGGACCGGCTGACCTGGCTGAACTCGATCACCTCGGGTTTGGTGACCGCCCTGGCGGTGGGAGATTCGGGGGAGACCCTGGTGCTCAGCCCCCAGGGCCGGATAGAGCATGCGGCAGGCCTGATCGATGATGGGGTGTCGCTGTGGCTGCTGCCGGAGTCTTCCTCGGCCGAGGTCCTGGTTTCCTGGCTGCTTAAGATGCGTTTCCGCGCCCGGGTGGAAATCCTGGACCGCACAGAAGACCTCGCGGTGATTGGCCTGCTGGAGCGGGACGGGGGCATCGCCCTCCAAGCGCTGCCCGCCGCCGCACCGAACGGTGTGCCGCTGATCTGGCGCGACCCGTGGACCCATGTGGTGGACGGGGGCTGGCAGTACTCGCGCCCGGAAACCCACCCCGGAGTGGACTTCACCTGGCGTGAGGTACTCGTGCCGCGCTCGGCCCTGGCCGAGGTTGCCGCCGCACACCCGGCCGCCGGTTCTCTCGCGGCCGAGGCACTGCGGGTTGCCGCCTGGCGTCCGCGTGAGCTGAGCGAGGTCGACGATCACGCGATCCCGCATGAGACCGACTGGCTGCGCTCCGCCGTGCACCTCAACAAGGGGTGCTACCGCGGTCAGGAAACCATCGCCAAGGTGCACAACCTCGGCCACCCGCCGCGCCGATTTGTCCAGCTGCACCTGGACGGTTCGGAGGGCTTCCTGCCTGAACCCGGTGCCGAGATCCGCGCCTTCCGCGACGGTGAACCGCGCATCGTGGGCAAGGTCACCTCGGTGGCCAACCACTACGAGTTTGGTCCGATCGCTCTCGGCCTGATTCGCCGTGCCGTGGATCCCTCCATCGACCTTGAGGTTGCCCGTCCCGTCGGCGAGAACGAGGAACCCGGGTGGCTGGCCGCCGCCCAGGAAATCATCGTCCCAAGCGACGCCGGTTCGGTCGCCGACATCCCTCGCCTGCCACGCATCGGCGGTCGCCGGGCGTAGTGCGCCGATTACTCCTCGTACTGTTCGACGGTAATAAATTTCGCGAGGTCGGTTGCGTTGCGATGGCGATCGTATTCGATGAGTAACTCGATATAGCGGGCTCGATTGACATTCCATTCATAGCGCTCGACAAAGCGTCCACTCTGGGTCGCGCCAAAGACGATATCTGCGAGTACTCTCGTGGACCGTCCGTTACCGTCGGGAAATGGGTGTATTCGAGCGACTTCGGCGTGCACGGCAACCCCCAGTTGAGCGGCCGTCCAGTCGTTTGTGTGTGTCCATCGATAAATGATCGTATCGAGCGACTGTCGGAGCTCGGTCTGAATATAGGCGGGGTCCACACCAATGTTGGTGATGCGGCGGCGGTAGGTCCCCGCCCATTTCCAGACCTGCTCGTACATGTCGCGATGAAGTGCGCATACGAAGTTGTTCGTGAGGATGGTCGACAGCTTTAGATTTCCGGTGATTGCGAGATCGGTGAGGTTTTCTCCGGCTCGTTCTTCAACCGACTGCTCAATGTCATGCACGGAGACCTTCGTCAGCAAAAAACCCGGGGCAAACCGGATTGCCGGTTGCAACGCCTCCAATTCATCAAAGTCAAGAATCGTTGCTCCGTAGTTTGAGGTAATCATTGCTCATCGAGATAGTTCCGGTCAGCCAGGAACTTGGTCACCCACTCGGGCCGCACATATGAGTCCGGAATCTGATGGCCTTCGAGCGCTGCGGACGCAATAGTTGATTTGTGTACCGCACGACGCAGGGTTTCTCGGCTTATCGGGTTTTCGATGCGTGGGCTTCTGATCTCGTGACTAATCGTCATGGCGGTGTTCCATCCTTTCAGGGGTGTGGTGGGGGAGTGCGATCAGAGTAGGCGCCCGGGGTCGTCGGAGGGAAGAGAAGTGCGTGGGAAGGTGCTGTGAGCCCGGAGCGCAGGTGTGCCCCGGCGATTGGGGCAAACCTCCACGACACCCGCATGCGGGTATCCGTGCACGCCAAATTTTCCCCGTGTCGACGGGGGCCTCGATAGACTGGGATCATGACTGAGCCCTATACCCTTATCCTGCTGCGTCACGGTAACAGTGACTGGAACCAGAAGAACCTGTTCACCGGTTGGGTCGATGTTCGCCTGAGCGACCAGGGTGTTGCTGAGGCCGCCCGCGCCGGCGAGCTGCTGACCGAATCCGGTCTGCGCCCCGACGTGCTGTTCACCTCCGTGCTGACCCGCGCCATCCAGACCGCCAACATCGCTCTGGACAAGGCGGACCTGTCCTGGATCCCGGTCACCCGCTCCTGGCGTCTGAACGAGCGTCACTACGGTGCGCTCCAGGGCAAGGACAAGGCCCAGACCCTCGCCGAGTACGGCCCCGAGCAGTTCCAGACCTGGCGTCGTTCCTTCGACGTACCGCCGCCCGCACTGGCCGCGGACGCCGAGTACTCGCAGGCCCACGACCCGCGCTACGCCGACATCGATGGTGAGATCCCCGAGACCGAGTGCCTCAAGGACGTCATCGAGCGCATGCTCCCCTACTGGGAGGGCACCATCGCCCCCGAGCTGGTATCGGGCAAGACCGTCCTGGTCACCGCCCACGGCAACTCGCTGCGCGCACTCGTGAAGCACCTCGACGGTATCTCGGATGACGAGATCGCCGAGCTGAACATCCCGACCGGTATCCCGCTGGTGTACCGCCTGGACGCAGACCTCAAGCCGATCGGTGCCGCCGAGTACCTCGACCCCGAGGCTGCCGCCGCCGGTGCCGCCGCCGTGGCCGCCCAGGGCGAGAAGAAGTAACCTTTCGTCCCAACACAAAGCCCCCGAGACCATGCGGTCTCGGGGGTTTCGTGCATTTGGGCAGTCTCGTCCGTGTTGCATCCCGAATGATCCTAGATCGATCTCACCCCACTCTGGTGAGGTCTGGCACCCCAGACAGACCGGCCGGGACGGGCATTGTTCCGGGGATGCGGGACCGGTTGGATTGGGTCAGGCAGACAACGAAAGGTCTTCAACATGGCACTCCCTGGGGCACGTCCGGTTCGCGCGGCGCGAGGTACCGAGATCACCGCAAAAAGCTGGCAGACCGAAGCCGTGCTGCGCATGCTGCACAACAACCTCGATCCCGAGGTAGCCGAGCGCCCCGACGACCTCGTCGTCTACGGCGGCACCGGCCGGGCCGCACGCGACTGGGCGAGCTTCGACGCGATTACCCGCGAACTCACCAACCTCGATGACGATGAAACCCTGCTGGTGCAGTCCGGCAAGCCCGTCGGCGTTTTCCGCACCAACGTGTGGGCACCGCGCGTGCTGATCGCCAACTCCAACCTCGTCGGCGACTGGGCGACGTGGCCCGAGTTCCGCCGCCTGGAGGCCGAGGGCCTGACCATGTACGGCCAGATGACCGCGGGGTCCTGGATCTATATCGGTACCCAGGGCATCCTCCAGGGTACCTACGAAACCTTCGCCGCGATCGCCGAAAAGCGCTTCGGCGGCACCCTCGCCGGCACCCTGACCCTGACTGGCGGCTGTGGCGGCATGGGCGGCGCGCAGCCGCTCTCGGTCACCCTGAACGGCGGGGCCGTGCTGATCGTCGACGTCGACATCGACCGCCTGAACCGCCGCGCCGGCAAGCGCTACCTCGACCGCGTCGAGACCGACATCGACCGCGCCCTCGAACTCGTCCTCGAGGCTAAGGAAAACCGCACCGCGCTCTCGGTGGGCCTCGTGGGCAACGCCGCCGAGGTCTTCCCCGAGCTGCTGCGCCGCGGCATTCCGATCGACATCGTGACCGACCAGACCTCCGCCCACGACCCGCTCTCCTACCTCCCGATCGGGTACACCGTCGCCGAGTGGGCCGAGCGCGCCGCCGCCGATCCCGAAACCTTCACGATCGACGCCCGCGCCTCGATGGCCGCACACGTCAAGGCGATGGTTGAGTTCCAGGATGCCGGCGCCGAGGTCTTCGACTACGGCAACTCGATCCGCGACGAGGCCCGCCACGGCGGCTACGACCGCGCATTCGAATTCCCCGGATTCGTGCCCGCCTATATCCGTCCGCTGTTCTGCGAGGGACTCGGACCGTTCCGCTGGGTCGCGCTCTCCGGTGACCCCGAGGACATCCGGGTCACCGACGAGGCCATGCTTGAGCTGTTCCCCGAAAACGAGCACCTGCACCGCTGGATCCGCGCCGCTCAGGAGCACGTCGAGTACGAGGGCCTGCCCGCACGCATCTGCTGGCTCGGCTACGGCGACCGGGCCAAGGCTGCCGTGCGCTTCAACGAGCTGGTGGCCGAGGGCAAGGTGAGCGCCCCGATCGTGATCGGCCGTGACCACCTCGACTCCGGATCGGTCGCCTCGCCCTACCGCGAGACCGAATCCATGGCCGACGGCTCGGACGCCATCGCCGACTGGCCCCTGCTCAACGCCTTGACCGCCGCATCCTCGGGTGCCACCTGGGTGTCGATCCACCACGGCGGCGGCGTGGGCATCGGCCGCTCGATCCACTCCGGTCAGGTATCCGTGGCCGACGGCACCCCGCTGGCAGCCGAGCGCCTCTCGCGTCTGCTGACCAACGACCCGGGCATGGGTGTGATTCGACACGTGGATGCCGGCTACCAGCGGGCCGTGGACGTGGCCGCCGAGCGCGGCGTCCACATCCCGATGGAACCGACCATCCGCAACACCGGCAACTAGCCAGAGTTTCGGATGCGGGGGCTGCGGCCTCCGCATCCGAACCGCTCGGGAGGAGCGAACATGAGCACCCTGATCACCGGCATCGGCGAGCTGACCACCCACGATCCCGCATATCCCGGCGGTCGCCTGCACGATGCGGCGGTCGTGATCGAAGACGGCCTGGTTGCCTGGACCGGGCCCGCCTCCGACGCCCCCGCCGCCGACGAGAGCTATGATGCCGAGGGACGCGCGGCGCTGCCCGGCTGGGTGGATTCGCACACCCACCTGGTGTTTGCCGGGGACCGGACCGCCGAGTTTGAGGCGCGAATGGCCGGGGAATCATATGCCGCCGGCGGCATCAACGTGACCGTCGAGGCGACACGTGCAGCCTCCGATGCCGAGCTGGAACGCGGCCTGGTCCGTCATCTAGAAGAAGCCTACGACGGTGGCACCACGACCCTGGAAACCAAAACCGGATACGGGCTGACCGTGACAGATGAGCGACGGTCCGCCCTGATCGCCGCCCGGCACGTGGATGAGGTGACCTTCCTCGGTGCCCACGTCGTGCCCGCCGGAAGCGACCGTGAGGCCTACCTCGACCTGGTGACCGGCGAGATGCTGGACGCGGTGGCAGACATCGTCAGCGCGGTGGACGTCTTCTGCGAGACCGGGGCGTTTGATGAGGCGGAAACCCGGCGCATCCTGGAGGCCGCCGGTGCTCGCGGACTCGCGACCCACGTCCACGGGAACCAGCTCGGGCACGGTCCCGGCGTCCGCCTGGCGGTCGAATACGGATCGCTGAGCGTTGACCACCTGGGGTTTCTGACCGATGCGGACGTGGACCTGCTGGCAGGATCCGCGACCGTCGCCACCGTCCTCCCCGCCTGCGATCTCTCGACCCGGATGCCGCTGGCCCCCGCCCGTCAGCTCGTGGATGCGGGTGCCCATCTGGCGATTGCGACCAACGCGAATCCGGGAACGTCCTACACATCCTCGATGGGATTCGCCGTGGCCACCGCGGTGCTGCAGATGCGGCTTACCGTGGCCGAGGCCGTGCGCGCGGCGACCCACGGCGGTGCGCGGGCGCTGGGTCGTCACTTCGACCGCCCCGGCAAACCCCGAGTGGGCGAGCTCACGGTGGGGGCTCGCGCCGACCTTCAGATACTCGATGCGCCCTCGGTAACCCACCTGGCGTATCGTCCCGGCATGCCGCTGACCCGCGCGGTCTGGCATGCCGGAGTACGCGTTCGCGGATAACAGGGGAAGAGGGATCCGCGAACGATCACGGGCCGATCGGGGAGCTGCACCCCGGTCGGCCCGCTCCCCGTTAACACCAGAATGTGCCCTAGATGGGGGCAGTAAACAACACCTGATCTGTATTTTTGGTAACAAAATGAACATGTTTTGACGCTAAAAACGTGGAAGCGCCCCGCTTTGGCTAGGCTGCAACGAGTGCGCGCGGAATCGGAATAGGTTTGCGCACACTCGCGGTATCCGCGGGGCCGTCAGCGCACGCCCCACACCACAGGTAAGGGGTAGCAGAGTGACAACGTACCAACGGAGAATTCGCCGCGGCGGCTCGGGGCTTCTTGCCCTGCTGCTGGCGACGGGGCTGATGACCGGTGCCGGTGCGTATGCCGCCGCGCCGGAAATCCCCACCACCCATTTCGTGATGGACCAAACCGTCAACACGGGCACCTCCTCCTGGGAGTCACTGCAAACCCCCGACGGGCGAATCTTTATAGCAAATTCCGGAACCGCGACCCTCACCGAGGTCGCCGTTGACGGTACCGTCACTCAGATTCCGGTTCTGGATCGCCCGTTCGCACTGGACTACGATTCGGCAACCGGGGCGCTCTGGGTGGCGCATTCGCTGCGTGGTGTTGCCAACGTGACCAAACTCGCGGCCGACGGCACCCAGACCACCTATAGCGCACCGGGTACGGCGACCTCAATCGCCGTGAATCCCATCAACGGCGCCGTCTATGTGGGGGCAAACTCGAGCTCGGTCATCGGCAAGATCGCCGCGGATGGAACCGTCACCAGTATCAACCTCGCCGCGTTTCAACCCACCGATGTCGTTGTTGATCCGGTGACCGGCACGGTGTGGGCGATCGACTTCGGCGCGACCCACAACGTGTTTAGAGTGGACCCGAACAACGACACGGTGGTGACATCGAACCTGGGCATCGAGCCGGCCACAATCGGGTTTAACCCGCGCGATGGTCGGGTATGGATTGGCAGTTCCGGATTCAACCCGAGGGGAACCGTATCGATTGATCGCGCCGGTACCGAGCGGCGTTTCGACGGCGTCCTGGGAAATCGGAACATCGATTTTGACAACCAGGGCCGTGCCCTCATCTCCTCCTCGGCCGGTCTCACGGTGATCACCGCGGACGGGGCGGTGAGCGACTATTCACTGGGTGAGCAAAACGGGGCAACGAGCGATCCCGAGGGAGCCATCTATGCCGCTGGGGCCGACGGGACGCTTTCGGTGATCAATCCCGACGGGCGTGAGGAACGACTGAGTATTGGTGGCTCACTGCGCCGACCGCACTTTGATCGAGTGGCCCAGAACGTTCTGGTCCTCAACCTGCGTTCCGGCGAGGCAAACCGTATTCTTGGTGGCAAGGCCGCCACGATTGTCGATGCGGACCTGGTGCCCGGCACTTTGGGGGTCGCCTATCGGGCAACCATCGATTTTGGCGGCGATCCCGAGGCCACGCTGAGTCTCGCCGAGGGTAGCGCGCTCCCGGCAGGTATGACCCTTGCCGCCGATGGGACACTCGCCGGAACGCCCACCGCGGTCGGAACATTCACCTTTACCCTTGAAGCCACCAATGCGTTGCGTACGCACAGCGTGCCCTTCACCCTCGTTGTTGCTGCCGTTGAGACGCCGGTGGTGATCCTCACACCCGCGGCCGGGGATACGCAGGACCGGCGTCCGGTGGTGAGTGGAACGGGTGTTCCCGGGGCGACCGTGACCCTCACCGGTAATGGAGCTGCCCTGGGGACCGTGCCGGTCGGGGATGATGGCACCTGGACCTTCACTCCGGAGACGGATCTCGCGCTCGGCGAGTGGACCCTATCGGCCGCCCAGAGCGCCAATACGTCGACGTCGAGCGTTGTCATCACCGTGGTGCCGGTTCCCGAACCCACGCCGACTCCGAGCCCCACGCCGGACCCTTCGGTGACGGCCCTCCCCACTCCAACGGGCACCGCCGCACCCTCGCCCAGCACCCCCACGGCTGGCGCAACCTCCGGGGCACATGACGGAGGGACCCTTCCCGAATCCGGGCAGGGAATGCTGGCTGCCGGGATCATCGGTGCGCTGTCCCTGCTGATACTTGGGGCCGTACTGAATCACGGCGCGCGTCGCCGAAACGGCTAGTTTCCCGACCGCATTCGCCGGACGACCGTCTCGTCCGGCGAATGCGGGTATGCCCAGGGCTAGGAGGTGCGGCCGTAGATGCGCTGGGTCAGGGTGTCCGCGGTGTTCTGCACCTGCTCGACCAGACCGGCGAGGGCCGAGGGATCCACCGAATCCGCGGGGAAGGTAACCGCGAGGCCCGCGACCGGCCAGCCGCGGTGGTCGTGGACCGCGCAGGCCACCGAGGACAGGCCCGGGCTGACCGAGCCATCCTCGGTGGCGTAGCCTCGGCGCTGCACCTGGCCGAGTACCTCGCGCAGCCGGCCGTAGCGGGTGATCTCATCGGGCCCCTCGCCACGGGACACAAAGGATTCCTTGTCCGGGAACAGGGCCCGCACCTGGGCCGGGGGCATCCCGGCGAGGATCGCGCGCCCGGTGGCGGTCAGCGGGGCGGGTAGGCGTACGTCCACATCGGTGACCAGCGAGGGGGCGTTTCGGGCTCGTTCCTCCACGATGTAGAGGACGTCGCGCCCGTGCAGAACCGCGAGGTGCGCGCTGGCCCCCACCCGGTCCACCAGCCCCGCGAGCAGCGGACGGCCGAGCCGGGACAGCGGCTCCTGTCGCGCATACGCCGAGCTCAGGGCCGCCGCGGCGACCCCGAGCCCGTAGCGCTTCTCCTCGGCCAGGTGCAGCACAAAACCGTTGCGCACCAGCACGTTGAGCAGGTGGTAAACGCTGGATCGGGGCAGATCCAGCTGGGTCGCGATCATCGAGGCGGGCAGGGGCCCGCGCTGGGTGGAGAGCAGGGTGAGGATCTGCAGCGTCTGTTCCGCCGCGGGTACCCTCGATGCTTCGCCAACCATGTTTCACTCCCCAAACCGATGGATCTCCCCGGTCGTCATCGAACGGGGGTTGTCTCCAGCCTAGTCAAGCAGACCGATGGCGTCCTCCACAGCGGCCAAAACGGCGCCGGATTCCACCAGTTCGGTGGCGGCGGTGATGGTGGGGGAGAGGAACTCATCGGTGTTCGGGGCGGCGATCTGGGTGCGGAACAGGGTGTGCACGGCACCGGTGGCGGCTCCCGGACGCTGCTCGGGTGCGTCGTTCAGGCGGAAGTCCAGCGCGCGGGTCGAGGCCAGCAGCTCGATCGAGAGTACCCGGCGCAGGCCGTCGATTCCCCGGCGCAGCTTGCGGGCGGCGGCCCAGCCCATCGACACGTGATCCTCCTGCATCGCCGAGGAGGGGATCGAATCCACCGAGGCGGGCACCGCGAGACGCTTGAGTTCGGAGACGATCCCGGCGGCGGTGTACTGGGCGATCATCAGCCCCGAGTCCAGACCCGGGTCGGCGGCGAGGAACGGCGGCAGACCGTGGTTGCGGGAGGTGTCGAGGAAGCGGTCGGTGCGACGCTCGGAAATGCTGGCGAGGTCGGCCACGGCGATCGCCAGGAAGTCGAGCACGTAACCCACCGGGGCCCCGTGGAAGTTTCCATTGGACTCGACCCGGCCATCGCTGGTGACGACCGGGTTATCCACGGCCGAACCGAGCTCGATCTGCGCGACGCTCTCGGCGTGCGCCATCGTGGCTCGCACGGCCCCGTGCACCTGGGGCGAGCAGCGCAGCGAGTAGGCATCCTGAACCCGGGTGAACTGACCTTCCACCGGACGCTGAATCAGGCCCGAGTCGGCGAGGACCCGGCGCAGGTTCGCGGCGCTGTCGCGCTGTCCGGGGTGCGGACGCAGCTCGTGCAGGTCGGGGGCGAACACCGCGTCGGTGCCCCGCAGGCCCTCGATGCTCGCGGCGGCCGCGATGTCCGCGACCCGGACCAGCTGCGCCAGGTCGAACAGGGCCAGCGAGAGCATGCCGAGCATGCCGTCGGTGCCGTTGATCAGCGCCAGACCCTCCTTTTCGGCCAGTACCACCGGGGTGATTCCGGCCGCGGCCAGCGCCTCGGCGGCGTCCTGACGGCGTCCATCGGGTCCGTGCACCTCGCCCTCGCCCATGACCGCGAGCGCGCAGTGGGCGAGCGGGGACAGATCCCCCGAGCAGCCCAGCGAACCGTACTCGTGCACTACCGGGGTGATGCCCGCGTTGAGGACGTCGCGGTAGGCCTCGGCGGTTTCCAGGCGCACCCCCGTGTGTCCGGAAACAAGGGTGTTCAGACGCAGCAGCATCAGCGCGCGCACGACCTCTCGCTCGACCTCGGCGCCGGTGCCGGCGGCGTGGGAGCGCACCAGGCTGCGCTGCAGCTGGGCGCGCTTCTCGGTCGGGATCTGCACGTTGGCGAGCGCCCCGAAACCGGTGGACACGCCGTAGTGCGGGCGGGTATCGTTGGCCAGCTCCTCGATCACGTCCCGCGCCGCGCGGATCCGAACCGCGGCCTCCGGGGCAATCTCGATGCGGGCATTTTCGCGGGCAACCCGAACCACGTCGTTGATGGTGAGGGTGTGCGCGCCGAGGGTGATGGTCTGTGTGATGCTCATGATCCGATTTGAGCGCACCGGCGGCAAAAGGCCAACCCGACCCGTGCCGCTATTGTCTGGTATTCCAGATCTGTTGCGAAACCCAGACGGCCTCTCGCGTCTGTAGAGCGTCTGCATCGCGTCTGCGGAGCGTCCGCGGAGCTGCTGCCGAGCCGCTCCCGCTTCGCAAAAACCCCTCGGCACGACGTCTGACAGACCAGACACAAGTGGGCATGCACCCCGTACACCCCGAGGGAATTCCCGCGGTACGGTCGGGGAATGAGTACCCCATCCCTGCACGATGATCCGCTCTGGCCTCGCACTGGCGCCTGGCCCTCCCGTGGATCACTGCCGGGCGGCAGAGTCGCCGACCTGGCCATTATCGGTGTGCCCACGTGGCGCACCTCGCTCTCGCCCACCGGCGCGCAGCACACCCCCGACGCCATCCGAGACGCGCTGCGGCGCTACTCGGGACACAGTGTCAGTCTCGATGGCACAACCGACATCGTGATCGAGGAGGCGCTGCGCCTGGTGGACGACGGAAACCTCGCCGATCCGGATACTCCGGAGGGGGAGGCTTCGGCCATTCGCACCCTGCGCGAATTGGCCTCCGACACCGAACTGCTCATAAGCTTGGGCGGAGACAATGCGGCCACCGTTCCGGCCGCACTCGGGGGATTTGGTGATAACCTTGCCACCGCCGGGCTGATCACGATCGACGCGCACCATGACCTGCGCGACGGAGTGAGTAACGGATCCCCGGTACGCCGCCTCATCCAGGCGGGCCTCGAGGGCACCCGGGTGGTCCAGATCGGCATCGCCGACTTCGCCAACTCCCGCGCCTACCGTGAGCGGGCCCGCGAACTGGGCATCACCGTGATTCACCGCGATGCGCTCCACGATCGCACCCCGCAGGACATCGCCCACGAGGCCCTGGCCATCGCGGGTGCTGCGGGCGGACCCGTGCACATCGATGTGGATGTGGACGTGTGCGATCGCAGCGTGGCCCCGGCCTGCCCGGCATCGGTGCCGGGTGGATTACAGGCGCATGAACTGCGTCGCCTCACCCGGGCGCTGGCCCGGGATGCGCGGGTACGCTCGCTCGATATCACCGAGATCGATGCCACCGCAGACACCGCGGACGGCCGGACCATCCGGCTCGCCGCCCTCCTGATTCTTGAGGCCGCTACCGGCCTGATCCAACGAAAGGCTGCCCAATGAGCGCCGAACCGAAAACCCCGCTCGCGCCGCCCGCGAGCGCCGGAGCCCCCGGCGTGATGCGCCGCGGCCTCACCGCCCGGCACATCCGCTTCATGGCCCTCGGCTCGGCGATCGGGACCGGCCTGTTCTACGGTTCCTCGGCGGCCATCAAGACCGCCGGACCCGCGGTGCTGATCGCCTATATGATCGGCGGCGCGGCGGTCTTCATGGTCATGCGTGCCCTCGGCGAGATGGCCGTGCGCCACCCCATCTCGGGCTCGTTCGGGCAGTATGCCTCGCGCTACATCGGTCCCTTCGCCGGATTCCTGACCGGCTGGACCTACACGTTTGAAATGTTTGTGGTCGCCCTGGCGGACGTCACTGCATTCTCGGTCTATATGGGCTTCTGGTTCCCCGATGTGGATCGCTGGATCTGGATCCTGGCGCTGATCTTCTTCATCGCCGCGGTCAACCTGATCTCGGTCAAGGTGTTTGGTGAGCTGGAGTTCTGGTTTGCGCTGATCAAGATCGTGGCCATCATCGGCATGATCGCCGGTGGCATCGCGATCATCGTCTTCGGCCTGGGGAACCAGAGCGAAAACGCCGCGGGCCTGGCGAACCTTTTCGATCACGGCGGATTCTTCGCCGGCGGATTTATGGGCTTCCTGGCCGCGTTCACCATCGTGATGTTTGCCTTCGGCGGCATCGAGGTTATCGGCATCACCGCCGGTGAGGCGCAGAACCCCAAGAAGGTCATCCCCAAGGCGATCAACTCGGTGCCCGTGCGCATCCTGCTCTTCTACGTGCTGACCCTCGGCGTGATCATGATGATCCAGCCCTGGAACACCATCGACGGATCCAAGAGCCCGTTCGTGTCGATCTTCGACGGACTGGGCCTGACCGGCGCCGCCCACGTACTGAACGCGGTCGTGATCACCGCGGCGATCTCGGCGATCAATGCGGACATCTTCGGTGCCGGACGCATGCTGCACGGCCTGGCCGAGCAGGGCCACGCTCCCAAGGCGTTCACCAGCCTGACCCGCACCGGGGTGCCGTGGCTCACGGTCATCGCGATGGCCGGCGCGCTGCTGGTGGGTGTGGTGTTGAACATCCTCTTCCCCGATCAGATCTTCTTCCTGATCGCGGCCCTGGCCACCTTCGCCACGGTGGTGGTGTGGCTGATGATTCTGATCTCGCATATTCGGATGAAACGCGAGATCGCCCGTGACAACCTGCTGCCCAGCGAGTTCCCGGTTCCGCTGTGGCCCGCCGCATCCTGGGCCGCGGTGGGGTTCATCGTGTTTGTGATCGTGATGATCGGTGTGGTGCCCGGCACCCGGGACGCCCTCTGGGTGGGACTGGTGTGGATCGCGATTCTGGCGCTCAGCTACCACTTCCTGGTGAAGCCCGCCGGGAAGAAGCGGCGCGAGCTGGAGGACACCACGGCGCCGATCCGGATCATTCCGCCGAGCGAGCGCTAACCTCCGCCCGAGCCACACACACGCCGCCCGGCATCCCCACGGATGCTGGGCGGCACTGTGCTAACGTGACCAGCATGTCCGCCGTGATTCCCAACAGCCTGAGCGAGCGGGTGTTTGAGCGGATCCGCGACCGGATCATCGACGGCACCCTGGCCCCGGGCGAGCGCCTGCGCGAACGCGAGTTGGCCGCCGAGCTTGAGGTGTCCCGGGTGCCGGTGCGTGAGGCATTGCCGCGGCTGCTGGATGCCGGGTACATTGCCGCGGGGCCCGGACGTGGCACCGTGGTGCGTGACTTTGACCGCGCCGAGGTGATTGAGCTTTTTGACGTGCGCGCGCACCTGGACGTGCTGGCCGCCGAGTCCGCGGCCCGCAATGTGGCGGCCGGGGCGGATACCACCGCGTTGGCCGTGGCGCTGGCGGCGGTGACCGCGCGGGTGACGTCGGATGGGGCTCGGAGCGATAGCGCCCGGGCCGAGGTATCCCGAACCGAGGCGTCGGATGGGGCCACCGCTGCGGCCGCGGTCCTGCATGCGGAGATCGTCAAACTTGCCGATAACTCGCTGCTGACCCGGCTGCTGCGACCGGTCCTGGATATGGATCGACGCCTGGCGGCCCACGCTTACCGTGAGGATCACGATGAGGCGGTGGACGAGCACCGAAGTCTTGCGGGAGCCATCCTGCGGGGACGGCCGGAAGCCGCGGCGGGCTTTGCGCGCGCCCATGTGGCCGAGGCGAGACAGCGCGTTCTTGACGCGCTCAATACAACCAGATAAATCCCAACTGGGTATACCGAAATGTTCACCGGCCCGAGGGGGTGGCGGGAATTTACATGTTAGAAACATGATCGCCGCCAAGTGGACTTTCGCATTGCCTAGTTTGGGTATACCGAGGCGGTGACCGTTGGGTCCCGCGTCAGCGGAGGGATCACGGGTGACCACACCATCACAGCACCGGACAGGCGGCGTCTCGCACGTCGCCCTGATGCTTGCACTCACGTTCTCCACCGGCATCATCGATGCGGTGGGCTATGTCGGCCTGGACCGGGTCTTCACCGGCAACATGACCGGCAACGTGGTGCTGCTCGGGATGGCCCTGGTTGGCGCCGATCATCTGCCGATCCTCGGCCCGGTGATCGCCCTCTTCTGCTTCATGGCGGGGGCCGCGATCAGCGGACGACTGGCTCGGGGCAGTGAACCCGGCTGGACCCGCCGCAACACCACCCAGCTGGGCATCGTGGCCGCGGGTCTGATCGCCTGCGCGGTGATTGTGCTGACCCTGCCGGTGGTGGATATCACCCCGCTGGCCCTCACCGTGACCGGCCTGCTGGGTGCCTCGATGGGACTACAGGCCGGTGCGGCACGCCACCTCGCGGTGGCCGATGTGACCACCGTCGTGGTGACCTCCACCCTGGTTGGCCTCGCCTACGACTCCGTGCTGGGTCGCGGCGCCACCCACCCGTGGCTGCGCCGAGCCCTCGCGGTCATCCTGATCGGGCTGGGGGCCGCCACCGGTGCCTGGCTGCACCGGTTCGGGCTGGCTCCGGGCATTCTGGTGGCCGCCCTGATCACCATCGTGGTGGCTTTCCTCGGCCACCGCGGAGCATCCCGCAGCGAGACCCGCGCATGATCGCGGGGCGAGCGCCTCATCACGAGGGCATCCCGGTGCCCGGAAAGACACTGCCGATGACATCCCCCGCGCTCGCCCCCTCCTCGCCCGAATCTGCCGCGGCGCTGCCCGTTTCCTTGCCCGAATCTCTCGCCGCCGAGACTCTCGGCGAATCGTTGCCGAACGGACCCCTCGAATTCGGGCGGCTCGATCCCGGCACCCCCGAGATCGGGATCGGCCCGATCCTGCAGCGCGGCACCGGTCCGATCCGCGCCGCCCACTACGTGCCCGCGGGCGTCGATACCGTGCTCTGGGGGCGTCTGCCCGCCGCCGGTGATGCGCCGATCCTCAGCGTGGATTCCGGCACCGAGGTCACCATCGATACCGTCAGCCATGAGGGGTTGCTGGAAGACCAGGGCGGGGATCCCGTCGCCTTCTTTGGTGCACACGGGGTGCCCCGAAACCGTGTCCTGGATGATGCGGTAGAAATTGCCGGTTTGGTGCCGCGCGATGCAGGTATCGATGGGCCGCACGTGGTGTCGCGGCCGATCGAGGTGCGGGGTGCCCGGCCCGGCGATGTCCTGGGAATCACCCTGGTCGAGGCCCTGCGCCGAGTCCCCTACGGGGTGATTTCCAACCGGCACGGACGCGGTGCGCTGCCCGATCGCTTCCCCGAGGGACCCGAGAACGTGAGCGTGTTCAGCCCGGTGATGCCGAACGACCCCACCGACCTCGCGGCCGACGCCCCCGCCCACGGCAGCGTGCCGCTGCGCACCGATGCGTCCGGGCTCAGGGGTGACCCGCAGACACCTCCGTCCGGCTCGCAGCCCGGTCTGGGTGACGGCGGCGCGCCTGCGCGGGCGACCTTCCCACTGCGCCCGTTCCTGGGGATCATGGGGGTCGCGGTGGCCGAGACCGAGCGTCCCCACTCGGTGCCGCCGGGGATGCACGGTGGCAACATCGATGTGTCCCTGCTGGTGCCCGGCACCACCATCTATCTGCCCGTGCAGGTGGCCGGGGCCCTCGCCTATGTGGGCGATCCGCACTTCGCCCAGGGGGACGGTGAGGTGTCGCTGACCGCGCTGGAGGCCTCGCTGCGGGTGACCGTGCGCTTTGACCTGGTGAGCGCCTCCGAAGCCGCGGCTCGCTGGGGAACCCTGAGTGCGCCGCTGATCGAGACCCCCGAATATCTCGTGCCCTGCGGTCTGGGGAACACCCTGGACGAGGCGATGCGCGCCTGTGTCGGCGCGAGTGTGGCGCTGCTTGGCGCCCGCTTCGACATGGAGTCCCACCTCGCCTACGCCTACCTCAGCGCCGCGACCGACTTTCGGATTTCCCAGGTGGTGGACCGGGTGGTGGGGGTGCACGCAACCATCCGGCGCACCGATTTTGAGGGCGATCAGAACCTCGGCGCGCTGATCGCCGCGAGCGAGTCCTATGAGGCCGCGCTCGCCGCGAATGATACCGACGCACTGGACACCGCCTTTATCGAGGGACCGGATGCCCTGCGTGCCGATGCCCACGGGATTCTGCGCGGATCCGAGGCGATCTCGCGCTTCCGGGGGCGTCGCGGCGGGACGGCTCGGCGCGAGGTCGTAACGCGCGATGTGCGCTGGATCGACCCGCACAACGCGCTGATGGTCATCGAAACTCGCACCCTTTCCGGCGGACGCGGGCTGAACACGCAGCACTGGACACTCGGTCCGGGCTGCTGGCGGATCGCGCTGGCACAGGTGGCGGCCCCGGCCGCGGCCATCGACCCGGCCGTGTGGCGGATCGTCGGGACGCCGCTGGTTCCGGCGAGCGCCGCCGGGCTGCTGGCGGGGGAGCGGATCGCGGTCAAGGACCTGATTGCGGTTGCCGGGCAGCGCGTCGGCGCCGGGGTTCCCGCCTACCTGGCCGAGGCCGAGTCCGAGAACGAAATCGAGCCCGTCCACGCCCCGGCCCTCGCCGCCCTGCTGAATGCGGGGGCCGAGGTGACCGGGATCGCCCAGACCGACGAATTTGCCTACGGGCTCACCGGTACGAGCGGTCCGCACGCCCCGGCGGCGAACCCGGCCGCTCCCGGGCATCTGCCGGGTGGATCCACGAGCGGCCCGGCCGTGGCCGTGGCATCGGGACAGGTCGGTATCGGACTGGGGACGGACACCGCCGGGTCGATACGTGTGCCCGCCGCCTATCAGGGACTCTGGGGGCTGCGCACCACCCACGGACTGGTGTCGCGGGCCGGGGTGCTGCCGCTGGCTCCGAGCTTTGACACCGTCGGCTGGCTGACCCGATCCCCGGAGCTGCTGCGCCGTGTGCTGCGGGCGAGTGTGTCGGGGCTGTCCGTCGAGGCGAGTGTGCCGGAGATTCTGTGCCTGCCCGACCTCCTCGCCGGGATCGACCCGGACGTGCTTTCCGCCTATCACGATGCCCTCGCGCGCCTGGGAGCGCAGGGGCTGACAATCACCGAGCTCGCCCCCGCCCACCTCGCCGAGGTGCCCGAGGTCTTCCGGGTGGTCCAGGCGGGGGAGGCCCACGCGGCGCACGGCGAGTGGGTGGCCGCGCATCCGGGTGCCCTCGATCCGGCGGTTGCCGAGCGATTCCGGGCCGCCGCGAACCTGGATCCCGCGGTGCTCGCCGCCGCCATAACCCGGCTGCCGGAACTCCGGGCGCACCTGAACGCCGCCCTCGGCGAGCGCGTGGTGCTGCTGCCCACGACTCCCGGACCGGCACCCCGGGTGGACGCGGATCCCGCCGAACTCGACCGGGTTCGCGCCCACACCCTGCGCCTCACCACGCTGGCCTCCCTCACCGGACGCCCGGCGCTCGCCTTCCCGGTGCCGCGGGCACCGGGTGCGCTTCCGATCGGGCTGAGCCTGATCGGCCCGCCCGGCAGCGAGCACACCCTGCTTGCGCTCGCCGAAACCCTGTTCCCCTCAACCGTTCGGGAGATCTCATGACCATCCACCCCCAGGTTCCCGCCTTTGCTTCCGAGCCGATCGCGCCGCCGCAACGGCTACTGATGGGTCCGGGACCGATCAACGCCGATCCGCGCGTGCTGCGGGCGATGTCGGCCGGGCTGATCGGCCAGTTCGACCCGGCCATGACCGACTATATGGGCCAAACCCAGGAGCTCTACCGCCGGGTGTTCCGGACCCGCAACGAACACACACTCCTGGTGGACGGTACCGCCCGCGCGGGCATCGAGGCCGCGCTGTTCTCGCTGATCACTCCCGGCGATCGGGTGCTGGTCCCGATCTTTGGGCGCTTCGGCGGACTGCTGCGCGAGATCTGCGAGCGGGCCGGGGCCGAGGTGCACGTGCGCGAGATCCCCTGGGGCACGGTGTTTCGGCCCGAGCAGATTGCCGAGGCCATCGCGCAGACCCGGCCCGCGCTGGTGGCGATGGTCCATGGCGACACCTCCACCACGATGCTGCAACCGATGGAGGGCCTGCGCGAAATCTGCGACCGCTACGGCGCGCTGCTCTACACCGACGTGACGGCTTCGCTCGGTGGCAACCCGTTTGATCAGGACGAGCTGGGTATCGATGCTGCGACCGCCGGACTGCAGAAGTGCCTGGGCGGTCCCTCGGGCAGCGCACCCGCCTCGTTTTCCCCGGCGGCGGTCGAGCGGATCGGCCGCCGGCACAGTGTGGAGGCGGGCCTGCGCGATCCCGGACAGTTCCCCTCCGAGCACCGCATCCGCTCCAACTACTTCGACCTCGGCATGATCTTTGACTACTGGGGTGCCACCCGGCTCAACCACCACACCGAGGCCACCAGCATGCTCTATGCGGCGCATGAGTGCGCGCGGATCATCGTGACCGAGGGGCTGGCCGAGACCATCGAGCGCCACCGGGTACACGGGGCGGCGATGCATGCGGGCGTGCTCGGTCTCGGCCTGCGTGACTTCGGTGAGGCCCAGTACCGGATGAATAACGTGGTGGCCGTGCACATCCCCGAGGGGGTCAACGGCGACGCGGTGCGAGCGGACATGCTGACGGACTTCGCGATCGAAATCGGCACCTCGTTCGGGCCGCTGCACGGCAAGGTCTGGCGGATCGGCACGATGGGCTACAACGCCCGCCGCGACACCGTGCTCTCGACCCTTGCCGCGCTGGAATCCGTGCTGGTGCGTCACGGCGTTTCGGTGCCGCGCTCGGGCGGAGTCGAGGCCGCGCTGGACAGCTATCGCGGCGCGGGGAACCCGTCATGAGCGCGCACGGGAGTCAGGCGATTCCGCCGCAGGATCGGCACACACCCGTGTCGGGCATCATCGAGCCCGGGCACACGAGCAGCGGGCACGAGCCGAGTGCCGAGGGTACGCTGATCGCCCGCCGCATTGCCGAGCTGGCCGCGGTGTCTGCTCGCCCCGACGCCCTGGAACGGGTACACCTGAGCCTGGAGCACTCGGCGGTCAACGCGTGTGTGGGTACCTGGTTTGCCGAGGCAGGGCTGGAGGTCCGGATCGACGCGGCCGGAAACCTGTGTGGGCGGATCGAGGGGCGCGAGCCCGGACTGCCCGCGCTGCTGCTCGGCTCCCACCTGGACACCGTGCCCGATGCGGGCCGCTATGACGGGATGCTCGGCGTGCTGCTGGCGCTCGCCGCGATCCGACGTCTGGCCGCGCAGGCGCGGAGCCTTCCGTTCGCGTTGGAACTGGTCGCTCTGAGCGATGAGGAGGGCACCCGGTTTGGGACCGCGCTCTCGGGCAGCCGCGCGCTCGCCGGAACGTTTGATCCCGCCTGGTGGGACATCCAGGACGGCGACGGGGCGACCTACCGCGAGGCGGCGCTCGCCTTCGGGCTCGACCCCGCCCGCATCGGCGAGGCAGCCCGCGCCCCGCACGAGCTGGTGGGGTATCTGGAGGCGCACATCGAACAGGGGCCCGAGCTGCTGGATCAGGATCGGCCGCTCGGCGTGGTCTCCTCAATCGGGGCGGCCACCCGTTCCCGGATCACCCTGACCGGAAGAGCCGGTCACGCCGGGGGCACGCCCTGGCCGCGTCGCCGGGACGCGCTGGTCGCCGCGAGCGAGGTGATCCTGGCCATCGAATCCATCGCCCGGGACGCCGGTGCCCTGGCCACCGTGGGCACCATTCAGGTGCTGCCCGGCGGGGTCAACGTGATTCCCGGGATCGCCGAGTTCAGCCTCGACCTGCGCGCCGAATCCACCGAGTTGCGCGCGGCAACCTTCGAGCGGATCCTCGATGCCACCCGCGAGATCTGCGAGCGCCGCCGGGTGATATTCGAGTGCACCGAAACCTACCGGGCCGACGCGGTCACCTGTGCCCCCGCGCTGCGCGCCGCCGTGGAAACCGGGATCGCCCGGGCCACCGCCGCCCCGGTGCCCGCCCCGATCTGGAGCCGGGCCGGACACGATGGCCTGGCCATTGCCACGATCACCGATGTGGCCATGCTGTTTGTGCGCTGCGGCAACGAGGGCATCAGCCACCATCCCGATGAGAGCGTGCTCGATGCCGATATCGAGGTCGCGCTGGAGGCGTTGACCGCGGCGATCCAGGCGTTTGCCGAGGAATACGCCCGCTAGATTCACGTCTCCACGTTCCCCCTCACCGCCCCAAATTGGATGGAGCCTCGATGTCCCCCACACCCCACCTCCCCGACCTCGTCATCCACGCCGAGCGTGCCCTGATCGACGGGGTGCTGCGCCCGGCGAGCGTGCACGTGTCCGGCGGCCGCATCACCGCGATCACCGCCCTCGATACGGAGCCAGACTCCACGCTGCCCGGTATCACCCTGCCGGCCAGCCAGGTGCTGCTTCCGGGACTCGTGGACACCCATGTCCACGTCAACGAACCCGGACGCACCGAGTGGGAGGGCTTTGACTCGGCGACCCGTGCGGCCGCCCGCGGCGGGGTCACGACCCTGCTCGACATGCCGCTGAACTCGATCCCGGTCACCACCACGGTGGCCGCGCTGGAGGAAAAGCTGGCCGCGGCGATCCCGCAGCTCCGGGTGGACGTCGGCTTCTGGGGCGGTGCGGTCCCCGAAAACGGGGCCGACCTGCGTCCGCTGCACGAGGCCGGGGTGTTTGGATTCAAGGCGTTTTTGGCCCCCTCGGGGATCGACGAGTTTGGGCATCTGACCGAGCCCGAGCTGAACACCGTGCTGGCGGCGCTCGCCGAGGACGATGCGCTGCTGATCGTGCACGCCGAATCCCCGGCGGTGCTCGACGCCCAGCCCGAATCCGTGGATGGCGGCTATCCGGAATTTCTCCGCTCGCGCCCGGAGGAGGCCGAGCGGGACGCGATCCGCATGGTCATCGAGGGGCTGGAGCGCACGGGCGGGCGGGCCCACATCCTGCACCTGTCGGCGGCGAGCGCGCTGGATCAGATCCGCGCCGCTAAGGCTGCGGGCCTGCGCCTGACCGTGGAAACCTGCCCGCACTATTTGGGGCTCAGCGCCGAGGACGTGCCCGCCGGGGGCACCGAGTTTAAGTGTTGCCCGCCGATCCGCGACGCGGGAAACCGGGCGGCGCTCTGGGCAGCCCTGATCGATGGGACCATCGACACGATCGCCTCGGACCACTCACCCAGCACGATCGAGCAGAAGCGCCGCGGCGACGGCGACTTCCGGGTCGCCTGGGGCGGGGTCTCGGGACTTGAGGTTGAGCTGCCGGTGGTGTGGACCGCGGCGCGCGAGTTCGGGATGCCGCTCGAGCGGGTCATCCGCCTGCTCGCCGAGGCCCCGGCCCGGCTGGTGGGGCTGAACGACGTGGGTAGCATCGCGGTGGGCAACCGCGCCCACCTGATCGCCTTCGACCCCGACGCCGCGTTCACCGTGCACGCCGAACACCTCGCCCACCGCAACAAGATTTCGGCCTTTGACGGTCGCACCCTGTGCGGCGTGGTTGAGCGGGTCTGGCTGCACGGCACCGAAATCACCGAGGACTCGGCCCCCGGCGGGCAGGTGCGCCGGCGGGGCTGACCTCGGACCTTTCGGCGTGTGTGTCGGCCAGGCTGATGCCGCGCGCGGGGCGGGAGCAACGGCGGGGCTGACCTCGGGCCCTGGGACGGGCTGTCACACTTTGGGCAGGAGCGGTGTCCTATGTCTGAAACCGTTTGTGAACGAGAGGACTCCCCATGTCAGCGCCCACCCGAGTGGTCATTATCGGTGCCGGATATGCCGGGGTGATGGCGGCCAACAGGCTCGCCGGAAGCCCGGAACTATCGGGATCGGTGCGCGTGAGCGTGCTGAATCGCCGGCCCGAGTTTGTTGAGCGGATCCGGCTGCACGAGCTCGCCGCGGGCACCCGGGAGTCGGCCACCGTCCCGATGCGCTCGCTGCTGCACGCCGATGCCGAGCTGATCGAGGGCACCGCGGTGCGCATCGACCCGGAACGGCGTCGGGTCCACCTGGCCTCCGGGGAACCCACGCTGGACTATGACGTGTTGCTCTATGCCGTGGGCAGTACCCAGCCCGCCGAATCCGTGCCGTCGGGGGCATATGGGCTGCGGGATCCCGAGGAAGCGCGACGGCTGCACGCGCGCCTGTCGGCCCTGGACGTCGGGGCGACCGTCAGCGTGGTGGGGGCGGGCGCGACCGGGATCGAAGCAGCCACCGAAATCGCCGAGGCCTATCCGCGACTGCGCATCCGGCTGATCTCCCGCGGCGAGATCGGCGCGAACCTCTCGGCGGCCGGACAGCGGACGATCGCCACCAAACTCGCGGCGCTGAGGATCGAGACGCTCACTCACACGACCGTGCAGCGCTGCGAGGACTCGGCGTTGGTGACCGCGGATGGGCGCACCCTGGACTCGGTATGTACGGTCTGGACCGGTGGATTCGGCGTCCCCGAGCTGGCGAGTCTCAGCGGCCTCCCCGTGGACGAGTTTGGCCGACTCCTGGTGGACGAGACCCTGTCCTGCCCGCGCTACCCAAACATCTTTGGTGCGGGGGATGCGATCTTGGCCCCGCGGAAGGTCGCCGGCCACCTGCGGATGAGCTGTGCGTCGGCGCTGCCGCTCGGCGCACACGCGGCCCAGAACATCATCGCGTTGCTCACGGGGAAGGAACGGGCCCCGCTCTCGATCGGGTATATGATCGCCTGCATCAGCCTGGGCCGTACATCCGGGCTAATTCAGACGCTGCACGCCGATGATCGGCCGCGACGTTTCATCCTGCGGGGCCGACTCGCGGGCATCACAAAGGAACGGGTATGTGGGATGACGCTGTCGTGGCTGCGGGGCGAACGGCGCCGCAGCGGTTCCTTCGGCTGGCCCCGCGGCCCCCGGCTCACCCCCACCCGGTAGCGCGATGAGTGGCACGGAGGTATTTGCCGAACATCGATCGCTGCTGTTCACGATCGCCTATGAGATCACCGGCTCGGCGGTCGAGGCCGAGGACGTGGTGCAGGAGAGTTTTCTACGCTGGTCGGCGGCGGACCGGTCGGCAATCGAGAATCCACGGGCCTATCTGGCCAAGATCGTGACGCGTCAGGCCCTCAACGCGCTGCGCGCCGCCCAGCGCCGGCGGGAGGATTACATCGGACCGTGGCTGCCCGAGCCGCTGCTCACCACCCCCGATGTGGCCGATCACGCGGAGCTTGGCGAATCGCTGTCCTTCGCGATGCTGGTGGTGTTGGAAACCCTGTCCCCGGAGGAGCGGGCGGTGTTTGTGCTGCGGGAGGTGTTCGACTTCCCGTATGCGGAGATCGCCGAGGCCACCGAGAAATCGGTGGTGGCCGTGCGTCAGATTTCCAGCCGGGCCAGGGCACACGTGCGCGCCCGACGGCCGCGGTTCGACGTGGATACGCGGCGGCAGCGCGCCGTCGCCGACCGCTTCTTGACCGCGCTGCAGGGCGGAGACGTGCAGTCCCTGATGGATGTGCTGGCCCCGGGTGCGGTGCTGCTCTCCGATGGTGGCGGACGCGTCTCCGCGGCCCGAAAGCCCGTGCTGGGGGCCGAGAATATCGTTCGCTTCCTGCTGGGGATCGCCCAAAAACCGCTGCCGGACATGCGGATCGAACCGGCCTCGGTCAACGGCATGCCCGCGGTCATCGTCTGGAGCGGGGACCGGGTGGATCTGGTGGCCCTGGTCGAATCCGACCGGGACCGGGTCAGCGCCGTCTACCTGGTGCGCAACCCGGACAAGCTGGGCGCGCTGGCGCGGTCATAGCGCACGTGCATTGTCGCAGATAAAGTAAGAGCCCCACGCTGTGGGGCTCTTACCGTAGTGGCGAGCAGATCCTGTCTGCTGCTCTTCGCGATCAGTGTATGTCGCTGATCACCGTCGCACAAGAGAACGTGCGTGATCTCGGGGGCATGGTTTTTACACCCCCGGCCGGCTGATTTTGGCCGGCAGCGGGAGGGTGCGCTCGGTCCAGACCTTGGCGCGTGGGGGTGCGAACGGGCCGTGCTTGCTGGTGGAGAGCTCGGCGGAGAGCGCAGCATCAGGGTCGGCAACCGCGCCCACCTGATCGCCTTCGACCCCGACGCCGCGTTCACCGTGCACGCCGAACACCTCGCCCACCGCAACAAGATCTCGGCCTTTGACGGCCGCACCCTGCACGGCGTGGTTGAGCGGGTCTGGCTGCACGGCGCCGAAATCACCGAGGACTCGGCTCCCAGCGGGCGGGTGCGCAGACGCTGAACCAGGGGTGAAGTTTCGGGTCCATCGCCTGGCCGGTGAGCTCGGCACACGGGCTGCCTGATCGTTCGGGGGCGGCGCGGTGCCGCAGCCTTCTCGCCTGAGTGTTTGTGTGAAAATATCTGTGTGCAAAATGAGAATGCTTCGGCGAAGACGCCGGTTCTAGACGCCAGAGGCGTCGGTAAAACCTTTCCTGCCCGGCGGGGAAATCCAGCCGTTCCCGTGATTTCGGACGTGGATGTTCGTGTGCTCCCGGGCGAATTTATCGCGCTGGTTGGCCCCAGTGGATCGGGCAAATCCACCCTGCTGTATTGCCTCGCCGGTCTGGAACCGGCAAACACGGGTGAGATCAGCCTGATGGGTGTGCCGCTGCGGGGGCTGAGCCGCGCCCGCCTCGCGAAACTTCGACGAGACAGTGTGGGGTTCATTTTTCAGGCCTATAACCTGGTGGCCTCGCTCACCGTGCGTGAGAACGTCGCGCTGCCCGCTCGGCTGAGCGGAAAGCGAGTGGATCGGCCGGCCGTGGACGTCCTCCTCGATCAGGTGGGTCTGGGTGGGCGGGGTTCGCACCGTCCCGCCGAGCTGTCGGGAGGGCAACAGCAACGTGTCGCCATTGCCCGGGTGCTGGCAGCCCAACCCCGGGTTGTCTTTGCCGATGAACCCACCGGTGCCCTGGATAGCCGCTCGGGTGCGGTGGTGCTGGATCTGCTTCAGCAGGCAGCGGCGTCGGGAACCGCTGTGGTGATGGTAACCCATGATATGGAAGCGGCCGCGCGCGCGGACCGGGTTCTGGTCCTGCGCGATGGGCGCATCCAGCGTGAGCTGGTGCGGCCCACCGTGGAGGACATCTTCGCCTCGATAACACTTCCGCCGGCCACGTCGACGGTAACCGCGTGATCGCGCTTATTTTCGCCGATGTGATCCGTGGGTACCGCGTGTGGGTGGGACTGGCTGCCGTATCGGCGGCCGTCGCGGCCGCCTTCACCTACGTCGCCTATACGCTGACCTCGGCGGTTGCTAACCCCGGGGATCTGGGCGCACTCATCGCCGCAACCTCGGTAGCCGTGGTGTTTTTCACCGTGGTCGCCGGCATCGTGGTGATCGGAAGTACCTCAAACCTTGTGGTCACCGTGCAGCGACGCCAGATCGCGCTGTGGCAACTGATCGGGTTCAGCCCGCGCGCGGTGTACTGGACCTTTTCCGCGCAGATCCTGGTCACGGCGACCGTGGGTTCGGCACTGGGGGCGCTGATCGGGACCTGGATATTCACCCCCGTTTTCCGATACGTGTTGAGTGTCTGGGCCGACCCAGCAACGGCGCAGGTGTCTATTCAGCCATGGGCGGCACTCGTGGCCGCGGCCTGCACGATCCTGTTTGTGGGGCTGTCAGGTCTCGGCGGAGCGCGCCGAGCATCGCGGACGTCGCCGGTCCAGATTCTGCGAGAGCCGGAAGCGCCCGGCGGCATTGTCCAGTGGATCCGAGTGGGACTTGCCGTGGTTCTGTGTGGGGTGACGGTGGGGATCGCGGTCACGCGGTCCGGTGAATCCCTGTCCAGTGTCGCGACAAACGCGCCATTTTTTGCGCCGCTGTTGCTGGTTGCCTGCGTGATTGCCGCCCCCGTGCTGTACCCGGCGGTGATTTCCCTCTGGACGCGGGCGATCCCGGCGACCGCGAGTAGCTCGTGGTATCTCGCACGAAATGCCGCCCAGTATCGGGTGGGGCTTACCACCTCGGCAATCAGCCCGCTGATGCTCGCCATGGGCCTTGTCGCCGGTGTCTATAGCGCCGGAAACACCCTGGCTACCGCTGCGGGGGCAGACGCGGCCCAGTACGGTTTGGACCCGAGAGAGATTCTGCTGATGTTTGGCGGCCCGCTTCTGATCTCCCTGGTGGCCTCGGCCTCCGCGGTTTACATCACCAATGGGGATCGCCGGAGGGAACGGGCGCTGCTGGATTCGGCCGGTGCAACCCCCGGCACCCACGTCGCGACGGCCTTCTGGGAGTCGGTCATCTACGTGGTGACGGCGATGATCCTGGCGGCCGTGGCCGTCATCACCGCCACGGTTCTTGTTGCACTCTTGGCCGGTGCACCGGGCGTCAGTATTGATCTGATCCCGATTGCGGTCCTTGCCGGGGTCGGGCTGATCCTTCTCGGCGCGGCAACCCTGATTCCGGTGGTTGCGGCCAGGCGGGCATCGCCCCTCGGCGCTCTCGCCGCCGAATAGCAAGACGGCACCGCGATCCGAGCGGATCGCGGTGCCGTCTGTGTCGCGGTGTCGTTGATGCCGGGCTAGACTCCCGGCCGGCTGATTTTGGCCGGCAGCGGGAGGGTGCGCTCGGTCCACACCTTGGCGCGTGGGGGAGCGAACGGGCCGTGCTTGCTGGTGGAGAGACCGGCGGAGAGCAGGGTTTCGGCCAGGCGCACGGCCTGGCCCACCCCGTCCACCACCGGGACGCCGCCCAGGCGTTCGGACAGGCGCCGATCGAGCCCTCCGAAGGCCGCGCAGCCGAGCACAATCACGTCGGCTCCAGCATCCAGCAGAACCCGAGACTCGCGCTCCAGCGCATCCAGGCCGGGATCCGTGAGGGACACCGAGGCTCGGTGAGTGTTGGCCTCCGAAGCCGGAAGCACACGCGCCTGCGAGGTCGGAACCGATTGAGATGCCGGGAGCATTCCCGCCGCTGAGGCTGCAACCGTGCTCGTTTCCGATGTTCGAGCACCGGCCGCCCCCGCATGCGACACCGGGATTCCCGAGGCGCGCACGCCCGCCGAGCGGCCCGAGAGGCCGATCAGCTCGATCGTGTCGGTGATCCCGGCGAGCGTGGATTCCAGCGTGGTCACCACGCCGAAACGGTGCCCAATAAGGCAAGCGGTGAAGACCGCCGCCTCGGTGATGTCCACCACCGGAACGTTCGCCAGCTGGCGCACCCCCTCGCGTCCGTGCTCCCCGAATCCGGCGAGCACCACCGCATCGTAGGTGCGCTCCTGGGCGACCCGCTCGATTACCGCGGCCGCGCTGAGATAGCTTTCCAGGTACCCCTCGGCGGAGGTGGGACCCCAGGTGGGCTGCACCGCGCGCACCACCGAGGTGCGCGCGGCCGCCTGCGCGGTGCGGGCGATCCCCGCGGTGACCTGCTCATCGGTATTGCAGTTCACCACGAGGATCGTCGGCAGCAGGTTGCTCAGCACAGCTCGCCGTCTCGGGCGACCACGCGTCCCGCGTGAATCACCACTCGGCCGATCGCCGGACGATCCATGACCGCCGAGGTCGGGGTTTCGCCGGTGACCAGCACCAGCTCGGCCGGGTCACCCACGGCCACGCCGGGACGTCCGGTCCCGGCGGCGCCCAGCTCACGGTTGATGACCCGCGCCCCGCCCCAGGTTGCCAGTTCCAGCGCGTTTTCGATCTGCTCGTCGCGGTTGTAGTTCTGCACAAACGCCAGCTGCCAGGTGCGGTCCAGCATGTCCGCGTTACCGTAGGGCGACCAGTAGTCGCGCTGACCGTCCATGCCCAGGCCCACGCGAATGCCCGCGGCGGCCATCCGCTCGAGCGGCAGCACCCAGCCGCCACCCGAGGGGGCAATGTGGGTGATCGCGATGTCCAGCTCGGCGATCTGTTCGAGGGCTTTGTCCACCTGCGGCAGCCCGCTGCCGAGCGCCGGGGCGTGCGAGATCGAGACCTGACCCTGCATGCTCAGCGCGCGCACCCGCTCGAAGATCAGGTCCATCGAGAACAGGCCCAGCAGTCCGGCCTCGTGCAGGTGAATGTCCGCGCCCGCGCCGTGACGCTCGGCGAGCTCAAACACGGTGTTGAGGTGGCGGACCGGATCGCGGTCGATCTCGCACGGGTCGATCCCGCCCACCAGGTTGCCACCCGAGCGCAGCGCCTCGGACATCAGCTCGGGGACGCCGGGCTCGCGGTGGATCCCGACCTGCGGGAACACCACGATCTCCACGTCCGCCCGGTCCGCATAGGCCTCGCGGGCAGCCAGGACCCCGGCGAACTTCTCCAGGCCCGAGTCGGCATCCACCTGGGCGTGGGAGCGCACCCGGGTGGCACCGTGGGCGATCATCCGCTCGAGCGTATAGGTTGCCCGCTCGGTCACCGACTTCTCGGCCGAGCGCCAGTTGGCGCGGTCGTTGTAGATGCGTCCGTCTCGTCCGGGTTCGCCCGAGTAGGGGCGGAAGGGCAGGCCCAGCCGGGTCGAGTCCAGGTGCACGTGGGTGTCGGAGAAGGAGGGAACCAGCAGGCGGTTTTCGCCGTCCAGGATCTCGGCCGTGGGGGCCGAGGGATGGGTGGCGACCTCGGCCCCGACCGCCACGATCACTCCGCCCGAAAGCAGCACATCGGTGGTTTCGGCACCCCAGGGACGCACGTTGGTAATCAGCAGGGCGGTTGTCATGTCACTCACTTCGCATAGGTGATGTCGGCGATCACGAACTCGCCGTCGGCGCGAGGCTTCCAGGTGATGCCGTCGCGGACCGCATAGTCGGTGTTCGGGGTGTAGAGCCCGATGATGTGGGCCTGTTCCACGTTCAGCTTATGCAGCTGGGCGAAGACCGCCGTGCGCTCGTCGCCGGAAACCGTGCGCTGCTTGAGCACCAGATCCTTGGCGGCGGCATCCTTGGCGTAGTCGTTCTGGCCACCGGCGAATAGGTTGGTGACGGGCATGTCACCATCCAGGGTCGAGGGTGCCCAGGTGTTGAGGTAGATGCCGGCGGCATTCACGGTGGAGTAGATGATCGAGGACAGGGTGGCCTGATCGGTCCCGGCGAGCTCGATGTTCAGGCCCACGGCCTTGAGGTAGCCCTGGATCGCCTGAGCCACGTTCGAGGAGAGCGGGATGCGGCCGCTGGTCGCGTACTGGAAGGTGATCTTCTCACCCTTATATCCGGCCTCGGCGAGCAGCGACTTGGCCTTTTCCGGGTCGAACTCGTGGGTGGCCGCATCCTTGACATAACCGGCGACCGAGGGGGCGATGACCTGGTCGTTGGCGGTGCCACTGCCCGAGAGGACCTTGGACACCAGCGACTTCTCATCGATGGCCAGCGAGATGGCCTGACGCACCTTGGCATCGGCGAGCACCCCCGCGGTGGAGTTGATGCCGAGGAACACCGAACCGTTGCCGGTGCGGCTCTTGACCGAGGCCCCGGGGGCGTTGAAGCCGGTGGCCTGGTTGGGGGAGATCAGCGCGATATCGAGGCTGCCGGAGATTACACCGTTGAGGCGGGCATCCTCATCTCCGACGGTCTGGAACACCACCTTTTTGGTTTCGGGGGCCTTGCCCCAGTAGTCGGGGTTTGCAACCATCGTGTAGTTCACGCCGCGGGTGTAGCTTTCAAACTTGAACGGTCCGCTGCCCACCGGGGCCTTGGCGAACCCGTCCGAGCCGAGCTTCTCGTAGACCTTCTCGGGGACGATCGAGATCGCGGTGGTGATCGAGGGCCACGGCGAGAAGGGGGCGTTGAGGTCAAACTCGACGGTGTCCTTGGCGGTGGCCCGCACGGCCTTCAGCGTTTCCATGTAGCCGAGGTTGTCCGAGTCGGGGGAGGCGAGGATCTTGTTGTAGGTGTAGGCCACATCCTCGGCGGTGACCGGGTCGCCGTTGCTGAACTTGGCGTCGGTGCGGATCGTGAAGGTCCAGGTGGTGAAGTCGGCGTTCGGGGTCCACTTGGTGGCCAGGCGCGGGGTCAGCTCGCCGTCGGCGCTGAGCTGGGTCAGCTGGTCGAACTCGTTGTAGTAGTAGTTGTAGCCGGCCAGGGAGCCGTCCATGATGGGATCCGGCGACTTCTCCGGCTCGGCCACCTGGCCGATGGTCAGCGTGTGATCGGCGGAGCCTCCGGCGGCGCCGGCCGAGCAACCGGCCAGCAGCAGGGTCGCGGCAACCGAGAGTGCCAGGGTGGCAGTGAGGGAACGTCTCATTGCGGTACTCATTTCAGGGATCGGTGGTGCGGGTGGGGTGGGGAGTCTAGGCGGCCGAGGAGAGCGGGCCGGCGGAACCGTCGCGTCGGGAATCGGCGAGGCCGAGTGTTCCGGGACGCGGGCCGGCGGTGCCCGGGTTCGGCGTGGGGATCGCCCCGGTCAACGCACCGCGACGGTGCGGATCGGGGATCGGGATCGCCGCGAGCAGCTCGCGGGTGTACGCATCCTCGGGATGGTGGAACACGCGCTCGGCGGGTCCGGTCTCCACGATCTGCCCGGCGCGCATGACGGCGATCCGGTCGGAGAGGTGGCGCACCACCGAGAGATCGTGGGCAATAAAGAGGTAGGAGAGCCCGTGCTGCTCCTGTAACCGGATCAGCAGGTTGATCACCTGCGCCTGCACCGACACATCCAGCGCCGACACCGGCTCATCCAGCACCAGGATCTCGGGGTTGAGCGCGAGCGCGCGGGCGATGCCGATGCGCTGGCGCTGGCCGCCGGAGAACTGTGCCGGGCGACGGCCCAGCACGTCCTCGCCGAGGCCCACATCCGCGAGCAGCTGGATCACCCGGCTGCGGTCGTAGCGCCCCATCAGCCGCAGCGGCTCGGCCACGATGTCGTGGGTCGTGAGGCGCGGGTTGAGCGAGGAGTAGGGGTCCTGGAACACCATCTGCATGCGGTTGCGCAGGCGGCGCAAGTCTCGGCCGTTCAGCGCATTGGGGTCCTGGTCGAGGATGCGGATGCTCCCGCGGGTGGGAGCGTTTAGCCCGAACAGGGTGCGCACCAGCGTGGACTTGCCGGAGCCGGATTCGCCAACCAGGCCCAGGGTTTCGCCGCGGTGCAGGGTCAGGCTCACGCCGTCCACCGCGCGCACGGGTTCGCGGCGGCGGCCCGAGCCGCGGAAGGTCACCGCGAGGTCGGCGACCTCCAGGACCACCGGGGCATCGGTGGCGACCGGGGTCCGGGTCAGATGTTCGATCGGTCCGGTGCTGGTGGCGGTGTCGCTCATGCCGAAACTCCCTCGGGATTGGTGGTGGGAACGCCCAGGATCGAGCTCAGCAGCATCCGGGTATAGGGGTGGTCTGGGCGATCGAAGATATCCCAGACGCTGCCCTGCTCGACGATCTCGCCCGAGCGCATGATGCAGATCCGGTCGGCCACCTGGGCGACCAGGCCCAGGTCGTGGGTGATCATCACCAGGGCGGCCCCGGTGTCGCGGCGGGCCTCGGCGAGCACCCGCATGATCTGCGCCTGCACGGTCACATCCAGCGCGGTGGTGGGCTCGTCGGCGATCAGCAGTCCGGGATTATTGGCGATGGCCATAGCGATCACCGCGCGCTGGCGCATGCCGCCGGACCACTGGTGCGGATAAGCGCGGGCGCGTTCGGCGGCATCGCGCACCCCGACCTGTTCCAGCAGCTCGGCGGCGCGGACTCGGGTCTCGGCGGTGGAGAGCGTGGGCTGGTGCACCTTCACGGCTCGGGCGACCTGGTTCCCGACCCGCTTGACCGGGTTGAGCGCGGTCATCGGATCCTGGAACACCATGCCGACCCGGCCGCCGCGCAGCACCCGCAGTTCGTTGTCGTCCAGGCCCGCGACGTCGATCCCGTCCACCAGGATCTGGCCGCCGGTCACCTCGACCCCCGGGGGCAGCAGCCCCAGCACGGCGAGCATCGTGAGGCTCTTGCCCGAACCGGATTCTCCCACCAGGCACAGGACCTCGCCCGGATGC